>JAKLJY010000117.1 GCA_023150895.1 Myxococcota bacterium | reverse complement strand
GGTGATTCAGCGATACGTCGACTGGATCGAGCACGATTGCGTCAAGCACTGGCAGAACCAGGTTCGCGTCGGCTGGGAGAAGATCGCCGAAGCGCGGGCCGATCTCGCCGCCGTCCCGAGCCCCCCGCCCGCCTACACCCGGGCGCTGGCGGCCTGCCGCCTGCCCATGTTGGGACAGACCTGCGCCCCCGGGGCGCTCCCATGACGCGACGCACGCGCTTCGCCGCCGTGTCGTGCGCGCTGCTCGCGGTCGTGCTCGCGAGCCCTTCTGCCCTTGCCGCCCGGCCCGCGCCGAAGAAGCCGCCGCGGCCTGCGGCGCCGGCCCCCGCCCGTCCGAAGACCCCGAAGGCCGATCCCGCCGTGCAGGCCGCCGAGGCCCAGTACGCAGCGGCCATGCGGGCCTTTGAAGCCGGCGACCGCGCCCGCGCCCGCGAACTCTTCATCGCGGCGCTCGGGGCGCTCCCCCCGGGTCACGTGTTGCGCGCTCAGACGCTGTACAATCTCGCCTTTCTCGCGGACGGCGACGTGGCCGGCGGCCCGCTCGGCGCGGCCTGCGACGCACAAGCGGCCTACGGTCGATATCTCGAGGTCGCGCCGCCCGAGCCCGAGCACGCCGAAACCCGCGCCGTGGCGCAGGAGCGCCGCGCGGCCCTCGCAGCGCAGTGCGAGCGTGATCGATCGCCCGAGCTCGCGGCCGCGGCCGGCACCGACGGCGTCGAAGAGGCCGAGGCCGACGTCGCGCGCCCCCCGGCGTCGGAGGGGGGTGGCGGCGTCGCGCCCCTGGTCACCGCGCTGGGGGCCGTCGCCCTGGCCGGGGCCGGGGTCGGGCTGCAGTACTGGGCGCAGTCCGCCATCGAGACGCGGGATGCCGCGCATGCCGACTACCTGCGCGTCAGCGACGCCGGGGCCGCCCACCGGCAAGCCCAGATTGCGCGCAACGCCCAGACGGACGCCGAGTCCCGGGTGATCTACAGCTACGTGGCGTTCGGCCTCGCCGGTGCGCTGGCCGGGGTCGCCGGTTGGCTCTGGCTCTCGTCGCCGGATCCCGCGGCGGCGGGCGAAGCCGGTGTATCGCTCACGCCGGGGCCGGGGTCGCTCGTCCTCGGAGGCCGGTTCTGACGTGACCGCCGGGCGCCCCGTGCTCGTCTTCGTCACCCCGCCCGTGACGAAGCCGTCGGAGCCCAACGTCTCGGGCCCGGCTGCGGCGCGCCTCTTCGCGGCGCTGGGCCTGACGACCCACGCGATCGACGCGAGCATCGGCTGGTACCGCCACACGCTGCGCCTGGAGACCCTGGCCCCGCAGTTGCGCACCCGGGGCGTCCCGGAGCCGGCCCTGCGGACGCTGCAAAGCCACCTCGCCACCCTCGACACGCCGCGCCCCGCCCTGACCCTGCCCGGGACGTACGCGACGCGGCACCACTACTCCTCCGCGATCGCCCATCTGGACTCGGCCTGGCGCATCGCGTCGGCGGCGTGGCCCGGCGTGCGCGTGCACGTCGCCGACGTGGCCTTCGCCGATCTGCGCCCCGAGAGCCGGGCTCAGTTGCTCGCCCTCGCTTCCCGGGAAGGTCCGTTCGACGACTACTTCGAGTCGGTCCTGATCCCGGAGATCGCCGCCCGGGGCGCGACCCACGTGGGTCTCTCGCTCACGTTCCTGAACCAGGCCGCGGCGACCGTGCGCCTGGCGTGGCTTCTGCGCGAGCACCTGCCCGGCGTGAAGCGCTGGCTCGGGGGGCCGCTCGTGGCGTGCTGGACGGACACCGGCCAGGCGACGTCCGGCGGCGCGTTCGATCTGTTCGACCACGTCACCGCCGGGCACGACGCCGATCTGCTGGCGCTGGCGGCCGAACTCGGGGTCGAGTCGCCGGCCCTCCCCAGCGGGCCCCGGGCGCTCGATCTCGCGTCGATGCCGTGGGAGGCCTACCTGGCACCGCTGCCCGTCGTCCCGCTGGCGCTGGGGCGGGGGTGTTACTGGGCGAAGTGCACGTTCTGCCCGGACTACATCTATGCGCGCCATCGGGCCGCCCCGCCGGACACCCTGGAGAGCCTCGTCGACGCCGTCGTCGAGCGGTTCCCCGGGGGCGCGATGCTGCACCTGACGGACGCCGCGCTGCCGCCCCGCCACCTCGACCACTTGTCCAAGGTCATCGCTGCGAGGGGCGCGCCGATTCAGTGGCACGGTTTCGTCCGCCCCGAGCGTCGGTTCACGGATCCCGCGATGGTCGAGCGGCTCGCCGCGGGCGGCTGCGCGATGCTTCAGGTCGGCGTCGAGTCGGCCTCGCCGCGCCTGCTCGAGATGATGGACAAGGGCGTCGACGTCGCGTGCATGCAGGACATGCTGCGGCGCACCCGCGCGGTGGGGATTCGCAACCAGATCTACCTGCTGTTCGGCATGCCGACCGAGACGGACGTCGAGCGCGAAGAGACCTTGCAGATGGTCGAGGCGTGTGCCGACGACATCAGCGACGTGAACGTCTCGATCCTGAATCTGCCGCGCAAGAGCCCCATGGAGGCGCGTCCGGCGGACTTCGGCATCACCGACATCCGGCCGTTTGGCCCGGATACGGAGCTGTCGCTCTACGACGACTTCCGGTGCGGGGATCGCCACCCGCGGATGGAGGCGCGGCGCTGGATTGCCGCGCGATTCGACAAGTCCCCGGCGATGAAGGCCATCACGGGCGGTCTGCGGGCGCCCTTCAAGGCGAATCACGCCTGTTTTCTGCCCCACCGCTGACGGCCCGAAGCGCCGCCTGAAGCGCCTCCGGCTCGAAGGGCTTGGTGAGGCGGGGGCCGGCATACGCCGCCCACAGCGCATCCGTCTCCGTCGAGAACGTGCCGCCCGTCATCAGGATGACCCGCGGGACGAGGTCGGGGGCCAACCCGCGCAGCGCCTCGAGGACCTCGATGCCGTCCATCTCCGGCATCATCACGTCGAGCAGGATGGCCGACCAGTTCGTGTCGCCGGCGATGCGCTCCAGCGCAGCGACACCGGAGGTCTCGCCGACCACCTCGACCCGCGGTGCCAGCAGGCGACGCAGCGAGGCGGCGAGCAGCGGTTCGTCGTCGATGACCAGAATCCGGTCGCGCCGCCCGGTCCCGCCCGAGGACAGCCCGATCGGCGCCGGCGCCGGTTTCGACGCGCCCACGTCCTCGCCCGTCCTCGCCGTGGGGTTGGCGCCCACGCCCGCCCCCGGCAAATCCACGTGGAAGGCCGAGCCCTGCCCGGGCGTGCTCTCGAACGTCAATCGCCCGCTCATCGCCAGCACGAGACCGCGGCTCAGGCTCAGGCCCAGACCCGTCCCCTGCCCCACGGGTTTCGTCGTGAAGAACGGATCGAAGACGCGCGCCGCGACCTCCGGCGGAATCCCGTGGCCCGTGTCGCGAACGGTGAGGCGGACGCGGCCGCCCGTGAGGCGCTCCCCGGTGAGGGTGATGCGGTGAGACGCGGGCTCGCCCGGATCGATGGCGTGCGCGGCGTTCTGCACCAGGTTCAACATGACCTGGCCGAGCGCCTGCGGATCGGCGAGCGCGGAGAGGTCCCTCGGGATCTCGTTGCGGACCGTGGCTCGATTGCGCAGCTCGTGCGCCAGAATCCGCAGCGTCGGCTCGACCATGGCCCGCAGCGAGACCACGGCGGGGGCGGTGCGCGGCGGCCCGCTGAACGTGCCGAGATCCCGCACGATGGCCCGCACGCGGCGGACGCCGTCGGTCGCGTCTTTCAACGCCTCGTCGAGTGCCGGCCAGAGATCGCCCGGCAGCGCGTCCCGGCGCTCTTCGAGGACCGAACCGATCCAGCCGATGTTGCTCGAGATGAACGCGAGCGGGTTGTTGATCTCGTGCGCCACCCCGGCGGCCAGGGTCCCGACCGTGGCCAGGCGCTCGGAAAGCGCCAGCCGGCCGCGCGTCTCGTGGGCCTCGGTGTCGTCCCGGTAGAGCGCGACGACGTGGCTCACCCGCCCGGACGCATCCCGGATCGGGAAATAGAGCTGGTCGAGGACGAGCACCCCGCGATGGGTCGGCCAGGCGTTCTCGTCCAGGCCGAAGTCCACACTGCGGCCGCGGATCTCGACGATCTCGCCCGAGAACGCGGGGGCGATGCGCGCGGCGGTCCCCGTGGCCAGCGCGAACGGATCCGTGCGGATGTTGAAGACCCCGACGCCGGTCTCCGTCGACGGCAGGCCGAGAATGCGGGCCTGCTCCGGGTTCATGCGCACGCACAGGCCGTCGGCGTCGAAGACCTGGATGCCCACCGGGGCGAAGTCGAAGAGGCCGGCGCTGAAGGCCTCGTGCTGGTGCAACTGCGCCTGGGCGGCTTCGCGTTGGCGTTTCTCGTCGGAGAGGGCCTGCCATGCGCGCGCCATCTGCCGGGTCCGGCGGGCTGAGTGACGCAGTAATACGAGGAACCCGAGCGCGAACACGACGGCGCCGCCGAGCAGGACCTCGACCGTGCCCCAAGCGGCGCCGAGCTCCCGGCTGAAGGCGGCGTTCTCGCTTCGCAGCGCCAGCACGAGCGGCTCGATGGGGGGCTGGCTCCCCGGCGCGAGGAGCAGCGCCCGCGCGGTGGTGCGCGTCGCCTCGCGACAGTCCTCGCACGTCGTCACGGCCAGGGCGGCGGCCCGCGCCTCGCCGGCCCGGTGCGGCCCCCCCGAAAGGGCCATGAGCCAGCCCACCCGCAGCTCCACCGCCGTGCGGTCCCGCCGGGCTTCGAACGCCACGATGCCGCAGACGACCAGAAAGACGAGGACGCTGACGAGTCCGAGCGCCCACGTGAGGCGGCGACGCAAACCAGATTCCACATCTCCTCCTGTGTGCATGGAAAGCCGAAACCGGCGCGCGGGCAAGATCCGGCCGTTGCGAGCGTGCGCGCCCGGGCCGCGGTCGGGTATCTTCGGCGTCGAAACGAACAGCGGCCCTTCGCGGGCCTGGAGACACCTCGTGTTCACGCCCCCGCGCGCTCGGTCGCAGCGCCCTGCCCCCCTCGCCCTCGCCGCACTGCTCGCCGCCGCGGCGGGCTGTGCCGAATCGTCGGGCGATGCGTCCGGCCCGCCGGATGCGCGTGCGGCCGGTGGGGCGACGCCGGACGCGGCGGTGGCCGACGGCGGCCGCGAGCAGGGCGGCGAGGAAGCCGGTCCCGATGCCGCTGCCGACGCGACCCCGACCCCGCGCGGCGATGCCGGATCAGCGCCCGACGTCGACGCCTCGGCCGATCCCGGCCCGGACGCCGCCGTCCCCCCGTCGGGCTGCGTCCCGTGTGCCGCCGGCCATGCGCAGGTCACGGCGGACCTGCACCGGCTCCACTTCGACTTGTTGATGAGCCGGGTCGAGGCCGATCCGGCGCGTTACGTCCCCCTGGTCTGGGCCTCGCCCGAAGCGACGGGCGGCGACCGTCGGGGCCTGGCCGGCACGCTGCCGGCCCCCGGGTACCTGGGGGTCGTGGGCGCGGGCCGCGTCGTCGCCTGGGCCGGGCACGAGGGCGCATTCGGCGGCGAAGGCGACGGCCGGGTCGACAACGACGCATTCCGCGAGCGCCTGTTCACCTGGCTCCTCGGCGGCGGCACGCGCATCGGCTTCTCCACCGGGCATGGGGAGTGGCTCGGCCTCGACGGCTTCTCGCCGGCGGTTCGGGGTCTTCTCGAGGGGCGGGGCCTCTCGCTCACGACCGTGACGGCCCCCCTCGACGCGGCCGCGCTCGGCGACGTCGACGTCCTCGTCGTCGGCAATCCCTGGGGCGCCCTCGACGACGCCGAAATTTCGGCGATCTCCACCTGGGTCGAAGGCGGCGGCGCCGCGCTGGTGCTGGGTCTGGGCTGGAGCTGGCGGGGCAACAACGACGATCCGCGGGCCGATCGCTATCCGGTCCAGCGGCTCGGGCGCCGCCTCGGTTTCGAGGTCATGGACGGCGCCATCTTCGACCCCGGCGCCCCGGCCGGCACGGCGGACCTCCCCGCGTACGACATCCGGCCGCTGTCCGCCTACGACCCCCTGCCGCTCGTGGTGCTGCGGGCTGCGGAGACGGACGTCGCGCGGGTGAAGACCCTCGCCGCCGAGCGCCCCGACGCCGTCTACGTCATCGAAGGCGAGCACATGGGCCTCTCGTTGCCCAACGCGGACTGGGCCGAGCTCGCCGATCCCGCCGCTGCGGTATCCGCCCTCGATCGCATCTACACGGCGGAGCTGGCCCTGACCGGTGGCGTACACCCACCCTTCGGCGGCGACATGGTCTGGGCCATGGGGGTGGACGCCCCGGACGCGCCCTGGTGGATGCACTCGGGCAACCCGATCATCTTCCAGGCGGCCGCGGCGAGGGCGGAGATCATCCCGCGGCTCAACGCCGAGGGACACCCGGGCTGGGGCCTCGCGCACGAGCACGGCCACAACATGCACATCTCGGCCTGCAACGACCTCTTCGTGCCGTCGTTCATGGTCGAGGTCTGGCCCAACGTCTTCGGGCTCTACAGCTACCGGGAGAACGGCTGGGACTTCGCCCCGCAGATGGGCGCCGATCTGTTCGAGCGCGGCCACGCCTACCACGCCGAGCCCGCCCCCGACTTCGCCCGCCTCGCCGATGATCCGTTCATCCTGCTGGGGTGCTTCGACCTGCTGCTCGGGCGCTACGGCTGGGAGGGCATGTCCCGTTTCCTGACGACGGCGGCGCAGGACGCGGCGATCGGGGTCACCCCCGGGGACGACGCCGCCCGCATCGCCTACCTCGTCGAGGGCCTGAGCCGGGCGTACGGCGTCGATCTTGCGCCGGTCTTCGCCCACTGGGGCTTCCCGTTGACGGAGCGGACGCGTGAGACGACCGGGGGGCTGCCGGCCGCGGATCTCTGAGGCGGGTGGCCCGAGTGGCGGGCGACCCCCTACACCCGACGGGATCCCCCCGATGGCGCGGCAAGTCGGAAACGGCGACCCTGGTCCACGGAGCAGGCTGACCAGGGGGCCCCGGGTTGGACACCGTACACGTCCGTTTTCTGCGCTATTCCGCCTTCTACACGCCGCTGCTCGCGACGATCGCCGGGCCCTATCTGGCCGAGGAGGGGCTGCGTGCCACCTTCGACACGGCGGCGCCGGATCGGACGGTGGAGGACGGTTTGCGCAGCGGCACCGTTCAGGTCGGGCAGTCCGCGCCCGCCGTCTCCTTTCCGGCGGCCCTGCGCGGTGAGGACACCGGCTTGCGGCACTTCGCCTGCCTCAACGCGCGCGACGGGTTCTTTCTGGCCGCACGCACGCCGACCCCGGACTTCCATGTCGCCGACCTGGTCGGCCGGACCGTGCTCGTCGACCATTTCTTCCAGCCGATGGCGATGTTCCGGACGGCGCTCGTCGAGGCCGGGGTCGACCCCGCCGCCGTGCATATGGTCGACGCCGGCGGTCCGGAGGCCATCGAGGCCGCTTTCCGGGCCGGACGGGGCGACTTCGCCCACCTGCAGGGCCCCGCCCCGCAGCAGCTCGCGCACGAGGGGCTCGCGACGGTGGTGGCCAGCGTGGGAGAGGCCGTCGGTCCCGTGGCGTTCAGCAGCTTGTATGCCACGCCGGCCTGGCTCGCCACCGATCAGGCCCGCGCCTTCATGCGGGCCTTTCGCAAGGCCCGGACCTTTGCGCGCCTGACCCCTCCGGAGCAGGTGGCGCGGGTGGTCGGCCCCCTGCTGCCCTCCATCGCTGCCGCACCGCTCGTGCGCGCGATCGACCGCTACCAACGCATGGGGACATGGCTCGCCGACGAGACCTTCACGCCGGCCCTGCACGCGCGCGCCGTCGAGGTCTTCACGCGGGTCGGCTACGTCGATGGCTCGCCACCGGCCGATCGGATCTACGCCGATCCGCCGGCCTGAGGGCACGAAGGTGACCCCCCGTCAGCGCTCGCCGCGTCGCGCCCGCACGGCCGTCAACACGGCGGTGAGGCCCTCGAAGTCGAAGGGCTTGGGCACCTGATACGCCCCCGAATCGGCGGTCGAAATCACGAGTTCGTCGTCGGCGCCGGAGCACATGGCGATGGGGAGATCGGGACGGAGACCGCGCAGGCGTCTCGCCAGGACCTCGCCGGTAATCTCGGGCATCTGTCGGTCGAGGATCACCAGATCGTAGTTGTGAAGGGCGGTCAGGCGCGCCTCGATCTCATCGAGCGTGGAGGCGTCGTCGACGTCACACTCCAGGCGGCCGAGCAGGCGACGCAGCGTCCGCAGGATCGGCGTCTCGTCGTCGATGCACAGGACCCGAAGATTCGTGGATACGGGTGGAGGGGGATCGGTCGGGTGGATGAGCGTCTCCGGGGTGTTCACGAAAGCCTCCGGCCACGTCGGCGCTCGCGGAGCGTACGCCCGATCACGGTCGCGGAAATCAGGACTTCCCCTGGTGCACCCCGGAGAATGCTCGACCCATGCGGCGGCCGACCCGGCTCAGCCCTTGCGGGCGGCGAGCTTCTGCGTGAGCTCGGGCACGACGGCGAAGAGATCCGCCACGAGGCCGTAGTCGGCCACCTGGAAGATGGGGGCCTCGCCGTCCTTGTTGATGGCCACGATCGTCTTGCTGCCCTTCATGCCGGCGAGGTGCTGGATGGCCCCGCTGATGCCGACCGCGATGTAGAGCTTGGGCGCGACGACCTTGCCCGTCTGACCGACCTGCCAGTCGTTGGGCACCCAGCCGGCGTCCACGACCGCGCGGCTCGCGCCGACGGCGCCGCCAAAGAGGTCCGCGAGGCCCTCCACGAGCTTGAAGTTGGCGGCCTCTTTCAGGCCGCGCCCGCCGGCGACGACCACGCTGGCGTCGGTCAGCTCGGGGCGGCTCGACTCGACCTTCTCGAGGCCGATGTACTTCATGCGCAGGCTGCCGGCGTCGACGGCGGCCGCGGACTTCTCCACGGCGGACGCGCCGCCCGAGGCCTCGGCGACCGGGAACTCCGTCGGGCGCACGGTGAAGACCTGCACCGCGGTGTTGATCTTGACCGCGCCGAGGACGTTGCCGGCCCACATGGGGCGCTTGTAGGCCACGCCGCCGCCGTGGGCGACGAGCGCAGTGACGTCGGAGGCCATGCCGGCGCCGAGGCGGGCGGCGACGCGCGGGGTCATGTCCTTGCCGATGCTGGTGGCGGCGGCGACGATGAACTGCGCGCCGGAGGCCTTGGCGGCGGCGGCGAACGCCTGCGCGTAGGCCTGCGCGGTGTACCCGGCGAGCGTCTCGTGCTCGAGCTGCACGACGGCGCCGGCGCCGTAGGTCGAAAGCGCGGCCGCGACCGCGTCGAGGCCCTGCCCGGCCACGGCGATGTCGAACCCGCCGCCCACGATCTGCGCGAGCTGACGGGCGGCCGAGACCGCGTTGAGCGAGGCCCGGGTCAGTTTGCCGGCCTGCTGCTCGGCGAGGACCAGAATCTTGGAAGATGCCATGGGTATGTGTCCTTACTTTGGGCTTTCGGCGCGTCTCAGATGACCTTGGCCTCGCCGGCCAGCTTCTCGATGAGCTCGTCCACGGTCTTGACCTTCACACCGGCCTGACGGGCGGGCGGGGGCTCGAACCCGACGGACTCGACCTTCAGCGCCAGATCGACCCCGAGGTCGGCGGCGGTGGTCTCCTCGAGGGGCTTCTTCTTCGCCTTCATGATGCCGGGCAGGCTGGCGTAGCGCGGCTCGTTGAGGCGCAGATCCGTCGTGATGACCGCCGGGAAGGTCAACGAGACCGTCTCGACGCCACCGTCGACCTCACGCTGCACCGTCGCACCGCTCGTGCCATTGAGGGAAATCTTGTACGCGAAGGTGGCCTGCGGCCAGCCGAGGTACTCGGCGAGCAGCTGCCCGACCTGGTTCGAATCGCCGTCGATGGCCTGCTTGCCGAGCAGCACGAGATCGGGCTTCTCCTTGGCGCAGATGGCCGCGAGCACGCGGGCGACGGCGTCGGAGTCGAGCTGCGTCTCGTCGGCCTCGACCAGGATGCCGCGGTCGCAGCCCATGGCCATCGCCGTGCGGATCTCCTTGGTGGCGTCCGAGTCGCCCACCGCGACGGCGATCGTCTCGCCGTCCCCGGCGGCGTCGATGAGGCGCAGGGCCTCCTCGACCGCGATCTCGCAGAAGGGGTTCATCTTGAAGTCGACGTTGTCGAGGTTGATGCCCGAGCGGTCCGGCTTGAGCTGAATCTTCGAGTCGGGATCGGTGACTCGTTTCGCGGTGACGAGAATCTTCACGCGGATTTCCTTTCTGGACGGTTCTGGACCGTACTGGGCCGTTCTGGAGAAACAGCCGTCGGGGTGCCTTGATGTCTACGGATCGGTGGGGGGTGTTTCGCGTCGTCGTCGGGGGCGACGGGACGCCGGGGGAGGGGCCTCGGTGAGAAGCCCGCGGGCACAGAGATTCCAGATTTCGCGCGCGGCCTCGGCCGGGGCGTACTTCTCGCGGCGCGCCGAGGACCACACGAGGCTGACCTCGTCGAGCGCGCCGAAGATGACCCGGCAGAGGATGCGGGGCTCGATGTCCGGGCGGAACACGCCGGCGACACGCCCGGATTCCAGGATGTCGACGAGAATGCCCAGGTACTCGGCGAACTTGGGCGCGCGGTACTCGCGCATGAACTTCGACGACTGCCGCAGTTCGACCGTCAGCACCTCGGCGAGCTGCGGCTGATGCTCGACGAGGTCGAGATGCATGACGATGAAGCGATGCAGCCGCTCGGCCGGCCCGGAGAGGCGGTCGAGCTCGAGCCGGAAACGGGCGATGATGCCCTCCATCCGGTCCTCGAAGAGGCTGATGAGCAGGTCGTCCTTGTTCTTGAAGTAGAGGTAGATCGTCCCGTCGGCGACGCCGGCCTCGCGGGCGATGTCCGAGACGCGCGCCTGAAAGAACCCCCGCTGCGCGAAGACCTGCACGGCCGCGTCGAGGATGCGCTCGCGCTTGTCGTTGGCAGGGCTCGGATTGGGGGCGGCGGCGGGGGCGGCCATCGAGACGGCTCCGGGCGGGGCGTTCTGAATGAACGCTCATTCAGTAGCGATGACGCAGCGCGTTGTCAACTCGGCACGGCGCACGGTGGCGCGCGACGACGGGCCGGGGGTAGAGTCCATCCGGAGGTGAACGCATGGTCCGTAGCGTACGGTGGGTCGTTCTGGGGTCCGTCATCGCCGCACTGAGTCCGGCCTGCATCGAATCGAGCACCCCGGCCGGGGGTGAGGGGGATCCGGGCGGGGCGACCACCGACGCGGGGATCGGCGGCGAATCGGACAGCCCCGGCGGCGGCACGTCGGCGCCGGGCGGCAGTGGCGGCGCGGGCGGCGCGTCGGACCCGAGCGGCGGCGCAGGCGGCGGCGGAGGGCCCCCGGGCACGGGCGGCACCGGCGGGGGCGGCATGAACACCGACCCACCGGACGATCCCTGCGCCGCCCTGTGCGAACGCATCGACGCGTGTTTCCCCGAAGCGTGCCCCGTGCTCGAGGCGCGACCCTCGGAGATCGGCCTGTGCCGCGAATGTGCGGGGTTCAGCCCCGAGGACGCCCTCAAGCTGAGCGCGGCGAGCTGTGCAGACCTCAACGCCGCGCTCTTCGCCACGCGCCCCGACCTCATTCGGGCCTGTGAAATGAACGGGCCCGGCCCCGGACCCGGTCCGCAGGACCCGCGCTGCGAGCCGGCCTGCGACCACATGCGCGCCTGCAACACCTGGCCGCAGGGCACGAACGTCCCCGAAGACTGCGCCGGCGTCTGCGCCGGCATGCCGCCGCGCCTGCTCGACTGCCTCGCCGGGACGACCGCCTGCGAGACCATCGAACAGTGCCTCGCGGGCCCGGGCCCGGGCCCCGGTCCAGAACCGGCGCCGGACGAGCTCGCCCGCCAATGCGAGAACATCTGTCAGCGCACGTCGCGCTGCGTATCGAGCCTGTGTGCCCCCGGCACCCTCGCCGAGGGCGCGACCGGGGTCTGCATCGACGCCTGCCTCGCCGCACCGCCGACGCCGGAGGCGCTGCGTGCGTTCGCCGAGAGCACCTGCGAACAGATCGTCGACCGCGTGCGCGCCGAGGACCCCCGCGTCGACGCGCGCTGCGACGCCGCCCCCGAGGCCGCCTGCGACACGCTCTGCGCCGAGCGCATCGAGGCCTGCAACGTGCCCCTGCCGCCCGGCGAGTGCGCCGCCCTGTGCGCGGGGTTCAGCGAAGCCCAGCTTCGGTGTGTCGAGGCGCAGGGCTGCGAGACCGTCGCCCGCTGCTTCGAGGACCCGGCCATCCAGGCCCGCTGCGACCGGCTCTGCGGCCGCATCGAGGGCTGCCTGCTCGAAGCGTGCCCGCCCCGGGTCATCCCCCCGGATCTGAGCGACGGCTGCGCCGCCGGCTGCCTCGTCGACCCCCCGGAAGACGCCGAGGTCGCGCGGGTCGAAGAAGCCACCTGCGAGGACGTGCGGCGCCTCGTCTACCGCAACAACCGCGAGCTCGCCCCCATCTGCGAGGGCGGGGGCGACTTCCGGCCGACGGCCGAGGAGTGCGCCGCCTTCTGCGACACCGGCCTCGAGGCCTGCCTCGGCATCGGCGGCCGGGCCTTCTGCCTCGCCGGCTGCGCCAGCCTCACCCGCGACCAGTACGCCTGCGCGCTCGGCGCCCGGGGCGACTGCGCGGCCATTGATGCGTGCCTGGCGGCGGAGTAGGGGGCAAAGTCCCGACCATGAGCGCCCTGACGGTCCGCCTGCCGGACGAGAAGCACGAACGCCTGAAGCGGCTGGCCCGCGAACGCGGTACCACGGTGAACGGCCTGATCGACGAGATGGCGACCATCTTGCTCGCCACCCACGATGCCGAGGTCCGCTTCAACGCACGGGCGGCGCGCGGGGAGGGCCGAGCGCAGGAGGGACTCGAGTTGCTTCGCCGGGCCGCGGGGGAGTAGACGAGCACGGGTCAGGGGTGGGCCCGTGACCGAGTCCGGATGCGCGTGGTGTCCCCTCGATGCGCAACGACCACGATGAACGGCGGCCCGGCCGTGACCTCGCCGCGGCCAGCGTGCATTGATCTTCTCGTCGACCCGAGACATCCCGCTCGCGAGACACTCGAGCACGCGTTCGACCGAGATTCGGGTGCCATGAACCCAGGGCTTGCCACCGAGAATCTCGGCCGCACACATGGGGAAGTGGTCGAGCGCCGTGGTCGGCATCGGCATGGGGCGTGGGACTTCGTCGCCCGCCTGCCGTCTGCTCACGGCTCACGGCTCACGGCCCGGACAGATACACCGACCGCTCGCTCCAGTCGCCGTCCGGGTACCAGAACCAGTACAGCGCCCCGCCGGACATGAGATCCACCACCGGCGACGCGATGCGGTCGTCGATGGCCGGGCACCCCCAGGAGGTCGGCAGGGCGCCGCGCGCGTCGATGGCCTCGGGGCGGGCGTCCTCCCACGGGTGCATGACGATGTCGCGCCGGCGGACGTTGTCGTTGTAACCCGGCTCCAGGCCGTCGAGCCGGAACGAGTAGCCGTAGTCGCCCGTGTACGTCTCGGCGCTGCGCATGAGACCGAGGCTGGATTGATGGCTCTCGGGGATGTTCGAGAAGGCCACCGCCCGGGCGGCATCCCCCGGCGCCGCGCTGGCCTCGCCGTGGGTCACGTGCAGGTGCCACAGGACCTCGCCCGTCGCCAGGTCGACGATCCATTCCCGCGGCAGCGCGCTCTCCAGCGTGAAATCGACGATGGCGTACTCGAGGCGGTCGGTGTCTTCGCGCGCCCAGGCCCGGGCGAAGACCCGCAGGGCGCGGTCGGCGACCTCCGGGTCGAGGCCGGCCACCGCCAGCGCCGCCGCGTCCGTCAGGGCGACGTCGAGTGTGTAGGCCCCCGGCAGCGGCTCACCCTGCGCATCGACCCAGGTGTCGACGACGATCCAGTACGTACCCGGCCGCACCCACGCCGCGGCCCGCCAGTGACCGCGATCCAGGCAGTCGTCGGGGGCCGGGCCGGCGAGCAGGTGCACGTCCACGTCGGTGCCGGGGTCGAGACCGGTGAGGGAGACGGCCAGCAGGCCCTCGTGCGCCACGTCGATGCGGTAGCGGCGCTCGGGGCCCGACTCGTCGACGTCCGGCGCGCAGGCGTAGCGGTCGACGGTGCGCGGGCCGCCGCGGGTGTCGCCGCGGTCGCGGAAAGGCAGGCGGTCGACGCAGACGACGTCCGGGGGGCACGGGCCGGGGTCGGGATCGCTCGGAGGACGGCCCGCGTCGGGGATCGGCTCGACGGGCGGGTCGCTCGGGTCGCCGGCGTCGGGGTCGGCTGCGTCGGGACCGGCCGGGTCACTCGGGTTGTCTGCGTCGGGGAGCGGCTCGACGGGCGGCTCGCGCGGGTCGGCCCCGGAAGCCGCGTCTGGCCCGTCGGGGGCGGACGCGGACGTCGGCGGCGCCGCCGGCGAGGCACCGCCGCCGGACCCACCCAGGCCGGCATCGGCGGACACTTCGGCCGCGGGCGGGTCGGCCGAGCCCGTGTCTTCGGCGCCGCAGCTCGCAAGGGCCGCGAGCGCAGTGAGCACGGCGAGACGGCCGGCGAACGAAACGGCGAGGGTGCGCATCCCGCGAGTCGACCCGACGCGCGGCCGCCGGTCAAGCGCAACGCGGGCGGGATGCTGAATCGCGACCCGAACACCTCGGCGGGGTCAGCCCCCGTGGCGAGTCCGTCGCCTCACGACCCCGTGCCCGCCAGCAACCGCGCGAGCGCGTCGAGCCCCGTCGGCGGAATGGTGTGATCGCCGGTGTGTTCGAGCAGCGAGACCGGGCGGCCCGCGGTCTTCAGCGTGGCGGCGACGCTCTGACTGGCCCGAATGCCGCAGATTCGGTCATTCGTGGCATGGACGAGCGTCACGGCGACGTCCGGCCGCTCGGCGAGACGGGCGACGTCCTCGGGCTCGCACGGCGCGAAGGCGACCGCGGCGTTCACCTCCGGGGCGTTTGCCGCGACGCGCAGGGCGACGTCGGCCCCCCGGCTGAATCCGGCGACGACGATCAGCGCCCCCGGGTTGTCGCGCCGCGCCTCGGCGATCAGCGTGCGCACGCGGTTGAGGCTCTCGGCGCGCTCGGCGGCCTCCACGCCCCAGCTGCGGCCCGGCGCCTCGGAGAACGGGCCGTCGACCATGACGAGCGAAACGTCGGCCCCGACGCCCCGCGACCGCAGCTCGGGGCGGATCCACTCCGTCGAGTCGATGGAGCCCCCGTGCCCGTGCAGCATGAAGAGCACGGCCGCGGCGCGCGCCGGTTTCGGTCCGTCCACGCTCGTCGCCAGCGGCAAGAGGCCCGGGCGATGACCGCACTTCGTCGCCCAGAGCCCGAAGAGGGCCAGCGCGACCGCGAACGGCAGGAGACGACTGAGCATGGGAACCTCTCCAAGACGACCCGGGGGCAGGGTGCGACCGTCCTGCCCGGCGCGCAAGTGGGCCGCCGACGACGCCGTTTCCCCTTGCGGTGCGCCCCGCGTTGCGCTTCGGTCGGAGGGGCCGCGCCCCAGGAGATCGTCACCGTGAGCCGTCCCTTCCGTGCCTGCCGACCCGCCACCGCGCTCGGCGTCTGCCTGAGCGTGATCACGGTCACGGCCGCGCCCGCCGGCGCCGCCCTGCGCAAGACCATCGAGCCCGACTACACGCTCCTGCGCCGCGGGCCGCACTCCTACGTGCTCGGCACCGGGTACCGTGGATGGACGGTGGACGTGCAGGACGCGGCCTCCGAGGCCTATCGGTGGGGTCACGTCTATGGCTCGCTCGACGCGTGCCTCTGGATCTTCGAGGGCGCCGTCCGGCCCGGGGGCGAAGAGGTCCCCGACGCGTGCCGGCACGACGACCGCGTTCTGCCCGACGCCGCTTTCGCCAGCGCCATTTACGGCGGCGCCGACGATGGCGCCGACGTCTTCGTGGTCGCGGACGCCGCGGCCTGCCCGACCTGGGACGGGGTGCACGTCACGGGGTACGGCAACGTCCGCCCCTGGCTCGACGTGACCGCTCCGTCGGAGCCGCTGCAGACGCAGGTCGCGCTCGGCGGGCAGGTGAAGCGCCGCTACCTCAGCCGCGACGGGCGGTTCGTGATGGTCCGCGATCCCGCGCTCGGTGCGGCCGACGGCGTGGGGCTTCAGGCGTGGTTCTTCGTGCCGGTGACGTGCTTGACGGAGGCCCCGCCGCCACCGCCGCCGCCACCACCGCCGCCGCCCGCCGATGCGGCGTTGCCTCCGCCGCCGCCGCCGCCGCCCCCCGTCGACGCCGCGTCGCCCGTACCCGTGACCGACGCCCTGGCTGCGCATGATTCCGACGCCGCGAACGAGCCGACGGACGCCGCCCCGGACGGTTTCGCGAAGGCCGATGCCGAGGCACCGCTCGACGACGCGCCGGACGTTACCGGCACCGACACCGACGCCGAGCCGCCGATGGACCGCCCCCCGTCCGCCGACGGGTCCGCCGCGCGCGAGCCCGATGCCGGGGCAGACGGGGACAAGGGCGTGAACGGTCGGGGCTCGGGGTGTGCGGCGGTGCGGGGCCAGCCGCCCCGCGGGTCTGCGATGTGCCTCATGGGCGCCTTGCTCGGGCTCGCCGGCGTCGCGCGGAGGCGTCGGGGCTGAAGCCGCGGGTCCGGCGCGCCCTCACAAATCGTCGCGGACGACCACCCCGACGCGCTCGGGCAGCGACGCTCGCTCGATGCGCGTCGTCATGTCCGACCCGGTGTACCCCTCGAGCTCGGCGATGCGGCCGTCCTCGAGCCGCAGGAAGACCAGCCCCCGCGGGGTGGCACTCGCGGTGCCGATGAGCGCGCGCGGCCCGGAGCCGAGGCAGGCCATCGAGAGCTGCCGCAGGCCCCGGTGGCGCCCGGGGAAGTACCCGTGGTGGTGACCCGCCACGAAAAGCGTCACGCCCCGCTCGACGAAGAGATCCTCGAGCGCGTCGTCGCCCAGAATTTCGTCTTCGCGCCCCTGCGTGAAACCCCGGATCGGCACGTGGCCGAACACGATGCGCGCGGCCGCGTCGGCGCTCTCGGCTAGGCGGTCGCCGACCCAGGCGCGCTGCCCCGCGGGCAGGCGGCCGACCAGGGTGTCGTCGAGGGCGATGAATGCGGCGCCGCCGAGCGTGAAGCTGTACCGGAACGGGTAGTCGGCGTCGTTTCGGAAGTCCACGGCGGGTCGACGGGCGGCCCACTCGTCGGCGTAGATGCGGCGCTCCTCCTCGAAGCCGGGATATCCGCTGGCGTCGTGGTTGCCCGGGCTGACGGCGAGGGGAATGCCGGCGGCGGTCAACGGCTCGGTGACGGCCGCGTGGAACCCGCGCCACATCGCCCGGTAGTCGAGGCCGGCCTGTTGCCCGGCCACCATGTCCCCCGCGCACAGGACGAGGTCGGGGCGGACGTCCAGGATGCGGCGCACCGCGGCGTGGACCAGGGGCTCGTAGGTCGGATCGCCGTAGCTGCCGTTCAGATCGGAGATGATCGCGATCGTGAGCGGGGCGGGGGCCGGGGGATCGGGCGCGGCGGCGTCCACGGGGGGCGCGGGGGCGGGGGCCGCCTCGGGGGGCGGTGGCGGGCGCGTTGCGGGGGACTGCGCGTCGGGCGCGAGAACCTGCCCGTCCGGCGCGAGAACCTGCCCGTCCGGCGAACCCGACGCGCCCGGCGTCCCGTGAAACGACGCCTCGGGGTCGTCTCGCGGATCGGCTGGCTCGTCGGCGGGTGCAAAGACCGGCGGCGGGCTCGGCTCGGCGTCGAGCTCTCCGGTGCCCGCGCAGGCCGTTGCCATCAGCGCCGCGGCCATGCGGGCCCAGGCGCAACGGTCGAATCGGCGTGCAGCGGGCATCGCCCCGAAGAATGCCCGAATTGCGCGCGAGGGTCATCCCGACGCATGCTGGGCATTCCACGCTGGCCGAACTGGAGGGAACGACCGGTGATGCACCCGACGGATCCGAACCGACGCCGAACGCAGCGCCTCCGTGCGCTCGCGACCCTGCTCGTGATTTCCTTGTCCGCAACCGGCGCCCACGCCGCGGCCGGACCCGCCGGCCTCCCCGCGCCGGGGCCGAGTGACGCCGGCGCCGCAGACGCCGCCTCGAAAGAGGCCGCCGATGCCTTCAAGGCCAAGCGCTGGGCCGCCGCCAAGGAAGCCGGTCTTCGCGCTTGGCAGGCCGGCGGGGGCGCCGACGCGCTCGAAACGATCGCCGTCGCGGCGCTTCAGTTGGGCCAGGTCTCACTGGCGCACCAATGCTACCAGGCCATCGTGGACGATCCCGCCGCCGGGGCGGGTGTCGCCGGACGCGCCCGCAAGCAGGCCGCCGCGCTCGCCGGTCAGGGCGGCGCCGTGCGCGTCGAGAGCGAGCCCGCCGGCGCACGCATCGAGATCGGCGGCGGCGGACTCGGACCGACCCCCCTGACCGCCCGCGCCATGCCCGGCAGGATCGAGGTCGTCGCCACGTTCGAGGACGGCTCGAAACAAACCCGGACGGCGGACGTGAAGCGGGGCGCCGAGGTCGTCGTCCGGTTCGAAGGACCGAAGCCCGCCGCGGCTGCAGTGGTTCCCCTGGCGAGCCCGGCCGTGGTCCCGGCGGTGGTGCCGGCCGTGGTCCCGGCGCCGCCCGTGCCGGAGCCGCCCCCGCCCCCGCCGGTGTTGGCCTCCGCACCGCCGGCCCCCGAGCCCCCCATCGCCGCCGCACCGCCGGCCCCCCCCTCGAAGACCCCCGAGCCCCCCGTCGACGACGCCGCCGCCGGGCCCGTGCCGACGAACCCCGTGCTCGCGGGCATGCACCACCTGGCCCTGCGCCTCGGCAGCGGCCTGCGGCAGACCAACACCGCGGGTCTGAACCGGGTGGCCGTCATGCCGTTCGAGGCGCTGAAGGGCGCCGGAGCGGGCGCCGAGAAGGTCGAGTCCATCGGCGCCGTGAGCGCGGAGCTCCTGTCGGCGCGCATGGCGGCACAGCCGCGCATTCTGCAGGTCGAGCGCCGCCGCATCGCCGACGTGGTGGGCGAGATTCAGCGCGTCGAGGGCGGGCAGGTCTCCCCGGATGGCGCCGTGAGCGTCGGCAAGCTGCTCGGCGCCAACGCAGTCATTCTGGGCAGCGTGGGCGATGCGGGCGCCGACTACCTGCTCACCGCGCGGGCCGTCGACGTCGAGACCGGGCGCATCCTGGTGGCCGCGGACGCGACCGTGCCGCAGGCCGGCCTCGTCGCACTCAGCGAGGACATGGTCGAAATCAAGACCCCGCTCGGCGCCGCGCTGCGCTCCGCCGCCGTGCCCGGCTGGGGGCAGGTCTACAACGGCGACGTCGCCCGCGGCATCACCTACATGGCGCTCTTCGCCGGGTTCGCCGGCACGGCCATCGTCTCGGCGGTGCTCGGCAGCCAGGCCGAGGACGAGTACCACGAGAACAAGGCCAGCACCGTCGAGGCCCGGGACGAGGGCAACGCCCACTACGAGCGCGCGAACATTGGTCTCATCGGCCTCGGGGCCGTCTGGGCCGTCTCCGTCGTCGACGCCTGGCTGACCGGCGAGGACGCGCGCATCATCCACGCCCCGCCCGGCAGCGACGGCGGCGCGTCGGCCGTGTTCCGGTTCTGAGGGCAACCCCCCCCGGTCACGCCCCATCGCCGCGATGAATCGGCACCCCCGCGCCCGCCGGAAAGTCGCGGTCGTGGGTGACGAGGGCGTCGCAACACTCGCTGAGCGCCGTGGCGAGCTGAATCGCGTCCGGCAATCTCAGTCGATGTTCGATCCGAAGCCGCGCCGCGAGGACGGCGAGATCGGCGTCGAGCGCGCGGAGCGTGAATCGCGGGCCGGCGGGCAGGGGCGCGCGTGTGAGTGCCCCGGGCCGCCTACGCTTCGAGCAGGTGAACCCAGGGCAGATGGCTGCCCACGGCAGCATGAAGCCGCTTGTCGGCGGTGAAGAACGCCGAGGCGGTCATTTCGGCCACGGCCAGGTAGTGCGCGTCGTAGGTGGCGGGCCGGTCGAGTCGCCGGGCCAGGGCAGCGGCGTGGCCGTGCTGCGCCGGCGAGGCCGAGAACTCGATGCCGAGGTTCAGGGCGGCGTCGAGCGCGGCGTCCGCCTCGGCGGCCGTGAGGTGGCCCGCGACGACGTACCGATGGAGTGCGTTCGTGAGTTCGCAGGGCAGGAGGCTCGGGGCGACGAACCGCTCGCCGGCCGCCAACCACCGCGCCCAGGTCTCGTACCAGACGGTCCCCGGCGTGCCCTCGACGACCAGTCGCACGACGACGCTCGCGTCGACGCAGATCATCGCAGCGCCTCGTCGAGCGCCGCGTCACGCTGCTCCCGGCCTTCGCGGATGACGTCCTCGGGCGCCGGGAGCGGCCTGCTGCGCGCGCGCGCTCCAATCGCCTGTGCCACCGACGCCGCCCGCGCGAGCCCCGTCCGCCGGGGGTCCTCGCGAGCGACCGCCTGCAGCCGTTCGTACTCGGCCATCGGCAGAACGACCACCCGCTGATGGCGGGCGCGCTCCACCACGACGGTCTCGCCCGCCTCCGCGACAGCGCGAAAGAGCTCACCGAAGTGGACGCGGGCCTCCGTGGCGCTGACGGTGCGGGTCACTGGACACCTCCGGTTCAGTCGGGGGATGAACGGTTGTTGCTTTGTTTCATCGATCAATCAATCAATCGACTCTCCTGATTCATCCATCGGGCGGCCGTGCACGTCAAGCCCGTCCTCGGGCGCCGGCAGCGGTCCGCCGCGCGGCCGGATCGCCGGATCGCTTCAACCGTTGACGCGGGGGGCGGGCGCGGAGAGTCTGCCGGCATGCGCACGTCCGTCCGATCCGACTCTCGCCGTTCCAGGCTCGCCGTCACGCTCGCGTTCACATCGACGCTCGCCCTGACGGGCGCGCTGACCGTCGCCTGTGGGGGCGCCCCGACGCCGCCCGCCGGTCCGTCCGTCTCCGCCGGCCCCGCGACCCCCGCCGTGCCGAGCGCCCCGGACTTGCAGGCGCAGTTCGCCGCGGCCCTGCGCGGCCCGCAGCCGGGGGACGCCGTGGTGACCTACGCCGTCTTCGCCCCGGGCACGCCCGAGAAGCGGGCCCTGACGAAACTGACGGCCGCCGTCGGCGCTGCGTTCCGGTCACCGCCGCCGGAGCTGGCCGAGGCCGCGCGGCGCGCCACGTCGGGCGGTCTCGGCGCGGATGCCCTCGACGTGAGCCTTGCCCCCGTGGACGCGGAACTACCGTTGAACGTGGCCGTCATCGCCGAGGCCGCCGGGCCCCTCGGCCCGGCGATCGCCAGCGCGGGTCAGGTGGCGTTCGTCCGGTACGCCGGGGCCCCGCGCGCGGAACACGGGCAGATCAGCGGGGCGGCGCTCGCCGCGGTCACCGTCGCCCGCACACTGGAAGCCCCCGCGATCGTCGATCTTTCGACGCTCGAGGCCCTGCCCGTCGAGGCCTTCGTGGCCGCTGCGACGCCCGCGCCGGACCTCAGAACACACGTCCGCGTCCTGCCCGTCGAGGGCGAGGACGGCCGCCTGACCGTGAAGACGCGCGGCCTCGCCCGCTTCGGCAAGCCCGATCTCGAAGGGCCGCCGGTGGCCCCGACCGAGCTGCAGACCGCCGGCGCGCGCTTCATGCAAGTGCTCGAGGGCGTGTGGACGGCGCCCGGCCCCGTGGGCCCCGGTTTCGTCGCCGCGGGCTCCGCGCTTTCGCCCTGTGCGAGCCCGCCCGAGACCTGGGACCACGAATGCGTGTCCTACACGAAGTGACCCCCTGAACGAGAAAGCCCCCCGATGACCACCCCGAACGACGCCCCGATCACCTTCTACAACGGCTCCGGCTCGCCCTATGGCTGGCGCGTCTGGCTGACGCTCGAACACAAGGGCCTGCCGTACACGCACCGCATTCTCTCGTTCTCCGGCGGCGAGACGCGCACGCCCGAGTACCGCACCCTCAGCCCGCGCGGCAAAGTGCCGTGCCTCGTGCACGGGGACTTCCGCCTGTGGGAGTCCAACGCGATCGTCGAGTATCTGGAGGACCGCTTCCCGACGCCGAGCGTGTGGCCGGCCGGCGGGCCCGAGGCACGCGCCGTCGCGCGGCGCCTGGTCTCCGAGAACGATGCGTATCTGTATCCCGTGCTGCGCCGTGTCATCGCCGAGACGCTCTACAAGCCGGCCGGCGAGGCCGACGCGACCGAACTCGAGAGCGCCCGCGCCGCGCTGCGTGACGAACTCGCCCGACTCGCCGACACCCTGACCGCCTCGGAGGGGCCGTTCGCCGCCGGGGCGCTCTCGGGGGCGGACTTCGCGCTCTTGCCCTCGCTGGCGTTCATCGACCGCATTCAGGCGCGCGCGCCGGCCTACGACGTCGCCGCGGACGTCCCGGCACCGGTTCGCGCGTACATGGATCGCCTGCTCGCGCTGCCCATCGTTCAGAAGACCTGGCCGCCGCACTGGAGAGCCTGAGACATGACCCCGCAAGAGCTTCGGCAACAGATGATGGCCTGGGGGCAGGGCGCGATGGCCCTGCAGATCGGCTTCGTGGGTGTCTCGACGGGTCTGTTCGAGGCCCTCGGTGAGCGAAAGGGCGAAGGCCTGGACGTCGCCGCGCTGGCCGCCGCCGCGGGCGTGGACGCGGGTTACACCCGCCGCTGGGCGGACGCCGCCTACGCCTTCGGTTACCTGGAGGCGGACGGCGACACCTTCACGCTGGCACCGCTCGGCGAGGCGATGCGCCCCTCGGCGCCGGGGACGCTCATGCCCTTCGCCGTACAGGCCGTCCTCGGCGCACACATGGCCGAGCGCGCGGCCGGCCTCGCCCGCACGGGGGAACGGCCGGGCGAGCGCGTCCTGGGCGAACGCGAGACCATCCTGCCGTGGTTCGGCCCCATGCTCGAAGCCAGCTTCGGCACCTTCTTCGAGCGCGAGGTCGTGCCGGGCGTGCCGGCCTTCGCCGAGGTCGACGCCCGCGGCGGCACCGCCCTGGATCTCGGCTGCGGCAACGGGTGGTACCTGCGCCGCCTCGCCGCGCGCATGCCGCACCTGCGGGGCATCGGCCTCGACGGTTTCGGCGAGAACATCCGGCAGGCGACGGCAGCCGCCGACCGCGAAGGCCTCGGCGACCGCCTGCAGTTCATCGAGGGCGACATCTACGCGCACGCCCCCCTCGCGCCGGTGGACCTCGTCGCGATGAATCGTGCGCTGCACCACGTCTGGGACCAGAAGGCACGCGTCTTCGGGCTCATCCGCGACGCGCTGCGGCCCGGTGGCCTGGCGGTCATCTGGGAGCCCGCCTGGACGGACGACCGCGCGGCCCTGCGCGACCCCCCGCGGCGCGCGATGGCCTTCCAGAACCTGAACGAGCACGTGCAGGGGAATCACTTTCTGCGGCCCGACGAGATCGTGGCGGCCTTCGCCGCGGTCGACATGCCGGCGACGGTGTACTCGTTCGCCAACGGCGCCGAGGCCGTCGTCGTCGCCCGCCGACCCGGCGGCGAGGGCTGAAAGCATGCGCCGGGCCATAGGAGCGTGTCTTGGTAACCACTCCCGTCGCCCGTTTCGTGTCTGCCGACCGATCCCGGCGTTGCTCAACCTTGCAATACTTCCAAGTATTGGCGCGGTTTCGCGCCTTGGGCTCGGCCGACACCCACTTCTCGGCCTCGGTCCGGGTTACCAGAACACGCTCCTCGTCACCGTCGGCGTCGCGGGCCTGCTCGGGCTGACCGCGTCGCCGGCCGAGGCCTCCGGGCGCTGGGTGCCCGACGACGAGCTTCACCTGCCGGTGGGGCTCAACGTCGGCTATGCCGGCGGGGATGGGCCGGACAGCGCCCTCCTCGGCGGTGAGATCAGCCTCGTCCACTGGTACGGGGGCCTCTGGTACGGCCTGTACGGCGACTACCTGCACGCCTTCGGCCCCGACGCCGGGCGCCTGAGTCTCGGCGGTGAGGCCGGTCTGTTCATCTTCGGCGTCGACGGCGGGTACGTGCGCGATCTGAAGGCCGAGGCCAACGGCTGGCGCGTCCGGGGTCTGTTGTCCGCCGTGCTGATCACCGGTTACGGCGGCGGCGGGGGCCTCACGGTCGGCCGCCGCACGGTCGACTTCTGGGAGGTCGGTGTGCTGCTCAAGGTGCCGCTGTTCTCCCGCACCGACGGTCGGGAAGAGTGGGGCTGGGGGCCGTACTTCGAGTGAAGTCGGGTATCGTGGCGTCCATGAGTCGGAACCCCGACCGCCAGCCTCTCGACGCCTGCGCGTCACGGGATGCGCGACCCGCGACGCGGGACGACCTGCTGCGGCAATCCGAAGGCCGCGCATTCGAGCTCGTCGGGGGTGTGCTCGTGGCGCGCGAGTTCGGCGGGCTCGACCATGGCCGCGCGCAGTTGAAGCTCGGCATGGGAGTCGGGCCGTTTGATCGCCGGGGTGGGGACGACGACGGACCGGGCGGCTGGTTCATCGTGATCGAGGCCGAGGTGCAGTACGACGACGCCACGATCTACCGGCACGACCTCGCCGGCTGGCGCCGCGATCGCCTGCCCGGCCGCCCGTCGGGCCGCGCGACCACCGTACGCCCCGATTGGGTCTGCGAGATCGTCTCGCCCACGAACTGGTCCCATGACACGGTCACGAAGTTCCGGACGCTTCAGGCCTGCAACGTGCCCCACTACTGGGTCATCGACCTCGAACGCCCCCTGTTGACGGTCTATCGGCACGCCGGCGGGGGCTACCTGGTCGCGGCCCTCGCCTTACCCGGTCAACACACCCGGCTCGAACCGTTCGAAGCGCTCGAGCTCGATGTGTCGACGCTGTTCGGCATGGAGCCCGGCGAGGGATCGTGAGGCGGTCGCGACTTCAACGCCCCCGAGGCAGCGCGAGGATCATCGGCGGGCTGACCAGGCCCTCGACGTCGCGGGCGACGACCCGAAGGCGGGTTGCCTCGGCGTAGTCTTCGGCGCGGATGGGCAGGGGATCCCAGGTCGGGCCGGCGACGAGATCGGCGTCGAGCGTGAACGCGCCGGTCTGCGGATCGACGGCCGGAAAGAAGACCAGCGAGTGGAGATCGGGGAGGTCGATGGCCTCCTCCGACGCGTCGGGCAGGAGCGCGACGTCGACGGCGAGCGGCGTGTACTCCGTGCGGTGGCCGCGGACGGTCAGCCGCAGGACGCCGCCCGGGGAGACCGAAACGGCGGCGGTGTCGAGGGCGGGGGGCACGACCGGCCGACACTCGCCCTCGCTGTCACCGAGGAGGCCGAAACAGAAAGCCCCCGATTCGCAGCGATCGGTCTGTCGCCAGGGATCGCAGGCCTCACCGGTGCGGGTGACGGGCAAGTCGACGATGGGCGTGATCACGGGCGCGCTGCGTCGGCCCTGCGCGTCGACGAGGGTGATTCGGGCCCGGGCCGCGCCCGGGAAGTCGGCGAGACGGGCCGGGGCGAAGCCCGCAGACAGTGACCCCTGGGCGTCGAACACATCCAGGCCAGTGACGGATTGCGTGGAGATTTCCCCCTCGAGGCCACCGTCCGCGTCGAGCACGAGCGGTGTGTCGTCGTCGGCCGGCAGCAGCGCGGCCACGAAACGCACGGCGTCCCGGGTCGTGTCCGCGCCGGCGAGGGCGAAAGTCAACAGACCCTCCTCGGCCCGGTAAGCGCGGGCGTCGACCACCTCGGGCGTCGTCGGTTCGACGCAGCGGGCGGGGTCGGCGATGCCATCGGCGAGACAGACGAGGTTCGCATCGCAGCGCGGTTCGACCCCGTCGGCATCGCAGACCGCACCGGACCCGACGGGCTCGCGGGCGACGACCGGCACGTCGACCGTCGGGCTCGCTGCGTCGGTGGCGTCGACGAGGGCGACCCGGATGCGCGCCACCCCCGCGGGGAGTCCCGTCACGACCCCGATCGGCGCGCCGAGGCCGACGGTCGGGCGCTCGGATTCGACGTCGCGGGTGGGGTGACCGAGGCCGTCCGGGTCGAGAACGGTGCCCGCGGCGTCGAGGAGCGTGTAGCGGACCCACTTCACGTCGCCGTCGGGATCGGTGCCCGCGACGCGCAGCGAGACGCGCCCGTCGGGAAAGGCGAACGCTTGCGCGCCGGTGACCGTCGGCGCGACGGGCGCGTCCGTCCGGAAGAGTCCGAGCGTGTAGGCGCCCCCGCGCCCCTCCGCCGAGTCGACGAAGACGGAGACGGTCTCGCCGGCCTCGAGGACTGCCGACGCCACCCCGAGCTGCCACCCCCGGGTCGGGTCGATGCTGCACGCGAGCTCCGTGTCGGCGTCGTCGCAGGCCGACCGCAGGTGAACGACGCCCACAAACGCGGTGCGGGCCGCGTCGAAAGCGAACGTCCAGTACCCCGCGGCGGGGGCCACGAACGCGAGCACGGACTCGCGCCCGGCGCCCCCGCACGAGCCCTCGGCGCGGGCCGACTCGCCGGCGAGACCCGAAAGCGTGTATGCGTCGACCCCGATGGCGGTCGGGCGGGCCCTCGCGATCAGTGTGTCGCCGCAGAGGACCGCCCCCGGCTCGGCGGGCGTCGAGTCGGGCGGCGGCGGGCGGCCACCGGCCGGCGCCCCCACGCCACTGGCTTCCGGATCGGGGGAATCGCCGGCGGGGTCGAGGGGGGCACCGCAGCCCGACGCGAGCCCCAGAAGCCCGAAGGCGACCACGCCCAGACCGCGGATGCGGCCAGGCCCGAAGACGACACAGGTGCGCATCGACACTCCCTCTGATGGCAAAGCGGCCCGCTGCCGTGAGCACGGCGCTCCGGCGGGCCGACGTCCCGACTCGAACACTCGGCCGCGTCGGACGCAGCCGTCAGCATCCTACGCATGGAACGTGCCAACCCCCGGCAGCGCATGGCGGGCCGGGGCGGGCGATGTCGGGGCGGCGACCGACTGCCACAAACTTGAGTCCCTCGTAAAAACCTCGCGCGCGCACGCGCGTATGGACGCACGCGACACGGCGTGAGATCGTCCGCGGAT
>JAKLJY010000116.1 GCA_023150895.1 Myxococcota bacterium | reverse complement strand
CAAATGCACCCTGGGCCTGCGACGGGGGCTGGGGGCGATGTAGGTGAAGATCCCACCGATCGCCACTGGGCGCGGACCGGCTTTGGTTGCCGGGCGCGCCGTCGCGGCCTAAACTCTCGCGGATCACCTGGGAGTTCACGTGGCCGGCGAAGAGCGCGTCATCGGTATCGATCTCGGAACGACGAATTCCTGCGTGGCCACCGTGCTCGACGGGGCCGTGCACGTCGTCCCGGACGAGCGCGGGGCGCGCATTCAAGCCTCGATGGTCTCGTTTCTGGCCGACGGCAGCGTCGTCGTCGGAAACGAAGCGCGCCAGGAGCAGATCGTCGACCCGCAGAACACGGTCTACTCCGCCAAACGGCTCATCGGCCGGCACTACGCCAGCAAAGAGGTCAAGACGGCGCTGCAGTCGTTCCCGTACCGGATCGTCAAGGGCAAGAACAACGTGCCCCTCGTCGAGATCCGCAACGAGCGATACGGCCTGCCCGAGATCTCGGGCATGGTCCTGCGGCGCATGAAGGACATCGCCGAGCGGTACCTGCGCACGCCGGTCACGAAGGCCGTCGTCACGGTGCCGGCGAACTTCAACGATACGCAGCGCCAGATGACCAAGCTCGCGGGCACGCTCGCCGGGCTCGACGTCATCCGCATCATCAACGAGCCGACGGCGGCCGCGCTGGCCTACGGGTACGGACGCGGGATGAACGCGCGCATCGCCATCTACGACTTCGGTGGCGGCACGTTCGACATCACGTTGCTCGAGATGCGGGACAACGTCTTCGAGGTCGTCGCGACCGCCGGTGACACCTACCTCGGCGGGGACGACTTCGACCACCGCCTCTCGCGCTACATGATGCACGCGTTCAAGCAGCAGTACGGCTTCTCGCTCGAGGGCGACACCATCGCGGTGAGCCGCTTGAAGCACGTGGCCGAGAAGGTCAAGTGCGAGCTGTCGAACAACCCCCGAGCGGTCGTCAACGTCGCCGAGCTCGCGCAGGACGAGCGGGGGCAGCTGCTCGATCTGCGCTTCCAGATGAGCCGGGACGACTTCGCGGAGCGCCATCAGGACATCGTGCAGCGCACGTTCCTGGTCTGCGACGAGGCCCTCTCCGTGGCCGGCATGAAGGCACGGGACATCGACGGCGTGGTGCTCGTCGGCGGTACGACCCGCATGCCGTTGGTGCGCCAGATGGTCGCCGAGTACTTCGGCCGCGAACCTCTGACGGACATCAACCCCGAGGAGGTCGTCGCCATCGGCGCGGCCATTCAGGGCGCCGCGCTCGAGCAGGACCACTTCACGAGCGCGGGGGGCACGCGGCGCAACGCCCCGTTGCTGCTCGACGTGACGCCCATGTCCCTCGGCGTGCAGACGGTCAGCGGCTACTACGACGTCATCATCGAGCGCAACGCCTCCATCCCGTGCGAAGTCACCCGCACGTTCACCACGGGCATGGACGATCAGACGTCGGTTCGGCTCCAGATCTATCAGGGCGAGAGCAAGGTCGCGGTCGAGAACATCAAACTCGGCGAGATCGAGCTCTACGGCCTGCGTCCGGGACCCCGCGGTCAGGTCGAGATTCAGGTCACGTTCGAGATCGACACGAACGGCATCGTGGTCGTGACGGCGCGCGACCGCGAGACGGGCATTCAGCAGGCGACGCGCATCGAGGTCTCGGCCGGGTATACGCCCGAAGAGATCGCACAGATGCTCGAGCGCGGCGTGTAGGCGGCCCCGTGGAAGCCAAACAGAAGACCAGCACCGTCCCCGCGCTCGGCAAACTCGCACTGAAGAAGGTCGCGGTCGCGCGCCCGGGTGCCCCCCAGAAGGCGAGCCCCGCTGCGACCACCCCGGAGCCCTCCCCGGCGGCGGGGCTCGTCCGCCGCGCCGTCGTCGCCGAGCAGGACGAAGGTGTTCGCAACGCGGTCGCCGCGACGCTGCCCCGGGACCGCTTTCAGGTGTGGACTTACGGCGACGGCGACAGCGCCTATGACCACATCGGGCAACACGGGGCGGACGTCGTCATCCTCGGGCGCGAGATGCCCGGCCTCCAGGGCACCGTGCTCTGCGACTTGCTGCGCAAGGGAAAGAGCGGCGCGGGGCTCGCCATCGTGCTGATGAGCCCTCGTTACTCGAATCCCACCGTTGGTGCGGGCGACTGCGCGGCCTTCGGGGCCGACGAGTTCGTCCCCCTGCCCACCACGCCGGACATGCTCCTCGACCGGGTCGAGCAGGCCTTGGTCTCCCGCGAGCCCGTCGAGAAGCTCAAGGCGCTCCCGCCCGCCCTTGCGCGGCAGGTCGACGAGCTCTTCGAGAAGCTCGACACCCTGAGCTACTACGAGCTGCTCGAGATTCCCATCGAGGCCGAACGGGGAACGATCCAGTCGGCGTTCCACCAGCGCTCGCTCGTCTACCATCCCGACCGCCACGCCCGCCTGAAGGACTCGGTCCCGCACGCTTTCGAGAAGATCAACACCATCTACAAGCGTGTCTCCGAGGCCTACAAGGTGCTGTCCAACGCCGCGCACCGCCACGCCTACAATGTGGGGCTGCGTCGCCGCGGGGCCGTCCGGTTCGAGCCGGAGGCGACTCGGCGCCGCGAAGAGAAAGAACTCGACCTCGTCGCGACGCCCGAGGCGCGCAACTTCGTGCTCCAGGCCATCGAGTGCCGCAGTTTCGGCGATCTCGAGGGGGCCCGGGGCTGGCTCGAACAGGCCCTCCGCCTCGAGCCCGGCAACGAGCCCCTGCGCGACCGCATCGACGCGATCGGCAAGCTCCTCTTCATCGTTCGTACCCAGAGCCAGCCTTGACCGCCCCCCCGACGCCCACGCAAACGCTCGCCGATCGCCTGCCCCGCCACCTCGCCATCATCATGGACGGCAACGGCCGCTGGGCCGAGGAGCGCGGTCTGCCCCGTGTCGCCGGCCACCGCGCCGGGGCGGACGCCGTCGATCGCATCACGACGGCCTGCCGCGAATTGGGCATCGGGTACCTGACGCTCTACGCCTTCAGCGAGCAGAACTGGGCGCGACCGCCCGAAGAGGTCGGCGCGCTGATGCAACTTCTGCTCGAGTACGTGCAGAAGGAGCGCGCTCAGATCCTCGACAACAACATTCGCCTGTCCGCCATCGGCGAGATCGACCGGCTGCCGCTCTTCGTGCGCGGGCCGCTGCGCGAGCTGATGGACCGCAGCGCGGCGAACACCGGCATGGTCCTCACGCTGGCGCTGAGCTACGGCGGCCGCGAGGAACTCGTGCGGGCCGCCCGGCACATCGCCCGCCGCGTCGAACGGGGCGAGCTCCGGGCCGACGCGGTGGACGCCGACACCGTCGCGGCCGGCCTGTACACCACGGATCTCCCCGATCCGGACCTCCTCATCCGCACGAGCGGAGAGGAGCGCGTCAGCAATTTTCTGCTCTGGCAGCTCGCGTACGCCGAGCTGCATTTCAGCCCGGTCCGCTGGCCGGACTTCGACCGCGCCGAGCTGGCGCGCGCGCTGGCGCAGTACGGCGCCCGCGAGCGCCGCTTCGGCCTGACGTCGGCTCAGGTCGCCGCCGGGACGCCCCGCGCCGACCGTGCTGCCCCGAAAGAGACCGCCCGCCCGTGCTGACCCGCATCTTCTCCGGGCTGGTGATGGCCTCCGGCATCATCGGCATTCTGATCTACACCCCCCCCGTCGGCCTGCTGGCCGTCGTCGTGTTCGCGATGGTCGTCGCCGCCCGCGAGTGGCAGGTGATGACCCACCCCGAGGGGGACCGCGTCGACTACGCCCTGCTGATGCTCGCGTTGGCGCCGGCCGCGCTCCAGCCGGCCCTGCAGATGTGGCTCGCGCCCGCCTGGGATCACGCCACGGCCCTCACGGCCGGGTTTGCCGTGCTCGCACTCGGGCGCCTGTTCCGGCCCGATCCGATCGAGACGAGCGTGCGGCGGCTGTCGGCGGATGCGCTCGGTTTCCTCTACATCGGTCTCACGTTCCCGTTGATCTTCCTGTTGCGCGGCACGACGCCCGACGGCGGCTTCAAAATCCTGATGGTCATGGCCATCACCTTCGGGGCGGACACCGGCGCTTATTTCGCCGGCCGCTTCCTGGGTCGGCACAAGCTCTACGAGAAGATCAGCCCGAAGAAGACCATCGAAGGCGCGGTGGGGGGCGTGGTCGTCGGCATCCTGGCCGCGTACATCGCGCGCACCTGGTTTCCGGGTCTGGGCATCTTGTCCATGGTCGACGTGGTTGTGCTGGGCGCCGGCGGCGCCGTCGCCGGCATGCTCGGTGACCTCTTCGAGTCGATGGTCAAGCGCGCCTACGGCGTCAAGGACTCGGGGACGCTCATCCCCGGGCACGGCGGCGTGCTCGACCGCATCGACGCGTTGCTCTTCGTCGGCCCGTTCGCCTGGTTCTACATGAAACACTTCGTCGCCCTGGAGCCCGTGGTCCGTTGATCTTCGTCCTCTCCGCCCTCGTTTTGCTCGGCGTGCTCATCACGGCGCACGAGCTCGGCCATTTTCTGGTGGCCAAGCTGAGCAATGTGCGAGTGCACCTCTTCTCGATCGGCTTCGGCAAGGCGCTGATCAAGTGGCGGCGGGGCGAGACGGAGTACCGCATTGCACAATTCCCCTTCGGCGGGTACGTGCAGATGGCCGGTCAGGATCCCGCGGAGGGCGACGGCCCCGTCGATCCGGCGGACGTGGGGCGCAGCCTGCTCGACAAACCCCCCATCACCCGCATGTTGGTCTACCTGGCGGGCCCGGCGATGAACGTGCTGCTGCCGTTCGTCATCCTCATCCCGCTCTACTCCCTCGCCGATCCGTGGGACCAGGTCGCACCGAGCGTGGTGGGCGCCGTCGACCGCGGCATGCCGGCCGGGGCTCCGGGCAAGCTCGAAACGGGCGACCGCATCGTTTCCATCGACGGTGAGCGCATCTACGGGTTCTGGCAGACGCAGAAACACCTCGATGCGTACGACCCCGCCCGGGGGCCGCTGAACATCGTGGTCGAGCGCGGGCCCGACCGCCAGCGCGTCGAGGTGGCGGTCTCCCCGCGCACCTGGTCCGAAACGCACTCCATGCTCCGGTTCGGGACCGAGAGCTACAAGATGGGCTTCGTCGTGTCGTTTCTGGCCGCCGACGTGGCGGTCCTGCGGCCCGAGACGCCCGCCGCGAATGCGGGGCTGATGACGCTCGACCGCGTGCTCTCGGCCGACGGCGTGGTCGTGCCCCGGTATCTCGATTTCGTACAGGCGCTCGCCGCCCGGCCGGCGGGGACGACGGTCACGCTCGAGGTCGAGCGCATGACGCCGAGCGCGCCGCCGATGTCGGCCTTCGAGTCCCTGCAGCGCGGGCCGGCCGCGTGGGGTGAGCACTGGCCGTGGCGCCCGCCCGTCTTGCCGAAACGGGTCTCCGAGAACCCGGCCGTTCTGGCGACGTTGCCCCCGGAGGCGCCCCCCGGCGTGCCCACGTGGCGCACGATGCGTTCGTTGACGCAGGAGGGCCTGCGCACCCTCGTGTGGAAGATGGAACGGCAGACGCTGACGCTCACGGTGCCGGCGGGCCTGAACCCGGCGTCGGTGCACGCCTCGGAGGAGGCCCTCGGACTGGCGCACGCCAGCAACTGCATCTCGTGGGTGGACCCGAAGGGCGCGGCCGCCCGGGCCGTCGCGCAAGCCCCCGGTACCCCCGACGGCCTGCGCGCGGGCGACTGCATCGTGGACATCGATGGCACGCCGCACTCGCTGGCGGACTTCATCGGCATGCGTCTCGGGGACAAACCCGAGAACCCGAAGCGCGTCACCGTTCGGCGCGACGGGCGCGAGGTGGCCTTCATGCTCGAACCGGCGCTGGTCTCCTGGCACGACAAGAACTTCGGCGAGACGAAACAGATAGATTCCGGTCTGCTGCTCGCGACCCGCCCCGACACCTTCGTCGAGGCCGAGCCCGTGCCCAACGAAGACCGCCTGGCGTTCGCCTGGCAGCGCACGGGGTCCGACGTCGCGGACAAGTTGCGCGAAACGGTCTTCAGCGTCATTGGCCTGTTCTCCGGGGACGTCAGCCCCAAGCAGCTCAGCGGGCCGTTGACCATCGCCTATCTGGCGGGCAAACAAGCCGAAGCGGGGCTCGTGCAGTTTCTGCAGCTCATGGTGGTCATCAGCCTGGGGCTGGCCATCTTCAACCTCGTGCCGATGCCCGGGCTCGACGGCGGACACATCATGGTCGCCGGCATCGAGATGATCATCCGGCGGCGCGTCCCCGCGGTGGTGCAGCGGCGCATCCAGGCCGTCGGGTTCGGGGTCATCTTCTTCCTCATCCTCTTCGTCCTCACGCAGGACGTCGGCCGGTTCCTGAGAGGCTTCGCGTTCTGACGATGGTGGCCGGCGTGTACCTGTGTTGTGACACCGCGACGCTCGTCGAGACGGTCGCCCTCGTGCGGGTGGGCGGCGACACGGGCGCGGGGCCGCAGGTCCTCGCCGAGCGGCAGGCGCTGCGCCCGCGCGGTCACGGCTCGACGGTGCTCGAGACCATTGCCGAGGTCCTCGCCGAGGCCGGTCTGAAGCCCGCCGAGCTCGACGCGTTCGTCGTGGGCCTCGGTCCGGGCAGCTTCACCGGACTGCGCATCTCCCTGGCGACGCTCAAGGGCCTGGCATTGGCGACCGGTCGCCCGCTGCACGGCGTGATGTCGCTCGAGGCGTTTCGGGCGGCGCACCCGGGTTCGCCCGTGCTGTACCTGGCCGATGCCCGCCGGGGCGAGGTCTTCGCCCACGGGTACGGGGTGGATGAACCCGTGTCGGTCACCCCCGAACGCCTGGCGGGCCTGCTCCTCGAGGCGGGCGCGGGCGATGCGCTGCTGCTCGGCCCCGGGGCGGAACTCTACGCCGAGCGCCTGCGCGCGGCGCTGCCCGGGGCAACGCTTCCGGACGACCCGGAGGCCCATCGTCTTCGCGCGTCGCGCCTGGTCGGCGGCCTCGCGACCGCGACGCGTGGAGACTTCGCCGCCCTCGAGCCGTGTTACGTCCGGCCGTCCGACGCAGAGATCAACTACCCGGACGGCTTCCCCGACGCGACCGTCGCGCCGAAACAGAAGGCACCGACGAAGCGCCCGCGCGAGGCTTGATTCGGCGCGGTGTTGCACGTAACGCTCCTCGAGCGCCCGCAGTGCGGCGTACGACGGGGAGGACGCATGACGGTGCGCATGACGGAACGGCCTGGTTCGAGGCTCGCGGCTTGCGCGAGCGCGTGTGTGCTCGCATTCGGTTGCGTCGGCGGTGACGGCGGGGCGACGAGCGCAGACGGCGGGACTGGGGGACAGGCCGAGCCCCGACGCGACGCCGACGTCTCACTGGGCGATCTCCGGGGGCTCGGCGGCGCGATGGCGCCGGGCGGCGCCGGTGGGGCCGGTGATGCCCCGGACGCCACGACGCCCTCGGGCGGCGCCGGAGGGGCCGGCGGTTCTGGCGGCCCGGGCGGGGCCGGTGGTTCTGGCGGCGCAGGCAGCACCGGCGGAACGGCGCCCGATGCCGATCTGCCCGGCACCGACGCGGCGGTCTCAGCGCCGGACGCGCTCGTCGGTGAACGCTGCGCCGAGCACGTCCCCATCGACCTCGGCGCTTGGCTCGCCGCAAACTCCGCCTACGACGGCGACACTGCGCAGGCGCCGGCCACTCTCGCGGCGAGCTGCGGCGGTGCGGCCGGCGGCGAGGTCGTGTTCTTCTACGACGTCGAACGGCCCCTCGACCGCCTGGTCTTCCGCACGGACCACCCCGAGACCCGCGCACCCACGGTGCTCTACGCGCGCCTCGACTGCGACGAGCCGGCGGATCTGGTCTGCAACCGCGGCTCGCCGGAGGCTCCGGGGACGCGGGTGACCCTCGAAAACGTCGTGCCCGGACGGTACTTCGTCATCGTCGACACCGGGTCCCGCGACGGGGGCGGGCCGTTTCGGCTGACCGTGGACACCACCGGTGCGGCCGCGTGCCGCGATGCCGAGGACAACGACGGCGACGGCCGGGTGGATCTCGCCGATCCGGGCTGCGCCTCGCCCGAGGACCAGAACGAGGCGGATCCCGTCGTGGTACCGGCCTGCGCGGACGGCCTCGACAACGACGGCGACGGCGTGACGGACTTCCCGGCGGACGACGACTGCCCGGCGGCCGGTGGCGAGCGCGAGGGGCCCCTCTGTCTGGCGCCGTATCCGCTCGTCGAGGTCGGTCCGGACGGCGGGGTATTCCCGGTGGCGTTCGATTTCGCGGCGCCGGGCCTGACGCAGGGCTCCTGCGGCGACGGGCAGGGGCAGGAGGCCGTTTTCGTGCTCCACCTCGACCGCCCGTCCCGTGTCCGCGCGGGCCTGCGGCTCGGTCCCAATCTGGGCGAGACCGGCTTCGGCACGACCTACCTGCGCACGGCCTGCGACGACGCCCGCAGCGAGCTCGCCTGCGCCACGGAGAACCTGCGCAACCCCCGCATCGACCTCCCGCGGCTCGAGCCGGGGGACTACTTCGTTTTCGCCGAGTTCGGCTTCAACTGGGCCCCCCAGGACCCCAACATCCAGCCGAACATGCTCTTCGAGGTCGAGTCGCTCGTCCGGCAGTGCAACGACGGTGAGGACAACGACGCCGACGGTCGGGTGGATCTCGACGACCTCGGCTGCACCCGACCGATGGACGACGTCGAGGGCGACGACCCCGCGGAGCCGCCGGCTTGCTCGGACGGCCTCGACAACGACATGGACGGCGCCATCGATTACCCCGTCGATCCCAACTGCGCCGGGGCCGGCAGCAACTTCGAGACGGGCTGCGAGGGCAATCCGCTCTGGCAGCCCGTCGAGTGTGCCGTGACGTCCTGGGTCTGGAGCGCGGACAGCCGCTTCCAGGACCTGGACACCGCCGAAGCCAACCGCGTGCTCCACAGCGGCTGCATGCACGACGGCCAGAACCCCGAGGGCCTGTGCAGTCTCGACGGCACGGGCTGGGTCTCCGTCGACAGTTTCCCCATGCAGGGCTGCGACGCGACGTGGTGGCACATCGGCGGCGAGTTCAGCGGGCAGTGCGGCGGGCACGACGGCGACACGGTGCGCCACCTCGTCATGTCCTCGGACGCCTGCTGGGACTACCGCTGAGGCGGAGGCCGGCGGGGCATGGCCCGTCTCCGCTTCGGGCGTCGTGCGCCCTTTACTCCGTGCGGTCGATCGTGGCGGAGACGACCTTCTGCTCGGGGCCGACGCCGATGCCGAAGCGCAATTGACCGCGCGGCGTCTGGTAGACGAGCACCATCGCCTTCTCCGGGTTGGGGCGGGGCACGTCGACCTTGGTCGCGCGTCCGAAGGCCTCGACGACCTGCGTCATGGTGGGCGACCGGGCGGCGTCGAGGGTCAGGTAGACGAACGGACCCTTGGCCGTGGAGCCGGCGCCGGGCACGCGCAGTTCGACCGTCGAGATCTCGGCGGGCGCGCGACCGCCGGGGCGCGGCTTGCCGGTGAGGATCGCGAAGCTGGCGTCGGACTGCGCCTCGTCCCGCGTCAGGGCGGTGTCGAGGGTCGCGCCGAGCGTGGCCTCGTCGAGCTTCGGCTGGGCCTCGAGCGACTTCAGGACGGTGAGCACGGTCTGGGTCTGGGCCGCCACTTTCTCGCCTCCTACGGCGCACGAGGGTCCGGTCAGCACGAACAGGGCCCCGAGGAGGCCGACGGCGAGGGGCCGGGCGAGACGTTCGATGGGCGACGTGTGCATGGTCTTCACTCTCTCACCTCCGGTCTCGCCTACTTGGAGCGCTTCTCGGCCTTGGAGACCGAGTCGAAGTAGTCTGCGAACGTCTTGCCGTAGTACTCGCCGTAGGTCTTGCTCGGATCGGTGCTCGGGTGCTCGTTGTCGCGGAAGTGCTCGGCAATCTCGCGCCGTGCGCGGTCACGGTCCCCGTGCTCGAGGTAGGCGTCGTAGATCTTGCCGTACGCGCGGGCGTTGGCGCCGGCGACGTCGATCTTGGCGCCCTTGCTGGCGTTGAGCTGCCGCTGGATTTCGATGTTGGTCAGGACGGCCTCGCCCTCGTCCTTGAGCAAACGCATGGTGTTCGCATCGACGTACTGCTGGCGGGTCAGATCGCCGATGTCGACGTAGGGGTCCTGCTTGTACTGCGCGTGCCCGAGTTCGTGGGCGAGGGTCGTGAGAATCTCGCGCAGGTTGCCCTTCTCACTGCCGTCGATGACGATCTTCTTGGCGTCCTTGTCACACCACGAGCCGGCACCGTCCTTGCCGAACTCGAACTTCCAGCCCTTGTCCTTGAGGGCCTTCATGCCCTCGGAGAGGCGCTGCGAGCCGCCGAGCGCGCGGTCGACGTCGTCGCCGAGGCCCGTCTTGATCGCCGGGGCGTCGCCCCCGCCGGCGCCCGCGCTGCCGCCGCCCGCCGCGCCATTGCCCGCGCCTCCGCCGCCATTGCGGCGACCACCGGGGCCCGAGAGGACGCGGTCTTCGGGGGATGCGCCGTCCCCGCTCGCAGCGAGGCCACCCTGCGCGACGGCGGCGGCCGGGGCGGCCGCGCCGGACTGACCGACCGGACCGGCCGAGTCGCCGTAGCGGTCCCGCACCGGGGCGATGGCCCCGCGGGCGACCTCGTTGACCGCCTGCCCCTCGGTGTCCAGGCTCGACTCGACCTGGCCCCCGAAGAGGGAGATGCCGGCGACGAGACCCAGGACCAGCACGGCGGCGATGACGACGTACTCCATGGTGGTCACGCCCCGTTGGGCGCGACTCGGCTTCAGACCGGCTCTGATGATTTCGGGCGAACGCATGGGGGCAGCATCCTCCGTTTTCCGGCGCAGGTCACGCGCGCTCATGGCCCGGTGGCCACGCGCGTGACATCGATCATGAGATGCAGGCGCAGCGCCCCCGGGCGGGGGGCGTCGGCGGGCAGATCCAGCGCGACGGCCGAAAGTGCGCCGTTCGCGTCCGTCTCGAGGCGCGTGCCCTGACCGTAGGGCCACGGCAGGGGGGCGCCCGTGTCGGCGTCGACGCCGAGCAACCCGAAGGCGTGGGCACCGGCGACCTCCGCGGGCAGGGGCGGGTTCAGGCGGGCGACGTGGCCGGCGTCCGAGGACTCGAACGTGACCGTCACGCCCTCGAGCGCAGGCCCGGGCGGCTCCGGTGCCCGGCCGACGTTGACCGCGCCGCTCGCCAGGAGCAGGTCCGTGGTCGGGTGACAGAGCCCCAACCGGCGGATGAAAACACCGTATACCGGGATGGCCCCGCAGCGCGTGCGCGCGATGACGGAGAAGACGGAGGGCCCCTCCACGGCGGCGGGTCGCCCGGAGACCCGGAACTGCTCGAAGGCGATGTTGGTGTTCAGCACGTCGATGCCGACGCCCTGCGCCGCCGACATCGTCAGCGCACCGGTGTCTCCGGCGAGCCCGAACGGGAACCGGCCGCGCGCGCCCGGGTTGGGCACGACGCCCCCGGCGCCATCGGGCATTGCCTCGATGACCCAGGCCACGCCGGGTTCGACCACCCCGATCAGGTAGTGCAGCGAGTCGAAGCCGATCTGGTTGTAGCTCGGCAGCAGCGTCGGCAGGGGCGCCGCGAGCCGCGTCATGCTGTAGACGTCGCCGGGGCCGGGTGGGGCGGCGCCGGGGGGCGGCGGGGCGAGGGAGACGACCTCGCTGTGGCTGACGTGGGTCGAGACCTCGCCCCCCCGGAAGACGAGACCGGTCCGCTCCAGACCCTCGCGGACGTCCACCTCGATCGAGACCTCGAACGACGCGCCGTCGGGACCGGCGAGCCAGCGTTCGGCCGGGGTGAGCACGATGAACTGGCCGTTGGACGAGACCTCGGCCTCGAGCGGGACGGGCGGCGTCGTCTCGACCCGCAGCGAGGCGCCGTCGAGCATCGCCAGCGGCGTGTCGCCGGCCCGTCGCAGCAACAGGGAGCGCACGAGGGGCGCGTTGACGGCCAACGGCTCCAGGGCGGGACCCACCGGGGGGCCGAGCTCGCCGAAGGGGCCGGTGGGCACGAGCAGGGCCGCGTCCGCCGGGAGCGGCTCGTCGGCGCCCTCGCCGAGACGGCAGCCGTCGGGTGTCGGGGTCCGGCGGCAGTAGTGATACGGCACGCCGAAGATCTCGCCGCTCTCGCCCGCGAGGTAGACCCCCCGGTGGCCGAGGGCCGGCGAGGCGTTCAGATCGTCGCGGGGCTCCGTCACGAGACGCAGCGCCCAGTCCAGCGTGCCGTCGGCATGCAGGACGAGCAGGTGCCCATCGCCGGTGCCCAGGTACACACGCCCCTCGGGATCGAGCGCCGGCGAGCTGCGCAAGGGGGCCCCCCAGTCGAAGACCCAGCGCACGGTCCCGTCGGCGGCGTTCAGCGCGTAGACGCTCCCATCCGCGCCCGCCTGGATGAGCCCGCCGTCCGCCGTCAGCGCGGGGCTCGCATAAAGGTGATCCCGCAGGCCGACCTCCCAGCGAGGCGCGCCGTCGTCGACGGCAAGGGCCCGCAGGAAGCCGTCGTAGGCCCCGACGAAGGTCGTGTCGCCGGCCAGCGCCGGGCTCGCCGCCACGCTGCCGTCCCGGCCGAAGCGCCAGAGCTGCTCGCCCGTTTCCAGGTCCAGGGCGAAGACGTTGCCCCGCGCGCCGAGCACGTTGACGTTGCCGACGTAGAGGCGCGAGCGCTCGACGTCCACGGCGGCCAACGACCACGTCTGGTCGGGCATGACCGCCCGCCAACGCGCGGCGCCCGTGTCCCGGTCGAGGGCGTAGAGGTGGAAGTTGTCGTTGCCGGCGTAAAGCGTGCCGTCCGGGCCGATGCCGACGTTACCCTCGAACCAGCGGATGAGGGCATTCTGCGTCTCGGGCGGATCGGCCTCGAAGGACCATTTCTGTTCGCCCGTCGTCGCATCGAGCGCGTAGACGTGCCCGTCACCGCTGCCGAAGTAGACCCGCCCCCGATCGTCGAGCACGGCGGCCGAGTCGATGATCTCGCCCGTGTCGAACCGCCAGACCACCTCGCCGTCCCGCAGCGCGTAGAACGTGCGGTCCGCCGAGCCGATGTAGATCGTCTCGTCGCCCCCGACGACCGGCGAGCTGAAGATGCCCTTGCCCGTCCGGAAGCGCCACGGCGGGAGGCCCGCGTCCTCGGGGGGCACCGTGCCGGCGCCAGTCTGGCGCGCGTCGCGGCGAAACTTCGGCCACGGGCTGTCCTGCGCGACGGGGAGGGTGGGGTCTGCGAGCGGTGGTGGGGTCGGTTCACCCCCCTGCCCACCCATGCCGCCGGGGTCGGGTGTGCCGCCCGTGCCTCCGGCGCCGCCTGAACCGCCCGCGGCGCCGCCGGTGCCGCCGCCGGTGCCGCCTGAACCCCCGGCGTTCCCTCCGGCGGGCCCGGCATCGGGCTCCGCCGGGGTCGCCGCCTCGCCGCAACCGGAGACGAGGGCCGGAACGAAGGTCGCGACCAACGGTAGGAGAATGTGACCCGTGAGTCTCGGAATCCGCATGACCGCCCGCCGCAGCAAGTCCCGTTCCAGTCGCTTTTCGGGATGGCGGACCCGGAGACGGAACCTAGAGACCGACCAAGACGGCCACCCCGGCGCCGACACAGAGGGCGAGTGTCGACAGGACGATGCGGCGCGCGTACGCACGCGAGCCGAGCACGGCCACGATGCCTGCCTTGACGACCGTGTTCGAGATCGACGCAAAGACGATGCCGCGGGCCGCCAGCTCCGGGGTGATCTCGGCCGGGACGAGGCGGGCGAGCGACAATGCGATGGCATCGACGTCCGTCGCGCCGGCGATGGCCGAGACGACGAGCAGGGCGCTGTCGTCCAGGTACCGCCGGGCGAGGGCCACGATCATCAGGATGGCGGCGAAGAAGGCGCCGAACTTGGCCGCCGAGATGAGGCTGAACGGGTTCTTGACCTTGACCTCGGGCGAGTCCGAGCCCTTCTCCTGCTCACTGCCCCGCGCGGCGAGCAGGGCGGTCAGGCCGGCGACGGCGCCCATCAATGCCATCGGAGGGGCCAGCGAGGGGACGACCGCCGGGCTCACGACCGCCACGGCGGCCACGACGCGGCCGAACATGATGGTCCAGGCCAGGAGAACGCCGATGGCCAACGCTCGCTCCCCGCCGGGCTCTTCGCGACTGCGGCGAGCGAACGCCAGGGTCACGGCCGTCGACGAGACGAGACCGCCGGCCAGACCCATGACCGCCGTGCCGCGCTTCTGGCCGAGCCAACGCACCGCGACGTACCCGGCCAGGGAGAGTCCCGAGACGAGCACCACCAGAAGCCAGAGCTTGTACGGGTTGAGCGCGCCGAGGGGATCGACGGGCTCGTTGGGGAGCAGAGGCAGCACGATGAAGCTCGCGAAGAGCAGCTTCAGCCCGGCGATGAAGTCGTCGAGGTCGACGCGCCCGACGGCGTCGTGCAGCGTCTGTTTCAACGCCAGCACGGCCGAGGTGGCGATGGCCAAGGCGACGGCGACCTGCACGTGACCGAGGATGGCGGCGCCGCCGAGCAGGTAGACGACCACCGCGGCGACCTCCGTCGTGGCCCCAACGGCCGTGCGGTCGATGGTCACCTCGGCGTGGTGGGCCGCCGCCAGCAACAGGCCGAGCGCCAGGAGGCCCGCGAAGAAGATCCAGCCGGAGCCGAGCGCGCGGCCGAGAAACGCCGCCATGCCGCCGGCCAGCGCGACGAGAATGAACGTGCGCAGGCCGCCGAGGCCGCCGACCTCGCGCTCCTTGCGCTTCTCCCGCTCGACACCCACGAGCGCGCCGATGAAGAGGGCGATGCCGAAATTCCGGAAGGTCTCGAGTTCAGGTGACATGATCAGGGCAACCGTGACACTCGCCCCGAAGTTCGGCAACTTGACCCGGTATGTTGACCCCGATGCGTGATCGCGCCCGCCCCGTGCTCCTCGTCGACGCCCTCGTGTTCGGAGGACTCGGCGTCTGGTTTCTGGCCACCCCCGCCGCGGCGCTGTCTGCGGTGGGGTTCACGCTGAACGACGCCGCCGCCCTGACCGAGGCCCGCGCCATGTACGGCGGATACGAGCTCGGTACGGCGGCCTTTCTGTACGCCTGCGCGCGCGAACCCGCCTGGCGGCGCGCGGGCCTGACGCTGGCGATCCTCGTACTCGGCGGCCTCGGACTCACCCGCGTGATTGCCGGGGCGCTCACCGGCGGCCTGACGCCGTTGATGTGGGGTCTCTTCTTCGCCGAGGCCGCCGGGGTCGCCCTGAACATCGCCGCGCTGGTCGCGGCCCCGAGGAGGAGCCCGTGATCGTCGACCTCGCCACCCTGCGCGCCCTCGTCTCCGAGCTGCCCGGCACCCGGGAGGACGTCAAGTGGGGCGCCGATCTGTGTTTCTGTGTCGGCCCGAAGATGTACTGCGTCTACGGGCTCGAGAGCGGGGGCTGCTCTTTCAAGACGGATCCGGAGACGTTCGGGCGGCTCTGCACCCGCCCGGGCTGGGGGCCGGCACCCTACGTGGCGCGCTACCACTGGGTCCGGATCGAGCCGGGGACGGACGTCGACCCCGCCGAGTTGCGCGCGCTGGTGACGGCGAGCTACACGGCGGTCGCGCGGGGCCTGAAGAAGGCCGACCGACCCGCCCCCGCTCCCTGAGACGACGCGGGACGGATTCGACCCGGACTGAGACCGCGATGTCTCGCCCGGGGTGGCGCCTCAAGGCGCCGGATGGAACGTACAGAACGTCGAGCCGATGATGCGATCCGGCCAGACGGGGAAGCTCGGCGGCAGGTCTCCCCGGGGCGGACCGCCCCGCCAGTGGGACCACATCCACTCGTAGTACATGGCCTCCGTGAGGTCCGGCGCGCGCGTATGGCCGAAGTCGTGCTGGCACTCCGTGACCGTCCGTCCGGCGTTGTAGAGGAACGGCAGGGCGCTCTGCGTGGCCGCCTCCAGGCTGATGATCGTCGCGAAGTCTCGCGGACCGCCGTGCGTCAGCAGGATGTTCCCGCCGTCGGCCGGGTTGAAGGCCGGCCACTGCCACTGGATGATCTGAATCAGGACCTCGCGGACCTGCCCGGGGTCGTTGAACCATGCGCCCGACTCACTGATGGTCGCGGCGAAGAAGTGCGGCCGGATCGCGGCGAGCAGGTTGCTGAACACCGCGCCGGCCGAGAAGCCGAACGAGTAGATGCGCGTGTCCTCGATGGAGAACTGCTCGTGGATGCACTGCATCATCGCGTCGAAGTACCGGACGTCGGTGCCGCCCGCGACGATGTCCCAGTCGAGACCGAAGGGCGGCAGAATCTTCAGGTCGAACGGCGTCACGATCATGAGCGGCATCGGGAACGCGTTGGGGTTGAAGGGTCGCCAGCGGCCGGCGGGCGGGTCGTAGACCACCTCGCCGGCGAACGTGGTGGGAATCTCGAGGAACCCGTGCCAGAGAAACAGCAGCGCCATGTGCGAGCGATCCGCCGGGAACTGCACGTTGAAGAGGCGGGGGACGCCGTCGACGAAGACCGTGGAGAGCCCCTCGATGATGGGGGTGCAGACGACCGGCGGGGGGGGCGGGGCCGGCGGTGGCGGAATGGCGCCCCCTCCGGAATTGCCCTCTTCGGGCGGCGGCGCCTCGGGGTCGTCGTCCATGGCCTCCGGGTCGTCGTTCACGTTCTCCGGCGGCGGCACCGGCGCTTGCGGCGAGCCCGGCTCGCCGGCATCCCCGGGTGTGTCGATGTGGAAGGCGTCCTCTTCACCGGCGAACGGCTCCTCGGCACCCCCCGACGGCCGTGCGGGCGGGCGGGGTCCGGAGCCGGGGTCGGGCATGTCTCCCCAGTCGGTGTCCGGCATCGCGTCCCCACCGGGATCGAGCGTGCCTTCGGCGTCCATCGGTTCCGCCGACGCACAGGCGCACATGAGGCCGATCAGCGTGAACCAGACGAGACATCGGAGGGGTCGCGGGCTCGTCGGGGTTCCGGCTCGATGCATCGCATCCTCCTCGATCTCAATCATTCTCAATCATTGGCCCGTCGTCGAGTCGTCGACCGGCGGCGGGGGGGGGATGGTCGGCGCGACTCAGGGAGAAGAGACCGGCGAAGCACTTTCCGTGCCGATCATGCGCGAGGGACGCTCCATTGAATCTGGGGGGCGCGGCCCCTACGCTCAGCGGTCATGCCTGCCCCCCGCCCATGGCTCACGCCCCTTCTCGTCGCCGCGTGTGCCACTGCGCCGCCCGCCGACGAGGGCGGGCAATCACCAGAGGTGGAAGCGGATGCGGCGACCGGGGCGGAAAAAGACGCGACGGCGGGGCCAGGAGACGGCGGTCGAACTTCCGACGCGGCGGACGTCGGCGCCGGGGGGACCGGGGGCGCGGGGACCGGGGGCGCCGGGGCCGCCGGGCGCGACGCTGGTGGCGGCACGGGGTTCGTCGCCCCCGAGGTCACCCGTCTGGGCGGCGCCGCCACGACGGGTGCGTGCGTGGCGTCACCCCCGGGCGAGGGGGTCGACCGCCTGGTCGACGGTGACCCGACGACCAAGTTCCTGGCGAGAATGAACGCCCCCTGGGCCGTCATCGACGTCGGCGGACCTTATCGCCTCTCGCACTATGCCTTGGTCTCGGCCAACGACTTTCCCGAGCGCGATCCGGCCCGATGGGTGCTCGAGGGCTCGAACGACGCCGTGGCCTGGCAGCCGCTCGATGTGCAGGTCGGCCAGCGATTCGCCGCGCGCTTCGAGCGCCGCGAGTTCGACGCCGGGTTCGCGGCCTTCCATCGCTGGTTCCGTTTCCGCATGGAGAACGCCGGCGGCGGCACGACGCAGCTCGCCGAGCTCGAGCTGTATGGCACGTCGGTCTTCGACGTCCCGGCGCGCGCTGCGCCGAGCGCGCCCGCGGGGCTGCGGGCCGTTGCCGTCTCCCGGCGGGCGCTCGAGCTCTCGTGGACGGACACGAGCGCCGACGAAGTGGTCTTCCGAATCGAGCGCGCCTACGACGGCGGGCACTTTGCGGCGATCGGCTACGTGCCGGCCGATGAGCTGCGCTTCACCGTCGCCGGTCTCGAGCCCGGCATGCCGGCCGGCTATCGTGTCGTCGCCGAGAACGTGGCGGGCGCCTCAGCGCCGTCGGAAATCGTCGTGGCCGCCCCCCTGCCGGCGCTGGCGGGCAGTCCCCGAGGCGCGGCCCGCGAGTACCGTGAGGGTGACTTCAGCCTGACCGTCACGGACGACGCGCCGGAGCGCACGCGCCCCGACACCCGCGCTCGCATCATCGAGTCGTTCTTCGACGCCTACCCGCGGATGGTGGCCGACTTCAATCCGGACGCCCCCCGCGCGGTCGCGTTGCGGTTCGACCCGGACTATGACGGCGTGGCCGAGGCACAGGGGGACCACATCCGCGTCTCGTCGAACTATCTGGCCGGCGCGCCGGACGATATCGACGTCATCGTCCATGAAGCGTTTCACGTCGTGCAGGCCTACACGGCGCCCGGCACCCCCGGATGGGCGACGGAGGGTCTCGCCGACTACGCTCGCCGAGCCTACGGCACGAGAAACAACGGCGCGTGCTGGACGATGCAGCGATACGAGCCCGGCCATGAATACACGGACGGTTACGGCGTGACGGCCCGCTTCTTCCTGTGGCTGACCGCCGCACACGGCGCCGAGCTCATGCAAGCGCTCGACGCGACGCTGCGGCAGGGCGCCTACGACGACGGCTTCTGGCTCGCCCGCACCGGCCGCCCGCTGGAGGCGCTCTGGGCGGCCTATGCCGCCGATCCGGACCAGCCGCCGGTGAGCTACGAGTGAGGCCCCTGGCGGCGAGCGGACGCCACGCGATCCTGGCAAAGGCCCCCATGAACCCTGGAGAGCAGATGCGAAGAGTCCTGTTGGCATGTGTCGTGACCGCCGCGGGATGCGACGGTGGGGCGTCGAGCGGCACGCAGGCGGAGACGCCGGACGCCGGCCCGATCGACGCTGCGGCGGTGGACGACGCGACCCCCCTGGAGATCGACGCGACGCCTGTCGCCGACGGGAGCGTCACCGACGCCGCCCTCCAGGAGATCGACGCTGCTCCGCCGCCCGCCTGCCCGGTCTCCTTCGTGTGGGATCCGCGGACGGCGCGTGTGCTCGAGACGTTCCCGGACGACTACTACACGCGGCCCGATCCGGCGACGGTCACGGGGCTGCGGCCGGATCTCGGACCGGAGCGCGCCTTCTGGCTCGACTCCATTCCCGGGGGCTTCGGCGCGATGTATCGCACGCTCGAGCGCCTCGACGGCTGGGGCACGTCCGCCGGCATCATCCTGCGGTTCTCCGGCCCCGTGGCGGTGCCCCCCGAAGGTGCGGTCCGCCTGATGGGACCCGGTCCGGGGTCGGACGAGATGGGAGACATCGCGTTCGACGCCGTGCCGACGGAGGACGGGACGGGGCTCATCCTCTGGCCCCGGGTTCCGTTGCGACCGGCCTCACGGCACGCCGTCGTCGTGACGAACGCGCTCCGGACGCCGGAGGGCCGGTGCGTCTCGCCGAGCCCGGCGCTGCGGGAGGCGTTGGCCGGCGTCGCCCCCCTCGCGGAGATGGGCGAGCGCTTCCGGGAAGCCCTCGATTGGGCCGGGCTCGAGTCGGACGAGGCCGTCGCGGTCGCCGCCTTCACCACGCAGAGCATCGTGGACGAGTCGGTCGCCATCGCGGCCGACATCGAAGGCCGGGCCTACACCTGGTCGACGCCGCCGAGCTGCACCGACATGCCGTTGTTCCGCGAGTGCGAGGGGACGTTCACCGCCCAGGACTACCGCGGTGCCGATGGGATCATCGCGGGGGTCACCCCCGTTTCCTCGTACGAGCTGGTCGTCCGCGCCTGGCTTCCGCTGACGCCGGCGCCCTCCCGAGCGCTGGTCCTCTTCGGGCCCGGGCTCGGGGCCGATCTCGACATCTCCCGGCGCATCGCCGAGATCACGACCCCGCTCGACGTCGTGACCGTGTCCATCGACGCGCCGGCGCATGGGCGGCATCCCATCGCCGATCCGGCCTGCATGGCCGAGATCTGTCGCACGACGGACTTTTTCGGTGTCGACCTCGCCGCGCGGACGATCGACGTCCTCGTGGCGCGCGATCATCTGCGCGAGTCGACCTACGACAAGCTTCAGTTGCTGCAATTGCTGCGCAGCGCGCCCGAGATCGACGGTGACGGCACGCCGGATCTCGACCCGACGCGCATCGCCTATTTCGCCGCCAGCCTCGGCGGCATCATGGGGCCGGAGTTCCTCGCGCTCTCGCCCCATGTCTCCGCGGGTCTGTTGAACGTGCCCGGCGGCCGCATCGCGTCGATCATGGACGCGGGGCAGGCGACGGCCGTGCTCGTGCGCTCGCTGACCCCCGCGGGGACGACACCGAGCGATCGCGCCCGCCTGTTTCCGCTGGTGCAGACGCTCCTGGAGCGCGGCGATCCGGTCAACTATGCGCCCCATGTGCTCGCCGACCGCCTGCCCGGCGCCGGGGCGGCACCGCCACACCTCCTCGTGAACCTGGGCATGAGCGATCGCGTCATCCCCACCGTCGCGACGCGCGCGCTGGCGCGAGCCCTGCACATCCCGCACGTGCCCCCCGTCCTCCAGGACTTCGGCCTCGCGTCCGTCACCGGTGACGCGCCGGTGGTGGGCAACCTCGGCGATGGCGCGACGACGGCGGGTCTGTTTCAGTTCGACCGCGGCGTGCGGGTCGAGGGTGAGCCGGTGGCGCCAGCGGATCACGACATCGGCATCACGGTCGAAGGGCGACTGCAGATCACGCACTTCCTGCGTACGTGGGCGGAAACGGGTCGGGCGGAGATCATCGATCCGTACGCGGCCCTGGAGACGCCGCCGCTTCCGTGACCGACCGACGCGGCGGGGGCCGTCAGTCCGTCGATGCCGTCACCAACCCACGGACGTACGACTCTTCGACGACGACGTCCGGGCCCAAGGACAGCCGGACCGGGCACGCGCGCCCGGCCGCCTCGAGACGCGCGAAGTCCGCCTCCGGACAGTCCGTCTCCAGTGTGTAGGTCACCACCAGCCGACCGAGACGCCGCGGGCTGGCGTTCATGTGCTTCTCCAGCGTGAAGCCCACGCCGCGCAGCTCGATCCCGAGCCGGGCCGCCGTCAGGCGCAGGATCGTGCTCGCGCAGACGCCGAGCGAGGCCGCGCACAGATCCGTCGGCGAGAAGCGGCTCCCGTCGCCGCCGTTGTCCACGGGGGGTTCCGTCCGCACGAGGGCGCCCGACGGGCCGTGGACGACCTCCATCCCCAAGGGACCCACGCTGTAACCGTGCATCGCGACCGCCATCGGGGCCTCCTGTCGGGTTCAGACGCGCACGACGACGTGCGAGACCCGGACTCTGCCGGGCGCGTCGCGCGGGCGTCAAGGCGGGTGCGCGGGGGTGCCTTCGATGCCTCTGTGGCGCCCACGGCACCGCCTGGCGCGACCCCGAGCAACGTCCGTCGAGACGGACGACCGACCCCGAACGACCGGCGGCATCGCCGCGGCCGTGTCCGGGGGGGACCCATGAGCCTGGCGCGCGACAGGATGGCTACACTGAACGCTCGGGAGATCGCCGTCTCACGCCTGTCGGCACAGGGGGACCCGGCCCTCACCCTGTTGGCAGGTGGCAAGGCTGCCTCGGAATGAGCGGGGCGATTGGGCGGACGGCTTGTTGCCAAGTTGCCCGCCACACCCCCTACGGGCTGAAGAACTCCGGCAGTTCCAGCAGCGCTTTGTCGAACGTGGCGATGCGGTCGCATCCCGCCCCCAGGGCCAACTCCCTGATCAGGTAGTCGGGAAAGTCCCCCTTGCCGCCCATGAAGGCGTCCAGGGCCCGGCGGACCCCCTCCCGGCTCCCGATGTCCAGCTCCCGTGCCTGGACGAGGGCTCTCAGGATGTCCACCAACTCCTCCTTGGTGAGGCGGTAGACCCGCCCCAGCACCCAAACGACCTCGCACAGGACGACTTCGCTCACGTAGAGGGCGTCCCCCGCCTCCACGGCATCCTCGATGAGCTTGGTGGCCTTCAGGGTCTGCTCGTCATCATCCTCGACCACGAACCGGACGACGACATTCGTATCCAGGCCGATCACGAGTTGGCGTCCGCCGCCCCCTGGGCGATGGCCTCGTTCATTTCCGATACAGTGACCCCCTTGCGCTTCCCCTTGAGCACGCCCTTCAAGCTCATGAGGCTGCGGGTCTCGGCCTCGACCACCACCTGCCCCTGGGGGTTGCGCCAGAACATCACCCGGTCACCGGGGTGAACGGACAGGGCGTCCCGGATCTCTTTGGGGAGGGTGATCTGACCCTTGCTGGTAACGGTGGCGGTGGGCATTCCTTACCTCCAGGGCAGAATCCTTACCCGAGGGTAGGGCGGCTGCCGGGAGGCGTCAATGCCCTGCCGGGGCAGGAGATTGGGGGGCAGCCGGGCCGTGAACCGCTTCCCGTTCCCGGTGGATTGGGCGGCCTGGGGCGCCGTTTTGCCGGGAAACGAAATCCGGAATATCGTTTCCCGGTCGATTTCGTGGGATGCAACCAGTTGAAATCATTGAGAAAAAGTGGAGGCGCCGGGAGTCGAACGCCCCGCTCAACGGGCCAATTTTCCTGCCGAACCAGGAACATTCGTGATTTCGGTGGGTTACGGTGTGCCAGATTTTCCACACCGTACCACGACGTCGCCGACATGGAAACGTCCAGGCACGATGCAGGCACACCGGCCCGGACCGTGACCGTCATGTGGGGCGGGTTGACGTTGCGCCTACTCGGCTTCCTGACCCGCCAATTGTGGCCCGTACCGCAGCTGGTCAATGAGCCGCAGCGCTTTGCGCACGGCAGTGTGGGCCGGAGCGAGAACCGGGTCCCTCAGTATCTTCACGAGTCCCGCAACATCGTCGGGCTGCGATGATGCCTCAGCCATCAGCCTGCCCCAGTAGCGGCGCCCGCTCTCGTCGAACCCCATCCCGCCGTCGAGAATGAGGTTCAAGGCGTCGCCGACCGGTCGAGTACCCTCAGACACCTCTCGAAGGCACTGCAGGTCTTCCTCGTTCCTGGGCGCACGCTCCCCGATTGCCTTGGCTGCCAACTCGCCCCTGCGCCTTTCGGATTCAACTCGACCGCTGCGAATCTCCCGGGAAAGCGGCCCGCCTTCGGGCAGTGGAACCCCGCCCCGGAGCTGGTGAATCTCGGCAACAACCCGCTCAAGACGGACCTGAGCCGACGGGGTGGCCAGGGGTAGTGCCGCAGCAACAAGCGCTCCAAGTTGGCCAAGGTCCTGCGTCATTCGCAGCAAGAACCAGTAGGGCAGAGGCGTCCCCGGGCCGCTGACGGCGGCAACGATCAGCGGCCAGATTCGGTGAGGCGAACGTGATGCTTCGTCGAGTTCGAGACGTGCTTCGCAATTCGCCAGGAAGACGTCCACGACGATTCCCCGGTCTGGGATGGCCAGCTGACCGTCTGCGATGCGGCCTGCGGCAACCGCTGCGGCTGCGTGCCACTGGTCGATTAGTTCACGAAGGCACGCACGAAGGCGATGCGGGTCCACGGGAATGGCACCTGCAGTTCCACGGGCCACCACTACGGGGACTGCCTGACCGTCTCCCGTGGCCCGTCTCAGCCCGACTGGCACGGCTTGTTCGAGGTGCCGGAGCAGCAAGTCGATGTCCGTTCTGCTCGGCGTCACGGTCAATCGCTCGAATGCGTCAAGCCACTCGGGCGGTGCCTCGGGAACCTCGGGGAGGAGCAGGTAAGTGGCAAGAACGGCAGCTTGTCCGCCCGTACCGTCTTGGGCACGTCGAGCGAGGTCCTCAACGAGAACGTGGCGGCTGACTCGGGCCGAAGGCGGCTCGGGAATACGAAGCAAGTAGGGGCGAATCTTGCTGGACGCAGCCAGTAGCCTCAGAAAGGAGGAGACTCCTGACGCCACCTCCAAGCAGACATCCCGGCAGACTCCGTGTCCCCCGTGGAGGCCGCTTGCCCTTGCCGCCATGAGGGTCGAGAAACCGTCCGTTGCCGCAATGAGCGCTTGCCGGTGCTCCCCTGGAGCCGGGACTCCAGCAACCAGGAACGCAGAGGCTGGCACGCCGTTCCTGACCATTTGGCGGAAGTCGCCCAGGATCTGCCGACCCGTCTTGTAGCGGGTGTCGGTTGCCCGCAGCCCAGATTCGCCTTCGACCTGGACAATGCAGGCGCTCATGCCGAGTTCTGCGGCCACGCCGATCAGTCCCACGTGCGGTGCGTTGACCGTCTCAGGAACTCGGTCGGCGTCGCCCAAACGAAAGGCGAGACTGGCTAGAGCAAGCTCAAGCGAGTGGCGAGACGCCTCCAGCAATCGTATCGAATCGCTGCGGAGCAGTTGGGGCACGGGCAACCTCCTCTGCACGGATCTATCACGCCGTGTACGAGGAGGGCACCGGGGCGGTTCGCCTGTCCTGAGTCGCCGTGGGACTCGACCCTTCTGCCCCGGCCTAGTTCTCCGCTGTCCCCACCATCTCCGCCCGCTTCGCCTCGGCCTCGGCCAGGGCGGCGGTGCCCTCGTCCAGGGCGGCCCGGAGCTTCAAGATCAGGGCGTCGATCTTAGTGATCTTGTCCGCCAGCTTGTCCCCGGTGGGTTTGGTGGCCTGACGGGCCTGGGCGGCCTTGGGCGCATCGGCGCCGGTTCCGGTCAGGCGGAAGAAGGCGAAGCCGTTGCAGACCTGCCCCGAGATGATCCCGGCGAGCTTGCTGAGGCTCTTGTAGTGCTGGCCCTCGTACAGGAACCCGCTCTCCACCACCGTGACCTGGAGATCCCGATCCTTGTAGCGGCGGCTGATGGTGCTGCCCACCGGGGGGAGGCGGGGGTCACGGCCGCCCGATGTCGGGGCCACCGGGGCGTCCGTGCCCTGGGACACGGGCGTCGCCGCCATCGGGGCGGTGTCGGCCACCAGCGGGCCGTCGTGGGCCTCGTCGGGGCTGGACTCGGGCTCCGGGTCGGGTAGCGTAAAGTTTCTTGTGTCCGAGTCCTAAGGCCTCTAAAGCAAAGGCTTTTTCGCGATGAGGATGAAGGACTCGCTCATGAAGATCGCCGTGAAGGTGCACGACGTGGTGGCGCTGGCGAAGCGCTTCGAGGTCGCTCCCGTGGAGGCGTGGCGCGAGGTCGTCGAGCACGTACGGGAGTCGATGGTGGCGACCCTGGAGCAGGTCATGAACGCCGAGTTGGAGCTGTTCCTGGGGCAGCAGCCGAAGGGGACGAACAAGCGCAACGGCTTCACGACGCGGACCTACGCCATCAAGGGGCTGGGCGCAGTGCGGGTGCGCGTCCCGCGCGACCGGGCGGGCAAGTTCGAGAGCAAGGTCGTGCCGGCGAGCCGGCAGTACGACGAGGCGACGGAGCGGGACTTGGCCCTGCTGCACCTGGCGGGGCTGTCGACGCGGATGCTGAGCCACGTGAGCGGGCGGGTGCTGGGCATCAAGGTCTCGCCGCAGGAGGTCTCCAACGCGCTGAAGGCCATCGTGCCGGCGGCGAAGAAGTTCTTGGAGCGGCCGCTGGCGGGGCGCCGGTGGCAGTACCTCTACATCGATGGGACCAACTTCCACGTCCGCCGGGGCACGGTGGCGCTGGAGCCGACGCTCGTGGTGATCGGGGTGGACGAGCTCGGACACAAGAGCGTGCTGTCGATGGTCCAGGGCGACAAGGACAGCCGCGGGGCGTGGGAGATGGTCTTCGCCGACCTGAAGGAGCGCGGGCTCGACTCCTCGGCGGTGCTGCTGGGCATCATGGACGGCCTGCCGGGGCTCGGCACGGCCTTCACGGAGGCCTTCCCGCGGGCGCGGGTGGCCCGCTGCTGGGTGCACAAGGCGCGCAACGTCTTCCCGCGGGTACCCAAGCGCTTCCAGTCCGAGTTCAAGGTCGGCTGGGACGCCGTGCAGTACGCGGAGAGCGGCGACGCCGCCAGGGCCGCCCTCAAGGCCATGAAGGAGCGATGGAAGGGCACGGCGGACGATGCCATCGCCTGCTTCGAGCGGGACATCGAGGCCCTCCTGGTCCACTACGACTTTCCCCGCGAACACTGGGAGGCGCTGCGCACCACGAACCCCATCGAGCGCGTCAACAAGGAGTTCAAGCGCCGCTCCAAAGCCATGGACAGCATGGGCGCCGACGGCCTCAAGGCCCTCCTGGCCTTCACCGCCCTGCGCCTGGAGTTCGGCTGGTCCACCACGGCCATCAACTCGAACAAGCTGACCCACCTCCAGTACCGGGAGCGCCTGGAGGAACGGCGGACCGAGGCAATGCGCTCCCTCCTGAACTAGTTGAAATCACGTGCCTTTCAGGCCGGACACAAAAGTCTTGACGCTACCCCGGTCTGCGTCTCGATCAGGTAGCCGCTTTCCAACTCCGCCTGCGTGTAGCGACGACGCGGGTCCTGCGAGATCCCGTGCTTGAGGAAGTTACCGTCCGCGTCGTATCGCTCGTACAGCGTCGCTGGCTGATCCCCGGCGACGTTGCCGTGCGTGCCACCTGTCGTTCTTGGCTTTGGCCCACCATCGAAGGCAAACGTGCCGTCTGCATTTCGCAGCCGTCCGGCTGCATCCCGGAAGGTTCCCCCCTTCGATCCATACCCACCCCTACTCCACCCATCGACCCGATTCAAGACGACAATCGGCTCGGCGACCCCGCCGCCGGCCGCGGCCGAAGCCCGCTCGAACCCGGAGAGGTCGACGCTGAGGCGTTCGTCGAGCGTCCATGAACTCCCGCGCGCGACAGTGGGCCGTGGGACGACGGGCGACGGTGGCGAGACGTGCGCAGCGGCCCGGCGTACTGAGGTGAGGACGCCGCCGGCGCGGGCTTTGGCGACGTTACGGAGGTGGCGCGCGGCGGCGCCGGTGGGGACGAGGGCGAGTTCGACCTCTGCCGCGAAGCGGGCGGCAGCTTCGGCGGCGCGCTCCTCGCGGCCGTTGGCGAGGTCGTCGACGTAGCGCCGGAAGCCGCTGGCGGTCCCGTGGACGAGGGCGGCGAAGGTCGCGTCGTAGTTTCTGGCGGCGTGGGCCAGGGCGACGATTCCGTTGGCGAAGCGCTCGGCGCGGGCGGCGGTGGCGTCGTTCTCGATGCCG
>JAKLJY010000115.1 GCA_023150895.1 Myxococcota bacterium | reverse complement strand
TAATGACGGGTCGCGTCTCGGCCCTGCTGCGCGGCCTCGCTCGCGAGACGATGCAACGCAAGGCTGGCTCCGAGGCCCAGGAGCGGCTCTCCGCGCTACACCGCTACTTCAACGAACGAAGCGACCAGCTCTGGTACGCCGAGGCTCGGCGCAAGGGCCTGCCCATAGGCAGCGGTGTCGTCGAGAGCGCCAACAGCCACGTGCTGCAGCAGCGCATGAAGCGCAACGGCATGCGCTGGACTGGCGGCGGCGCGAGGGCAATGTCCGCCCTGCGCTGCGCGTACCGCTCCACCGGCGGCATGGACGCGCTGTTCGCCGCGTAGTCGTCCTCGCCAATACCCCAAAACAAAGCGTCGGACGGCGTCGCCCAAGTGCACGCTCGCGTCCTCGCGCCCTCCTCGAGGCTTGCCCTCGTCCGTTCTCCTCACCCCGACCGCATGTCAAAGAAGTCGCCCCGACGCTCGCCGCCCTGCACTTGACCGAGTACGTACCTCGGCCCACGCGGGTCGGCTACGGCGAATCACTCCGCGGATGCGCCCCGGCGCGCAGGCGGGCGGCGAGGGCCCGCGCCCGAACGGCGGCGTCGGCCGGCAGGGGGCCGTCTCGAAAGAACGCCAGCGCACCGACGGCCTGACCGGCGAGCATCTCGAGCCCATCGATGGTCTCTTTGCCCGCTGCGTCGGCCGCCGCCAGGAACTCCGTCCACCGCGGGCGGTAGACCAGATCCATCGCCATGGCGTCCGTCGCGAGCCGGTCCCAGGGCAAGCGGGGGGGGCGCGAGCCCGGGGTCATTCCCGCGCTCGTCGCCTGAACGACGAGGTCCGCACCGGCGCACGCCGCATCGAGGTCCTCGGGCGACGCGAGCACGAGCCCCGGGGCATGGGGCGCGAGGGCTCGGTAAAGCGCGTCCGCGCGGGCGGGCGAGCGATTGACGACGCGAATCTCCTGCGTCCCGAGGCCGGCCAGTGCCACGACGACCGCGCGGGCCGCGCCCCCGGCCCCGAGCACGACGGCGACACGCGGCGGGCGGTGCGCGAGCCCGAGTGCCAGCGCGAACCCCCCGACGTCCGTATTGTCGCCGTGGAGCGCGAGCCCGGCGCCGTCCTCGGTCGGACGGAACCGGACCGCGTTGACCGCACCGGTCAGGGCCGCCGCAGGCGTCCGCTCGGCGCACATCGCCGCGACGGCGACCTTGTGGGGCACGGTGACGTTCAGTCCGTGGAAGTCACGGCCGGCCGTGGCGAGAAACCCGTCGAGGCGCGACGGCCCGACGTCGAGCAGTTCGTAGGTGCATCCCGCCTGGTCGTCGGCATGCAGCCACTCGAAGAGCCGAGGCGAGAGGCTGTGGGAGACCGGGTGCCCGACGAGGCCGTATCGCACCGGCCGCACGCTCACGTCGGCGCGACCCCGAAGTGCAGGATCGACTCGGGCGGCGCGCCCCGAGAGAGCACCCGCCGCGTCGATTCGACGTCCCGACCGATTTGCGCCGTCAGGCGGACCAGGGCCTCCGGGCCACTGTAGCGCTCCTGACCTCGTAGCCGCTCCACGAACGCGAGGTGGCACTCACGACCGTAGAGGTCGAGCGTCCCGAGGGCGTCCGGGGGCCGGATGACGTGCGCCTCGACGGTGAAGCCCGTGTCACCGAACGTCGGATTGTCGCCCACGCTGATGGCCGCAGGCTCGTGGCCTTCGCCCCAGTCGAGGTAGCCGGCATACACCCCCGCGGGGGGCACGAGCTCGTTCTCGCCCCGCAGGTTCGCCGTCGGGAACCCGAGCTGCCGGCCGCGCCGCGCCCCTTCGACCACCGTCCCATGCAGATGATAGGGCCGCCCCAGGAGTCGGGTGGCCGCGGCCAGGTCGCCCTCGCGCACGAACCGCCGGATGGAGGTGCTCGAGGCGACCCCCAGGTTCTCCACCGTCACGGGGGGCACCGCCTCGACGGTGAACCCCAGCCGGTTCCCGAGCCCGGCCAGCACCTCGACCGTTCCGGCGCGACCCGCGCCGAAGACGAAGTCGGCGCCCACGACCACGTGCCGCACGGCCAGTCGTTCGACGAGGACCGTGCGAACGAAGGCCTCCGGCGATGACGCCGCGAGCTCGGGAGAAAAGGGCACCTCTTCGACGACGTCGATACCGGCGGCCCGCAGGAGCCGGATTCGGTCGGGCCGGGTCGTGAGGAGCGGCGGGGGCACCGCACGACCCAGGACGCGGGAGGGGTGGGGGTGGAACGTCACGGCGCAGGACGCCAGGCCGGCGGGCCGGGCGGCCTCGACGACGCGAGCGACGAGCGCGCGATGGCCGGCGTGAACACCGTCGAAGTTGCCGATGGTGGCCGCGCAGGCGCCCTGCGGAGGGGTCGGTCGGCTCGGGGAGGAACTCGGGAAGGCGGCAGAACTGGGCATGCGGGAAAGACGATCCGGTCGAATTTTGGGGCTTGCCAGGGGCGAGGTGGTGCGTAGATTACCGCGCGTCGCACGGTTCTTTGTCCTTCCTGCCGATTTTTCGATGAATTTGCCGAGACTCCGTCGCGTCGATGGGGGCGGCCGCGGGAAAAAAAGCGCACACGAATGAAAAATGTGCGTTTCCCAACTTGCGGCATTGAAATATCGAGCTTACAGTGTGTGCATGTGTGGGTCTGGTGCCGACAAGGTCGGTCTCCGGCCGGTTCTCACCTCGGGGCATTGCCCCAAAACCAAGGATGCCGCCCATGTCGGGCGGTCTCGTCAAACAGGAGTTCATGATGTTGAAGCATCTCGGTGTGGTTGCGGCTGCGGTCACGGCTTTCGGCGTCAGCGCGGCTCAGGCCGGCGACCTCGTGGACGGCAAGAAGGGCCTCGGCTTCACCTCGGCCATCGGTGGCCCGGCGGGCCTCGCCTTCGACTACGGCACCGGCAACCTCGCGATCGAGGGCATCCTCGGCATCGACTACTTCTCCCCCAAGGATGGCGACGCCTCCAAGAAGATCGTCCTCGGTGCCGGCGCGCACTTCATGGCGCTCCGCGCCGAGAAGGCCGCGTTCTCCGTCGGTGGTCGCCTCAACCTCGGGACCGGCACGGCGGTCGACGACGCGATGAACTTCGGTCTCGACATCCCGATGCGCGTCTACTGGTTCGCCGACGAGCACGTCTCGCTGCACGTCGAAGGTGGCATCGCGATCAAGATGATCGGCGACAAGGGCAGCGTCTTCAGCGCCGCCAGCGAGGGCACCGAGATGAACATCGTGTCGCCCATCACCGGTCTCGGCATGACCTTCTGGTGGTGAGATCCTCGCCACGCTTCGGCGTGACGTGAAAGAAGCCGGCCCTCGGGTCGGCTTTTTTTTTGCGCAGAATTCCAGTGATGCCGTCATTTTTTCATGTGACGAGAATTGTCACCCCCCGCAAAAGGTGTTAGCTTCGGTTGGACGCTCGGGGTCGCGCGGTACTCGGCTTGCGGCGACAACCCCCGGGATTCCATGGGGTTCTCTTCAAAGTGGTGCGGCGGTGAGGCAGCAGCGGACCCTTGGCCCGCTCGTTGCAGTGCTCGTTGCCCATGAACACGCAGCACGGGCCGCAGACGGGGGCGGCGAGGAGCGAAACAATGCGAGGGAACGGAAAACAGCGCGGATTCACGCTGATCGAGCTGATGATCGTCGTGGCCATCCTGGGCATCCTGGCCGCCATGGCGATCCCGGCGTTCACGAAGTACGTGCGGCGGTCGAAGACCAGCGAGGCCTTGATGAACCTCCGCAAGATCTTCGACGGCAGCGTCGCGTACTACGAGCGCGACTTCTCCGGTCGCTTCGGGCAGCGCATCACGCCGCAGTTCCCCGGGCAGGGGAACGACGCGGTCGGTGCGACGCCGGGGCCGAACTTCTGCTGTGGTCAGGGCGGTGGCGAGAAGTGCCTGCCCCAGAACAGCTTCAGCAATGGCCGCAACCTCTGGGACCAGGCCACCTGGCAGGCACTGAACTTCGGGATCGATGACCCCCACTACTTCTGGTACAGCTACACCTCCTCGGGGAGCGGGACGGCCTCGCGTTTCACCGCGACGGCGAACGGCAACCTGAACTGCAGCAACGATGGCGTTTACTCGACATTCGAGCGCGTCGGTGGCGTCTCCCCCGAGAACAGCGTGGTCGGTGGCGCGGGCGTGTTCTCGGTGCGCGAGACGGAATGACCGCTCAGCGGCAAGCCTGGCTCCTCGGAACCGAGACTGCGGCCTGGATTCCGGGTCTCGCCCGTCGGCTCGAGGAGCGGGGCCTTCACGTCGAAATCGTCGGCGCCGACCAGATCTCGGCCTGGCGGGCGGCCGGGCACCTGCCGACCGTGCGCAGCCTGCCGCACATCCTGTTCATTGATGGCCCGACGGCAGCGGAACGGGATGCCGAGCTGCTCGTCCTCTTCGACCGGGCGGGCCCTTGGCGAGGACCGCCTCGAATCGTGGTCGTCGACGACGAAGAACGGGCGTTCGTCGACCGTTGCCACGCGCTCGGTGTCGCGAATGTCGTGCTGATCGCGGCGCCGGCCTCGCTCGAGGGGCAGTACGCGCTCGAAACGACCGCCCGCTACTGGGCACAGACGTCGCTTCTGCCCAACGCCGACTACTTCGTCGCCGAGCCCTCCGCGTAGCACCGTGGACACTTTCGATACGTCGCGGCGTATCGAATCTGACCGCACCGCACCGCTGGCGGACCGGTAAGTAGTCGATATCATTGCATGATGGCGTCGGCATAGGGGTTGAAAAGGCCCCCTCCGTTCACTGACGAACGGAGAACCCATGCGGCTACGAGATCTGGCACCGGCGGAACGCCCCCGCGAGCGCATGCTCGCTCTCGGTCCCCACGCCCTGCGCGACGAAGAACTCCTGGCGATCGTCCTCGGGACGGGTCGAGGCAGCGGAGAGGACGCACTCCAGTTGGCGGGTCGTCTTCTCGCGGAAGGGAGCGGCCTCGCCGGGCTCGCCGCCGCCCCGATCGAGGGCCTCGGCCGGCTCCACGGGGTCGGGCCGGTCAAGCTCAGTCGGCTCGCGGCGGCGTTCGAACTCGGGCGCCGAGGTCAGGCGGGTCAACCGCCCGCCACGCGCGCGGCCGAGCCCGAGGGCCAACCGGAAGCCGGCCCGACCGGACCTCTGCCGGCGGCACCGGAGCCGTTCTGGCGACGCGTGGCGGCCGAACTCCGGACACAGATCGCCGTCGGAGAGCGCGCGCTCCTCGCTGTTCGGGCGTCCCGCGCCGAGCCACCCGTGACCCTCGCGCTCGGGGAGTGCCTCGGCACGTCGACTCGGGCGGGCGCGGTCCTTGCCCGGCTGCTGGCGGCCCCGGGCAACGGCCCCTGGTTCATCGTGGCCGTCCGTCCCGCCGGCCCGGTCCAGAAGCGGGAGCGCGATGCGGCGGAGCGGGTGGTCGCGGCGGCCCGCCTGATCGACGTGCCCCTCGCCGGGCTCGCGCTCGCGGCGGGCGGACAGACACACCTGCTCGGCGGCGAAAGCCCGGTGGAGGGTCACCCGTGAGCGCGCTCATCGTCTCCGTTCTGCTGACGCTGACGCTGACGCTCGATCGATTCGAGGGCGACGTCGCCGTCCTGACGGGACCCGACGGGCGCACGACGGATGTTGCCGTGGCGCAGTTGCCCGCCGACGCCGCGCCGGGGGACCGATTCGACGAAGCCCTGCGGCGCATCGGCCCGCCGAGCGATGCCTTGCGTGCGCGGATTGCTCGCCGCCGCGCCCGGCTGCTGGCGCTTGCGCCGACGGGCGACCTGCGGCACGGTGCCCCCGTGAAACAGCGCAGCGACCACCGGCAGGACCACTACTTCCACAAGGCCAAGAAAGAGGGCTTCGCGGCGCGCAGCATCTACAAACTCGAGGAGATCGACGCCCGGCACCGCGTCCTGCGCCGCGGGCAACGGGTGCTCGACCTCGGCTGCGCACCCGGTTCGTGGTTGCAGTACATCGGGCGAGTCGTCGGGCCGGAAGGGCGCGTCGTCGGCCTCGACCTCAAACCGGTCACCGTGCCCATGCCGGCGCATGTGCGCACGCTCGTGGCCGATGCGTTCGAGACGCCCGTCGAGGCGCTGCTGCCGGAGGGGGAACGATTCGACGTCGTCCTCTCCGACATGGCGCCGTCGACCATCGGCAACCGGTTCACCGATCATGTCCGGTCGATGGCGCTTTGCCATCGCGTGCTGGACGTCGCCGACCGGATGCTTCGCCCCGGGGGGGCCTGCATCTGCAAGGCGTTCGAGGGGGAAGACATCCCGGCGCTTGCGGCCGCGTTCCGGGCCCGGTTCACGGAGCTGAAACGTGCGAAGCCGAAGGGCACCCGCACGGAGAGCGTCGAGGTCTTTTTCGTCGGTGTCGGTTTCAAGGGGCCGCCCGCTTTCCCGATCACGCCGCCGGACGAACCGACTGCCCCGACGCCGAACCCGATGGAGGGGGAAGGATGAGTACCCGCTGGCCCGCCGACGAACGTCTCCGAGCCGCGCTCGACGCGACACCGCCTGGCGCCGCCACCTTGGCGTGGCTTCGAAACGAGTGGCTCGAGGGGCGTCTCGGAGACGCACATAATCGAGTCTCCGGGGTGGTTTCCCCCCCGGAGCCCGATGATATCGACGACGGCGCCGGCATCCGCCACGACCCGGCTGCCATCGCCGTCGGTCACCGTGCGCTGACCCGCGGCGAGGCGGGCCTGGTCGTCTTGAACGGTGGGATGGCCACGCGCTTCGGGGGCGTGGTGAAAGGCGTCGTGCCCGTCGACGGCGAACGCTCGTTCCTGGCGCTGAAGCTGCTCGACGCCCTGAGGACGGCCGACGCCTGCAAGGCCTCGCCTCCCGTCGTCCTGCTGATGAACAGCCGGGCCACCCACGACGCCACCTGGGCCCACCTGCGCGCCCACGACTTCTTCGGGTATCCGCGCGAACTCATCTGGGCCTTCGAACAGCAGTGGACGGCGCGCCTCGACGACCGCGGTGAGGTCTTCGTCGAGTCGGACGGAGAGCCGTCTTTCTACGGCCCCGGGCATGGAGATCTCGGCCCTTCCCTGCGGGCGAGCGGCCTGCTCGACCGGTTCGTGGCCGGTGGCGGGCGAACGCTGCTGATGAGCAACGTCGACAACGTCGTGGCGACGCTCGATCCCGGGCTCCTCGGGCACCACCTGCGGTCCGGCGCGCGGATCTGTGTCGAGCTCGTCGACAAGTGGCCGGGGGACGCCGGCGGCGCCCCGGCGCGCGTCGATGGGCGGCTGCAGATCGTCGAGGGCTTTCGGTTTCCCGTCGGGTTCGACCAGGCCCGCATCCCCGTCTTCAATACCAACACCCTCTGGTTCGACACCGCCGCCCTGACCGCCGAGCATCCCCTGACGTGGTTCGTCGTCAGGAAAGAGGTCGAGGGTCGCCCGGTCATTCAGTTCGAGCGCCTCGTCGGCGAGCTGACGGCGTTCGAATCGACACGCTGGTTGCGGGTCCCGCGGGACGGCCTCGAGACACGCTTCGTCCCGATCAAGAGCCCGGCGGACCTTGAAGGGGCGCGTCTGGCCCTGCTCGACGCGTGGAACGCTCGGGGTGTGAGCCCGGTGCCTGTTGCCCGGGAGGCCGCGCAGGCTTAGTCTGTGACGACGGTCTCCGTTTCCGAGTTGCCCGACATGCCCAATGACGAACGCCGCGGCTCGCCCGCCAAACCCACCATCTTCACGATGGACGGCCGCGAGGTGACCGACGAGGCACAGACGGTCGAGGTCTCCGACGGGGAGCGCGATCTCGTCTACGACAGCATGGAGGCGCTCGTTGCCGAGCAGGAAGAGGTCATCGAACTCTTCGACATCAACGCCGCGGTCGCCGGACAGGGCCAGAGCCGTCCGAGCGGTGGCAACTTCGCCATCGCGACGACCTCGCCGACCCGTTCGGCCGAACCGGCGTTCGACGGTGTGATCGATGGCTCCGTGACACAGGTCGATGGGGGGCGAGCGCTGCTCTTCGGGCGGCACCCGTCCTCCCGGACCGGCATGCAGGTGCCGTTCACCGACGAGATCACGCCCGAGATGTCCGCCGCCGCGTTCGCACCGGGCGTGCTCGCGCTTGCAGCCCCCGGGCATGCGGCGGTCAGCCAGTTCCGGCTGCTGAAGATCAAAGTCGAAGGCATCATCGACCAGCTCCGCTATCGGTCCATCGCCATCACCAGCACGCGGCCGGGCGAGGGTCGAACCACGACGGCGCTCAATCTGGCCGTCGTCATGAGCGAGAATCCCTGGCTCAAAATCGCGCTGCTCGACCTCAATTTCCGCAAGCCGGACCTCGGACGCATCATGCGGGTGCCCGACGGCGACCCCGGGCTTCTCCATGTCCTGAGCGGGCGCGCAACGCTCGACGCGGCGCTGCGAAAGCTCGAAGGCCGCAACCTGTACATGCTCCACACGGGCGGACTCTACGAGTCGAGCATGACGGTGTTGAACTCGCCTCAGTTCGACGTGTTCCTGAACCGACTCTACGACGCGTTCGACCTCGTGATCATGGACGCACCGCCGGTCCTCGGGCAGGACGACGCCCTGGTCATCAAGCAGAAGGTCGACGGCGTCTTCATGGTCATGCGCGCGGAGTCGACCTCGATCGCGGAGATGAATCGCGCCGTGGCGCGTCTCGGTCGGGAGCGTGTGCTCGGCGTGGTGCTCAACCACGTCCAACCGCGCGAGGTGGCGTGAGGCGAGCGTGGCTGCTTCTGGCCACCGCACTTCCGTCGTGCGGCGAGATCACCCGCGCCGAGCTCGTCGTCCGGCCGCGGAAGGACGACTTCGAGCGCGAGATTCAACCCATCTTCGAGAGACTCGGTTGCAGCGCGGGAACGCTCTGCCACAGCACGCCCCAGGGCAACCTCCGGCTCGTCGTCGAGCCGGATGCGGTTCAGCTCGAGGACAACTACCAGGGCACCAAGTCCAAAATCGAGCTGGACGATGCCAGCGGGAGCCTCCTCGTCGCGGACCTTCTGCCTGATTCGGTCGAGCCCGGCGCGAACCACGTCACGACGTGCTGGAAGTCGCGTGATGCCTGCGCCGTCCGAAAACTCGAGGCCTGGATCGCCTGGACCTCGGCCGAAGATGCGAGGCCGCAGGACATCGGTTGCGAGGTCGAGGTGCCCGGCCCCGACGCGTGTGACGACCCGACGGTGCTCGACGTGTGCTGTTTTCGGTGAACGAGTGCTCGGGTCAGAGCTGCCAGTGAAAGGCGAGGCGCGTTGCATCGAACCGATCGACGGCCGCCCCTGAATCGACGCCGGTCGCGCGCGTGCCCTCGCCCCGAAAGGTCAGGTGCTGTTCGTACCGGCCGAAATCGAGGGAGACGAGCGAACGTGACGACGGCGCATACGCGGCCCGCGCAACGAGGCCCCATGCGAGAAAGCGACCCGGATCACCGGAATCCCGGGGCGACTCGCGGACGAAGAACGGCACTGCGCCGGTCACCGTGAGGGCGGCCAAGAACCGACGTGACCGGAAGTACTTGTCGAGCCCGACGGTGACGGCCGGACCTGCGACCTGACTGTCGACGAGGAGCGCGGGCGTCTGCGCCTGAACCTGCTGCATGACCCCGGTCAGGCCGAGGCCGGCGCGCAGGTCGAGTCCGTCACCACCGGGATCCAGGGCCCAGCGGTAGGTGCCACCGGTGTCGAGGCGGTGGACGGTGTAGCGGAGCGTGCGGTTCGTGCCCGGGGCGTCCAGCGCGGCACCCGTGCCCACATCGAGCACGAAGTGGAGTCCGATCGCGCGCTCCGGCCGGGCGGTCACCCCGACTGCCACGGTCGGGAGCGCGTCGACGCGGGTGTCGATGCGGGCCGTCGGGGCACGAAACCGGAGAGACGCGCGGGTCAGCCCCAGGCCGCCGAAAACCGCCACCGCGCCCTCGCCCGTGCTTTCCGCGGCGCCGCGGGCCGGGCACAATGCCAGCAGCATGAACGCCACGCACCCGGCGGCGCGCGTTCGAGAGTCAGGATGCCGATGGAACGAAGACACGACGGCACGGTATCCGAGCCCGACGCACGGCGGAAGGGCCGCGGTTCTCCGTCCATCCGGCGACGGCTCGGGCTCGCTCTCCTCGCGGCGCTCTCCATCGGGTTTCTGGCGTTTCCGGCGCGCGGGGCCGACGCCTGGACGTCCGACGACGCGGCGGCCGTCGAGAAGCACCTCGGCTTGTTCCTGACCGTGCCCGCGCGGCGGGAGCAGTTCGAGCGGGTGGAGCGCCACGCCGACGGGACGCTCGGCATTCACATGCTTCGGGCGCTCCCCGCTGAGCGGCGGGAGGCCGTCCTCTGCCAGGGCGCGCGCTGGCTCTTGCTCGGTCGGCAGGTATCGGTCGGCGGCATCGCGGCGCTTTTTGCCGCGCTCCCGGACACGCCGGCCGTCGAGTTGACGTTCTATGGCGTCGACACCGAGGTCGCGCCCGGGTCCGACGGTCGTTACGTCCAGTCGCGGCGGGAGCGACCCATCGCTCGTTTCCGCGTCACCCGCGAGCAGGGCGAAGGGCTCGACAAGACCCGGGTCGATGTCGCGCTCGCGCCGGGTCGATGTCTTGATTCGGCCCGCACGTTCCTCGATGAACTCTGGGTCCCGTGACGACGGGTCGGCTCAGGTCAGCCCGACCTGGGCGAGCACCGGCCGCTGGCTCGTCCGGGGGGTCTGCTCGCGCAGATAGCCCTGGACGGTCACCCGGAAGATCCGCGCGAGATCGGCGGGTTCCGGACAGCAGAGCGCCTCGTAGTACTCGCTGCGCAGGTTGCTCGGGATGATCGCCGGCGGGTAGCCGTGCGAGAGCAGAAGCAGATTCGTGAACAGTCGCGCGGTCGTCCCGGGCTGCTTCCGGAAGGGGTAGATCCCCATCAGTCGATGGTGGATCTCCGCCGCGAAGGAAACCGGATCACACGCCGAGTCGCCTTCGGCCTCGATCTGCTCGAAGATCTTGCGCAGGTGGTAGGTGACTTTGTCGGCCGGACAGATGCGCTGATAGTAGTCGCGATGCACCGGGGACGTCTGGCGGTAGAGCCCGCCGCGATCGGCCGGATCGGGGTTCAGCATGCGGTTGATGAGCTTGAGGTTGTCGAGGTTGACCGCGGACGGCCCCTCCGCGGCGAGCCCGCACACGGTGTTGATCGTCTGTGCGTAGCGCCGGATGCGATCCATCAGCGGGTGCAGGTATCGGTCGAGCTCGCCGTCGGCGCCTGCGAGGGCCTGCTGAATCTCCTGCGGGGCGAACATCTCGCCCTCGAGCATGTTGTCGTGATGAATCCACGACATGAGGAGGCGGGGGGTCGGGTGAAGTCGAGCCGGACCGGAGTGGGCCCGGGCGCGGTGGTGTTCCAGGGCACGGATGAACTCGGTTCCCATCGCGAAGCGCTCCTTCATGAGTCCGTGGCCAGCGGCCGAGCCGTATCGTTCTGAGGATGGAGAAAATCTAGAAACGAACCATGCGATTTTCGTGCCGTTCGCCTGTCTTGGGAATAAGCCGATTAAATTCAAAGACTTGTGAGACTTTGGATGCCGACGGCCGTCGGGCCGGGCGCGCCTTCGGGATCAGGGGGGCGTTGGGGGGACGTCGCACCCCGCGACCGCGGCCTGCGCCCAAAACGCCACCCGGCCGCCCCGGTGGTGGAGATGCGCAAGCGCGGAGCCAGCAGCAGCGCGGCCGTGCGACCCGTGGCGCGCGCAGACGTCGGCGGCGGACGCGTCGGCGGCCGTGCGGCAGGCTATGACGTTTTTGCCATAGCGCTCGCAAATCTTGCCCCGCCCGGGTCGTTCGCCGTCTCCCGATTGACATGCCCCAAGCGACGGAATACCGATGCGTCTCCCGCTTCCGACGTCGCCCCCCGCTCCCCGGAGTCTCCATGTCGCTCTCCACGGTGCCCGCACGCCGCCCTCGCGCGGTCGTCCTCATGGCTGCGGGCCTCGGCACCCGCATGAAGTCCCACACGATCAAGGTGCTGCACCCGGTCGCCGGGCGGCCGATGATTCACTACCCCGTCCGCCTTGGTCTCGAGCTCGGCGCGGAGCGGGTGGTCGTCGTCCTCGGTCACCAACGGGAGCGGGTCGAGGCCTACCTTCGAGGCGCCTTTCCCGACGCGCCGCTGACGTTCGCCGTTCAGGCCGAACCCCTCGGCACGGCACACGCGGTGTCCTGTGCGGTCCCGGCGCTGGAGGGGTTTGAAGGCGACGTGTTCATCCTCTCGGGCGACGTCCCCAACCTCGGAGTCGACGCCGTCGCGCCCCTGGCGGCGCTCGAAGGGGCGGTTCGGCTCCTGGGTATGCGCCCGGCCGAGCCGGCGCAGTACGGTCGCCTCGTCTTCGATGGGGACGCGTTGACGCGGATTGTCGAATTCAAGGACGCAACACCTGCCGAACGGGCCCTCCAGGCGGTGAACGCCGGCATCTACGCGGTGGATTCCGGTTTTCTGTTCGAGACGCTCGGCCGGCTCGGTCGGAACAACGCCCAGGGCGAGTACTACCTCACCGACCTCGTCGCCCATGCCCACGCCGCAGGACGCGGGGCGCGGGCCATCGTCCTCGAAGGCACTGCGGCGGAGGATCTCCTCGGCGTGAACGATCGGGACGAGCTGGCGATGGCCGAGCAACGGATGCAAACCGCCCTTCGTCGGCGGTGGATGCGAGCGGGCGTTTCGATGGTGGATCCCGCTCGCGTCACGTTGCACGACGGGGTCACCCTGGGGGCCGACACCGTCCTCGAGCCCGATGTGGCCTTGCTGGGTGCGACCCGCATCGGCGCGGACTGCCACCTCGAGCAAGGGGTGCGGCTGATGGACACCGACGTCGCCGACGGCGCCATCATCCATGCTTACAGTCAGGCCGAGCGGACCCGGATCGGGCCTCGGTGCCACGTCGGCCCGTTCGCGCGCCTTCGCGAGGGAACAGTCCTCGACGCCAACGTCCGGATTGGCAACTTCGTCGAGACGAAGAAGACCCACATGGGCGAGGGGGCGAAGGCGAGCCACCTCTCCTATGTCGGTGACGCCACGGTCGGTGCCGGCGCGAACATCGGGGCCGGCACGATCACCTGCAACTACGACGGCGTTCACAAGTTCCAGACCCACATCGGGAAAGGGGCCTTCATCGGCTCCGACACACAACTCGTCGCGCCGGTCCGGATCGGGGACGGCGCGTACGTCGGCGCGGGGACGACGGTGACCGCAGACGTGCCCGACGGTGCGCTCGCGCTCACCCGTGCGCCCCGGCGCACCATCGAAGGCTGGGTCGAGCGCAAACGGCAGGCGCGCGAGAACGCCGGCAACAAACCGGCCGGCTGAGGCCGGCTCACGACGCTGGGAGGTCCAACGCACCATGTGCGGCATTGTCGGTTACGTCGGTCGGCGCGAGGCGGCCGAGATTCTCCTCAAAGGTCTCGAGCGCCTGGAGTATCGGGGGTACGATTCGGCCGGTCTGGCCGTGACGCACGCAGGCGAGACGGCCGTCCTCCGCTCGGTCGGCAAGCTCGCGCAGCTCGCATCCGCGCTCGCCCGCCAGCCCCTGACGGGGACGCTGGGGATCGGGCACACGCGTTGGGCGACCCACGGCCGGCCCTCGGAGGAGAACGCCCACCCCCACCAGGCCGGGCCGGTGACCGTCGTCCACAACGGAATCGTCGAGAACCATCTCGCATTGCGTGCCGCGCTGACGGCCCGGGGACACGTCTTTCGCAGTGAGACGGACACGGAGATTTTCAGCCACGCCATCCGGGAGCAGGTCGACGCGGGCTTCTCGTTGATCGAGGCAACGCGCCGCGTCCTGGGCGGCATCGAGGGCAGTTATGCCATCGCCGTGACCTCCACGACGGAGCCGGATCGCGTCGTCGCGGCCAAGAACGCGAGCCCGCTGATCATCGGCATCGGCGACGGCGAGTACTTCCTGGCCAGCGATGTCCCGGCGCTGCTCCCGCACACGCGCCGGGTCGTCTTCCTCTACGAAGGCGAGATGGCGGAGTTGACGCTGGACGGGTATCGCGTCCTCGATCTCGCGGGCCGCCCCGTGGAGCGGGAAGTCAAGGTCATCACCTGGACGCCGTCGCAGGCGGAAAAGGGCGGCCACAAGCACTTCATGCTCAAGGAGATCCACGAACAGCCCCGGGCGATGGTCGATACGCTCCGTGGCCGGATCTCCCTCGAGACGCCGACGGTTCACCTCGAGGACGTTCGCATGGACGAGGCCTTCGCACGTCGCATCGAACGTGTGGTCATCTGCGCGTGCGGAACCGCGTGGCACGCCGGGCTGGTGGGCAAGAACCTCATCGAGTCCGCCGCCCGGGTGCCCGTGGAGGTCGACCTGGCGAGCGAGTTCCGATACCGGGACCCCGTCGTCGGTCCCGAGACGTTGTTCATCGCGGTCAGCCAGTCGGGCGAGACGGCGGACACCCTGGCCGCTCTGAAGGAGGCGAAGGCTCGCGGGGCGCGCGTCCTCAGCGTCTGCAACGTCATCGACAGCAGCATCGCCCGCGCCTCCGACGATCTCATCTACACCCACGCCGGGCCCGAGATCGGGGTCGCGAGCACCAAAGCGTTCATGACGCAGATGCTCGCTCTTCAGCTCTTCGCCGTCTGGCTCGGTCAGCGCCGCGGTGCGCTGGACCCGGAGGTCGTGCGGGCCCGGCTCGAAGCGCTCGTGCACCTGCCGGGGGTCGTCGAGCAGCTCCTCGGCTGCGAGCAGCAGGTGCTCGCACTCGCACACAAGTACATGAACGCACGGGATTTTCTCTATCTCGGACGCGGCGTGAACTACCCCATCGCGCTGGAAGGCGCGCTGAAGCTCAAAGAGATCAGCTACATCCACGCGGAGGGGTACGCCGCCGGCGAAATGAAACACGGTCCCATCGCGCTCATCGACGAGCAGATGCCCGTCGTCGTCCTGGCGCCGCAGGGGAGCCACTACGACAAGATCGCCTCGAACCTGCAGCAGGTCAAAGCCCGCCTCGGTCGGGTCATCGCGCTGGTGACCGAGGGTGATCGCGCCCTCGACGGGATGGCCGACGACATCATCACGCTGCCTCCGGTGCTGGAGGCGTTGCAGCCCTTCGTGACGACGGTTCCGCTGCAGTTCCTCGCCTACTACGTCGCCGATCTCAAGGGCACGGACGTCGACCAACCGCGCAACCTCGCCAAGAGCGTGACGGTCGAGTAGCGCGCGGCGGTGGCGGACCTCTCGACGACCCTGGAGGCGTTGAACCCGGCCCAGCGGGCCGCGGTCCTGCACGCGACCGGACCTTTGCTCGTCCTTGCAGGGGCCGGCAGCGGGAAGACGCGCGTCGTGACGTTGCGCATGGCGCGTCTCATCCGCGACGGTGTCGAGCCGGGGCACATCCTGGCGTTGACGTTCACCAACAAGGCGGCCGCAGAGATGCGGGCGCGCTGTCTCGCCCTCGTCGACGGGGGGGAGACCGGCGGGACGCCCGTCGTCTCGACCTTCCACGCCTTCGGTGCGCGGTTCCTGCGGGCGCACGCGGCCCGGTTGGGGCGGACCGAGGCCTTCACCCTCTTCGACGACGACGATCAGGTCGCGCTCCTGAAGCGCGCTTTCGTATCACTCGGCCTCGGAGAGCGGGCCAGCGAGGCTCGGGGGGTCCGGGAGGTCATCGACGCCTCCAAGAATGCCGGACGCACCCCGAGCCCGACCGAGCTGCCGCCCGAGGTGCTCGCCGCCGGCGGTGCGCGCATCGCGGAGGTGTACGAGACGCTGCTTGCGCGGGCCAACGCCTTCGATTTCGGCGACCTGATTCTCCGGCCGGCCGAGCTGCTCGACGCCGATCCGGCGCTCGCGGCCCGCGTTCGAAGTCGATACCCATGGGTCCTGGTCGACGAATTCCAGGACACGAACGCGGCACAGATGGCCTGGCTTCGCGCGCTCGCCCCTCCCGAGACCTGCCCCAACCTCTGCGTGGTGGGCGACGATGATCAGTCCATCTACGGTTGGCGGGGCGCCGACGTGGACAACATCCTCGGATTCGCGCGCCACTGGCCCGGCGCCACGATCGTGCGCCTGGAGCAGAACTACAGAAGCACCGGCCACATCCTCGACGCGGCCAACGCCGTGGTCGCGCACAACCGCGCGCGGCTCGGCAAGTCGTTGTTCACGGTGGACGGCCCCGGCGAGGCGCTCGAGGTCCGTGACTTTCCGTCGCCCCGCGAGGAAGCCCGCTGGATCGCGACCCGGATCTCCGCCCTTTGCCGGGACGACGGCCTCGCGCCGAGCGACGTGGCCGTCCTCCTGCGGACCAACGCGCTCTCCCTGGATCTCGAGGAGGCGCTTCGGGCGTCGCGGATACCCGCCGTGATGCTCCGCGGCCGTTCGTTCTACGAGCGTGCGGAGGTCCGCGACGCGCTCGCCTGGCTCCGGCTCGTCGTGAATCCCGACGACGACGTGGCGTTTCGCCGCGCGGTGGGTGCACCGCCCCGCGGGGTCGGCGAGACGACCCTCGACCGGCTGGCAGCGGCCGCATCGAGCGCGGGGTGCTCGCTGAGTGCGCTGTCCGCGGGGAGGGGACTCCCGGCGGTGAAGGGCCCGGCCGCCGAGGGACTGCGTGACTTCCTGAGCCGCCTCGAGGCCGCGCGGCTGGAACTGAGCGCGGGGGCAACGCCCGAGCGCGTTGCACTCCATCTTCTGGAGCCGCTCCATCAGCGCCTCCGCGGTGAGGCGACCCGACGGGCGGGCGGCGAGGACGCGCGCGCGCGCCTCGAGAATGTCGAGCGACTCGTGGCGGCCCTGCATGCGTTTCGCCGCGAACGACCCGGCGCGACGCTCGGTGACTGGCTCGAGTCCGTCCGGCTCATCTCGGATGCGGATGACCTGGAGACGGCGGGCGGTGCGGTGTCCATCCTCACGGTGCACGCCGCGAAGGGGCTCGAGTTTCCCGTTTGTTTCGTCGTCGGGCTGGAGGAGGGCAGCTTTCCGCACCGCCGCGGGGAGGGGACCGACGGGGATGTCGAGGAAGAACGCCGGCTCTTCTACGTCGCGATGACGCGGGCGCGGCGGCGGCTCGTGCTGACCTTTTGTCGTGAACGAAGGACGTTCGCCGAGGTTCGGCGCGCGCCACCGAGCCGATTCCTGGCCGAGTTGCCTTCGGCCTGCCTTGCGCCACATGTGGAGCCCGTCCGGTCCGAGCCGCCGCGGGCGCGGTTCGGGCGAACCCTTCCGCGACCGGACGACGCCTTGTTTCGCGACGAAACCTACGACGACCACGGGGGCGGGGTGGAGCCCGGCTTTCGGCCGGGGGCGTCCGTCTGGCACGGCGAACTCGGTCAGGGTCGGATCGTGGCGCTCGGGCGCGGCGCGAACGCGGCGACGGCGACGGTGGAGTTTCCGAGTGTCGGCCGCCGCGCCATCGTCCTGCGGTTTCTTTCGCTCTACGAGGACTCGGGCGGCCATTGGGAGGACTGACGTCCGGGCGGCCTTTCCAATTGGCCTCCGACCGCTTCCTGTGGCACGTTTCGGCCTGCCATGAGTCGTCGATGTCCTGAGTGCGGGGGTCTGCTCGGCGCCGGTGACGCAGTCTGCCGGGCGTGCGGGTTTGCCGTGGGGCCGGCCGCCGCGCGCTCACCGCGACGCGCGGACGCGCCCGCGGGTACCCCGGCACCGAGCATCGAGTTCGGCGATGCCGGGACGCCCCCGCCGCGGCGGGCGCCCCCGGCCCAGGAACCGCTCGGCGACATGCCATCGGAGTCCGACGGTGACGCTTTCGACCTCTCGGCCATCCTCGACGGGGTCGGCGGATCGGTCGGCGGCGCCCCGGCGGAAGCGCCCCGTGCGAAGGGTGGCTTCGTGCCGGCCTTCACATTCCCAGGGACGGAACCACCGCCGTCGGCCGCGCCGGCCCCGAGCGTCGAGCCCCCAGTCCCGTCCCGCCCGCCGGGTCCGGCCGGGCAGGCGGACGCCCCCGCGGGCGACGGGTGGCGCGTTCGCAATGCCAACGGCACCACGTACGACATGGTCTCAATCGAGTCCGTTGTCCAGTGGTTGCAGAACAAAGACTCCTTCGATGGCATCCGGATCTCTCGGGGCGGCGGCCCGATGCGAACGGTCGAGGAACACCCCGAGCTCGTCGCGCGTCTCGGGATGAAGCCGGCCGGCTCGTCGTTCGCCTCCGAAGAGGCGGCACCGCGCCTCGATCTGGACGTCGCGGGACGCCGTCCGCAGGGCTCGAGGGCGCCGGCCGCGGGCCGAACGCCGAGCCGCGCCCCGCCGAAGGTCGCCCCCCCGGCCAGCGGACCGGTTGCGGGTGCCGCTGCGCGACCTGCCGCCCGCACGCCGCCACCCGGCCGTTCGTTCGGCATGGGTTTCACGCTGATTCTGGTCGCGAGTGGCCTCATCGTCACCGTCGCCGGCGTCTTCGCTCTCGGCCGATTCGAGCTTGCCGGCGCGCCGGCCGAACCCGCGCCGTCCGCCGACGGGGCGATTGAGCCGGCGCCGGGGCCCGGGCTCGCCGCCGCACTCGTTGCGTTCGAAGCGGAGCGATTCACCGCCGCCGAGCAGCTTCTGCATCAGGCCGCACGCACCGAGGGTGCCGATCCGCGCATCCATCGTTATCTGGCCCTGACGCTCTACAAGCTCGGGGGGCGCGACGCAGAGGCCAGAGCGGCGCTGGCCGAGTTCCGGCGCGCCCGATTGCGTGCAGGTGGGGATTGAATGGACGTCCGATGTGAACAGTGCGGGACGGAGTACGAGTTCGACGACGCGAAGGTCACGGACGCCGGCATCGCCGTCAAGTGCACGCACTGCGGCTTCCTCTTCCGGGTCACGCGTCACGCCGTCGCCGTCGACGAGCGTCCGGTCCTGACCGAGCCGCGGCCCGCCCGTCCGGCGGCCGCCCCGCTGACGACGAGCACGTCCTTCGAGGCGGTCGGCGTCGCTCGCACGCCAGCCCCCCCTCGGGCGAAGGGCTGGATGATCCGCAAGGAGCGGACGAGCGATATCCTCGAATTCAAAGACCTTTCCACGCTCCAGAAGTGGATTCTCGAGCGGAAGGTGACGCGGGACGACGAGATCTCGAAGACGGGCGAGAGCTGGAAGCCGCTCGGATCGATCGTCGAACTCTCGAGCTTCTTCCTCGTCGTCGAGGGCGAGACGCTGCGGGCCATGGCGCAGGTGCCCGAGCCGCCGATCTCGCCGACGGCATCGAGCGTCAACTTCGCCGCGCTCCGCCCGTCGCTGGCCCCCCCCGCCCCTCCCCGGGGACGGGACGACCTCCTCGACACGGGACAATTCCGGCTCGAAGGGCCGGGTGAGCCCGCGGCGCCCGCGCCGACCCCAGCCCCGGTACTCCCCACACCCTCGGCGGCCCCCGCCCCCGCCACGCCCCCGAGCCCGACGCCGTCCGCTCCGACGGCCCCGGCCGGCCCTGCACTCGGCGAGACCGGGACGATTCGCCGCGTGCAGATGCCGGCACCCGAGCCGACGCCGCAGGTGACGGTCTTTCGTACGCCTTCGCCGCGGCCGGCGCTGTCGCGCCAGGACGCCTCGGTGCCGGACTTCGACCTCGCTGCGGCGACGGCCCCCGCGAGTCGCGGAAACACCGCGAGGGGTTTCGTGATCGGGGTCGGTGTGACGGGTGCCCTGTTCGCGGTCGCGTACGGCGCGTTCGAGCACCTGAATCAGGAGCGAACCAGGACGCTGACGACTCGGCCCCTCGTGTCGGCACCGGTGCCCTCTGCACCGCCGGTCGCCTCCGTGGCGCCGGCGACGGCCCCCGCAATGGACCTCGCGACCCGTCTCGACGCGGCCGACGCGCGGGTGCGGACGGACGCCGACGTCGAACTCGACTTGGCGATCCCCGACTACGATGGCGTTCTGGCGGCCCTCGGCGATCCCCCGACCGATCGGGTTCTGGCCGCGCGGACGCTGGTCGGCAAGGCACGGGTCCTCCTTGCGCGGGCGGAGCATCGCAAGCTCGGGGGCGAGCTCCCCGGTGGTGCCCTGGCGAAGGTCAACGATCTGCTCGGCGCCGCGCGGGTCCACGCCCCGGATCTCGTCGACATCGATCTCGCGTGGGCGGACTCCCTGCGTCTGCGCGAAGAAAAAGTCAGCGTCCGCAACTTCCTGGACGCGGCTGCGCCGAAAGCCTCGAGTCGGCCCGAGTATGCCTTTCTCCGCGCCATGAACGACGGCTCGGACGACCCCTCGGCCGTCGCCGACCGCCTCGCCGCGCTCCCACCGGACGCGCGCAGTCTCCCGCGCGTGCTCCTGCTGCGCGGGTTGGCCCTCGAGCGCTCGGGCCGCCTCGACGAGGCGCGTCAGGTCGCCGGAGACCTGCTTCGGGTCAGTCCGAGCCATACCCAGGGCATCGACCTCCGGGCGCGCCTTTCGGTCGCCACACCGGCCTCGAACCCGCCCACGGCGCCCCCGGCGCCCGTCACGGCGGCGGCGGCTGCCCCCCCGTCTGCGCCGGTCGCCGCTCGGCCCGGCGAGACCGCGCCCGAGCCCGTTCGGGTGGGGGACGAGCCGGCGGCGATTCACCCGGGGGACGACTTCGACGGACTGATGCTGCGCGGGGCGCGCCTTCTCGAGAACGGCAAGCCGGAGGCCGCTGCGCGCCTGTTCGAACGCGCAGCCCAGCAGAAACCGCGCAGTCCCGAGCCCTTCGCGAACCTGGGGTGGTGCCGGGTGGACCAACGCAAGTACGCCGAGGCGCTCGCCCAGTTCCAGCAGGCCCTCGACCGGAGCCCTCGCTATTCCGACGCGCTCTATGGCATGGCAGAGGCCTATGAGAAGGCGGGTCGCACGGCGGAGGCGGCCGGGGCGTACAAGACGTACCTCGAGGCGCACCCGTCGGGCCGCCGTTCCGAGATGGCCCGTCGGCGGCTCGAGCGCTTGCAGTGAGCGCGACACCTCCCGTGGTCGATGCCGCGACGGTCCGCCACGTCGCCCGCCTCGCGAGGCTCGGGGTCGACGACGCGACGCTGGCCGTGATTGGCCCGCAGCTCGGGGCGATCATCGAGATGATGACCAGCCTCTCGGCGGTCGACACGACGGGCATCGCGCCGGCCGTGCTCTCCGGCGTCGAGACTCGATATCGCGCGCCCGACACCGGCGTCGAGTGGGCGCCCGCCGCCCATCTCGAAAACGCTCCCGAGTCGCAGGGCACGGCGTTTCGCGTCCCCCGCGTCGTCTGAAAGGGTCCGATGGCGCCGCCGCCGCTCCCATTCGCTTCGCTGCGCACAGCGCGCGCCGCCATCGCCACGGGTGAGGCCTCGTCTGCGGAGGTGACGCAGGCCTGCCTCGGCCGCATCGCGGCGCTCGATCCCGACCTCGGCGCGTTTCTCACGGTCGACACCGAGGGCGCGATGTCGGCGGCTGCCGCCGTCGATGCCGCGCGGGCCGCCGGAAAGGCGCTCGGCCCGTTGGCCGGCGTGCCGCTCGCCCTGAAGGACAACCTGTCGACGCGCGGTCTGAGAACCACCTGCGGCAGCCGGATGCTCGAGGCCTACGTGCCGGGCTTCGACGCTACCGTCGTCTCGCGCCTGAGACGAGCGGGGGCCGTGATCCTCGGCAAGGTCAATCTGGACGAGTTCGCCATGGGCTCGTCCACCGAGAATAGCGCGTTCCATCCGACCCGGAACCCATGGGACCCGACCCGGAGCCCCGGAGGCAGCAGTGGCGGTTCCGCAGCGGCGGTCGCCGCGCGCCTCTGCTTCGGGTCCCTCGGCTCGGATACGGGCGGATCGATCCGTCAACCGGCGGCGTTCTGCGGGGTCGTCGGGTTGAAGCCGACGTATGGCCGAGTCAGCCGCTTCGGTCTCGTCGCGTTTGCGAGCAGCCTCGATCAGGTCGGGCCGTTGAGCTTCGACGTCCGCGACGCGGCCGTGCTCTTCGGCGCCATCGCCGGGCACGATCCGGCCGACGCGACCTCTGCGCTGAGCGACGTCCCGCTGGATCTCGGGCAACTGCCGGAGGGGGGGCGGCTGCGCGGCGTCCGGATTGGCTGGCCCCGCGAGTACCTGCCCGCGGACGGACTCGAACCGGCGGTGGCGGCGGCGGTCCGCCGGGCACTCGATACCCTCGGGGCGCTCGGCGCAGAGGTCGTGCCCGTGTCGCTGCCCCATGCGGAGCATGCAATCGCGACGTACTACGTCATTGCGACGGCGGAGGCGTCGAGCAACCTCGCGCGATTCGATGGCGTGCGGTTCGGGCACCGCGCGGCGGAGGCGGCGACGCTCGACGCGCTCTACTCCCGGTCGCGAGCGGAAGGGTTCGGCCTCGAAGTCGCCCGCCGCATCTTGCTGGGGACGTTCGCGTTGTCCGCGGGCTACCACGACGCGTTCTACGCCAAGGCGAATCAGGTCCGGGCGCTCATTCGTGCCGACTTCGAAAGTGCGTTCGGCGAGGTCGACATTCTGGTCACTCCGACGTCGCCGACGACCGCCTTCGCGCTCGGGGAGCGAACGTCGGACCCCGTCCGCATGTACCTGGCCGACGTCTTCACGACCGCCTGCAACCTCGCTGGACTGCCCGGTCTCTCGCTGCCCTGCGGCTTCGATGACGCCGGGCTCCCGATCGGCCTGCAGATGATGGCGCGCCCGTTCGCCGAGGCGGAGCTCCTGCGAGTGGCCGCGGCGTTCGAGGATGCCGCGGGGGTCGTCGGCCGAAGGCCGCCCGCCGCGGCGGAGGCCCGCCCATGAGCCTCACATGGGAGGCCGTCATCGGCCTCGAGGTCCATTGCCAGCTCCTCGTGCCGCAGAAGCTCTTCTGCGGCTGCCCGACGACCTTCGGCGGGGTGCCCAACGCCCGGACGTGCCCCGTCTGTCTGGGCCTGCCCGGAGCGCTCCCCGTTCTGTCCCGCGAGGCCGTCGCGTGCGCGCTCCGCGTCGGCGCGGCGCTCGAGTGCGTGACGCGCGCGACGAGCATCTTCGCGCGCAAGCACTATTTCTACCCGGACCTGCCGAAGGGCTATCAGATCACACAGTACGAGGCGCCACTCCTCGAGTTCGGCGGGCTCGACATCGACACGGCCACCGGCGTCCGGCGCATCGGCATCCGTCGCATCCACATGGAAGAAGACGCGGGCAAGTCGATCCACACGGACGCGGGCACGCTCGTCGACCTCAACCGGGCGGGGGTACCCCTCGTGGAGATCGTCAGCGATCCGGACCTGCGGAGCGCCGACGAGGCCGTCGCGTATCTGAAGGCCCTTCACGAGATTGTCCGATTCATCGGTGTCTGCGACGGCAACATGGAGGAAGGCAGCTTTCGCTGCGACGCCAACGTCTCCATCCGGCCGGCGGGCAGTCCGGTGCTCGGGACACGCACGGAACTGAAGAACCTCAACACGTTCAAGGGTGTGCACCGCGCCATCGAATACGAAATCGCGCGGCACGCCCACGTGCTCGAGGAAGGCGGGGCGGTCGTGCAGGAGACCCGCCTCTGGGACGACGCTGCGGGGCGCACTCGGGCCATGCGAGGCAAAGAGGACGCGCACGATTACCGGTACTTTCCCGAGCCGGATCTGCCCCCGCTGCGGGTGGACGCCGACGAGATCGCCGCCGCGCGCGCGAGCCTGCCCCCCTTGCCGGCGGAGATCCGGCGGCGCTACGTCGAGGAGTTGGGGCTGACGGCCTACGACGCCGGGGTGCTGACTTCGGAGCCCGCACTCGTCCGGTGGTACGAGACCGCGCTGACCCACCACCGCAACGCCAAGGGCCTCTGCAATTGGCTGACGACCGAGCTGCTCGGCCGCGTCGCTGTCGGCGAGCTCGAGACCTGCCCGGTCACACCGGCGGGCCTCGCAGAGCTCGTCGCGCTCATCGACGACGGGACCATCAGCGGAAAGATCGCCAAGACGGTCTTCGATGGCATGTTCGAGTCCGGTGAGTCGCCCGGCACCCTTGTCGAGACCCGCGGTCTGCGGCAGGTGACGGACACCGCTGCCATCGAGGCCGCGGTCCGCGAAGTCCTCGAGGCCAACCCCACACAGCTTGCGCAGTTCCGCGCCGGCAAGGTCACCGTCCGCGGCTTCTTCGTCGGACAGATCATGCGACGGACCGGTGGCACGTTGAACCCGGCCCGGGTCAACGAAGTGCTCGACCGGCTCCTGGCCCCCACAGACAACCGACCTGACGAGAGCTGAGAACGTGACCGCCATCGACCGCCCCCACGCGGCCTTCGACACCGTCGTCCTCGCGGGCGACGCCGTCCGCATGATTGATCAGCGAGTCCTGCCCGACACCGAGACCTACGTTCATGCCGTGACCGCCGAGGAGGTCGCGCACGCCATCCGTGAGATGGTGGTGCGCGGTGCCCCGGCCATTGGCATTGCGGCCGCCCTCGGCGTCGCGATCGAGGCCGGCAGACTCGCCGCGGACGCCCGCGACGCCCGCGCGCTCGCACAGGCCGTCGGGCCCGCCATCGAACGCCTCGCGGCGACCCGCCCGACCGCCGTCAACCTGTTCTGGGCGCTCGACCGCATGCGCCGGGTTCTGTCCTCGGCGTCGGGGACGGCGACCACGCTCGCGACGGCGCTCCGAACGGAGGCGCAGGCCATCTGGGAGGAAGACCTCCGCATGTGCCGCGCCATGGGCGATCACGGCGCAGCCCTGCTGGCGCCGGGGTGCCGCCTCCTGACCCATTGCAACGCCGGCGGGCTGGCGACCGCAGGATACGGGACGGCGCTCGGCGTGGTCCGCAGCGCGTGGCGACAAGGTCGTCTCCGCAGCGTGCTGGCGGATGAGACGCGACCCTTCCTGCAGGGGGCCCGGCTGACGGCCTGGGAGCTCCAGAAGGAGGCCATCCCGGTGACGGTCATCACCGACAACATGGCCGCCTGGATGATGAAGACGGGTGAGGTCGACGCGGTCATCGTGGGCGCCGATCGTGTCGCCGCCAACGGTGATGCGGCCAACAAGATCGGCACCTACGGTCTCGCGCTGGCCGCGCACGCGCACGGACTCCCGTTCTACGTCGCCTTTCCGACGAGCACGCTCGATCTCGCCCGACCGACCGGCGAGTCGATTCCGATTGAAGAGCGACCGGCACGAGAGGTGACCCACGTGGGCGACAAGCGCCTCGTGCCGGCGGACGTTCCGGTCCGCAACCCTGCCTTCGACGTCACCCCGGCGTCCCTGATCACGGCGCTGGTCACCGAACGCGGCGTCGTGCGACCGCCCTTCGGGCCGGGTCTGCAGAAACTGCTTGCGGGCAGTTGACTTCGACCTGTTCCGAGACTAGGCTCCGCACCCCGTTGTTATTGAGACCCCACTCACCGGGAATCGAATCATGTACGCAATCGTGAAGACCGGCGGTAAGCAGTACCGCGTGACCGAAGGCCAGTCCCTCCGCGTCGAAATGCTCGCGGGCGAGATCGGCAGCACCGTCACGCTCGACCAGGTGCTCCTGGTCGGTGGGAACGGCGACGCCAAGATTGGTCGTCCTCTCCTCGAGGGCGCGAAGGTCACGGCCAGCATCACGCGCCACGCGCGGGCCAAGAAGATCCTCGTGTTCAAGAAGAAGCGGCGGAAGGGCTTCCACAAGAAGATCGGCCACCGCCAGTACTTCACCGAACTGAAGATCACCGGCATCTCCGCCTGAAAGCGAGTCACGAAAAATGGCACACAAAAAAGGTCAGGGCAGCTCCCGCAACGGGCGCGACTCGAACCCGCAGTACCGCGGCGTGAAGCGCTTCGAGGGCCAGGTCGTTCTCGCAGGCAACATCCTCGTGCGGCAGTGCGGCACGAAGTATCACGCCGGGAAGAACGTCGGCATCGGGCGCGACTACACGCTCTTCGCGCTCATCGACGGCAAGGTCCAGTTCGAGACCACGCCCGCCGGCCGTACCCGCGTCGCGGTCTACCCCAATTAAGTTCATCGACGAGGCTCGCCTCCTCGTCCGCTCCGGAAAAGGCGGGCAGGGGTGCGTTTCCTTCCGGCGCGAGAAGTTCGTTCCGCGCGGGGGTCCCGACGGCGGAGACGGCGGTCGCGGCGGAGATGTGATCTTCCGCGCCGATCCGACGCTCGCCACGCTCCAGGACTTCCGCTACCGCCGGGAGTACGCCGCGAAGAACGGGCAAGGCGGGCAGGGCTCGAATTGCCACGGCGCGGACGGCGAAACACTCGTGCTTCGGGTGCCCGTCGGCACGGAAATTCACGACGCTGCGACCGGTGAGGTTCTCCTCGACCTCACGGAGCCCGATCAGGAGGTCGTCTTCCTGAAAGGCGGACGGGGCGGACTCGGCAACCAGCACTTCGCCACCCCCTGGCGGCAGGCGCCGGACTATGCGCAGCCCGGCGAGGAGGCGCAGGAGCGCGAGGTTCTCCTCGTTCTCAAGCTGCTCGCAGATGTCGGCCTCGTGGGTTTCCCGAATGCGGGCAAGTCGACGCTCATCAGCGTGATGAGCCGCGCGCGGCCGAAGATCGCCGACTACCCCTTCACGACGCTGGTCCCGAACCTCGGCGTCGTGCGGGTCGACGACGAGCGCAGCTATGTCATGGCCGACATCCCCGGCATCATCGAGGGCGCCGCGGACGGAGCCGGACTCGGCCTGCGGTTCCTCAGGCACATCGAGCGGACGGGTCTCTTCCTGTACCTCATCACCCTCGACTACGGCCCGGGTCGCGACCCCATCGGGGACTACCACACGCTCCGCGCAGAGCTCGCCAAACACGATGCAGCGCTCCTCGATCGGCCGGCGTTCATCGTGGTCAGCCAGATCGATCGGCCGGACGTCGCCGAGCACCTGCCCGCGATCGAGGCGGCGCTCGGCCCCGTGCTCCCCATCTCGGCGGTGACGGGCCAGGGCATGGACGCGTTGCGACGCGCGATCGCCGATCGCCTCGCCGAGCGTGGGCGCTGGTCCCGAAGCCGCCTGGACAACCCGCTGGAATAATTCAGCTTTTTCGATTCGCTCCTCGGTGACCGCTAAACTCTCCGAGTTGACACGCCGAAACGGGCTGTGTTAGTGCGACGAACCACCCCGGGTGTCTGCGCCGTAGGGAGTCCAGGAATGCGAAGCGTCATCGTCCTTCTCGCGACCATTCTCCTCGCGGCCCCGGGTTGGGCGGTGGGGCAAGGCGCCCCTCCATCCGACGCCGCGGCGCCGAGCGCACCGGCTGCCGCGCCGAG
>JAKLJY010000114.1 GCA_023150895.1 Myxococcota bacterium | reverse complement strand
TCCAGCGGCGGGGCGAGCGCAGCTTCTCCAGCCACCGAATCCGCGCCGTCGAGGCATTGGCCGAAGCCTCGGAGCGCACGGCGAGTGGTGAGGAGACCGGCTACTTCTCCGCCGGGGAGATGCTGGCGACTCCACCGGCTCACGCGGACGCGTCGAGGCGCCCCGCGGGCTCGCCCCCAGCCGCCGACACCACGCCCGCAACGCGCCGAGGCGCAGCCCCCGCGCCTCCGCGAAGGCGACCTGCGTCAACCCGCTGCGCCGCCACGCGTCCACAACCTCGACCCACCGCGCCCGATTCGCCGCTCGTCCGCTCGCCATGTTCCCCTCCCGAGCGGTCCATCCGCTCTCGCGCGAAGGTCGCGGAAGTTGGCGTCGGGCGGTAGGGCGTCGCTGGTCGAACGCATACGTCATTTCCGCCTGCGGACCGGCTCGGGCGGCTACCCGGGCCGGGCCACTCTCTCCTACCCCGGCCTCGCGCCGCCGTCGAAGATCCTCACCGCCACGTCCCGCCACGTCGTCACCAGTCGACCGCCCCCGGTCGCCCGACTACGGCACGCACCCCGCCGATCCCTCGCGCCCGCGGTGATCGCTCGCCTGCGCTATTCGATGATCGCTTCCAGTGACCAGCCGTGACAGCATCGAGCACGACACTCTCGAGGTCGCCGATGAGCGCCAGCACCAGATGCTTGTATTCGGCCACGTCAGCCTCCGAGAGCTTCTGATCTCGGCCCCCGTGCGCGATGCTGTTTCGGCGGTTCACGAGCGCATCCAGCTTCTTCTCGTGCGCCTTCATCCGGCTCACGTCGAGGCACAGGCAGGCCGCCAAGCTCTCAAGAACATCGAAGAACAGGTTCGACTTGGTGTCGACCTCCCGCTCTGCCTTCTCGAAGCGAAGAGTGTCGTGAAGGCTGCCGAGAAAGCGCTCGATGAGCTCTACCTTTCGCGCATGCGTCAGATTGCCCGTGAGTTTCCGGAAGGACCCCGACCAGGCATACGCCAGCATGTCCGGCTTGAGGTCTTGCTGGGGTAGCGAGCGCTTCTCCAGAAACTCGATGTAGAGCTGAAGCACCTCCTTCGTGTAGCCCTCCCAGACTGCGTAGAGCATCGGGACGGCCATCGCGCAGGCCCTCGGCTGGAGAACGTTGCCGCGGAGCGCGGCCACCACTCGCTCCGTCTCGGTGAGCGCGGTCCGACGCCTGTCGAGGCAGTCCGTGACCGCCACCCGCAGCTCATTTTCCGGCGTCTGCATCGTCATCCCGTGCCTCGACCTGTTGATCGTTGAGGATGATTCGCTCTGCGGCGGCGAGGCGCTTCAGCAGGTGCGGCCGTGTGTTTCGACCCGCACCACAGGCCTCCTTGAACTCAGTGTCGACCTTGACACCGTTGCATCGCTCTCGGATCTCCTCGACCGACAACTGGCCAACGACCTCGATGTTCCTCGCCACGGCAAGGGCGAGGGCCTCGAACACGTAGACCGAGAACGCGCCCTTCGCCTCTCCGTCGCTTGCGATGTGGCGCCACGCGCCATCACCGAGCGCCTCGGCAATCAAGCTCATCGTCCGCCTGAACACGGCCTGCTCAGCGTCCTGGTCAAAGTCGAGCTTGTTGTCGACGACCTTGTGGACGTACTCGGTAACGAATGGCTCGACGTCGTGGCGGAACTCCTCGATGTCGTTCTTCAGCGCGAAGAAGCGAAGAACAAGGCCGCGGTCATACAGCGACTTCTGCTGATTATCCGACAGACCGAGGTGCGACTGAAAGACATCCTCCTGCGCGAGGCGGTCGAAGTAGTCCATCAGGTCGGGCGCCTCTGCACGGAAGATGCAGTTGCGGATCTCCTGCTCAGTGAGCTGCGCGCCGCCGGTGTTCAGCCGTTCGAAGAGGTCATATTTCATCCGGCGACCGCTCCCGACTTTGACGACCTCCACGCGACACCCGGCCCTCCGGATGGATAGCCGCGACCGCAACGAGAGCGCGTCGAGGGTGGCCCCGTCGAGCGCGGGGAGCACAGAGCTATCATCGGCGACGAGCGTCGAAGCCGGCATCAACTTGCTATCCGCATCCTTCAAGACCCCGAAGAACTCAAGGACGGTCGACAGCCGCTGGAGCCCGTCGACCAACTCCCAGATGCCGTCCTCAGTCTCGGCGACGAAGAGCGCCGGGGTCGGAATACCGAGGAGAATTGACTCGATGAATCGACTCTTCTGGCTCGGGTTCCACCGGAAGAGGCGCTGGTACGCGGGGGCCACAACCAACTCGCTAGCCTCGTACATGTTGGCGAACTCGCCGTAGGTCATGTCGAGCTTGTCGGTCCGGATGTCCGACCTACGGGAGTCGATCTGCTCGTCAAGCTTCCCTCTCTGCCAACATGCGTGAGACACCGATGAGCGAAGAGTTTAGGCTACGAGGGTAAACAGGAGTTCAGTGGAGCCCATGGCGGAGAAAGACAACACGAAGCCAGACCCTGAGGTCCCCGCGCAGGCGAGGCGGCGGACGTTCACCGCGGCCTTCAAGTTGAAAATCCTGCGGGAGGTGGACTCGCGTCAGGCGGCGGGCCAGGAGATCGGGTCCGTGCTGCGGCGCGAGGGGCTGTACTCGTCGGCCATTCGCGAGTGGCGCGCGGCGCGGGAGCAGGGAGAGCTGGATGGGCTCGTGCCGCAGAAGCGCGGGCCCAAGCCGGATCCGGACCGGGAGACGCGTGCGGAGAACGAGCGACTGCGGCGTGAGAACGAGCGGCTACAGAAGCGGCTGGAGCAAGCGGAGCTCATCATCGAGGTCCAAAAAAAAGTCTCCCGGCTGCTGGGGTTGGACGCGAAGAGCGACTGACCGCCGCTGCGGGGGCGGTGGGCTCTCTGCCGACGACGGCGATCTGCGAGGCGCTTTCGGTGTCCAGGGCGACGCTGTATCGGCGTCAGCCGGGAGATTCGAAGGCAGAGGCTCCGCCGAGCCCGGTGGCGGAGGCACGGTCGCGCACGCGTCCTGCGCGGGCACTGACGGAGGCGGAGGAGGACGAGGTGATGGCGACGTTGCGTTCGGAGCGGTTCATGGACATGGCGCCCGCGGCGATCTACGCGAAGCTGCTGGAGGAGGGGGTCTACCTGTGTTCGGAGAGGACGATGTATCGGCTGCTGTCGAAGGCTGGGGAGAGTCGGGAGCGGCGAGACCAGCGCACCCACCCCGAGTACACGAAGCCCGAACTGCTCGCGACCGCGCCGAATCAGGTCTGGAGCTGGGACATCACCAAGCTGCGGGGGCCGGTGAAGTGGACCTACTTCTACCTTTACGTCGTGCTCGACGTGTTCAGCCGGTACGTCGTGGGCTGGATGGTCGCCGACGGGGAAAGCGCGGCGTTGGCGAGCCGCCTGCTGACGGAGACCTGCGACAAGCAGGACATCGAGCCCGACCAGCTAACCGTGCACGCGGATCGGGGGACGGCGATGAAATCGAAGCTGTTGGCGCAGAAGCTGGCGGATCTGGGGGTCACGAGGTCGTTCAGCCGACCTCAGGTCTCCGACGACAACCCGTTCTCGGAGAGCCAGTTCAAGACCATGAAGTACCGGCCGGAGTTTCCGGACCGCTTCCCGACGAAGGATGCGGCCCTCGAGTTCTGCCGGCAATTCTTCGCTTGGTACAATGAGGAGCACCAGCACAGCGGCATCGCGCTGTTCACGCCGTCGCAGGTCCACCACGGCGAGGCGCCCGCCATCCTGGAGAAACGCCGCGCGGCCCTGCAGGCAGCCTGGGAGGCCCACCCCGAGCGGTTCGTCCACGGTGCGCCGCGACCGGCCACGGTACCGGCCGCCGTGTGGATCAACCCGCCCGCGGCGACCACCGCCCCGGACGCTACACCATGAGTCGCTCAGCGAGAACTGCTCCTGACCGAAGCGCTGCGGAGCACCGCGCCAGGCGGTGCGGGGCCCGCACGTGGGCCGTCGCTCTGGCACCCTTCCGGACTGCCGTGGAGCGCACGGACGGGCCACCGCGGAACACCGCGCCAGGCGGTGCACGGCCCGCCGAACCGCGCCCGACCGCCCCTCGAGGCCGGTCGTTCATCGGCCGCGGGGCCGGGCCGCACTCCGGACCGTTCAAGCCGGGCAGGGCTCGTGCACGGCCTCGGCCGTGCGTGGCCCGCGCCCACGTGCGCCCGGCCAATCCGAAGCTCTTGCAGGTTCGCTAAATTCTAAGAAGGTGTGTCTCAAAGTCGTTGACAGGTTCCGCTTGGACAGCGAAGCGTCGGGGTTGCGTTGCTTTGCCATGGTTACTGCCTCGGTCCTTGCGAAGTTGTCGTTGTGCTCAGCACGAGAACTGGACGCTGGCCGGAGCGCGCCGACGTGTTGACGGTCCTCGGTGGCGAACCATGCTTCGTGGTCGTCATGCTGCCTCCAGAACGACGACCGCCTCGCGGTGCGACGTCGACTTGCGATGGGCCGTGGAACGAGAGTTGATCTGCGCCAAGAAGCGGTTCACGTCGTACTCAGCGGCGATGGACGCCCTCATGTCGAGAGCCTGCCCCATGGCGACGTAGAGCTCGGGAAGGTCCACGTAAATGTCTTTGTAGTACGAGCTCTGGACCACGAGCACTGCCGCGGCGCCCGGTTTGAGGACGCGGCGAAGCTCCGCGACCGACGCCATCGAGTCGCTGAAGTACTGCGCGTAGGTCTTGTAGTAGTAGCTGCTCGATGCCTTGCTCGGGTGCTCCCGAATCCTTGTCAAGACGCTCGCCACCTCGTCCGGGAAGGTCTCGGCAGCAGGAGCCGCCGCGCGACGAGCGAGCGGCGTGCCCATCGAGGTTCGGCGCAGCTCATCGAACGAGGGCTGCTTGTCGCCGATTCCGAGTGCGGCGAGTTCGAACGAGGTGCTCACCACGTAGTCGATGCGCGTGCAGTAGGGCGGCGACGTCACGACCAGGTCGACCGCGGAGTCGCCAAGCGGAAGGTTGCGCGCATCACCAAGGAAGACCTGCGATCCCGTCCGGTGGGCATCGGCCTCGGCAGCCTCGAGATCCATCGCCATGGCTCGAACGGTCTCGAGCCACACGCCCGTAAGCGCCTCGGCGTCATGCCTCGGCGCGTGCGTCTTCGGTCGGAGCCACGTTGGATTGCTGGTGGTCTTGATCCCCGCGAAGTGCCTTGCTGCTCGCTGAAGCGCGAGAACGAGGAAGGCCGCGAGGGGCGGGAGCGCCTGAGCAGACGGGCTGAGCACAGCCCCGTCGCGCACGGCCAAGTCAGCAAGGATGCCCTGTTCGATCGAGCGATACGTTCGAGTGAGCGCCGGGCAGAGCCACTTGCGAAGAGGGTCTCCGCTCGTCAGCGTCGCAGGGGCACTCAGGCTGTGCGCCGCCAGCCGACCAGCAAGGCCGGTCACGTGGATGGCATCCTGCGCGCGTGCGAGCTTCGCAGACGCGACGAGCGTTGCCACCGGGTTGATGTCGATGCCAATCGCTGTGTGCCCCTGCACGTCGGCGACACGGGTCGTCGTCCCGCAGCCGTTCCACGGATCGAGCACGGTCGACTTGGGACCGAGGTTGGACGCCTCGATGACCTGCGCAGCGAACTCCTCAGTGTAGCCCGCGTAGTAAGGGTACCAGGCTTCCATCCCTGCCTCGGTCCCGGACCGTCGCTTCGCGTCGATGTCGACCGCCTGGAGCCGCTGGCGCAGCACCTCCGCGAGGCCTCGTGAATCCCGGCTCTCAGCAACCGCGCTACTCGGTCGCTCGGGTCCGCCGTTCGCGTTCGGCTTCACTGCCACGTGCCCTCCTGCGCGTGGCTGCGCCATGCCCGAAGGGTCTCGGCAGCGTCGCTCACGTCCATCAGCTCTCGCGCGACGAGCTCTTGTTCAACCAGCTCCGGGAGACACGGCTGGAACTTGGAGACGCGCGCATTGGCGCTGGCATCGGTCCAGCCAGCCGCGTCGGTCCACGTGATCGGCGGTCCGTCGGCAAGCTCGCGAAGGGTCTGGCGGATGGCCACGTCGCTTCTTGCTGCGTCGCCCGAGAAGCGGAGGGCCTCGTTCCCGGCGGTCACCTTGTCGCCAAGGCGGGATTGGAGCGCGGCGGTGAGCAGGCGGTTGCCGCGGCCGCCGGTGTAAGTCCACCACTTCACCGAGCCATCGGGCTCCTGCGTTAGCGGGGCGGGCTCCTCGCGAAGGAAGCCGTGCGACTCGCGGAGCTGCTGGATCGCGGCAGAGGCGCGCTTCGACCACCAAGGGCGCACGTCGTCGCCCACGAGAACGTCGCGCTTGGCCTGGCACAACGCGTGGGAGAGCAGCGTCGGTCGGCCGTACCAACGCGGGTACACGCCGTGCTCCGCAGGCTCGACCTCGCAGGTCGCGGCCTTCCAGTTGACGTTGAGGATGCGCCAGGGCCTGCCCGCGAGGACGAACGCCGCGCTCCGGCGGTCTTCGTCCTGGAGAAAGAACGCATCGACCATCCCGATCTCTTGAGCTCCGTGGAGGACGCGCAGCACACGGGGCGTCGAGAACACGGCGTAGAGCTCGAGGAAGTTCTTGGCGCCGTAGAGCTTCTGACCGCGGTCCCCGAGTACGAGGCGACGGTCGACTTCAGTGAGGATCCCCTCTCCGAGCATGTGCCGAGCGACGTCGTCGCGGGTGTCGCCCCTCACCTGAGAAAAGGCCGAGCACCCTTCCAGCCAGGTCCACCACTCGAGAGTCGGAACGCCGCGTTGCTGCATCGCGAGCGCGATGAGCTGCTGGGCGAGGACATGAGGCGCCCAGCGGGACGGAGCAGCCGGCTCGACGTAGTTTCGCGCGTGCAGTTCGAGCAGCGCCGCGGCCTGGAGGACTTCATCTTCCTCGATGCAGAGGAACGTGCAGTTGGCCGTGGCGCCCGCGCGGCGTCCGGTCCGTCCCATGCGCTGAAGGAACGAGGACACCGTGGATGGCGCGTCGATCTGGATGACGTGGTCGAGGTCGCCGACGTCGAGGCCCAGCTCCAGGGCGCTCGTGGCCACGATCACGCAGTTCGAACCCTCGGTGAACGCTGCCTCTGCGGCAGCGCGTTCCGAGAGCGCGAGGGAGGAGTGCGACAGGTACACATCCACGTCGCGCTGCGCGAGCGCGTGCCCGAGCCGCTCCACCCCACGCCGGCTGTCGACGAACACGAGCCGACGTGTTCCCGGGTACATGCGGTCGATGAGGAGCGCCGCGTTCTCGAGGCTGCCGACGTGGTCGAGCACGAGCTTCGGCTCGCGCTTCGGGCCGCCCGGATCGATCACCCGCGTTGGGCGCATCGAGCTCCCACTCAACCAGCTGACGATGTCGTCCGGATCGCCGACGGTTGCCGACAACCCGATCCGCTGGATGTCGTGCCCGGACAAGCGCGTGATCCGCTCGACGAGCGAGACGAGGTGCGAGCCACGGTCGTCCGCCGCGAACGCATGGACCTCGTCGATGATGATGGCCCGGACGTTTCCCAGCATGTGCTGCGGCGGAACCCGCGTGCTCAAGAACATCGCCTCGAGCGACTCGGGCGTGATAGCGAGGATGTCCGGGCGCGCTTTGAGCATCCGCTTACGAGCCGCCTGCCCGACGTCGCCGTGCCATTTGCCGGCGGTTCGCCCGACGAGCGCCGTGAGGGCGCGCAGGCGGGTCTCCAGGTTGTTGAGGAGCGCTCGGATGGGGGCGACGTAGAGGACCGAGACCGGCTCGAAGTCCTCCGTGTTCATCCGCGAGAGCAACGGCAGGAGCGCAGCCTCGGTTTTGCCGCCCGCAGTCGGCGCGAGGATCACGCAGTTCGTTCCGTCGAGGATCGCGTGCGTCGACTGCTCCTGCACTGGGCGCAGACCCGTCCAGCCCAGGCCGTTCACGACCTGGTACTGGAGTGCTGGAGAGAGTCGATCGAACGCTTCCACGGTGGCTCAAACCTCCAAGTCGAAGTCGTCTGGCGAGGCGCCGCCAGCGGCCGCCCGCTCCTCGACGGTGAGTTCGTCCGCGGTCAGCGAAAGCTCGAAGTCCCGAAGAGGATCGAAGTCGGGGTAGAGATCGACCCGGTCGAGAAGTCCGGCCACGAGCTTCCGCAGGTAGATCCGGGGGGCGACGCCAACCTTCCCGCCGAGCTTCCCTGCGACCGCCGTGGCGAGACCCGTGAGCACCTCGTCGTCGATGCGAGCCGCGATCCGGTCGGGCGCTTCCGTCGGGAAGAGCTCCCGGACCCGCCGACCGACCTCGACGAGACGGTCGAGGTCGAAGGGATGGAGCCTCACCTGGACGTCCCGAGGGTTGTCCCAGCGCACGTCGCCCGAGAAGTCGACGTGAAGCCGCTGAGCAAGCGGAGGAAGCCGTCGGACGCCGTTGGGGCCATCGAAGAAGGCCGGCGTGCCGGTGATGAGAACGTAGAGCCCCGCGAAGCGGCCGCCGTAGAGGTCATCGATCAGCTTGCGCAGGGCTTCCAGACCCTTGTCGCGGGTGTCGGACCGGACGCGCTGGATCGTCTCCACCTCGTCGAGGACGAGCAGCAGCCCTGGCCGGCCGCACTGCTGGAGCACAGCCAGCAGGCCGCGGAAGAAACCGAGCGCTCCGGTATGATCGACGTCGCCCTTGATCCCCGCTTTGCGCTTGATGTCCGCCGAGACGTTCGGCTGCCCCATGAGCCACGCGATGAGCCCCTCGGCGACGGCGTGGTCCTCATGCAGCTGCGCAGCATGGTAGGCGCGCAGGACAGCCGCGTACTGAGGCTGCACGGCGCTGACCTCGGCGAGGCGCGCCTCCATCAGGTCACCGACCCCACGGCCGAGTTCTTCGAGGTCGTCGGGGTCGCGGAGCTGCTTGGTGACCTCCTCCTCGAGGCCCATGATCCACTGCGAGATCACCGCTCTAAACGCGCCCGTGTCCCACTCGGCGGTGCGCAGCCCCTCCATCGCGCGCCGGTACACGGTCTCGAGCCGGTGCAGCGGCGTGTCGTTCTCCGAGATCTGCACCTCAGCCACGGCGAAGCCCCGCGACATCGCCTGCTGCTGGTACCAGCGCGCGGTGAAGCTCTTGCCGCAGCCGAAGTCACCGCGGAGTGCTTTGAACACGGAGCCGCCCGCTGCGCAGCGATCGAGCTCTTCCTGCAGGGCTCGCTCGAGGCGGTCGGTGCCCACGGCGAAGAGGTCGAGGCCTCGTCGGGGCACGGTTCCGCGACGGAGGGCCTCGACCACGTCGCGACGGAGTAGCAGGCTCGGAGCGCTCACTCTTTGATCCCGAAGTGTTGGACGAGCCGAGAGCGGTGGAGGACCACCCGCCGCCCGACGTGATCGTGTTCAACCATCGCGAAGCCGTCGGCGTTGAGCACGCCCATCCTGGCCACGACGCCGCCGACCTGGTGGCTGCGAATCCCTGCCGTCGCCGCGAAGTCGCCAGCCGGCAGCGAGCCGCCCGCCTCGACCAGGATGGTCAGCCAGGAGAGCACGCGCTCGGTCTCGGCGGCCGGCTGCCCTGCGACCTGGCTCTGGAACACGGACGAGCGCCGCAGGGCCACGATGAAGGCTGGGGACGCGGGCGCGACCGGGCCTGGCGGCTCCGGGGCCACCGGAGCGAAGAGCGACGCCTGAACGGGGGCCGGCTTCGCCGGAGGCGGAGGCTCGGGCCGCACGGTCGCACGGCGCACGCGGAGCGCCCACCAGTCGGGCGTCGGCAAAGGGCGGACCGCGAGGCCCGAGTCGTCGGGCACCGCGCGCTCCAGCCAGTCCGGGGCGATCAGAATCGCGGGCGCCACTGCTTCGGCAAGCGAGAGCCCACCATGCGTGCCGTAGCTGGCCGCACGGTTCACGACGGTCGGGTCCCACAGCACGGCGACGCGGTTCCACCCGCGCGGCGACCAGGAGGTCTTGGGCAGCGCCACCTCGTCGGCCTCGGGGGCCTCGTCTGCCGCAAGCGCACGCCACCGGGATCCGCCCGGCCGACCCTTGCCAAGCCGCCCCTCGAGCGTGCGCGTGCCGTCGCCGAGCACATGCCCGTGGTCGGCCACGAGGAGGACGACGCGCTCCCCCTCCTCGGCGGCGCTGAGCAGCGCGTCGAGGGGAAGCACCGGAGCCAGGCTGTAGTCCTTCGCCACCTGGAGGCTGCTCTTCAGGTCCTCGTCGATGGCGTTGACGACGACCGCCACCGCCGGGCAGTCGCCCTTGATTGCGTCGCGGATGTCCGTTGCGAGATCGTGACCGCTGAGTATGTCGCGGCGAACGAACAACGGCGGCGCATCCTCGCCGATCAGGTCCGTGAGGGCTCGATGGGCCTTCCATCGAGCCGGATCCTTGTCCGTGCCCTCCTCGCCGAAGCGCGGGTCCGCCTTTCCCGCGAAGAAGGCGCCGCGGCTGATCTCCGTCAGTGTCGGAGCCACGGCGAGGACCGGCGGCAGCGGCAGCACGCCATGCCAGCCGTCTCGACGCCAGGCGATCGGGCCCCAGCGTCGCGCGCTTGCAAGCCGCGTCAGAACCTGTACGGCGGCCGCGTGGCTCATCCCGTCCATGAGCACGACGAGCAATCGCCGCCGGTCGCCGCCCTTCAGGAACGGGACGAGCACCTGTTTGCCGAGGTCCTCGATCGGCGTCGCCGCACCGGACGGCTTGCCGGCCTCGACCCAGCTGACGTAGGCCTCGGCGAACGTCCGATGGTCGTCGCGCTGGACTCTCGCGGCCTCGAACTCGAGGTTGCGCGCAGCAGAGAGCAACGCCTCGTCTGCCCCTCGCAGGCCGCGGAGCTGCTGTCGGGCCCACTCCACGTAGCCGCCCTCCTCGGCGTAGCGCCGTGCCAGGTCGACGGCCGGCTGCCAGCGCGTCCCTGGAGGCGCGCTTGCCTCACGGTTCGCGAGCCACAACGCAATGCGAGCGACATTGCGACGGGCCGCTCGATGGTCGTCGGGCCGAAGGTGAGTGTCGAGGGCGTGCGCCTCGAGATGCCCCAGCGCCTCCACGACGGCCGCCGCTCGCTCGGGGCTGGGCTGATCGAGGAACGCTTGTGCGGCGCCCCCGAGGTCGTGCTCGCGGGCGCGGTGTCCCCCGGGGAGACGGCCACTCGCCATCGTCAGCGAGACCAATCCTGCGCTCTCCGCGAGTGCCTGGCTGCGCTCGAGCGTGGCCAGCAGGGGCCCCCGTTCCGTCGGCAGCGCCGCTTCGAGGCTGCTGTCTTCGACCAGAGCGCCCTCGACGCTGCGTACAGGGGCCGAGAGGTTCGGCAGCCACGCGGCGAGTTGCCCGGCGAGCTGGCCGGCCGCGAACGCATCGTCCGCGGCCCGAGCGGCGGCCAGGAGCGGCAGCACCTCGAGCAGTCGGACAGCGAGCCCAAGCTCCCACGCCTGCCACACGACGCCCGCTGCGTCGCCGACGGTGGCGCGAAGCCACTCGCTGAGCTCGCGGCGCACGTTCCGCCAAAGGTCGTCGCTCTCAGCCTGGCGCAGGAAGGCCGGGCCGCCGTCGTTCGAGGCGGCCCAGGAAAGCAGCGCCCCGGGCGACGCGAGCGCGGTCTCGGGAAGGCGGAGCCGCGCCTCGAGCAGGCTCGTCCATGCTGCGCGGTGGGTGAGCTGCAGCCCCTGGACTTTCCGCGGCTGCGCCACACCGCCGGCGAGGAAGAGCTTGGCAAGAGCGCTGCCCGCCAGCCCTTGCTCGACCTGTCGCGCGCCGAAGAGCGCAGCGAGGCGCGCGTCACGGGCAACGTGGTAGAGTCGTCCGCCCGCGAGGCGGCACGCGACGTCCAGCGGAAGGACGTCGGCGGCCCAGTCGATCAGGAACACGCTGCCCTCGGAACGCTTCTCCTCGGGCCGCGGCAGCTGCTCGCGAAGGTCGAGCTCGCACCGCGTGGGCACGACCCGCCATCGATGCCCGCTGAGCTCGAAGTCACTGGCCTCACCGCGCCCGTGCAGCGCCACGAGCTGCGACCGGTGGTCGCGGCGGAAGATCCGCTCAACCTCCTGGCGCACCTCGGGCAGTGTAAGGAACGGTGCTTCCATCATGGCTTGGGCTCCCGACGCGTGACGACGGCCGAGAGCTCGACACGGATCTCATCCGCACCGGCGGCCGCTTGTTCGACCTCCGAGGCGAGCTTGCGCAGCGACTCGGCGAGCTTCGCGGGATCGTCGATGCTCAGCGACTTGTCGAGGACGGTCTTCCACCCCGGCTCAGGCGGAGGCGGCGGAGGCGGCGGAGGCGGCGGGCTGACGCGGAGCAGCTCCTCCGCGCGACGGGTCAGTTCCGTCAATCCGTCGGCGAGCATCAAGTTGACCTCGTCCGACGAGAGCAGCTTGTTGAGGTCCGCGAGGAGCAGGCTCGCGCGGTGGCCCCGACCGGCGTCGTGCACGAGGTTGCGGACCTGCTCGAACACGATCCAGCGCGGGCGCTCGGTCAGCAGGCGACGGGCAGACTCGGCCGTCGTCAAGCTCCGTCCCATGGCAGTGAGCGAAGTCTGGGCGTTGAACTCCGCAAGTGCGCGGACGAGCGCGGCACCCTGCGTGCGCTGGAGCTGGGTGAGCAGGTCGGCGCACGCCCGTGCGGTCACGAGCCGAGGCGAGTCGCTCGGATCGGCCCATTCCCGCACGCGCTCCTCGAGCTGTGCCACCAGAGGGTTGACCGCCGAGAGCCCGGAGCACTTCTCGCGCACCTGCTCGACGAAGGCCGTCAGGTTGCGCGCGGTGAGGGCCTTACCCGCGAGGGAGATGCCGAACAGATGCCCGGCGCGGTCGAGGGCCTCGGCCCAATGAGCGGGCGTCGGCAGCTCGGGACGCAGAAGTTCCACGTCGTCGGGGAGCTGCCCCAGCCGCGGAGGCGTGTAGGGGCGGCCGCCCCGCTGCAGCGTGCGCCCGATCCACGCACACCAGGTGAGCACGAGCACGTCTTCGACCTCGGGCAGCAGCCCGCGCGTGCCCGCCGGGTCGAGCCAGTTGCGAACGTCGCCCACCGTCGGCGTGTCGAGGCCCTTCTGCTGCCGCGCCTGTTCCAGCTCCTGCAGCGGACGGTCGCGCAGCACGGTGGCCACGTCACCGGTGTCCGTGAGCCCGAGCGGATCGGAGTAGGCCTTGAGGTCGCTCTTCTCGCTCTTTTCGACGTTCATCCGGCGGTCACGGGTGTCGAGCAGCCGCTCGAGCAGCCCACGCACCCGTTCCATCCTCGATGCGTTGACCGGTCCGTCGAAGCGCGGGTGGTGCGGGTAGCGCTTGGACAGCACGGCGTCGACGATCTGCTTCAGGCCGTCCCGCATGTTGCCGGCGAGCACGCTGCGGATCTCGAGGTCGTCGAGCAGCGGCAGGATGTGCTCGTCGACCGAACGCGTAGGATCGAGCAGCGTCGTCTTGCCCGCGATCGTCAGCCCGTAGGCGTCCGACAGGCTCCGTTTGACGAGGGACTCTTTCTGGGCCCGCAGACTCGTGAGGTCGGCCCGGGTCGTGTGCTGGTCCTCGACGCGCAGGTGCCCGAGGTAGCGGCTCGTGTCGCCATCGAGGATGTGCTCGAGCACGACGAGGTCACCGAGCTCGTTCTCCATCTCGCGCGAGAAGAAGGTCGGGAGCCAGATCACCGTCGGGTTCGGCCGCCCCGAACCGGCGTGAGCGTCGCGGTAGGCCTCCACGCGCGCGAGGTCATCCGCAGGGCCGTGGCCGCGCTCGTCGAAGGGGTAGTCGAGGACGAGCTGCCACTCGACGCCTTCGGCCGCCGTCAGCGTCCCGTCGTCCATCTCCCGCACGTTGCCGTAGCGGACGCGGCCGGCGCGCTTGGTGCCGAAGTAGCTCTGCTCTGAATCGACGATGCTGCCGTCGGCCGTCAGACCAAGCGCGTCGAAGAGCAAGCGCCGCATCGTGTTCTTGCGGGCGCCGGGCTTGTCGGCGTCCGCAGCGGCCGCGAGGATCGGCTTCAGGTCGATGCCCGAGAGGTGCACCGACACTTCGGGGTCGGCCTGGTCGCCGAGCCGCAGTGCGCCGACCTGGCTCGCCCACTCGCGCAGGCGCTGCGCGGCGACCTGCATCTCGGCGCCGGGGATGGGCGACGCGATCGTCCCGTGGTTGAGGTGGACGAGCCGCTTGACCGTCAACCCCTTGAAGGGCTTGGCCTCGGGCACCAGTGCCGCCATCAGCAGGGTCTTGGCCAAGCGGTTGTCGTTGCGGCACGCCCGCTTCGGACACCGCGAGCAGCCCAGCCGCCGGTCGTGGTCCTCCCGCATGCGCTGGCAGTCGGTGGGATTGTCGGTCCCCTGAGCGCGGCGGATGAGCGGCAGGAAGCTGTTGCGGTACAGGTCGCGGGCCCGGTCGAAGCGGGCCTTCATCACCGGGTCGTCGATGGGGTCTTCGCTCTCGGCCAGCGCATCGAAGGCATCGCCGACCGGCACGACTCGTCCGAGCTCGAGGTCCGGCAGATGGTGGACGAGCAGCTCCATCAGGATCCGAATCGCCGTGCGCTCCCGCTGCAGGCAGTCGGAGAGCGCGACGAGGGCTTCCACCAGCGCCGGAGAGAACGGGTAGACCTGCTTGAAGGCCGCCTCGTCGCCTTCGCTCCCGATGAGCACGCTCGCGGCCTGCCCGGCGGCCCGCCAGGTCCGGGCGAAGTCGTCCTTGAGCTTCTCGGCGGCGTCGTCGTCCTTCGGTCGAACGATGCGGTGCTTCACGATGGCCGGCAGGTTGCTGTCGGCCAGGCTGACGTTGTCGAAGCGCCCCTCGTGGTGCGAGAGGTTGCGCGAGAGCTGCGCTCGGATGGCGCCCTGCGCCTCGGCTCCGAGGAAGTCGGAGAGGTCTCGCTGACGGGCGATGAAGCTGACGATCGGGATGGCCCGGGAAGCGTCCTGCGCCTCCTTGAGCTTCACCAGCTTCTGTACCTCCTGGCCGACGAAGGGCAGGTCGCCCGAGCGCCCGGCGAGCCAGAGGATCAGCTCGTCGAGGTAGAGGACGACGGCGTCGTAGCCGAGCCCCTTGGCGTGGCGGCTCACGACGCCGAGGCCGGTGTCGAGATCCACGAAGCGCGAGCGCTGCGTCGTCCAAGAGGTGAAGAAGGTGCGGACGAGGTCGCTGAACAGACGGGCCCGCGGGCTCTGGGCGTCGCGGTCCTCGTCGCCCAGGTAGGCGCTCGCGGCGGCCGCGTCGAAGCTCTCGGCGTCCCACGTCGTCGTGGTCGCGCGCTTACCCCAGCCGGAGGCCGCCTGCCTGGCGCCGCCGTTGAGCCCGGCGAAGAACGCCTCGTCGCCCATGCGGGGCCGCAGCCGCTTGGCGTCCTCGAAGAGGCCCTCGTCCACGTACACGGCCGGCACGGCGGCCTCGGGATGGACGTCGGCGACCCAGCGCACGTAGGTGCCGAGGATCTTCGACTCCATGTCCTGGGCGTCGAGCATGTGGATCGGCAGCTGGACGAGCTTCTTCTTGCCGATCCACGGATGCGGTGCGCGCAAGGCGTGGAGCTCGGGCCGGCGCCAGGGCGTCGGGTCGTCGGCGAGCATCAGGTCGAGCACCGCCATGAAGTGCGACTTGCCCGAGCCGAAGGAGCCGTCGAGGTAGGCCGCCTGGCTTCGGTTGTCGTCGAGGGCGCTCTTGAGGATGGAGAGCGCCTTCTGGAACGACTGCACGATCTTCGGCGTGATGGCGTAGTCGCGCAGCGTCGCCTCGGGCTTGGCGATGCCGTCGGTGAGGCCCTGTACGAAGTCGCCCTTGCGGACGGCCTCGGGCAGGTCAAGGAGGTCGTGTACCAAGGTCGTCATGACTGGGTGATCTCCAGTAGGGCAGATCTGAGGGTGCGGAAGCTCGGCGACGCGTTTCGTTCGGGATCCATGTGGGTCGCCACCGCACGGGCCGCCTCGATCTTCCGGAGGCCGGTCTGGAAGTACCCGGCCTTCTTGAGCACCCGCTCGAAGGCCTCCCAGGTTCCTCCCTGGATCGCGTCGGCGCTCCGGTACTTCGCCTGTTGTGGGATGTTGCCGTCGACCTTCGGATATGCCGCGCGCACGGCCTCCCAATCACCGAAAAACCAAGCCTCGAGCTCCTCGATGGCCAGGCGATTGACGACCTGAACGCGCGCCCCATGCCGGTTGGCGCGGGTCGAGAGCCCGGCGACAAGGGCCATCTGCTCCAAGCGCCGCTTGAGTGCAGCGCAGTCGTCGTCGTCGCGGTCTACGATGATGACAATGCGCCAATCGTCCGGGAGCCAGGCGGCGTAGCCGCGCAGTCGTTCCGGCAGCCGCTGGAGCAACTCGTCTTTGCAGGCGTGCGGGTAGACCGCAAACGTGAGCTCGCCCAGCATCCGGGGCAGCAGAGACTGGAGCGCGGCCTCGGCGGACGGCTCCTCCACAAGCACCTCGACGTGAGAGACCGTCACTTGCCTCTACCCCGCTGCACGGGGGCCCCCGCGTTGACGAGCGGATCGCCGACACCAAGCCGGCCTTCCAGCCACAAGTGACCGAGCGACGCTCCGGCGTTCAGGAACTCCGGAATGCCTCGAATGTCCGAGACGCGAACCACCTGTGTGAAGCCGTGTTCGTCCCGGTACAAGGCTCTGACCTCATCCGCACGAAGTGCATTCAAGAAGAACGGGGAATGGGTCGTCACCAGGAGCTGGGACACCTCTGTGGCCGCCCGGCACTCCTCCGCCAGATCTGAGAGCAGGCGGGGGTGGAGGAAGTTCTCCGGCTCCTCGATTCCGACGAACTGCGGCGGAGCGGGATCATAGAGCACCGTCAGGTAGGCAAGGAGCTTCAGCGTGCCGTCTGATGCGTACTTCGACAGCACGGGGCGCTCAAAGGGTGCATCTTTGATCTGGAGCAGGAGCCTGCCGTCAGGCATAGGATCCGCGAGTACTGAGTCGAGCCGAGGAACGCGTCGACGCAAGACTTCGAAGATCTTCTCGAGGTGGCCCGGGTGCTGCTCCTTCAGGTACTGGATGACATTCGGCAGGTTGTCCCCGGTCTTGCTCAGTCGCTCGTGTGGTCCCGCCTCGGGTTGTCCCCGTGCGTCGTCGACGGAAAGGTAGGAGACGTACCAGTCGGTGATGAACTCCCGCAGCGCCGCCACGCGCGGGTGCTCGGCGAACTGGCCGAGTGTGTTGACTGCGATCAGATCTGCAGAACGCAGCGGGATGTCAACCCGAATGTCATCTTGGTCAGGCATCTCGCCCGAGATGGCGCGCCCTTGACCCTCCTTGTACTCCAGGAATCGGAAAGGCTTGCCATGACGTCCTCGCCGCCACTGCAGCCACTCTTCCGCCACGTACACGCCCTTTGAGTTCTCGTCGACGGCGAGGTGGTAGGTGATGACCGGATGATCGGGCGCCTCGCGGTACTTGAGCTCGATGACGACCGGGCCGTCTTCGCCGCGCGTCCGCAGTTCGCGTGCGCGACCCCGCCGGTCCCAGGCGTGCCGCAGACCGTAGCGAAAGCACTCCGACAGGAAGTTGAAGACGTCGAAGATCGTGGATTTGCCGCTCCCGTTGGGGCCGAGCAGCACAGTCAGCGGCGTGATGTCCTTGATCGCCACGCGCTGCAGCGCGCGGTAGTTCCAGACCTCGAGGGACTCGACACGCGCTGTCGAGCGACGTACCGACTCATTGGGGGAGCGCTTCTTCATGCGTCGTCTCCGGTCGCCATGTACCGCGCAGGGCGGCCATCGAGCTTCTCGACTCGCCCGTCGGCGAGCAGCACCTTGAGGGCCTTGTTCACGAGGGCCTTCGTCGCGCCGGCCTCGCTCGCGAGCTCCTCGACGGTCGGGCCCTCGGGGGGCTCGGCATCTTCATCCTCTTCGGCGTCCTCATCGACCTCGGGCGTCCAGCGCACGAGCGCGGCGTAGAGCTCGTCGGGGTCGAGGGTCTTCTTCTTCGGCGCCGCGGGCGGGGTCCAGGTGCGCAGGTCGTCGGTCGCCTTCGTGAAGTCGACCGCCACGCCGAGCCCGTGGGCTTCGCCCGCCACGAAGTCGCGGAAGAACTCGCCGAGCTTCATGCCGCCGAAGGCGTCGCTCGGCTCGTTGTGCCACTGGAGCAGCCACGGTACCCGCTCGGCGAGGCCGGCGAGGAGCGGCACGAGACGCTCGCCCGTCCAGCCATCTTCGGTTTTGCGACGCTGGTAGAGGGCCGCGAGGGCCTGCGCCATCTGCAGGTGATCCCAGCCGGCCCACCCGCAAAGTGGCGTCGGGTCGTCCTCGTTGTTGCCCGCGGGGACGGTGACGAAGCGCTCCTTCGGCACGTCGAGCTTGCCGCGCAGGCCCCAGTAGTGCCGCAGGAAGTCCTTGTTGGCGTACTTGTCGGGCACCGGGATGGCCTTGAGGCCCAGGCGCTTCAGCTCGGGCTCGAGCTTGCCATCGTCCTCGAGCCGCTGAAGCCGCCAGGTCTCCTCCCAGGCGGCGCGCTTCTCCATGCCCGTCTCGGCGTAGCGGAAACCGGCGAGGAAGGGCACGCCCTCAGCGTCGACCAGATCCGACACCAGCTTCACGAGGTCCGCGCCGCTGTCCTCGGTGAGAAGCTCGTAAGCCGCTTGGACCGCCGCGTCGCGTCCGAGGTCGAGGGCGAGCTGCCGCGCGGTGCGCAGCTCCGGCGTAGGCTGCTCCCGGAACACGGCCTCGATGCGCTCGAGCAGCCAGGTCCGCACGGCCTCGCGGAACGCCTTGGCGTCGTCCGGCGGCGACCAGCGGCGCTTGGTCTCGGGCGTCTCAAGCAGGCGGAGCTGTCGGCCGCGCTCAGGGTCGTCGAGCAGGCGCAGGCGCTGCCGGTAGAGGTCGGCGAGCGGCCCGCCGACGTCGGCCGGCGCCGCGCGCTTGTGCACGCGGAACCACTCGGAGGCCGAGATATCGCTTCCGACCTCCCGGGCGAGCCGCACCTCGAAGGGGCGGTGGTTCGGTTCGACCGGGACGCGCACGGCGTCCACCGAGGGTGCGGTCACGGTGGGCAGGCCGAAGATGCCGTAGACCCGCCAGTCCATCTCCTCTTGCAGCGAGATGAGGATGCCGCGCAGCCGTGCGCGTTCAGCCAGGCTGCGGGTGCGAGCGTCGCGGAGGGCAGCCAGCGAAGGGGTCTCGGCCAGGGTGGCGGCGACGACCTTGTCGGCGCCGTGCTCGGCCATCGCCTGCACGGTTTCCTCCGCCGCGACGACGAGGTCAAGGAGGTGTTCGCTCAGGACGTCGAGATCGGGGACCGGGAGCTGCTGGAGGAGATTGCCGGCGTATTCCAGGTTTCTATTCCACTGGGTGGCAGAGAGCCGTGCTCCATCTCCCACCTGATCGCCGCCCCTCGGGAACATGACGAGACGAGACCAAAAGCCCACGAGGGACGAATTGAGGTATCCGAGGAGGGCGCGGTGGTCGTCTCCCGTGTGGCCCGAACTCAATGCCATCGCCGGAGCCGTTCGGTTGAAGACCCGACCGCCTGAGCTGATCACGAACTGATTGTGAGTTGATTGAAAGGCGAATCCGATGACCGGCTTGGCCCGAAACCTCGCAGGAAAGAACATCGAATGGGCATGCCAGGGGAGCCCGCGCTCCTCGATCACTTGCCCAAAGTCCCGTCGAGCCCGGAGCTCCTGCCTGTAGGGCCAATACCACATGGCCTCTGCGGAGGTCAGCGCGGACTCTTCGCCACTCGACGCGTATGGGAACAGCGAGTCGTCTTTCGCCGCGATCAGGTAGTCGTCGAGATCCTGGCCTCGCACAAACTGGACGGTGCGGATTCCCTGCTCGCGGAGACGTTTGGTCCGCAGATGCGCAACCGTAAAGAACGAATCGTCACCCGTGTGGGTTGTTCGGCCAATGAACACCAAGATCCGTCCAAGTCGCAAAGCCGCGGTGGTTCTTACCTCTGCAAGTAGTTCGCGCGCGCCACCGCCTGCGAGCACCCAGGGATGTGTCCTGGCGTCGACCTCGGTGAATCGCGTGACGCTCACGAACTGGCCCTCGAAGCCATCCTCTGCATGATGGCTGACGATCTCGCTCCAAACCGGTGCTTCTGAAGGAACCGACGGCTCCGTGTTCTCGCCCCGCTTACCGAGTACGGCTCGAAACCCATGCCGGAGAGACGGCCTGTTCCTCCCAAACATCAGAAGAGTTGAGGTGCCGTGGCCCGGTAGATAGCATCCCGCAGTATCGATCACTTCCTGGACGTCGAGCTTTGTAAGGACTTCCTGGATAAGCGCGATGCCAAAATCTCGCTTCGTCCATGAATTCGCGTTGATGAGACCGACGAAGCCACCGTGAATGGCGAGTTCGAAGAGTCGCTCGGTGAATGGTGCTGCCAAGGCGAACTTGCCACTGGCCGACTTGTACATGTCTCGATAGCGGGCCTTTTTCTGTGCATCCGATTCGACAATGTATGGCGGGTTCCCGACCACCGCGTGGTAGCGCTGCCCGAGCACGTGGGCGACGGCGCCGGGCTCGGCGAGCCGAAACAGCGCGTCGCCCCAGCTCGCCCACTCGTCCATCGAGAGCTGCCCCGACAACCGAAGCTGCTGCGCCTTCAGTCGGTGGAGCAGGCTGTCGGCGACGACGACGTGGGGCCGCAGCGCCGGCGCCTTGTCGAGCCGGGTGATGCCGACCGCGTCGAGCACCGCGAGCACGAGCCGGAAGCGCGCGATGGCCACGGCGTAGGGGTTGATGTCCACCCCGTAGACCTGGTCGAGGGCGCGGCGCGCCAGCTCCTCAATGGGCGTCGTGGGCTCCTTGGCCTGCCACGCGGCGACGAGGTCACGGAAGGCCCCGAGCAGGAAGTGACCGGAGCCGCAGGTCGGGTCGATGACCTTGACCTCGGCGAGGCCGAACTCTTCGATGGCCGGGGCGAGCGTCTGCTCGAGGATGAACTTCTCGACGAAGTCGGGGGTCTGCAGGAGCGCGTAGCGCTTGCGGACCGCCTCGGAGAGGTCCTGGTAGAGGTCACCGAGGAAGCGGGTCTCGGCGCCCAGGAAGGTGAACACCGGAGCGCCCGTCGCCCCATCCACCTGCTGGAAGAAGTCGAGCAGCGCACGCGCGCCCTCGCTCGACGGAGCCAGCACCCAGATCGGGTTGTGGCGGGCGTCGAAGACTTCGCGGGCGCCGGGCAGGTGGGCCAGCTCCCGGAACACGGCGAGGAGGTACTCGCGCGGACCGAGGAAGGGCGTGACCTGCACGAAGGTCGCCTCGCGGTCGCGCGCGCTGGCGAGGCGGCGCTCGTCGGGGCCGGCGATGCGCGGGTCGATGAGGCCGCGGTCTTCGAGGGTGCGCACGAAGACCACCGAGAGCACCCAGGCGACGGCGATCTGCGTGACCCGGGCGCGCCGCCAGGGATCGAATCCCTGGCCCGTCTCCCCGGCCTTCTTCTCGGCCTCCCACGCGGCGCGCAGGCCCGCCTCGACGCTCGGGATCCTGGCGCGCTCGAGCAGATCCTTCTCGAGGGCCTTGAGCGCCGGCTGGAGGCGCTTCGGCAGCGGCTTGCCTTTCTCGACGGTGGGGTTCTTGCTCGCCATCTCTAGTGCGCCTCCGCGGCCCGGTGGGCGTTCGCGAGCCAGGGCTCGGGCATCTGAAGTCGTTGACCGGGGAGCGGCGCGGGCACCGGCAGGCGTCCGTTGATCGACGGGGCCAGCCCGTCGGCGTGCGAGGGGACGACGAGCAGGACGGCCCCGGTGTCGCCACGCTCGGCCTGCTCGACCAGACGCGACAACGCGCTCGACAGGCCGTACCGCGCCAGCGCACCAGGCCACACCAGCACCAGCGGGTCTGCTTCCTTTCGTGCGCCGTCCTTCAACAGCGCATCGACCATCGCGTCGGCGGCGTCGCGCACGAGGCCCACGAGCAGCGGCCAGTCGGGCCCTTCGGGGCCGGCTCGGTCCGCGGCCTCGATGTTCGACCAGTCCACTTCGTCGGCCGCAGCGCAGCGACGAACCGCTTCAGCCAGGGCGTGATCGAGCGAGATGGGGGCGACACCGAGGGTCTCGCCGAGACGCTCGGCGGCCGCGATGGCCAGATCGGCGCGCACCTGAATGACGCGGAAACGTCGGCTGGCGATCCCGCGGTCGAGCTGATCCTGGAACGCCGCCGCGCGCTGGGCATCGGGGTCGCGCCGCGCCGGCAGCCCGGCCCCGGCCGTGCTCGCCCGCGGCGGGAGCTGCACCGTCATCGAGGTCGCGCCGTGCTGACCGGGACGCAGGTACTCGCCCAGCTCGGCGACGAACACGAGCCCATGCGGCGCGAGCAGCTGATCCAGATCTGGGCGGTCAGGCAGCGGATGCGCCTCGGGGTAGCGCGCGCCGACGCGGCGACGGAGCCCGTCGACGGTCAGCCCTCCGCCCGCGAGGGCCGACAGCGACAGCGTCAGCGCCCGGGCGGCCGACATGCCCCTCGGGTAGAGCTCGAGGCGCGCTGACGCGGCGGCGGTCTTGCTGGCGCGGGCCGCGAGCAAGACGCGCTGGTCAGGAGAGAGCGACGCGAGGGGCGTGCCCTCGACCGCCTCGGCGAGGACCCGCCGCACCGTGTCCGTCGAAGGCAGCGGTTCACTGGCGGCGAGCTCATCGGCGGCCGCCGCCAACGCAGGAAGCGCGTCGAGAACGGCGGCATCGCGTGCGAGCCACGGTCCCGCGTCGAGTCGACGCCAGTACGCCAGGGGAGCGGGACGCAGCTCGAGCGCCACGCGCACCAGGGCCCCGGCCGCCGCGAGATCATCGCTGGCAACGCCGTCGGGGCAGCGGGCTTCGGCGAGCGCCTTGGCGAGCTCTTCCATCGCGATCGCGGGCTCGGCCAGGAGCGGTCGAAGCGTGTCGATGAGGGTCTGCGCGACCGGGTTGTCGACCCACTTCTTGTTGCGCAGGAACTGGAGGCTCGAGTGGATGGGGGCCGGCTCGATGCCCATCGCGGCCGCCACTTCGGGCACGCTCCGCGCAGCGGGCAGCCCGGAGTCGGGTCGATCATCGGGCAGCGGGTCGAGGCCGACGAGCACCCGCAGGCGACGCTGGGCCTCGGTGTCGCTCTTCCGGCCGATGAGCTCACGCACCCAGTCGGCGAGCGAGCCCGGAGCGGGCTCGGCCGCCGCCAACGCCTTGAGCCGCGTAGCGAGGGCCTTGGCGGGCTCTTCTCCGATCAGCAGCGCGACGCGCCGATGGGGCACCTGGCCGGCGTCGACGGTGTTGGTCAAGCCGGCTGCGCGCAGGGTGTCGAGGTGGCTCGGCTCGAGGCCGAGCTCCTCGTCGTCGAGGGCCAGCCGCGGCTGGATGAAGCCGGGCACGAGAGGCTCCGCGGCGCGGAAGTCGACCTGACCGCGGAGGGCTTCGGCGAGCTCGAAGATCTCCTTGGTGACCTTCGTGCCGATGCTGCGGATCATCGAGAGCTGGTTGCGCGGCAGCAGAAGCAGGTCGGCGACCTGCCGGACGCCAGCGCGGTCGAGGGCGTTGCGGGCTCGAGCGGAGAGCGGCAGCACCTCGACGGGAGTCTCGGGCCGCACCTGGGCGAGCTCGACGGCAGGCACCGTCGGCGTGACGCCAGACTGCTCGCCTGGGGCGAGGGCCATCAGCCACGCCTGCCGCATCTCCTCGGCGTGCTCGAAGCGCTCGCCCACGTCGCGGGCGAACGCACGACGGAAGAACCCGCCGAGCCGGTCGCGCACGGCAGCGTCGAAACGCTCGGCGTCGACCTGGATCGCATCGTCGACGCCGGGGCCCGTGGCCTGCGTCGGACGGACGCCGGTGAGGGCGTGGTAGAGGACGGCCGCGGCCGCGAAGCGATCGGCGGCGGCATCCCAACGACCGCGCAGGTAGAGCCAGGGATCGCGCCACTCTGCAGTGCCGGCGTTCACCGCCGTGGGCTCGGCGGCCGCGAGCGAGAAGTCGAGGAGCAGCAGGTGCTTCTGCCGCCCCTGGTAGCCGGTGAAGCCCACGTTGCTGGGCTTGATGTCGCGGTGGGTGATGCCCCGCTCTTCGAGGTACTGGACCGCCGAGAGGACGTCGTCGCCGTAGCGCCTTGCGAGCTCCAACGAGAGGGTGCCTTCGGCGCGGAGCAGGTCGGCGAGGGTGCGCTCGCCTGCGAAGTCGAGCAGCAGGCACGGCCGGTCGGCGAGCGTGACGACCTCATGCACCGCGAGGATGTGCTCGTGCCGCAGGTCGCGAAGGACCGAAGCCTCGGCGAGGAGCCGTTCGCCGCACGCCGGATCGTGCGGGACCTTCAGCGCGTAGTCCTTGCCCTCCCGACGCACGTGCAGCACGAGGGCCGTGCCGCCGCTGCCAAGGCGTCGCTCGACGCGAAGGCCCCCGGCGAGCTGGTCGCCCTTGTTCGCGTCGTGGGGGTCGAGGTTGGCCGACGCATCGACGACGGGCCGCGTGAGGACGTCGAGGATCCAGACGTCGAACCAGCCCGCCACGTCGTCAGCGCGCTCGTGCTGGTTGGGGCGCGTGGCGAAGCTGATGCCCTCGTCGAGGGCCGCAAGATCGGGCCGGACCGAGGAGGGGCAGAGTCCGCCCTCGGGCGACGCGCGCAGACGCTGGTCGCGTTCCTTGAGCGAGGGGGCCGGTGCTTGCCCGGTAAAGAGAAGCCACGCGAGGCAGCCCACCGAGAACACGTCGCTCTCGGCGATGGCCTTCTGCGGATCGGAGAGGACCTCCGGCGCCTGGTAGAGGCGGTCGAGTCCGTGTGCGAGGTCGTCGACGTGCAGCGTGCCTTGGCTGCCGTGCTCGACCCAGGTGGAGGTCTGAAAGCGGTGGAGGCGGACCGAGAGGGCCCCGCTCTCCTCGCGGCGCACGAGCACCGACGCGGGCGAGAGGTTGCGGTGCAGCACGCCGGCGCGATGGCAGTGCGCCACCGACTCGACGATCGATTGGAGGATGTGCAGCCGCTCGTCGAACGAGAGATCGGGCTCCTGACGAAGGAACACGTGGAGCGGCAACGCGCGGTCGAAGGTCTCGAAGATGACGGCCGGGCCGAGCGGTCCTTCGTCGACGTAGGCGCGGTAGCCGAGGATGCCGGGGTGCTGACCGAGCTGGGAGAGGGTCTGCGCTTCGCGACGAGCGGCGCGCTCGAGCTGGTGGCGGCGGCTCGTCGAGGTCGCGGCGGGCACCAGGTAGGAGCGGATGCGGGCGCGGTCGTGCTCGACCGCCTGGTGCTTGCCCAAGTGCTCCTGGTAGCCCTCGCCTTCGTCGACGAGCTTGTCGAGGACGAAGCCTCCCACGATGCGCGCGGTGCGGCTGGGACGTAGCCCGAGACGAGGTGCCGCCTGGAGCAGCGCCTTCATGATCGGCCGGTTCACGATGCGCCGAGGCATCCGATCGTCGAGGCCGTTGGTCAGGCGGCTCGAGACGTCGTCCTTGAGCAGCAACCACGGCGGCCGACCGCCGTCGAGGTTCACGGCGGTGACGTTCGGGGTGAACACCGCAGCGTGGACGAACGGCCGATCGTCGACGTGGCGCTCGATGAGCGAGGCGAGGACCTTCGCCTTGTGGTTCACCGTCGCATACGGGCACTCGATGGTCCGACGGCGCCCTCCCGACTCGGTGAACGTCCAGTCCACGACGTCACCGGAGAGGACCCCGGGCTGGCTCTTGATCTCGACGAGGAAGAGGCCGACGCGTGAGAGGAAGAGAAGGTCGAGCTCGTAGAGGCGCCCGCTCGACGGGTCGTGCAGCTCGTGGAGCTCCCACGCCTGGTAGGGGTCGATGTCGGAGATGCCCGCGTAGATGAGGTCGAGGGCCTCGCGCTCCCAGGGGTACGGCGTCGGGCGTCCCCGATGGATGCGTGCATCGGACAGCGCCATATCAGGCCACTCCTGCGGCGCGGCGCGCGAAGTCGGCGCAATCGGCCTCCGCATCCGGCGACACGACAGCGACGTCGAGCTGAGCGAAGCCGGCCGCCTTCAGGGCTGCGCGCAGGTCGTCGGCCGGCCGCGTGAGACGTGTGCGGGCGGCAGCGCCGGTGAGAATCGCGAGAAGCCCCGCGAGTTGACGGTGAGCGGGCGTGGTGGCGACCGCAAGCACCTGATCGGACCACGAGAGGTCGCTGCGCTGGCTGAATGTCCTGGCGACTGCGACGAGCGCGGTCCCGCCGGCGACGGCCAGGCGGGTCGAGGCGGTGATGGTGGGGAGCTGCACCGAGCCCCCTGTCACGCCCATCAGCTTGCCGAGCTCGTCGGGGCTGACGGCGGTCGCCTCGCCTTCGAAGGAGCGGCGAGCGGCGGCGGTGCTCAAGGGCTGCCAGTCCGGTCCGAAGGGCTCATCCGGCGCGAGACCGAAGAGACCGAAGGCCTCGGCCGGGGAGAACCCAACGCCCCACGTCACCGCGGCATCGCGGAGCAGGAAGTCGATGCGGTCGGAGTCGTTGAGCGCGCCCTTGAACGAGGCCCATCGGGTGTCGGCGTCGGAGCCGAAGCGCCGCGCGGAGCCGTCGCGGCGGTCGAGGGCACGAAGCCCAGCAACGGCGGCCGCGTAGAAGAGGTCGCGGTCCTTCGGCGCGACGTTGGCAGGCGTGCTGGAGGTCATCCGTGCTCCTCCTCGTCGCGGTCAGCATCGGGCGCCGCGCCGCCCTGGCGCACCCACTCGTCGACCTCCGAGACCTTGAACTTCCAAAGCCGGCCCATCTTGTGGGCTGGCAGACCCTTGCGCTCGATCCAGCGGTAGACCGAGTCCTTGGCCACGCCGAGGTGGAGCGCGATGTCGTCGACGGAAACCCAGGGTTCGGCGGTCACGGGCGGCACCTCCTCCGGAAGCGCCTGCCGGGGCGCGCCCGTGTCGCGGCTCAGGGGACTCAAGGACGCGCGGGACCGTATCACGGCCCACTTGGCCGCTCAACAGCCGTCGAAAGTCGGTCACAGCAGGTGATGGGGGCGAGCCGCCCCACATCACCCGACCGCGCCGAGGTCCACCACCAGCGCCGCATGGTCGGACAGCCCGGCCGCCCGCTCCGCGTCCGAGCACCGCGCGTCGACGAGCCCTGCAACCAGCGCGCTGGTCACGAAGGCGTGATCGATCCGGAAGCCGTTCCCCGCCGAGCTGAACCAGGAGGACGCACGTGTGTCGCCGTTCCGGTGTCGCCAGGCGTCGACCCACCCGCGGCGCTCGAGCGCGTCGAGACACTCCGAAAGCACGAACGTGGCCCCGAGCTCGTCGATGCCGTGCTTGCCAGTGTTGAAGTCGCCGATGAGTATCGCCGCCGGCGTCCGTGCTGCCGATTCCAGTCCCACGAGGTACTCGAAGAGCGGCCGCTTCCGGAGACCCAGCGCGAAGTACACGCCGAGAACGTCGACGCCGTCGAATCGCGCATGAATCAGCCGGTGCG
>JAKLJY010000113.1 GCA_023150895.1 Myxococcota bacterium | reverse complement strand
CGTCTTCGTCGAACAGGGCATGGAGCCGCGCCCCTTCGTGGAGTAATGTCCGCGCCTCCACCATCGACCGGAGGTCGCGGTACTCATGCCCTTCACTGATTGCGCGCCGCGGCGCCGGGCCGTCGTGCTCGCGGCGACCCTCGCGCCGGTGTCCGCCCTCGCCGGCCCGCCGGCGGCCGGCACCGCCCCCGCGGCCGCGCCCGAACCCGCCCCCGAGGCCCTCGCCGACGACGCCATCGCCGCCGGTGAGAACCACCACTACAAGCCGCTGCATCGCACGCGTCTCGGCAGCTTCGCCGTGTCTTTCCCCGCATCGGCGCAGCTCGGCGCCGAGACGCGCGGCGATGTTCCGGTCGACACCGTCGGCGGCGTGAGCGAACGCTCGGCGCTGCTCGACACCGTCGTCCGCGTCGGCGCGGTGGTCGACGCCGAGACCCGCATGGCCCCCCTCGTCGCGCGCCTCGAGGCCGAGTACGACGTCTTCACCGGGGCCGTGCAGGGGGGCAACGACGCATTGCTCGACGACCGCCTCATCCGGCCGCAGGACGCGGACGCGCACCTGCGCCGGGCCTTTGCCCGGGTGGGCCTCGCCCCGTTCGTGATGCTCGGCGGCGGGTATACCGTCAATCACTGGGGCCTGGGTCTGTTGGCGAACGACGGCGTGCAGAGCCGGCGCCTCGGTCAGGAAGGTTTCGCCGAGCCCGGCGCGGGCGATCGCGTGCTGCGCGCGCAGGTGAGCACCGGGCCGTGGCTCTCCAACGGCCTCGTGCTGTCGTTCGCCTACGACCGCGTCGAAGACGACGACGTGCTGCTCGAGGGGGACGACGCCACGCAGATGGTCGGCGCCCTCGTGTACGGCTACGAACGCCCCAACCGGCTCGGCTTCTACGCCGCCCGGCGGCATCAGACCGCCGCCGACGGGCAGGAGACGAACGTCACCGCCCTCGACCTGCACCTGCGCGGCGAGCTGAAGGGCTGCGCCTGCGGGGCCATCTGCCGGGGCGAACTCGAGGCCGCCTATGTGTTCGGCGAGACCGAGCTCGGCCCGACGACGGAGAACGCGACCCACGACGTCGCGCAGCTCGGCGTGGCGGCGCGGCTCGAGTTCGACGCGCACCGCTGGGGCGTGTCCACGGACCTCGTATACGCCTCCGGCGATGGCAACTTCGACGACGGTGCGCAGCACGGGTTCAAGGCCGATCCGGGCTTCAGCGAGGGCCTGCTGCTCTTCCGGCAGGTGCTCGCGGCGCAGACGGCCCGGGGCGCCGACCGCGCAGCGGATCCGGAGCTGATCGGCCGCCCGAGCGAGGATCTCGACCGTTTCCCCACCCGCGGGCAGCTCACGAACACCTGGCTCGCCGCCCCGCAGCTCTTCGTCCGGCCGATTCAAGGTCTGCTCGTGCACGCCGGCCCGACGGTGGCCTTCTCGGACGCGCCCATCGCCGATCCGCGCGAGAGCCGCCTCGGCGGCGGAACGCCGCGCAACGCCCTCGGCGGCGAGCCCGGGCACTACCTCGGCACCGAGCTGACCCTCGGCGCCCGCCAACACACCCTGCTCTGGGGCAGCCGCCTGAGCGCCGGCATCACGGGCGCGTACTTCCTGCCCGGCAGCGCGTTCGACGACGCGAATGGCGCGGGGATGGACGCCCTCTTCGGGGCCCGCCTCGACGTCCGGTACGCGCTGTGAGGACACACCCCATGAAACACCTCTCCCTCGCCCTGTGTCTGGCCCCCGTCACCCTGACGGCCTGTCTCGCCGACGACCCGGAGGGGCTCGCGAAGGCGCCCCCGGCCGCGACGACGGTCAAGTACGACTTCCTGCATCGCCCGCTGCCCGAGATCCCGCTGCCGAACGACATTGCCACGCGGCACGACGCGACGTCGCCGACGGGCCGCCGCATCAACGCTTCACTCATCGCGCCGTCGGGCTTCGAGCGTTCCACCCGCGCGCTGATCGACGAGGTCGACGGCTGGGGCGTGTATCAGGCCATCTCCATCCCGTTCACGGGGCCGCTCGACGTGCAGAGCATCCTCGACGGGCACCGCGACGCCGACTACGCACCCGAGAACGACGTCGTCCTGCTAGTGAACGTCGACCGCGACTCGGCCGGGTTCGGCGAACACATTCCCCTCGACGTCGGCAACGGCAACCATCCGGTCGTCCTCGAACAGATCGAGGGCTACTGGAAGAACGACCCCCGCGGCTTCTCGCTCTCGCTGTTTTTCGACGAGGCGGACGAAGACACGAACGGCAACGGTCGGCTCGACGAGGGCGAAGACACGGACGCCGACGGTGTGCTCGACCGCCCGAACTACCTGCCGGGCGCCACGCCGGCCCGCGACGACCTCGCCGGGCGCGCCGATGCCCTGATGTCTTTCTACGACAGTGAAACGTTCACCCTCATCGCCCGGCCGATGGAGCCGCTGCGGGAGCGCACGACGTACGCGGTCGTCGTCACCCGCCGCCTGAAGGACGCCGACGGGCGGCCGGTGGGCTCGCCCTTCGACTTCGTCAATCACACGTCGCAGACGGCCGATCTCGAGGCGCTGCCGGCGCACCTGCCGAAGGGCACGACCCTCGCCGACGTGGCCTTCGCCTTCACGTTCACGACGCAGAGCATCCAGAGTCAGTGGGTGGCCGTGCGCGACGGCGTCTACGGCCAGGGTCCGCAGGCGCACCTCGCCGACACGAAGGCCGAGGTGCAGGCCCTTCTGCCCCTCGTCGACACGAGCCTGCCGAAGTTCTCGCACCGCCAGAACCCGTATGTCCTCTACGCCGAGGATTTCGCGCTCCCGTACAATCTCATCGCGACGCAGCTCCTCGGCAACGACGCGGATTCCGAGGCCACCCGCGCGCTGCTCGAGGGGCTCGAGTACGTCGACTTCGTCGTGATGGGGTCCTTCGACTCACCGCAGCTCTACGACCGCGGCGGCGCCTTCCCCGAGGCATGGCAGGGCTTCAACTTCCAGAGCTGGCCGCAGGACCTCACGACTACACCCGCCGCGGTGGTTCCCGAGCGTGTCTATTTCACGCTCACCGTCCCCCGCAAAGAGGTCAGCGCCCGCAAGGATGGCAAGCCCGCCCCCGTGTCGTTCATCTCACACGGGTACACGGGCAATCGGTTCAACACGCTGGACATCGGCAGCCACTTCGCCCGTTTCGGTGCGGCCGCCATCGGCATCGACTGCCCCTCGCACGGGCTCGGTGAATCCGCCGAAGTGCAGGCGCAGGCGCGCACGCTGCTCGCCCCCTTCGGCGTCGCGCCGTTCGTCGATGCAGCCTTCAAGGGCCGGCACTTCGACCAGAACCGCGATGGCATCGTCGACTCGGGCGCCGATTTCTGGACGGCCTATCTCTTTCACACCCGCGACGTCGTGCGGCAATGCGGCCTCGATCACGTGCAGCTCGCCAAGATTCTGCGCAGTTTCGATGGCCGGACGCGCTTCGGCTTCGACGCCGACGGCGATGGAGACGCCACCAATGACATCGCGGGCGACTTCGACGGCGACGGGGTCGTCGACGTCGGCGGCGACACACCCATCGGCATGCTCGGCGCCTCCCTCGGGGGCATCATGAGCGCGGTCGTCGGCGGCATCGAGCCGGCCGTGACCACCGTCGTGCCCATCGCCGGCGGCGGCGGGCTCGGCGACATCGGCATCCGCAGCATTCAGGGCGGCGTGCGCGAGGCCATCAGCCTCCGCCTGATGGGGCCCCTCTTCGTCGGCACCCCACGGGAGGATGGCACCATCGCGCTCGAGACGATCGTCCCCGATCTCAACGACGACGCGACGCTCGCCCTCGGCGACGGCCCGGAGGGGCTCGAGGCCGGCGACGTGATCGTGGCCCGCAACCTGGCGAACGGCGAGCGCGGCTGCAGCGTCGTCTCGAGCGAGCGCACCTTCCGCGTGGCCGTGCAGAGCGATCTCGGCGATCCCGTCGCGCTCGACTTCTACCACCCGCCGGCCCTCGTTATCGGGGACACCGAGTGCGCGGTCGTCGCGGGCAAGTCGCCCTACGCCACGATCGACCGCTTCGGCGTCGACGTGCGTTTCCAGGGTGAGCTCTACCACGCGACGGCGCCGCTCGTGGCCGTGGCCGAGGGCATGGGCCTGCGCCGCGCCTCGCCGGAGATGCGACGTTTCATGGGGCTGGGGCAGCTCGTGCTCGACCCCGCCGATCCGGCCGTCTACGCCACGAGCCTGCAGAAGCGGCCCATCGAGTACCCGGCGACGGGTGAGAAGACGGGCGCGCACGCTCTCGTCGTCACGACCATCGGCGACATGAACGTGCCGGCGAGCAGCGGCGTGAACCTCGCCCGCGCCGCCGGTCTCGTGGAATACCGCCGGCCGGATCCCCGATTTGGCAAACCGGCCAATCAGGTGCTGCTCGAGACCTACGTCTCCGAAGCCGTGAACACGCTCGGCCGCTACTTCGCCACCGATGGCACGCCGGTTCACCTCGACGTCGAGAACTTCGGCGAGGGCCGCGACCTCTGGGGCGACACGGTGCCGCGTCTGCCCAACGAGCAGTTCCCGTCGACGCTTCGCCTCGGTTTCGGCACCAAAGACGCCCTCGGGGGCGCCTCGGCGGCCATCTTCCCCTACGGCAGCCCCACGGGACGCCACGGCTTCGACTCGCCCGGGGCGATGCGCGACGACTGGCGCAAGGCATGCACCGAGCGCTGCGCGGCTGATCCCGCCGCGGACGCCGCCGCCTGCGCGTGCGACGCGAGCGAGGTCCACGACATCGGGTTCTTCATGTTCAACATGATGGCCCGGTATCTCATCACCGACGGCGCGTCCCTCGAGGCCGATCAGTGCCTCTCGCGCAACGACTGCGACTGGGTGAAGCCCGTGCCCGAGAAGCGGCGCGGACTCTGACGAAACCCGCGCCGTCTCAGCGGATGACGGTGTGTCGACGTCGGTCGACTTCGAGCCGCGGCCTCGGGCCTTCGATGAGCGACCGCACGATGTTCAGCGGTGTGGCATCGCCGACCGTCAGCCAAGCGAAGACCCGCGCCGACGGTCGGTCGAGCGTCAGACCGACCCGCCGGGCGATCTCGGTCTCGGGCAGGCCCTGCCCCTGGAGTCGCCGGATCTCGCCCTCGAGATGTCGCAGCCACTCGAGCTTCTGCGCCAACGCCGCCTTGCCGCCCGTCAGCCGCGGACGGTGCGCGCAGAACAGCACGTCGAAGTCGAGCGTGACGAGGTGCTCGAGCGTGCGCAGCGTGGCCGCGAAGTCCTCGTCGCGCCGAAAGAGGCGCACCCGCTCGTGCAGAAACGCGTCCCCGGAGAAGAGCCACCCCTGCTCGGGGACGTGATACACGACCTGATCTTCGCAGTGCCCGGGCGCGGGCACGACGAACGCGCGGTGCGGTCCGAGCGCCACCTCGATGCGCTCGCCGGCGGGCAGCGCCGTCGCCGATGCGGGCGGGCACGCGCCCCACACCATGTGTTGATAGAACCGGATCGGCAGCGGCGACCCCATGAGCGCACCACAGGCCGCGCTCGCCAGGACCTCGACGCCTTCGGCCCGCAGCGCCGCCGCCCCGCCCGCGTGGTCTTCATGATGGTGCGTCACGACGACGCGCCGGATGCCGGCCGCCCGGGCGAGCTGGGTCATCTGCGGCCCGAAACACGCGAGCCCGGCGTCGACGAGGGTGTCGCCGACGACGTAACACAGCACGCCCATCAGCTCGCCGCCCGCATAGCGCCGCGCCATGCGCACCGTCGTCACCCCCGCCACGCCCGGCGCCGGCCCGACCTCGAACCCCGGTTGCCACGGGAAGGGCGCCCGGCGCAGCAGCGGATCGAAGAAGTGGTAGGGCTCGCGGCGCATCGGGTCGGCGCGCACAGCTTAGTGCCCCGCGGCCTCGCCCCACAACGCCCGCAAGCGACGATCGCGCCCGCAGCCTTCGCGGTAGGCGCGGTAGTGCTCGGGGTTCGTTTTGTAGAAGTCCTGGTGGTAGACCTCGGCGGCATAGAACGGCGCCCCCGGCAGAATCGCCGTGACGACCGGCCGCCCGAGCGTCTTCTCGGCCGCCGCCTTGCTGGCCTCGGCGGCCGCGCGCTCCGCCGGCGTCGCCGCGAAGATCGCCGCGCGGTACTGCGGCCCGCGGTCGCAGAACTGACCGTCGTCCTGCGTGGGATCGACGTTGCGCCAGAACGTCTCGAGCAACGTCGGGTAGCTGATTTTCGCGGGGTCGTAGAGCACCCGGATGACCTCGTAGTGTCCCGTGCCGCCGCCGCCGACCTGATCGTACGTCGGGTTCGGTTTCGGCCCACCGGCGTACCCGGAAACGACGGCGACCACCCCGGGCAGGGGCTCGAACGCCGACTCGAAACACCAGAAGCAACCGCCGGCGAGCACGGCGCTCTGAAGCGCGCCAGACGCGACGCGAGCCTCGAGCTCGGCCGGCAGCGCGTAGATGGACGTGTCTTTGCCGGCCTTCGGGGCGCCGACGGCCCCGGTCGGGGCGCAGGCGGCCACCAGCGCGGCCGTGACGAACGAGAGCGCGATTCGATACATGGCGTCAGTCCTCCGGGGCGAAAACGAGAGAGGCGGAGTTGATGCAATAACGCAGCCCGGTCGGTGGCGGTCCGTCGTCGAAGACGTGACCGAGGTGCCCGGCGCAGCGCGCGCAGACGACCTCGGTGCGCACCATGCCGTGCGAGGCGTCGCCGCGATCGCCGACGTGTGTCGCGACCCATGGGCGGGTGAAGCTCGGCCAGCCCGTGCCGGAGTCGAACTTGTCCGCCGAGTGGAACAGCCCGAGCCCGCACCCGGCGCAGCGGAAGACGCCTTTGGCATGGACGTTCCACAGTGCGCCGGTGAACGCGCGCTCCGTCCCCTGTTCACGCAGGACGTGGAACCGCTCCTTCGACAGCAGCTTCGACCACTCGTCGGCCGACTTCGTCAGCGGTGTCACGGCCGCGGGGCGCACGGGCAGGTCCACCGCCGGGGCCTCGACGGGCGCCGTCGCGACGACCGCCGGGCCCCCGTTGGCACCGCGGGGGCTGCAGGCCAGCGCCAGCGCGCCGGCACAGGAGATGCGAAGAAACTGGCGTCGTTGCACGGGGACCTCGGTAGGATGCGGAGCGGTACACGGGACGACCTCGACGACGTCGAGGCCATGCTCGAAGATGCGCACCGGAGGGCTCGCGTTACACGCTTGCCCGGCGGCTTCGAACGAAAACCGCCGCGACCCCCCCCCCCATGCCGGAAGATCGATCCATGACGCTCACGACGAAACGCCTGCTCGCCGCCGCCCTGCTCTTCTGCCTCGGCGGGTGCGGCAACGAAGACGAAGACGAAGGCGGTGACGCGGGCGCCGGCGGCAGCGCCGCGTCGGGCGGCACCCCCACCGGGGTCGACCCCCGCTGCTGTCGTTTCAAGGCCGATCCCACCGCGGCGGGCGAGGGCGAGCTCGTCGACGAGGCGCGCTGCACCTATGCCCTTTGGACGAACGCCACGTCGGACGACCCCATCCCCGGCGACACCGATTCCAACCCGGACGCGACGCAGCGCGACCCCTCCGGCGAGCGCACGACGCGCTCCATCGACTTCGAGGGCACGGGCAAGCCCTTCTACGAGAGCGCGGCCAACTACGGGTACGGCGCCTGCGAGGGCTGATCCGGGCGGTCGTCGCGCGAGGTCCGCCGCCAGTTGCGACATTTGACACTTGACACTGCAAGTGTCGCGTCTATCCTGGGGGCATGGACGAACACGACCCCGACGGCCTGACGCTCGATGAACTCTGCGCCGAAACGGGCGAGAGCCGCCGAACGGTGCGGTTCTACATCCTCAACGGCCTGCTGACCGCCCCGTCGGGGGCCGGCCCCGCCGCCCGCTACCCCCGCGAACACGCCCGGCGTTTGCGCGTCATTCGTGCCTTGCAGGCCGAGGGACGCCAGCTCGCCGCGATTCGCGACCTGCTCGAACGGACGCCGGAGGGCGACCTCGATGGGCTTCTGAGGCGCGAGTCCCCTCGCCCGCCCGCCGGTACGCGTTCGTCGCCCGTGTCGACCGGCTCGACGTCGTCGGCCCCCCCGGCTCCGCTGCCCGAGTCCGACGACCCCTCGCCGACGGGCCTGTATCGCTCGCAGTGGGACCATCTCACCCTTTGGGCCGGCGTCGAGCTCCACGTCCGCCGCCCCCTCGGCACCGCCACGCAGCGCCGCGTCCAGAAACTCCTCGACTTCGCCCGCAGCCTGGGCGCCGGAGGTGAACCTTGAGCTTCTCCGCGAACGACCCCGACCGTCTCCTCGACCCCGTCACCCGGTTCGAGGTCGAGACCGATCGTGCGCTCGGCCGCGCCAGCGCTCGCAGCCGGCGCTTTCTGCGCCTCTCCCTGCAGGCGGCGCCGGCCCCCGTGACGCGCCAACGTCTCCCCATCGTCATCGCCTTCGCGCTCGACACCTCGGGCTCGATGGCCGGCGAGAAGCTCGACCTCGCCAAGCGGGCGCTGATGGCCGCCGTCGAGAAGATGCACCCCGAAGACGCATTCTCCATCACGACGTTCGACCAGACGGCCCGGCTCGTGCTGCCCCTCGTGCGCAACGACCTTGCCGGGGTGGCCGCGGCGCGCCGCGTGCTCGGCGAAATCGGCGCAAACGGCAACACGGCGCTCTTCGACGGCTGGCGGCAGGCGCGGGACACGTTGCCGCCTCTGGTCGGCGGTCTCATGCAGACCTTGCAGCGCGTCGTGTTGATCACCGACGGGCAGGCCAACGTCGGCCCGTCGACGCTCGAACACATCGGCCCGACGGTCTCCGCCGCCCGCACGCAGGGCGTCACCACGACCACGCTCGGCATCGGTTCGGACTTCAACGAGACGCTGCTCGCCGGCCTCGCCGTCGCCGCGGGCGGGCAGTTCTACTACGTCCCCGGCGCCGATCGCCTCGAGAGCATTCTCACCCTCGAGCTCGCGGAGGCGGCCAGCGTCATCGCGCAGGGGGTGTACTTCGAGCTCTGCCCGGCCCCCGGCGTCTTCCTCGAGCCGTGGAACACCTACCCCGCCCATTGGACGGGCACGGCGTTGCGCATCGACATCGGCCCGCTCGTCGGCGGACAGTCGCTCGATCTCATCGTTGCCGCTCGCCTGCCCCTCGGCGCGGTCGGCGCGCAGCCGTCGGTCGAGGTCACGGTCGGCGACCACGAAGGCCCGCTCGAGTTGCCGGTGCGCACCGTGACGTGGACGCTCGCCGGGCACCCCGAAAACGACGCGCAGCCCGTCGACGCCGCCGTCCTGCGCCGCGTCGGGCAGGCCGCCGCCGCCCACGCCCGCCTCGAAGCGGTCGACTTCAACCGTCGCGGTGCCACCGCCGAGGCCGTCGCCGCCCTCGCCAAGGCCAGCCGCTACGTCGGCTCGCTGCTGCCCGGCGACCCCGAAGCCGCCGCCCTGGCCGCCGCCCTCGACGCCGATCGCGCCGAGTTCTCGCATCGCATGGACGGTCACCGCCTCAAGGCCCGGCACATGGCCTCGTCGACGGTGCTCTCCGACAAATCGCCGGACGGCCGCTCGCGGCGCGGGCCGTGAGACGCGGGCACCCGAACGCCCCCGGCGTCCCGCCGCGGGGCGACCGGCTTCAAGGCCGCAGGAGGACCATGTCGGTCGCGGTGTAGCCCGGTGACGGGAGCGACGACCGATTCGCAAAGCCGAACCGCTCGTAGAGGCCGTGCGCGTCGCGGGTGCTCAGGCCCACCCAGCGGGCGTGTCGCACGACCGGATGGTCGAGAATGAGCGAAACGATGCGTTTGCCCAGACCGGTTCCGCGGCGCTCGGGCGCCACGCAGACGTCGTAGATCCACGCGCGCTTGACCCCATCGCTCAGCGCCCGCGCCGTGGCGACCAGGCGCTCGTCCGCGTCCACGGCGGCCACCCACGCGCTCGAGCCCACGTGGCTCGCCGCCAGCGTCTCGAGGGAGAACGACCCGTTCCAGTACGTGCCGGCGAGCAGGGCGGCGGCCTGCGGAGCCAGTGCCGCCGGGGGTGCGCACAGCAACCGCAGACCCGGCGGCGCCTCGAGGAAAGGCGGCTCGGGCACGCGCGGGTTGGCCTGCCGGACCAGATCGATCGCCCGCGCGTCCCCCGGCTCGCCGCGTCGCCACAGGCCCTCCAGCACGCGGACGAGCTGCTCGGGCGAGCGGTTCTGCCCCAGCTTGGCCTTGCCCGTCAGATCCGCGAGGTCGACGGCGAGCACGAGCAGGCCGTCCAGCGCTTTGGCATACAGCGGGTGTTCGGCGGTGATGGGGACGTGCCCGCCCTCGGGCTGACGCGCGGCCATCAACGCGCCGAGCGCCCGGGCCTTCGTGTTCCGGTCCGCGACCGGTCGCAGCAGGCCGTGAACCTGCACGCTGCGGTAGAACGTCGTGGCGGGGCACGCCCGCTCCGGATCGACGAAGTAGCTCGGGATCTGCGCCACGGTCTCTTCCCAGGAGACGACGCACGGCCGCCCGACGGCCAACGTCTTCTCGCCCACGGGCGCCCCATGGAAGTAGATCGCGTCGTCGAGCACGGCCCCGTTGAGCACGCGCAGGATGGGACGACCGTCCGGCTGGCCTTCACTGAGGGCCGCGAGGTGAACGGCGGGCGCGGCGGCCAGCAGCGCTCGCGCGTCGGCGGCGGACAGGGCGTAGTGGGCGTTTCGCATGCCCCGAACATCGAGCAAAGCGGTCTGCCAGGACAGTGCCAGTTCCGAGATTTCGGACAGACCGGTAGCCGCACGCCCCCGGGGGTGCTACACCCGGGACGATGGCACGTTGGCCCCTCGCGCTGAGCCTGCCGGACGGCCCCGAAGCCGCCGACGCGCCCCTGTACCAACGCATCGCCTGGGCCATCGCCGACGAGATCCGGCGCGGCCGCCTGCAGCCGGGCGCCCGCCTGCCCGGCTCCCGGCGCCTCGCCGTGCAGCTCGGCGTCCACCGCAATACCGTCATCGCCGCGTACGCCGATCTGCAGGCCGAAGGCTGGCTCGAGGCGCGGCCGGGCGCGGCCACCGTGGTCTCGCCGCGTCTCTCGGCCGCGCTGCCGCCCACGCCCGAGGCGTTCGCGCCCACGCGGGTGGGGGTGCCGCTCGACGCCGGCTTCGACCTGCCGCCCCCACCCGAGAACGCCTGGCCCGAGCCCCCCAAGGCGCCCCTCCTGCTGGCGGGCGGCTTTCCGGATCTGCGCCTCCTGCCGACGGCCGCGCTCTCCCGCGCGTGGCGGCGCGCCATCACGCGACATGGCCCGCGGCTCCTGAGCTACGGCGATCCACGGGGAGACGAGCCCCTGCGCACGGCCCTCGCCGACATGCTGGCGACCTCACGCGGCCTGGCCACCACGGCGGACGATCTCGTGATCACCCGGGGCTCGCAGATGGGCCTCGACCTCGTCGCACGCGCGCTCATTCAGCCAGGCGATGCCGTCGTCGTCGAAGCCCTGGGCTACCGACCGGCCTGGGCGGCCTTTCGCGCGGCCGGGGCGACGCTGGTCCCGTTGCCGGTGGACGCCGAGGGCGTGCAGGTCGAGGCCCTCGCCTGTGTGATGGCGCACCACACCGTGCGCGCGCTCTACCTCACGCCCCATCACCAGTATCCGACGACCGTCACGCTCTCGGCGACGCGGCGCCTCCAGCTCCTGACGTGGGCGGCGCGGGCGCGCGTGGCCGTCATCGAGGACGACTACGACCACGAGTTCCACTTCGAGGGCCGCCCGGTGCTGCCCCTTGCCAGCGCCGACCCCTCGGGGGTCGTGATCTATCTGGGCACGCTCTCCAAGGTGCTCGCCCCCGGGCTGCGCCTGGGGTTCGTCGTCGCCGCCGCGGCGGTGCTCGACCGGCTGGCCGCGCTGCGCACGCGGATCGACCGCCAGGGGGACACCCTGACCGAGCGCGCGCTGGCCGAGTTGCTCGAAGAGGGCGAGGTTCAGCGCCACGCCCGGCGCATGCGCCGGCTCTATGCCGACCGGCGCGAGGCCCTGGCGTCGGCGCTGAGGACGCACCTGGGCGAGTCGCTGACGTTCCGCCTGCCGCCGGGGGGCATGTCCCTCTGGGCCGAGGTCGCGCCGGATCTCCCCGTCGACCGCCTCGCAGCGGAAGCATTGAAGCGGGGCGTGGGGGTCTACGAAGGAAGCCGATTCGCATTCTCGGGCGAGCCGGTCCAGGCCCTCCGACTCGGTTACGGCGCCCTCGACGTCGCCGAATTGCGCGAGGCCGCGCGCCGGCTCGGCGAGGCCGCGCGGGCCGTCCGGGGCCGCGGGCGAGGGTGAAGGGCTCAGCCCGCCGATTCGAGCGGGAGCATGAAGTCGAGCTGCAACGACGGTCGCGTGCCGTCGGCCGCTTCGGGGCCGAACGGCTGCAGGAGCACGGCCCGTACCTGACCCTCCTCCCGCGTCAGACCGAGGCCGGGCGCGCGCAGCAGCGTCCCCTCGGGCATCGCCTCGAGGCCGGGCTCGGGGCGCACTTCGCCCGTCACGCCCAGGTGATGCCCCGCCCGCAGCGTCGCCCGCACGATCTCCGGGTAATCCGCGGACCAGGCGTGCACGCGCAGACCGCCTTCGTTCGTCGCGATGCCGAAGATGGCATTCCAGGGGATCGTCAGACGCTGCCTGCGACCGGAGAAGTCGGGCATCGTCGTGCGGACGTAGAGCCCGGTGATCTCGGTGTCGGGGTTGCCGAGCTCCGGCAGGATGCCGAGGGGCACGCTCAGCAGCGGAAGGTCGCCGAAGTCGCCGGTCAGAACGAAGTTTTCGGCCTGCGTCGACACGAGCAGCAGCGCGCCGCCCTGCCGCATACAGCCGAGCAGCGCGTGACGTTTGTCCTCCTCGGGTGGTGCGGGCAGCGCGAGGAGGGGCAGCGGCGCCGGGGCGCGCAGGGGCACGCCGCGACATCCCGCGAGCGCGTCCGCCGCGTCCCCGAGCAGCGCCGCGCGGGCCTCGTCGGGCACGTCGTCCGGCCAGCCCCACCCGCGGCCATCGAGGCGGTCCTGCAGCGCGACGAGGGCCCCCCAAGGGATGGAGAACGCCCCGTGTGGCCCCCCGTCGGTCTGAAACTGCCCCTCGATGCGCAGCCCGTTCGTCCGGAGTCCCTGCCGAGCGATCGGCACCTCCGCCACGCCGGACGACGGTCCCGGCGGATTGAGCCGCAGCCCCTCGACATCGAAGCGCACCAGCAACACGAGCCGCCCCTCGGGCCGCGCCGCCAGCGCCAGCAGGGCCTCGCGCTTGTCGGGCATCGGCGCCGCGTCGAGGCCTCCGGCGACCGGTGCGTCCCCACCGAAACGCCAGGCCGCTGGCACGCGCAGCGAGCTGAAACACGCCAGCATCTGTTCGACCGTGTGCTTGCGGATGGTTTCCGCCCCCAGGAAGTCGGGCAGCATCTGCGGTGGCAGAATCGCCGCGACGCGTTTGCCCGGCTCGAGGATGCCGGTCACGGCCAACAACGCGGCCCAGGGCACCCGGACCTCGGCCCGCTCTCCGTCGCCCGTCCCGTAGGCGTACGCAAACGTCGCCCCGTCGGCCGCCGCCAACGCCTCGCGGTCCTCGGGCACGCAGAAGCGCAGCGCGAGCGCGCGGTCCGTCTCCGCCCCGACCGGCAGCCCGGTCAGCTCGGGGTGACGCGCGTCACACAGCGCCACGGCCGGCGCATGTTCGAGACACCGGATGAGAATGGTTCGGAGTTCGTTCACCATGGCGACAGACTGCTGCGTTGCGGGGCGGACGGCAAGGGGGGCAGAGTCCTTCGGCTGAGCGAACGCGATGCGTTCCAGCCGGCCGCGAGGGTCCGCTCGACGCCCGGCTGGACATGCGATATCGCTGCGACGCGCCCCAGTTCGTGACCTTCCTGGGCGGCGATTCGGACGGCCTGCACTGGGGCTTCTGGTACGACAGCCCGGCGCACTTCCCGGTCGTGGCCCACAACTTCGCGCGGGACAGCGCCGAGACCTGGCTGGATGGCGTCGTCGAGGTGCCTGCCCTGCTGCGGAAAGCCATCGCGAAGGCCACGGACGAGGCCTCGGCCGAGTTGGACGCCGAGGAACCGGCGCCGGACGACGACGGCGAAATCGGGTACGCCCTCGCGCGCTGGCGGTCGCTTCGCGTCGTGGGCGCGCTCCTCGACGCCGTCGAGGCGATCGCGGCGCCGTTCCTGGCCGAGGCGCCCGCCGAACCCGGCTGCCCCTGGCCACGGACGGAGGGCAACCCCACGGGCAGCCCGGCCCTGGCGCTGAACCCGGACGCGGGCACCGTGCCTCGACACGTGATCAGCTACCACGGCACGGACGACGCGCGGACGCCGGAGACGCTCGCCGCCTGGATGGCCGACGCCCGCCGCCAGCTGGAAGATGGCCGCCCGGCCTACGCACAGGCCTTGGGGCTGAATCTGCACTGGCTCGACGCAGACGACACCCGCGAGGCCGGCGGCGCTCTGCTGCTCGACGCGTACGAGGCGCAGGGGTTCAGCGCCTTCGCCGAGATTCTGAAGGTGCACGTATTGCACCGCGATCTGCCGAACGTCGGCGTGCTGCGGGGCGAGTAGGGGCGGCGGGGCTCCGGATCGCGACCGGCTGGAGCCCGCCATTCGACAAGTGTTCGCCCCTCGCGCCCGAGCGCCCCCGCGAGCAGGCTGCCCCGAGAACCGCCAGAAACATGTGCGCGCTGATCCACCCGTGCCCGGGGTGCACCTCAGTCTCGCGGGCCGGGGCCGTCGTCGGCTGCGCGATGCCGCCGACCGATGCGATGGCCGCTCTCGATCGCCCGAGTCATCGGCCCAGCGATCGGGGTGGCGACCTCCATCACTCTCTGCCACTCACGGGTCGGATCGGGCGCCGGTCCACGCCCGCCGTGCCAGCGTTTGCGGCCCCCACGACGACCCGGTCCGCGCCGTACCAGGTGTCATCCGGTCGGCTCACCGCGTGCCCGAGGGCGTGCAGTGTGTCGAGCGCCACGGCGTGCAGGCCGGCGTCGGCACCGCCGGGGTCCATGCTTTCAGACCCGACGCGGCGCGTGAGTGTGCGTCCGCTGATGCCGGGGGTCGCTTCGAGGTCGTGCCGCAGCCGTTCGACGACGTCGGCGACGGACGGTGCCTCCGGCCGGCGCTCGCCGAGCGTTTCGCCCGTCGGCAGCACGAACCGCAGGCGTGGCGCGGCCCGGCGCGATTCGTCGACGCAGAGGAACAGCTCGCCCCGGTGAATCATCTGATGGTGCACACTACACAAACAGGCGAGGTTGCCCGGTCGATGGTCGCCGCCCGCGGCGCGGGGGCGGATGTGATGCAGGTCGAGCCAGAGGCGGTTGCGGCAGTGTGGCACCGCGCACCGATGCCCGTACTGCTCGAAGACGCGCCGCCGCGTGGCCGGCGGAATGCCGTGCTTCAGGCGCGGCGCGGGGTCGGGCCTTGTGAGATCGAGCACCTCGGCGTCGCACTCCGCACAGGCGAGGTCGGTCGCGTCGGCCCGGTTCGGCGCGGCCGGATCACCCACGTGTGTCTTTTCGCAGCCCGGGCAGCGGTGCAGCGTCACGCGGAATCGCTCGGCGGTGGGGGCGTCACCCGCGGCATCGGCGGCTTCGGCGTCGAGCACTGCGAGCGTTCGGCGCGCCATCTCGGCGAGCAGCGTGCCGTTCTCGACGTCCGTCCCGAACCCGCCGTCGAGGCGCAGGCGCGCGAACGCGGTGGCGAGCACGTCGGCCTCGGCAGCGCTCATCGCGACCGTGACCCGCACGCGCGCCGGCCCGGGCTCGGCGTCCGGATCGGCCGGCGGATCGTCGCCCCGCTGCGCCGCCGCCACCTGTCGCTCGAGCGCGCGATTCGTCGTCTCCTGCGCGCGGGTCGTCCATGCGGCGTCCGTCTCGGCCGTCGCGACGCGGGCGACCTCCCGGGCTTTGGTGTACCCCACCCGACCGGTGCGGAACGCCTCGTCGAGGGCCGGCAGCGCAACGAGGCGCTTCGCGACGAAGACGAGATCACGTGTCTGTCGCGGTGTAAGGTCGAGCTCGGCCTCGCCGTAAGCGATGACACTGGCGTGACCGCGCTCCATGTATCGGCGGCTACGGTGCAGTTCGAAGAGCAGCGTCGCAAGCGCATACTCGGCTTGCTGGTGTGCACCGCGCGCGAGGCGGAGCTGCGTGTGGAGGTCGGTGGTCATGCCGGGCGCCCCTTGTAGATTTGCGTCTATCATAGGGCCGCGAGCGCCGGTGCGCAAGGCAAAACACGGAACAGGTGTTCAGGCACAAGGAAGACCCGAAGCGCCCGGGTGACGTGCGTGGCCCGGCCAAGGAAACCGGCTTGTTTATCGCCTGGTGCGAGGGCGCACCCGCAGCTCAGGCCCGCGACGCCGGTCGGTAAACTGCGAGGCACGCCGCCGCCCCGAAAAGTAGGTGTGCCGGCGGTCGGGCTCGAACCGACACGGGAGTGACCAAAGCGTCACTTCGAGACCCGCCATGGTCGCTTAGACTGCTGAAATCACGGGGGAATTCAGAAACGCATCTCCCGTTCACTGGACGAAATCGATGCCGACGCCCGTGGAGTCCGGCGCACCCGGCGGCACAGTCCTGGCGACGCGACCGCGCCAGTGTCCCGCGATGTCGCACCTCGCCCGCTCTCACCTCGCGGAGGACCGTCTGGATCGCCGGAACAAGGCTCATGAGGTCGACGAAGCGATTGGTCGGCGCGACAAAAACGACGACCGCGATCGGCAGATTCGTGACCACCTGCTGGAAGCTGAGGTTCCGATCCGCCGTGACGAGAAGGTCGAAGCGCGCGGCGGCCAGAGCGGATCCCCTGGCAACTCGCCGTTCTACATGCCAGACCCCCCAGCGAGGACCACCGTCGTGACCTCGTGGCCGCTGATGGGGTGCATCAGCTTGCGTGGCAGGCACTCGTCGAGGAGAACCTTCACCCGGCCTTCGCCACCCGCTGCGTAGTCAGTTCGTCGAGGACGGCGATCACCTGCTCGCGCCGCACACTAGGGAACTCGACGACGGTCTGGCCGCCTTCGAGGTACTCGATCAGAGTCCGGACGGGAACGCGGGTGCCTCGGAAGACGGGCGTGCCGCCGAGGACTTCGGGATCGCGCTGGGCTTCGGACATGAGCGTCAGCGTAAGGCCAGGGCTGCAGCCTGTACACCGGTCGCGTGTGGGAGCCCTCACCGGTGCCCTTCTCGTTGTGCATTTGTTTTACGGTTGCACAACAAAAATACCCCCGGCTATTCTTCCCCTGCCACGACAACCCCGGAGAGGAACTCACGCCATGGCGTACGTCAGAAAGAAGGGCAACCAGCTCGCGATCGTCCACGGAGAGCGGGATGAGGCGGGCGCGGTCCAGCAGCGGACGCTGTTCACGATCTACTCGAAGGCAGAGGCGCTGGCCGCGGTCGGCGACCAGGCGAGCCTCTTCAGGCACGTCCTCGAGAGCGACAGCCCGAACATCAAGTTCAACTGGTCCACGATCGAGAGGGAGATCCGGTCGAACCTCGATCACCTCCCCGAACTGGTCGCCTACAAACCCCATCGGGTCGAGGGGCAGTTCAGGGAGGCCCTGGTCGGCTTCACCCGCGAGCTTCTGCTGGCGGACCCCCAGACCCTCGTCTCATCTGCCCGTCTGTTGCAGGCGCAGCGGCGTGAGCTCGAGTACGTCAGGAAGCTCATCGACTGGCGCCTGAGGCTGTCCGACCAGAAAGAGAACGAGTGGAATCAGGACAACCCTTTCCACTGGCGGGCGACCATGGCCCGGAAGGAGGTCCCGGGCGACGCCTGGGAGGCGTTGGAGACGCTGTTCAACGCGGGCGACCACGACGGCGCCGAGGCCCTCGCGAAGCTCCTGGTGGAGGCCTGGGACAACTTCGCCATCGGCCACAGCTACCTGGGCCGGGTGAAGATGGAGCGGCGCGACTTCCAAGGCGCCGTCGCCGACTTCCAGAAAGCGATGGCGGCCGGGCGCACGCTGTTCCCGAAGCGGATCAAGAAGTCCGACTACTGGTCGGACCACGACACCCGGCCATACATCCGGGCGATGTGTTACCTGGCGCAGGCCTACAATCGGCTCGGCGAGTACGAGAAGGCGCTTTGCCTCTGCGACCGCCTGGAGAAGGAGTGCGGCCAGGAACTGATCGCCACGGCCGAGCGAATCCAGCCGTACCTCAACGGCCGGCAGTGGGACAAGGCCAGGGCGGCCGCGTCGAGCGTGCACGGGATCTACCCGGGGGAGACTTTCGCCCTGGCGTTCGCCACTTTCGAGCTCGGCGACATGGCGGGGGCCGCGGTCTACATGCTGCACGCCGTGATCAGATTCCCGCGGGCCGCCCGGATGCTCTGCGGGGAGAAGCGCAGGACGGACCCGAAAGGCTACGACGAGGTCAACGACCACAACACCGGGGGGCGCCTGGTGCGTGACCTGGAGACCTACCTCGAGGAGCACCGCCGCGCCGTCGCGTTCCTCGAGGCGCTCGTCGGCCGTCCGGACGTCGCCGCGCTCATGGAAGAGGCCCGGCAGGTTCGGGAGCAGGCCAGCGCGAACCGCGGGAAGGACCGCACATGGTTCGATCGGCGGACCGAGATGGAGGGGTTGCCATTCGCCCGGGCGAAGGCGGCCGAGTTCGGGCTTTCGGGCTGACGCGGGCCAACGCGCTCCACAACGCCCCGAGGAATGCGCGCTCGGGAACGGCCGGCCACCGACTACGAACCGGCCCGGCATGCTTCTCCGCGAGCCCCCGGATTTACCGCACCAGATTCGGCGAAGCTCGCGCAATCACAAGTGCCGGAGGTCGGGCTCGAACCGACACGGGAGTTACCCCACCGGATTTTGAGTCAATCAGCCGGCCCCGACAGACCCGGGGTGAGAGAGACGAGAACCCGCGCCGTTGCTCACGATGGCGCGGGTTTCGCCGTTCTTGCGACCCAGCCGGAAGCGCGCTGAATTGAAACCCGGATGGCAGGTTTTTGGCATAGGAATCGACCGCCGGGGGCTTGACGATGGGGTTCCGTGCCCCATAGCGTGTCCACCAGAGCGGCAGCTCCGCAGGTGTGCGTTTTGGCCCCGTTTCGGTGCGACGGCGGGCCGAATCTCGCGCGTGCGTGGGGCCCATCGCGCCGCATTTCGGGTGGGAAACGGACATGCAGCTCGAAAGTGCAGACCCCCTGGACGCCGACACGCCGCGCAGCGCCAGTGTGCCCGATGCGCCCGACGAGGACGCCGACGCGTTCGTCGAGGGCGACGAGGACGAGCTGCTCGACGTCGTCGAGGACGATGCTCCCGAGGAGTTCCCCGAGTGGAGCTGCCCGCTCATCGGCAAGTCGCTCAGGGGCCCGTTCCTGATGCAGGACGAGGACGGGGCGCCGGTGCTGCAGGTCTTCGAGTCGGTCCGCACCGGCCGCCAGGGGGTCAAGCGCGGCGGGTTCCTCGAGGCCGTGGCCTGGGACACGACACACGCCCACCTGCGGGACCTCGTCGGCCCGGGACGCTTCATCGTCGAGGTCCGAGACCCGGTGAACCGCATGATCGGCCTGGCGGTCGTCAACATCGCCAGCCGTCGGCCGGCGCACGTGCCGAACCGCGCCGTCGTCGTGCGGCCGGTGGCCGGGGCCCGTCCGTCCCCGGAATCGCCCGACGAGCAGCCCGCGTGGCTGCGGGCGATGGTCGAGCAGCAAGAGCGACAGTCCAAGGCCCTCACGGAGCGGATCGACCGCCTCGAGGGCGAGAACCGCCGGCTGCGCGAGTCGCGGGAGCGCGCCCGTGACGCGGAGCTCGAACGGCTGCGGCGCCGGGAGCGGACCGATCGACTCCCGGCAGCCCCTGCGCCCGCGGGTCAGCTCTCGTTCGGGTTCGGCGGCCTGCGGGAGCAGATCAAAGCCATCCGCGAGGCCTCGCGCGACCTCGAGGAGTTCCGCGAGGAGCTCGGCAACCTGCTCGGCGAGAAGCGCCAGGCGGCCGAGGAGGCCGGCGACGACGAACAGGCCGACTTTCTCAGCCGCCTGTTGACCCGTGTCGTGGACGGCGAGGAGTTCAGCGAGTTCGTGGACGACATGCTCGACTCCGCCCGGGGACGTGGAGAGCACCGTGGCCGGCACTGACTTCCAGTTCTGGCGCATCCCGTACAAGAGCGCCACGCACACCCGGACCTTGGTGCGTCGATGCGCGCAGGTGTACGGGGCGCATCCGCTCATGCAGGTCTTCGTCGTGCGGCGGGTCCTGCGTCCGGCTGGTGTCGAGCCGCGGGACCTGGTCGGCGCGGCCCGGGCCATCCACGCCTGGGTGACCCGGCACATCGAGTTCCACAACGAGTCCGGTGAGCAGGTCAAGACGCCCGGTTGCGTGCTGCGGCTGCGCTTCGGCGACTGCGACGACCGCACGGGTCTCGTCGCCGCGATGCTCGAGTCGATCCGCATTCCGTGGCGGCTGCAGCTCCTGGCGCGGCGGGTCGACGGTCGCCTGAGGCCGTTCCACATCTGGCCCCAGGCCCGCATTTCCGGCCGCTGGTGGGACCTCGAAACGAGCGACCGCGCGGCTCGATTCGGTGAGCACCCGGTCGCCTTGATGAAGCGCCTGCAGGGCTTGAGTCTCTAGGCGCTGAAAAAAAGGCCTTGACACCCTTTCGATAGGCCAAGGTAGTCGATCCAGCGTACTCGAACTCACTCCTTTCGGGGACGCTGCATGGCACTCGCGGTAGATGTGAACGGCCTTCTGGCCGGCGACCTCGGCAATACCAATCAGGCCGCCGTCGCTCAAGCGCAGAAGGACGCGGCGACCTCGCCCTCCGTCAAGGAGATCGCGAAGGCCGGTTTGGCCTCCTGGGAGACCAGCGTCAAGAACCGGGCGCTCGAGGCGATCGGTCTGCGCAAGAAGAAGCGCAGCAAGAAGGCCGCGCCCGCCCCGGTGGCGGCGCCCGCCCGGCGCAAGCGGCGCACCCCCTGGTACAAGAAGCCCGCCTACCTCATCGGCGGGGGCGTCGGACTGGCCGTGCTCTTCCTGGCGTTCGTCGCCCTCCGGAAGCGAGGCCGCTGACATGGCCCTCGCGACGCCCGAGCTGCAGGGATTCGACGACGACGATGATGTCGGCGGCTTCTGGTCGAGCATCAAGAGTGGCCTGAAGGGTGCCGCGAAGGGCGGGGCGTGGCTGGCCGGTGGTGCCGCGGGCGCCGCGGTCGCCGAGTCGTTGCTCGGCGGCAAGAAGAAGAAGAAGAAGAAAAAGGCGCCGCCTCCCCCTCCGCCGCCGCCCCCACCCCCGAAGAAAACCGGCCTTTCGACGGCCGCCAAAGTGGGCATCGGTATCGGTGGCGCCGTCGTCCTGCTCGTCGTGGTCCACTTGATCACGCGCAAGAAGGGACGGACGTCGTGAGCCTCGCCAGCATCGACCTCGGTGACGCCGCGTCGCTCGTGTCCGAGCTGCGGTCGGGCAACAACGCGAAGACGCGGCAGCTCATCGACGGCTTCAACAAGCTCGCGTTGCGGTTGCTGAAGTCGCGCACGGTGTTCGAGGCCGCGCGCGATGCGCTGCTGACCGCCTACAACACGCCGCAGCTCCGCAAGGGCATTCAGCCGGCGGTGGCGCAGCTGCAGTCCCGGATCGAGGCGATCGAGACCCAGCGACGGGAGTTCCGCAAGTTCCGCGACTGGGTGTACGAAGCGCGGCAGGCGCTCGGTTTCGACTCGGACGACGTCGGGATCGCACCGGTGCTGCTCGCCGGCGGTGCCGCCCTGGTCATCGCGGGCGTGACGATCTACCGCCTGCCCGATGTCTTTGAAGCGTACGGCCGTGCCGAGCGCGAAGTGCGGCAGGTCGAGGCCATCGCCGAACAGACCCGCATGGGTTTCGAAGCGTTGAAGAACGCCAAGACGCCCGAGGAACGCAAAGCGGCCATCACGTTCTTCAGCGCCACCAGCGACGCCGTGAAAGGCATCGGTGCCGGATCGGCGAAGGTCTGGCTGTGGATCCTGCTGGCCGTCGTTGTCGCACTCGGTGGCGTCGCATGGTGGAAGCGGGCGGACATCAAGCGGTGGTGGTCCCGCCGGAAGGGGGGTGCGTGAGTGCTGCCCCTTCTGCTGAGTTTGATGCTTGTGTGCGGGCCTACTGGGCTTTCCATTGGGGCGTGCCACCGACCCGACGACGTCGGGTCCGGGGGCCTCGAGGCATTCCCGGCACGACCTGGCAGCTCGGCCGTCTGGATGGCCTCGAGCTTGCCGATGGCAGCTACCTGCGCCCCGACGGCCGAACCTACCTCGCGACGGATCGATATGGCCAACGCCTCTGGTTCGTCGGTCAGTCTCCCTGGGTCATCGGAGCGGGCTTCCGGCGTCAGCGCATCGTCGCGGTCGTGTACTGGACGAACAAGGGCGGCCGACGACAGCACGCCTGGCGTCACGAGTTCGGCGAGGGCGAACCGGGCGCGCGCCGGCCCTCGCTGACGGCGGACTCGGAAGGCTGCGCGGTCGTGGACCGCGCGGGAAGCAAGTACCGGATCACCTGGCGCGGAATCGTGGACTGAACATGGCCAAGAACAACAAATCGAAGGATCGCAGCCAGGCGGGACGAGACCGCTGGGCGAACATGAGCAAGGCCGAGAAGGCGAAGGCGCTTGCCGCACTGGCCCGCGGTCGGGAAAAGGCCGCGGCCAAGCGCGCCGGCGGTGCCGCCGAGAAACCCGCGACGCAGCCGAAGCCGAAGCCGCAGAATCGCACCCGGAACACCCGCGCGCGCGATGCCGCTGCAGCGCCGTCGGCGACCCCGGCCACGCCTGCCCGCGAGGCCCGCAAGGGCAGCGGCCGTTACCTGCCCGCCGATTGCAAGGCCGGCGGCTACCTCGTGATCGTTCAGGCCGAGGGCGGCATTCAGACGCCGAAGTACTTCCGCCTGCTGCGCGAGGCGCAGGAGTTCATCAAGGGCCTTTCCGCCTCCCGCGCGGTGCTGTGCAGCGTGCGTGAGTCGTACCGCCGCGCGAGCTGATCCGTGCTCGGCGCTGAGACCGTGCTGGTCAATGGGAAGGGCGGTCCGAAGCCGCCCCCTTTTCCGAGGAGATCGAAGATGGCGATGGAGAAAGAGAAGGGCAACACTCGGAAGGGCGCCCCGAAGCGGACCAAGAAGAACCCGGTCAGCGTCGGCATGCTCGTCGAGTACCTTGCCCCCGTGGCGGTGGGTTTCGGCCTGTCCAAGGCCGACATCCACGCCGGATGGTGGGGCCGGCTGAAGCCGGGCACCAAGGCGTTCATCTGCGCGGTGTGCGCGGCCGTGGCGCGGTACTTCGGCAAGCCGACCATCTACGGCGCCTTCGCCGCGAAGGCCGGCGGCTACGTGGGCCACGGCAAGGCTCTCGAGCTGATCGCGAAGGTCAAGGGCAAGGTCGAGGCCACCGCCCAGACCGCTCCGGCGGGCGGTCCGACGAACAAGGAACTGCAAGGCGCCGCCGACAAGGAACTCGCGGACATCGACGACGACGACACCAACGGCTTCGACGACGACACCGGCGCCGAGGACACGAACGGCTTCGACGATGACACCGGCGCCGGCGACGACGTCGGCGGCGATGAAGACGACGACGACGTGGGCGACCCGGACTGGCCGGGCGTCGACGACGCGGCCTGAGGGCCGACAACTCCCCCAACGCTGGTCGCGGGCATGAGCGCGACAACCTGAACCCCTCACGGGAAAGAGAGCCATGGAAACCAACGACGGGAACTTCGAGAACGTGGTCGACAGCCTCGGTGCCATCGACGAACTCAACGACATCGCCGATCACCTCGCCGACTTCGACGACGACATGGGCGACCTCGGCGCGCAGCCCGGCCGCAAGAGCAACGAGCGTCTGCGGCGCCGCCTGCGCGCGATCCAGATGCGCCTGCGCAAGGGGCAGGCCAACTTCATCAAGCGGTTCGGCCTGCACCCGAACGATCTCGCCGGCGGGAAGGTGGTCCTGCCCGGGATCATCTACTGCGGGCGCGAGCTGCCCTCGTCCCTCTCCGACAAGACGGAGCTGAAGTACTTCCACATGGGCGAGGGCGACGACTGCACCCAGCTCGGGTACACCGCCGCCGGTTCGGACAACGCGATCACCGCGCGCATCTCGAACCTCGGGCGGACCGGCACCATCCCCGAGAACGAGACGTTCATCAACTTCGGGTTCAGCCACTACCTGCGCTCGAACAAGACGACCGAAGCCATCAACACGATCCCGGCCTACGACGTCGAAACGCTCGGGGCCTCGCTGCACATCTTCTATCAGGAGAAGAACGGCACCGTGAACCTGCCCATCGGGCCGCTCTTCACGCTGCCGCGCGTGTACGGGCTGCAGCAGGAGTTCGCACACGCGGCGACCGCCCCCTCCGACCGCAACGTGCACCTGAGCGGTCCCGCGTACCGCTTCAAGCGCCCCCTCACGGTGCTGCGCGGCCGCCAGGGTCGCCAGGACCGGCCGGTGGTCATCGCGCAGGTGCGCACCATGCCGGTCAGCACCGGGATCACCATCGCGGCCGACACCGAGCTCTTCATGCTCATGCACGGCATCTGGATCCGTCACAAGGCCCGGGCCGGCAGCGTCGCCTGATGTGACGTGGGGGTCCGTTTGGGCCCCCGCGTTCGCTTGATTCACCACACCTTCACGAGCTGGAAAGAATGCCATGAAGGGCGCAAACATCCTCGAGGTCGGCGGGCGCAAGTACCGCATCCTGCCCGGCCGAGACATCATCACGGTCGCCATCACGATTGCATCGGGGTCGACGGCAGAGCACACGGGCCTCTTCGAGGCGCCGAACGATCTGCTCATCCGGAACGTCACGGCCTACTTCGGCGCCGGACTGAACGCAGTGCGTCTGGCCTGGCGCAACGGGCAGGGCGACACGGCCAACTTCCCGGTCGCGTACACCAACGCCGAGAAGGCCTATCCGGTGGCATCGACGGTCGTGACCGACATGTCCGCGCAGCCGCTGCCGCGCTGGGATCTTTTCTTCCGGAAGGGGTCGCAGCGCACGTTCATCGCGCAGGCGTTGAGCCCGCCGGCCTCGAACGTGACGTTCGAGCTGACGTTGCACTGCTTCCCGTGCCAGCCGCTCGAGCAGCGGAGCTGAGAGGCGCCGTGGCGTACTGGGCCGGCCAGACCAAGGCGGTGACGTCCTACGACTGGACGGACGTCCTCGCCATCGACAACGCGGTCCGGTTCCGCGACTGGGCCGTGCGCGTCTACGGCGCCCACCTCGACGTGCGGGTGATCGCCTTCGGGGCGTGTGGTCCCGAGGTGGTCGACGACACGGTCCTCGGCGTGACCGGCCGCGTGCATCGGTTCCCGATGGTGCCGGCCGTGCTCGCGGGCACACGGCTCATCGTGCAAGCCCGACGGAGCTCGACGGCGACGACTCACCAGTTCTTGCAGGTCGAGGTCGCGGCCGACCTGCAGCGCTCGACGGGGATGCCATGAACTTCATCGTCCGCACCTGGCGCGGCCTGCCCCGGCCGGCACGCTGGGCCCTCATCCTCTTCGCCGCCGTCGGCGTGGGTCTCGGCGTGCGCCGACTCCTGCGCAAGACGGGGGTCATCACCGGAGGCGTCACGATGGATCGGACCGTCCTCGACGGGCTCAAGCTCGGCGCCAAGCGCATCGACACCATCGCGGCCATGCTCGACCAGTGGCGCGAGGACGGCCGTCTCACGCCGGACGAACAGGCGGCGCTGCTGGCGGTCGCCTACAAAGAGGGCGGCTTCAACCTGAAAGCCCGCTCCCCCGACGGCGCGCCGGATGCCAAGGGCGGCCACGCGTGGGGCACGTTCCAGTTCCTGGCGACGACGCTCAAGGGTCTGGGGCTGCGCATTGAAGACGTCAGCCCGCAGAAGCGAAGCGACGGCTCGATCCCGCCCGCGGAGCTCGCGCGCGCAGCGCAGGGGTCTGCCAAGGCCGCGCTGGCGTTCCTCTTCAATCAGAAGCCGAAGTGGGCCGGCGGACGACCCTACCTCGAGGCCGTGCGCGAGATGCACGGGGGCGATCCGTTCCTCGTCGCTCGCGAGATTTTCACGGCGTGGAACGTCGGCCCGTACAAGTGGCGATGGGCCGACATCGAGCGCAAGGCGCCGAGCAACCGCCCGGGCGACCTCGGGTACGTGCACTACACCGTCTCGCGGAAGCTCGACGTGCTGAACACCTTCCGGCGGGCGCTCTCCCTGCCCGAGCTCAGCATAACGAAGACGGTGTGACCGTGCGCGGTCTCGTCCTCGCCTCGCTGGCGTCTGTGACCCTGGCCGCCTGCGGCGGCCGTCCGGCGTTGTCGCGTGCGACGGCGGTTGCGGTGGGTGCCTTCGGCACGGCCATCGCGTCGTCGGCGACGCACTGCAACGACCGGCTGTCGGAGTGCCGCGTGGTCACGGTCAACGTGATGGTCGCGGCCACCGGCGTGGCACTGTCGGCGGCCTCGGTGGCCTATCTCGCCGAGGATGACGAGCAGCGGGCGCGGAGCAAGCCGTGAGGGCGCCGGTCTCGTGGGCGCTCTTGGGCGGCTGCGCGTGGCTCTGGGTGGCCGGGTGTTCCATGACCGGGGAGATTCCGGCCGAAGCCGCCGTACCCGGTGGCCTCACCGCCGTCGGCATCCTGAAGGTCCTGTTCGACCAGCGGGCCCTCGATCAACGCCTGACGGCCCTCGGCGAGCAGATGCGCACGCTGACGGGCCGCATCGACGACCTCTTCCGGGAGAAGACCCATGCTGCGTTCTCTGTACCTGTGCCTCATCCTGTTCATGTGCGCATTCGTGCCCGGCGTCGGATCGGCGCAGCGGCCGCCGGCCCTCGGCACGCGCATCGGCGCACTGAGCCTCACGGCGAGTAACAGCTGGACGGCCCTGACGAGCAGCTCGCTCGTGTGCCTCGACACCGCGGCGACGTGCCCGCCGAATCTCGTGTTCTCGTATCTCGTCGTCCGAAACCGGGACACGGCCGATCCGGCCTATCTGCTCCTGCGCAGTGCGCCGGCCCTGCCGATCATGCAGATGCGCATCGACCCCAACAGCGTCCTGAATGACTTCCAGGTCTACCCGGTCGCGCCGCGCACCATCTCGGTCCTCGGGTCGGCGGCGGGTGTCGAGCTGGAAATTCTCGCCTACTTCTACCCGAACTGAGGTCCGACATGTTCCGCGCGGTACTCGTCAGCCTGGCGCTTCTCGGCGTGGTCTTCGCGGCGCAAGCCGCCGGTGGCCCGACATATACCCCCGCCGTCGTCGGACCGCAGGGGCCTCAGGGCGACCCCGGCCCGACCGGCGCGACCGGGGCGACCGGCGCGACCGGCCCGCAGGGCCCCCAGGGCGACCCCGGCCCGACCGGTGCCACCGGCGCGGCTGGCGCGACCGGCCCGCAGGGCCCCCAGGGCGACCC
>JAKLJY010000112.1:3470-27383 GCA_023150895.1 Myxococcota bacterium | reverse complement strand
CGGCCGCCCCCGCGTCGCCGTCGAACGCGTTCGGCAGCTCGCCGGCCGCGCCCGAGCCGCCCCGCGCGGTCACCGTGTCGGCCCCGGCCGCCCGCGGCAAGAGCCCCGTGCCGGTCATCCTCGGCGGGCTGGCCGTCGGGGTCGGCATCGGCGCGCTGGTCTGGGTCGTGACCCGCAGCGATCCCCCGCCGGCCCCCGAGACGCTCGAGCCGGCCCGGCAGGTGGTCGTCGTGGGGGCGAACCCGTCGGGCGGGATCTCGCCGACGGCCGCCGCACCCGAGCCCGAGAGCGACGCACCCGCCACCGCGCCCCCTTCGCCGTGGGAGCGCGCCATCGAGTTCGGCAAGGCGGGTCGGCACCCGGAGGCCGGGGCGCAGCTCATCTACCTGTTCCGATCCTCGCAGGACCCCTGGGGGGTCATCGAGCGCGCCAAGAACGACATGCGCCTCGAAACCGCCATGAAGCTCCCGCAGGTGCAGGCCGCCATCGAGGCGTTGCCGCCGAAGGGCGCGCCCTCCGCGGCGCCCTGAGCCCGGTCAAGCCGGCGCACGCCGCCCTTGCGCGCCGAGGCCCCCCGGCGGGAGCCTTCGCCGCATGGAAACGACCACCCGCGAGACCCTGATCGGCTTCGGGCGTGACGCCGCCGCGGGCGGGCTGTTGCAGTCCACCTGCGGCAACGCCAGCCTGCGCATCGACGACGACACGCTGCTGATCTCCGCGTCGGGCTCGACGCTCGGCTGCCTCGTCGCAGACGACCTCGCCACCGTGCGCATCTCCGACGGCGCGCGCCTCTCGGGCCCGAAACCGTCCATGGAGACGGAGCTGCACCGGCGCATCTACCGGGCGCGTCCCGAGGTGCGGGCCATCCTGCACGGGCAGTCGCGCGCGGCGACGCTTGCCGCCTGCCTCGTCGACCCCCCGCGCTGCCTGGACTTCGTGCCCGAAATTCCGGCCTACATCCGGGCGTTTGCCTACGTGCCCTATGCGCTGCCCGGCAGCGAGGCGCTCGCAGCGAGTGTCGAGGCCGCGTTCACCGATCCGGAGGTGACCGTCGTGCAGATGGTCAATCACGGGCAGGTCATCGTCGGCGCGAAGCCCGCCGATGTGTTGCGGCGCGGCGCGTTCTTCGAGCTCGCCTGTGTCATCGCGACGTCGGGCCAGCCCACGCGGGTCATCCCGCCGGAGGACGCGGCGCGGCTGCGCGACTACGCCCGCGGGTGAGCCGGTCGAGGTGGCGGGGCCGCCTGTGAATCGCCTTCACTCGCAGGCGACGATCTCCGGTGCGACGCCGGGCACGCCGAGCGCGGCGCGGACGCAGCGCAGCCCGCCTGCGTCGTCGAAGAGCACGGCCTCGAGGCCGGGCGCGCCGTCGAACTGCCCCCAGAAGATGTGATGCGGCGCGAAGTCGGCGAACGCCCGGAAAGCCACCGGGCGCGTCGGATGCAGGGCGCGGTCGACGGCATCCCAGTCGATGTCCGGCAGGAGCCAGAGGCCGTGTCCGCCGGGCGCGGGCCCGCTGAACAGTGCATCGAACGGTGTGTCGACATCCGCCCGGGTGGCCGCCGCGGCGTACCACGACCCGGAGGCGGAGAACACACCCTGCGCCACGAGCGGGCGCACCACGAAGGGCGCGCCGCCCTCGGGCATCGCCGGTTCGAGCACGTCGGCGATGGGATCGGGGCCATTGCCATGCTGAAACGCCGCGAGAAACTCGACGTCCGCGTCGTCGTCGGCGTCGAACGGCACGAAGATCCGGTGCGTCGCGGCCGACAGGTTGCCGTTCCAGATGCGTTGCCACCCGAGCGCGTCTGCGCGGAACCGGTGTCCGGGCACGTCCTCGGCGACGACGAGGTCTTCTCCACCGTCCGGCCGGGGCCAGGGCAGGGCGGCCTGCGCGGCGCTGAACGCAGTGCCGCCGGCCGGATCGGGAATCAGACGCTCGGCGCGTACGGCGTCCCACTCGCGCTGCGCGTCCCGCTCCGGCAGGGTGAAGATCGAGGCCTCTGCCAGTGTCAGAAGCACGATGGACGGGCGCTCGACCGAACGCTTGCGCACCACACTCAGCGGAAACGGGCCCCCGGCGTCCGGGTTGAGCTCATTCGGTGCCGCGAGGCCGCGGGAGACATCGGCGACGAGCGGTGTACCAAAGGCGCCCGTGGCGCGGTCGACCGGGTACACGAGCACGCGCAGGCGCCCCGCGAGGCCGTTGTCCCGCGCGAGCACGAGCAGCTCGGGCACCGCGTCCCGATTCAGATCCGCGGCCGTGGCCGTGAATGCCGACGTGAAGCCGGGGGGCAGGGGGACGTCGAGACGACCCGGCAGCAGGGGCAGACCGTCCCGCAGCGGGCCGCCGCGCAAGAGCGTCATCGTCGCCGAGCCGCGCCGCGTCAGCAGAATGTCTTGTCGTCCATCGCAGTCGAAGTCGGCCATGACACGGCCGTAGTGATGCGGTGCCTGCAGCGGGTCGGTGGGCGGCAGATCGGCGAAGCCCGCGAGGTACTCGGCGAGCGTGGCCCCCTCCGTCAGCGCCTGCGGAAACGGGCCGAGGCCACCGCAGAAACCGACGGGCGGGGGCGCGGCGTCGGGGGTCGCGGGGGCGGCGTCGGGTACTGAACCGGCGGCGTCGGGGGTCGCGGCGGCGGCGTCGGGGGTTGGTCCGGATGCGTCGGGCGGCGGGACCGCGGCGTCGGGTGTCGGGCTGGCGGCATCGGGGGGCGGAGGCGCCGCGTCGGGGGTCGGGCCGGCCGCGTCGGGGGTCGGATCAACCGCGTCCGGGCGCGGCGGTGACGCGTCCCCTTCGTCCGCGGGGCGCGCGCCGAAGTCCAGGCACCCCGTCGCCGCGAGGCCGCACGTCAGGCCGGCGGCGACGGCCAGCGCGCGCACGAGGGGGCGCGGGCGGCCAGGCGGGCAGGACGGGCGGGTAGAGACGGCGGACATGGCGTCCATGATTGGCCAGGCGGCCGCGCGGGAGCAATCCGATTCGTCGCCGCGAGGGGCGCGCTCCGGGGCGCCGTTCATTCGAGCGTCACGACCACGCTGCCGCGCTTCCGCCCCGAGTCCGCCCGGGCGTGGGCCGCAGCGATGTCATCGAGAGAATGCGTCGAATCGATCACGGGGCGGTACAGACCCGCCGCCGCCCACTCGGCGAGCCGGAGGAGATCCTCGGTGCGCTCCGTGCTGACGCCGGCGACGACGCGGTGACCGCCGAGCCGACCCTGGAACGGTGCGGCGAGCAAACCCGGGAGGTGGGCGTAGACGCGCAGCAGTCTCCCCCCGGGCCGCAACCGACCGCGGATGCGGGCATACGGGGCGTTGCCGACACAGTCGACGATGGCATCGTACGTCTCGCCGCTCGTCGCGAAGTCTTCGCGGGTGTGATCGAAGACGCGCGTGGCACCCAGGGCGGTGACGAGCGGCACGTTGGCGCCGCTGCACACGGCGGCCGTCTCGGCGCCGAGCGCGCGGGCCACCTGCAGGGCCGCCGAACCCACAGCGCCGGACGCGCCGTTGACCAGGACGTGCTCGCCCGCGCGCACGCCCCCGGCGGTCGCGACGTAGTGAAGCGCCGCGAGCCCGCCGAAACAGAACGCCGCCGCCTCGCCCACGGTCAGGCCGGCCGGGCGGGGGATGAGCTTCTCTGCGGCGGGGACCACGATGTATTCGGCATGCCCGCCGAGGCTCGCGCCCCGCATGACCACGACCGCGTCGCCCGCGCGCAGGCCGCTCACGCCCGGACCGAGCGCGTCGATCCGACCGGTCAGCTCGGTGCCGAGGATGGGCTGCCGCGGGCGCGACCACCCGAGTGCGAGGCGGGTGAGGGTGCGCAGCCCCCCCGGTACGTCGAGGGCACGGATGCGGCGATCACCCGCGCTGACGGTGGTCGCCTCGACCCGGATGCGGACCTGACCGGGGCCGGGATCGGGGCGCGGCACGTCGACGACGCGCACGACCTCGGGACCGCCGTACGCCGTCGCCACCGCCGCGCGCATCGTCTTGTTGGCATTCATCTCGGGCTCCGGCGTCGATCTGCGGTGGACGGTAGCAGATCCAGGCGCGGGGTGACCCCGAGACGATGCGTCACTTCGGCGCGGGCTCGGCCGGTGCGTCGGTCTTCGGGTCGCCGCTCGAGCCGCCGGAGCCCTCGCCCCCCTTGTCGTCGCCGTCGTCCCCGCCGCCGTCGTCGGGCTTCGGGTTCTTGGTGACGATGATCACGATGGGGCCGAACGGCGTCGGAATGTGGACCTCGACCTTGCCGCCCGCGCCGTTGCCGCGCTTGGCCTGCGACTCGTGCGACTTGCCGTCGGCGCCGGTGTAGCTGCACTTCAGCGACTTGTCGCACAGGATGTCCGTGGCCTTGCCCCCGAGGACGGCGCTGCCGATCTTGATGGGCTTCGCGGCGGCGTCGAGCGAGGCGACGCTGACGCCCTTGGCCGTCTTGCCCTTGATGGGCCCCGGCGCGGCGGAGGTCATCGCGGGCAGCGTACACAGCGCAAGGGCGGTCAGGAGGGCGGAGATGTGTTTCATCGAACAGACCTTTCGTGTCTTGCCGGCGGCTCGCCGGGCCTGGGGTTCACGCGTGACCGACGACGACCACTCGCGGTCGGTCATCGGCACCACGCAGGGGACTACGCCGGCGGGCCGGCGTGTCTGACACGGAGGTTCGTTTTTTTTGCCCGGGGTCTCCGGGGCGCCGCCTCAGCGGTTCTTGAGCAGCGCGGCGAACGGATTGTGCTTGAAGCCGTCGCCCTGCGGCTTGCCGCCGCCGCCGCCGGGGCCGCGATTCGGGCCGCCGCCACCGGGGCCGCCGGGGCCGCGATTCGGGCCGCCGCCGCCCCGTCGATCATCCCGCGGGCCGTCGCCGCGCGCCTGACCGGGCGGCGGCCGCTCGCCCTTTTCGTCGAGTCTCGCCGTCAGTGAGATGCGCTTGCGCGGAATGTCGACGCTCAGGACCTTGACCTTCAGGCGGTCGCCGGCCTTCACGACCTGCGCGGGATCGTTCACGAACTTGTGCGAGAGCTGCGAGACGTGGATCAGACCGTCCTGGTGCACGCCGATGTCCACGAACGCGCCGAAGGCCGTCACGTTCGTCACGACGCCCTCGAGGATCATGTCGACCTTGAGGTCTTCGAGGGTGTGGACGTCGTCGCGGAACTGCGGGGGCTCGAACGTCGCGCGGGGGTCGCGGCCGGGCTTTTCGAGCTCGGAGACGATGTCTTTCAGTGTCAGCTCGCCGACGTCGCCACCGATGTATTTCGCCGCCTTGATGCGCGCGACCTGCTCCGGGCTGCCCATGAGCTGTTTCAGCCCGACGCCGAGATCCACCGCGATGCGCTCGACGAGCTCGTACCGCTCGGGGTGAACGGCGCTCGCGTCGAGGGGGTGCTCGCCGTCGCGCACGCGGAGGAAGCCCGCGCACTGTTCGAACGTCTTCGGACCGAGGCCCGGCACCTTGAGGAGCGCCTTGCGCCCGCCGAAGGGGCCGTTGTCCTCGCGGAACTTGACGATCTTCTTCGCGAGGGACGGCCCGATGCCCGCGACGTAGGTCAAAAGAGACGCGCTCGCCGTGTTCAGCTCGACGCCGACGTGGTTCACGCAGCTCTCGACGACCTCCTCGAGCTTCTTGGCGAGCAGGGGCTGGTGCACGTCGTGCTGATACTGACCGACGCCGATGGCTTTCGGGTCGATCTTCACCAGCTCGGAGAGGGGGTCCTGCAGGCGGCGGCCGATGCTGATTGCCCCGCGGATCGTGAGATCGAGCTCGGGGAACTCCTCGCGGGCGACGTCCGAGGCGCTGTAGACGCTCGCCCCGGCCTCGTTGACCATCACGACCAACACGTCCGTGCGCTCGACGCGCTTGAGCTGCGCGCGAACGAACGTCTCGGTCTCGCGGCCCGCGGTGCCATTGCCCACCGCGATGGCGAAGGGATTGTGCTTGCGCACGAAGGCCGCGAAGTCGCGCTCGGCGGCCTCCGTCTTGCCCGCGCCCTGACCGGGATAGATCGTGACCGTATCGAGGAACCGGCCCGTGAGATCGATGGCCGCGCACTTGCAGCCCGTGCGGATGCCCGGGTCGACGCCGATTACACTGCGGCCGCCGAGGGGCGACGCCAGCAACAGATTGCGCAGGTTGCCGGCGAAGATGGACACGGCATCCAGATCGGACCGGCCCTTGAGATCGACCCGGATGTCCGTCTCGACGCTCGGCGCCAACAGACGCTTGAACGCATCCGCGACGGCCTGCCGCATCTGTTCGGCGAACGGCGAGGCGGACTTCAAGCCCATCACACCCTCGATGCGGTCGACCACGCGCTCGGGCTCGAGCTGAATCTCGACCTTGAGGATGCCTTCGCGCTCACCGCGCCGCACCGCAAGGAAACGATGGGACGGAATCGTCGCCACCGGCTCCTTGAAGTCATAATACATCTCGAACTTGGTGGGCTCTTTGATCTTGTCGGCGATGCCTTCGGACACCACGACACCGTACTGAGCGAAGGCATCGCGCACGACCGCGCGCACGTCCGGGTGTTCGGAAGCGGCCTCGGCCACGATGTCCCGTGCGCCGGAGAGCGCGTCGTCGGCGTCGAGCACGCCCTTCTCGGCGTCGAGGAAGGCGGCGGCCTCACCCACCGGATCACCGCTCGCCGGCTGCGCCAGAATGCGCAGCGCGAGGGGCTCGAGGCCCTTCTCGCGGGCCACCGTCGCGCGCGTGCGCCGCTTCGGCTTGAAGGGCAGATACAGATCCTCGAGCGCCGCCTTCGTCGTGCAGGCGGCGATGCGAGCCGCGAGTTCGGGCGTCATCTTGCCCTGCTCGGTGATGCTCGACACCACCGCCACCCGCCGCTCCTCGAGCTCGCGCAGATACACATTGCGCTCCTCGATGGTGCGAATCTGCACCTCGTCGAGGTCGCCCGTCGCCTCTTTGCGATACCGGGCGATGAAGGGCACGGTGTTGCCCTCGTTGAGCAGGGCCACCACGGCGGCCACGCCGCGCGCGGGCAGGTTCAGCTCGCGCGCGAGCAACGGAACGGGATCGAATGCAGTCGCAGTCTGGGACAAGGGCGTTCTCGGTCGGGGTTCGGGGTCGTGGGGAACGCCGGGCGGTATAGCGGAATTGATGGGGTGGGGGAAGGGGGTGGGGCAGTAGAGGTTTGTGAGAATGGGTGGACGAGACGATTCTCGACGTTTCACCCTTGACCGGGCGCCACAGGGAGGGTACGGGTTTACCCGCAACGTTGTTCGGAGGGGTTTGTGGAATTCGGGGAACGGTGGAGTCGTCTCGTCGAGCTGGTCATCGAAGGCCGGATCGTACCGTTCGTCGGTTCAGGGTTGAGCCGGGATGCGCGGTCGCCCTTCGCGAAAGGTCGAATGCTCGATGTCGGGTTTCTGGAGCGTCGACTCAAATTGGCCCTGCGGAGACCCGGCCATCCCGAGCCGGACGATGTCGATCGAATTCGGAATGGGTGGAAATGGTCTAAGCAAAGAGAGTCGTTTTCGAAGCTTGCGGAGCTCGTGGAGTGGCGACTTGACCGTGAACGCATGGTGCGGGCCATTCGACCGCAGTGGTTCGCGACGCTCGAACCGACCCCGGCCCATGGCTACATCGTCGCCCTCGCGCGCGAGGGCTGCATCCCCCTCGTCTTCACGACAAACTGGGATTGCTGCTTCGAACGGGCCTGGAATCTATCATTTCCATCGCACGAGCGCGCGTCGGAACATGCCAGAGCGGCAGTGGCCTTCGACCCGAGGTCGTACCGAGAGCACGGGTATCCGGGCGCTAAGGGGCGAGGTCGGCGTCTTTCCATCCGCAAGCTGAACGGTTGTGCGGGTGAATTCGTCGACGCGGGTTCGCGACTCTCGGCCGCCGAGAAGGCCACCTTGATGCGCCTGACCGATCGCGACCTGCAGCACTTCTGGGACCAGGATTGGGCCCGATCGATGATCGAGAACGCGGTGCAATCGCGAGAGCTCGTTTTCAGCGGCTTCGGGAGCGACGAGCCGCAGGTTCAACACACGATGACTCGCCTCGCTCGTGGCATGGGGGATTCCGAAGCCAAACGAGGACAGGGCGATTCTGGATCCCCAGCGGACCCCAAGGTGACGCCTGGATTTCCATGGATTCATGTATTCGAGGAGCACCCGACGTTCGCACAGGCCCAACTCCTCCATGCATTCGACCGCGGCCTGACCTTGGCGGCGCAGTACCGCCCGCCGCAGACCGTGTTTACAGGCGCGGACTGTGAGAGCTTTGCTCGGTCAAAGTTCTGTCGCCGGCTACCGGGCGACACGTTCTGGTGCAGGCTGCACCAGGCTGTGATGAGGCAGAAGCTCCGAACGTGGCTCCTCGCCGACGATTGCCCGCTCGACACCTGGGTCGACGACGCTACGGTCCGCTCGCCGCCTTGGGGCGCCAGCGTGGCGGTCGAAATCGCCGAGTGCTTTTTTCCGATGACGCCGCCCGTCAAGTCTTTTCAAAGGTTCGGTCGACTTCCAGTGCTGTGGTTGGCCCACCATGCTCGACCGGCGCACTGTGCGCCTGCGCCGTTGCGCCTCTCGGCACTTCTACTCGCCCTGTCGCGCCGGTGGCCGGATGTCGAGCCCGCCGATCTCCCCATGTGCAGCGAAATCGCGGGTGTGTACATTCCGTTTGCGGAGGAACCCGAGCTCTATGGGAAGCTGCTCCTGGCCGTGTGGCTCGCCCACCGCGCGAGCGGGAGGCGCGTGGAACGCATCGCCCGCGACCTCATCGCGACGCCTTGGCTGGGCATCGTCCACCTGCCCCCGGCGTCTTCGCCGAATGGGCCGGCGCTGGCGTTCCGTGTCGAGGCCGAAGACCTGCCGGCGACGATCACCCGCACGCCGGGCGCGAACGTCGGTTCATTGACCGCGTTGTGCGTCCTCCCCGAGCGCGGTCGGGACGGCTGGCGTGCGCGCTTCCTGATGCTGGAGTCGCCGATGCAGCTGCCTGCGGCGCCCGAGGGCACCGTCAAGGACGCCGTGGTGCAGCGCGTCATCCGCTTCGACGTGGGGCGCTTGCTGACGGCCGTCACAAGACCGGGCTTCGAGGGCGGCGAGGACTTCGTGGGTCGATTCGTTGCCGAGTTGGGCCGCACCGAAGGCGAGCACGATGATGTGCCGAAGAACTGGGAGAAGATCGCATGACGAAGCCGAAGGAAGCGGCTCGAGCGAGTACCGAGCCGGACGAAGGCTCGAAGGCGTACACGACGAGAGAGGGAGGGTGGCGGTTTCTCGAGCCGCGGGTCTCCCCATCGTGCCTGGTCGTCGTGATGGGCCTGCCGGACGGCAGCGGCCCGCGGGCGAACGGCAGCGACACGTGGGCGCCCCGCAAGCGTGAGTTGGCCGACTTTCTGCGCCGTCTGTGGACGACCGCCGCCTCGTTCAACTACGGCGGGCCGCTGGTGGCGGTGCTTCAGCCGCGAACGCGCGACGAAGTTGCCGAGTTCGAGCAGTGGTCCGCCGATCAGGAATGGCATCGGGGGGAGTTCGCGCTGTTTGTCGCCGACCTTGGGCCGACGGGGTTCGAGTCCGCCAAGAAACTCGCAGACGAACTCGTGAGTCCCGTCGCGAAGCTCGAGGAGGCGCACACGCTGATCCAGGGTCAGACACAGGTCCCCGGCGAGGTCGAGTTGTTGCGCGAGATTGAGGTAGCGATGTCGCACGCGTGGGGCGATTCGGGCTGGCGAGCTCGCGCGGCCGGGTGGAATCCCATCCGAGCGCTTGTGCATGCATTGGCTCCCCCACTGGAGCCCAAGGCCGCCGACGGGTCTGCACAGCAAGCCGACGATTCGCAGAACCCCGACCCCAACAAGAAGTCCGCCTCCGAAACGAATCCCGACCCGGTGGAGGCGATTCGGGATGCGTTCGAGAATGGATGTGGCTCGCTGGTCGAGAGTGTCGCCGCCCTCCGGAGTCGCCTCGACCATGCGCCCTGGCCCAACGAGGACGTACAGTCATGAGTCACGATGTCGAATTCCCGGTCGTTCGGCGGGTCACGTCCCTTACGCTCAGTGGCGTTCGCGGTGTGCCATACCATCTGGGGGCCGCGAGTGAGCCCCTGAAGCTCAATACGGACGCGGACATCGTCCTGATCAGCGCACCGAACGGGCATGGCAAGTCGACGGTCATCGAGGCGCTCCTCTTTCTGCTGACCGGGGCGTGTGCACCGGGACGAAATCCGGGCGACCTCGTTCATCGCTCGGGCACGGGCGAAGACCGCCTCATGATTTCAGCCCGGTGCAAGACGAACGCCGCCCCCGATCAACTACTCCGTGTCAGCCATTCCGGCTCCGATGGCGCTCCGCGCTTCGACGAGGGCGCTGAGGACGTCCCTGCGAAGCGACCGCGGTGCGTTGATCGCCGCTTCTGGGAGGCCGTCGAACTGAAGCCGGGCGCGGAGCTCGACGAGATTGTCAAAAAGGAGTCCGGGCAACTCGCGGAAACGATGCGCCGGGCCTGCCTGTACTCACCGGATAGCCCGACGGCGAGCACGGACGAGACGGCCTTGAGCCACGGCGGCCGGAGTTTTGCAGACCTCTTTCGGCGCAGGAACCCGCTTCGGGCGGCCATCATCGACGATGAAGCGCCGACCGTTACACTTGACAAGGCGCGACGGAGCATCGCGTCGTTGCGTACGGAGGCGGATTCACTGGCCGCGCAGCGCGGCGAGTTCAGGGCCCAGGCCGAGCGTGCGGTTGATGCCCTCGTCTCCCTGGTCGAATCCGTCTTCGTGGCCGCACGGCAGGCGCCGCCCAAGTGGGCGAAACGCGGTCTTTCACGTTTGCCGGAGGTCGCGACCGCGCTCCAGGTGGGTGTCGTCGTGGGTACGACGCCAGCGCCGCAACTTCTCGGCTCGGTTGTCGACGAGCTGAAGCGTCGCATCCCCAAGGTGGCAGACCCCGAGGAACAGCGGAAGCTTGATGCCGCCCGAGCGGAGCGCGGGGCTCTTGCTGCGAAGCGTCAGTCGATTGCCACGGTGGACGGCGAGGCGGCGCGGGAGCTTGCAGCGCTCGCGGAGCTGTTCACCCGGACTGCCGATGCCCCCGAGCGCCACTTGAAGACCGTCACGAAGGCGGTCGAGGCGGGCACCGTCGACCAGCGCGTGCTGGACGAGCTGACGCGGCTCGACGTCCCGCTGGCGCGGCAGCTCGCCGAGGGGTTGCAGGCCGTCTACGCCGATGCGGCGCGCATGCAGGCGGAGCGGGCGGCGCTGGACACTCGCATCGATGAACTGACGGGCGTCATTCAGGTACTCGAAAAGAAGCAGGCCCGGGAAAGCGAAGCGCTCGAAGCGCAACTCACGTCGTTCAAGGAGCAAGGCGCCCATCGGCAAGCCCTCCTCGAGTACGCCAAGGCATGCGCGGCGGGCAACGCGTCCTTCACGCAGGAAGTCGAGGAGAAGGCGCGCCAGGTCGAGGCGACGCTCGCATTTCTGGACGCCTGGTTGAAGGTCGCTCGGCAGATTCCGAAGCCGGTCGCGGAGGCCTACCGCGAATTCATGAAGCGGTTCATGGGGCGGTTCCGGGTCGCCGGTGGCTCCGGAATCATCGCGGCAGCCCACGACGACGACTCGCCGGCCGGTCAGTCGTTTCGGCACGCACTCAGCGGCGACCGGACGCTCGGCCGCATGTCGTCCGGCCAGGCCAGCCAGGTCGCGGTGGCGTCGATGCTCGCCCAGAACCACATTCTGGGTGCGTTTGCCGGCGATGCCCATGTTGTCGGCCTGGCCCATCACCTCCTGTTTCTGGACGACGTCTCGACGACGTATGACCGCGGCAATCTGCTGCGCGAGACGTTGCTTTGGCGGCAACTCGCCTACGGCCCGGAGGACGAGGCCGAACGGCGGCAGCTCTTCATCACGAGCCACCTCGATGACCTGAACCGCCAGCTCGTCGACATGTTGGCGCCGCCCCCGGGCCGGAGTCTGATCGTCTATTTCATCCGGAAGTGGGACCCGAAGACGGGGCCCGTCTTCGAGGGCTACAAGATTGGCGCGACGGCGGATCCGGAACGGGTGCAGCGCGCCATTCCCATGAGGTTGCCGGACTTCCGGCGCGATTCCGAAGTGAGGTCTGCCTGATGCCGACACCCCCCTTTGCGGTGCTCACCCTGGAGTATCGCCTGAACACGCCGCTCTTCCTCGGCGGGGCCGAGCCCAACGAGCCCGAAATCCGGGCGCCATCGCTCCGGGGCGCCCTGCACAAGTGGTTCCGAGCGGCCGATCCGCGCTTTGGCGATCACGAGTTCGGCCTCTTCGGAAACGCCGGACGGGACGGTGCCTCCCAGGGTCGGCTCACGGTCCGGCTCGACCCGCTGACCGGCGGCCGGGAGACGCCCGAGTTCCGGAAGGCGTCGTTTGGCCGCTTCACCCAGCGTGTGGGGCGGTACGACCGGAACGGCGTGACCTACCTCGGGTTTCCGTTCGACATGGGCGTGAATCTGCGGCGGTACATCGTGCCCACGCCGAGCACCCGCTTGATTGCCCGGCTGGTCGTCCATTGCCCGCCGGTCCGCATCCAGGCGAAGGCGGCCTCCATCGAGGCGCAGGCGACGCGCGACCGCCGCGGCCTGTTGGCGGCGGCCTGGCTGCTCGGGCGGCTCGGTGGCCTGGGCGCGCGCACACGGCGCGGCTTCGGCAGCCTCGACCTCGTCGGCTGGCAGATCTCGCCGGATGCACCCGACCGCGAGCGCTGGCTCGCCGACATGGGGGCCCTGCCGCTCGTGGGGAGTGCGACGCCACAACGCTGGTTTCAGGACTTCGCCAACGGCCGACACGCGCTGCGTACGCAGTGGTTTCCCGGGGCGCCCGGAAAGCCGGACGCCGTGCCCCACATCGGGGACCGCTTCAAAGCCGTCATGCTCACCCGCGGGCACGAGGGCGATCAGGGGTGGCAATCCGCGCTGAACGAGGCGGGCCGGTCACTCCAGGACTTTCGGGCGCTGACCGAGCCCGATTACACGGCCGTGAAACGACACATACTGGCCCGGAACCGCGCGCCGGAGGGCCAGTTCCTGACGGCGGCGCCGCGGCGGGCTGCTTTCGGTCTGCCGCTCGTGTTCCGGTTCACGTCGCTGAAGAACGCGGGCATGCGGCCATCCTCGGCGGAGTTCCTGCCCGCGCCGACGGAGAAGGACCGACGCCCGCCTGTGCGGCAAGGGAGCCCGCTCTACCTCCACGTGCTGCGCGCGACGGATGGCCTGCATGGCCTTTTCGCATTGATGGACGGCCCCGTCCCCGGGCTCGACCCGCGCGCGGGCGAGGCGCGGTTCGCCGGCACGCGTTTTGCGCCGACGGATCGCAGCGTGCTTGAACAGTTCCTCGCGACGTTGCGGTGACCCATGACCGATCTCAAGTACTGGCAGCAGAAGCTGGTGTGTCTCTTTCACGATCCGCCGGGGAAACAGTGGGCGATGCACTCGGGCACGGGCGGGCACGAGACGCTCGCGCGCGCCCTCCTCGAGGACGTCCTCGGCGTCTTGCCGCCCGGGCCACGTGGGGGGGACTTCCGCTTCTTTCTGAAGCACCCCGATCACATGGCGTCGGGCGCGGATCGCGCCGTGCTGACCCCCGCGGAGGGCACACGGCCCTCGGTGTTGACCTACCGGGACGCCGCGGACGCCCTCTTTCAACACCCGCTCGCCGCCGGTGCGCGCATTCGACTCACCCGGCGTGACGGTACGTTTCCGGCCCCGCCGGACATGGCGCGCGGCGCGGCGATGCAGTCCGCACAGGTCGACACGGCTGAGAAACTCCTCGACGACCGCCCGCTGACGGGCGCGTTTCAAGACGAGGCGAGTCTCAAGAAGGCGCACCGTCGTGCGTGGCGCCGGTGGCCCGCCGATCTGCAGCGCGACACGTCGAACCCCGAGTCCGCAACGACGGAGACAATCTGGGCCCTGGCCCCCGCGGACTCGCGGCAGCCGGATCATACGATCTGGGATCACCTTCGCCTCACCTCGGCGTTCGCGTTCGCCTCGGCGAAGTTCGACGCGCCGAACGAGGCGAACGCCGCGTGGCTGCTGTCGGCCAGTCTCTCTCCCGTGCAGGGGTTCATCACCCAGGCGCGGACGAGCCGCGATCTCTGGTTGGGCTCGTACCTGCTCGCCGAGCTCTCCTGGGCTGCCATGCGGGCGGTCGCCGGCCTGCTCGGGGCCGACCAGATCATGCACCCGGATCTGCGCGGGAACCCGCGCGTCGACCGCTGGCTCTCCAGGGACGACCCGGGGGCCGTCCCCGCGTCGGTGGTCGATCCGGCCAGCTACGCCTCGCTGCTGCCGCACAAGTTCGTCGCCATCGTGCCGCGTCACCTGCTCGTGGACTCGACGAACCCCGAGGCTCCGGCGCTCATCAAAGCCTGTTCGGAGGCTGTCGAGAAGCGCTGGCAGTATCTCGCCGGCACCGTGCGCAGGTGGCTCACGGAGACGCTCGCCAACGACTTCGAGCCCGCGCTCTGGATGAGCGCCTTCGACGCGCAAGTTCAGTCTTGCCCGCTGTCTCTGACCTGGGCCGCCGCGCCGTTGATTCGGACCCGCGTCGTCGCACCGCAGTCCCATGGCAGCGCTCTGCTGACCGCACGTCAGGGGCCCCCGACCTCCACGGCCGAAGAGACCCACGCGGAAGCCCGACGCCGGTCGCGGCTCGAGCCGTGGCTTCCGGGCGAGGCCTGGGCCAACCACGAGAATCTGCGGACCTTTTATGCCCGGATCAATACCGAGTATGTCCGCAACGGGCTCTTCGACTACGGGCCGATTCACCACCAGGTCGCGGTCCGTCACGCTCTCCGTCGACGCCAGCTGCCCCCCCCCGTGCTGCCGCCGGCGCACGGCGAGAAGTGCACGCTCTGCGGGGAGCGTTCGGCCCTGGGTGCCCCGGCCGGCCCGCGCCAGGGGTCGCTCGACGCGCAGCGCTCAGACGTCCGTGCGTTCTGGCAGCATCCCAAGCTGGACCCCGAGGCTGCGGGCGCCGAGCGTCTCTGCGCGGTCTGCACGACTCGACGGTTCCTCGTCGATGCGTCGACCGAGCCGCTCGCCCGGGACGCCGACGACGGCAGCCTGCCCGTGCGGATTCTCTTCTCGGGGACACGCGCCGAGTTGCCGGGCGGTCCGGTCGGGCAGATCCGGGTGCCATTTCCGTCGACCGCGACCGTCGCGGCGCAGGACTTTCTCGTCAGCGTGGTATCGGATGCGAGCCTGGCCGGCGCACGGGATGCGGTGGTTCGGGCCCACGATCTCGCGTTCCCCCGGGGGGCAGGTCGCACGAACTTCCCGAGGGCGTTGCGCCGCCTCGCCGAAGTCGCACACCTCGGGGGCGACTTCCTCCAGCTCGATACGCAGACGTCGATCTTTCCCGAGGCGATCGAGGGCCTGATTGCAAAGGCGAGCGCTTCGCCGTCGAGCCGGCCGGGGGCGAACCCGGGTGCCCTGCGAGCCTTGCATGCAGCCGTCCGCGCGCTGCGAGCGGAAGCGGCCAGCCGCGAAATCCGGCCGCCGGGCAAGCGGATTGCCGTGATCAAGGTCGACGGCGACCGGATCGGCGGCAAGATCCTCGGTGATCCCGACGCCACGGGCATCCGCGTCGAGGAAATCCTGCACCCCAAGGCGAAAGCCGCACTCGAAGCCCTGCCGGTGGCGAAGGACCAACAACTCGGGGTCCTGTGGCGCCTGTGGCGGGGGGGCGGTCCGGCCCTCCAGGCGTTCATCAGCCGAGCTATGGCGGACTTCGCGCATCGTATCGTGCCCTGGGTGGTCGAGCGTGAGTTCGGCGGCCGCCTCGTCTACTGCGGGGGCGACGACGCTCTCATCCTTGCGCCGGCCGACGAAGCGCTGTTCATCACTCGGCGCTTGCAGCAGGTCTTCTCGGCCGCCTGGGTGGTCGACACACGGCCGGAGGTCGACGCGTGGGACTGGCGTGCCGGGGCCTGGGTGCCGACGAAGGGCGAGGTGGGCGATGGGGGAGAGGCGCTCGCGGCGCAGCGGCTCTGGGTCGTCCCGGCGAGCGAAGGTGAGATCACCCTGCCGGTCGATCCGGCCCGCGTGGCCGTCCCCGTCCGGCGGCCGCCGACCGAGAAAGCCTCGGCGCCCGTTCCCCGGCCCGCGCAGCCAATCAACGGCCGGTTGCTGCCGATGCTCGGGCCCAATGCGTCTCTCTCGGGTGGCATCGTTTTCGCACACTACAAGGCCAACCTGGGGGCGGCGATCCGCCGTGCGTCCGACCTGCTCGAACGCGTCGCCAAGGGCCAGGCGGAGCGCGCCGCGCTGGCGCTGACCCACTGGACCCGGGGCGGCGAGAAGGGGCACGCGGCGTTCAAATGGGACGATTTCGATGCCTTCCAACAGATTCTGGAGGGCTTCAAGCGCGGAAACGTGGCGGGACGCCTGCCCTACAAGCTCGCGGAGGCGACGGCATACCTGTCGGTCAGTGACTTCGACGCGGAGGCGGACGTCCCCGCGGAAGCGGGGCGAGTTTCGCCCGCGGCGCCGAGTCTGGCCGCCGGCCTGATTCGGCAGGCGTGGGACGGTCGGGTGGACGACACGCTGCTTGCCAGCCTGCTTCGCATCTGGGGCGCCGGTCGCCGGCTCGCCGGCGCGGAGGCGTCGCCGCGGGTGGCCCTCGGCGGGCTCTTCGTGGCCCGGTCCCTCGCGGGCGAAGATGACGACGACGATGGCGGCGAAGCAGATGGCGCGACGGGGGGAGACGCGTGATGAATCAACACATCAACCTCGTGATTCTCGACTTCGACCTCTCCATCCCCGCTGAGCGACTCGATGGCATCCGGGCGGTCGCGGCGACGGTCGGCGAGATCGATGCGGCGCCCGTAAGACCCGGGCGACAGTTCGACCGCCGGCAGACCGCACGCATCAACTGGCGTGCGGTCACCGAAGAGGTTCGGCGTATCGGGGACGATGTCGCCAGCCGGCGCGAGGCCGTGCTGGCGTCGGGGTTCGCACCGCTCTCCGTCTGGTTCGCCCTCGGTCAGCGGATAAGCGAGAGCTGCGACATTCTGGGGTTCGTGACACCGAACCGAGACGCGACCGGCTTCGAGCACATCCCGCTCCCGAAGGCCAGCCACGGCGGACCGGGCCCGACCTTCGACGCGGCGCGCAGCGACGTGCCCATCACGGACGAGGCGAACTACGACGGGCCCGTCTCCGTCGGCCTCGACCTCCTGGCTCATGGCCTCACGTCGCACGCCATTCGGCCGGCCGTGACCGCACGGGAGCCCATTCTGGTCGCGAGTCGCCCGACCAGGGTCGATCTTCAGCTCCCTGAGCAGTGTGCGGCGGCCCTTGCGGAGTGCGTCGCGAATCTCCGAGCCGCCAAGGCCCGATTTCCGAAGGCCGAGTCGATCCGGCTCTTTCCCTCCATGCCGGCATTTCTCGGCCTGTTCCTCGGGGCGCGGCTACCAGAGCGGGTTTTTCCCCGCTTTCTGGTGTACGAGTTCCACAACCAGGACACGCCGCAATACACGCTCGCGACCGAGACCGTCGCAGCGCCGACTGTCACGCGGCGGGTCACCGGCGCGCGGTCCCTGTCCGGTTCGTTCGTCGTTCAGCCCGCAGAGCCCGTCTTCTTCGGACCACCGAAGTCGTTCACGGCGGGCGAGATCCGGTTCGCTCGCTCCGAGTTCCCGCCGAGCCCGTGGGGCTGGCAGGGCGTGGTCCGGACCCGACTCCTGCACGGCGCGACGCCGCCGGTCGACCTCTCGGGCAGAGACACGGCGCGGATCGCCTCACTCGTCGGCCCGCCCGACGCGCTGCCGGACGGGTGGCAACTCGCGCCCCCCCTCCCGGTCTGTCGGACGAAGGACGATGGCATCGAGACGTGGATGCCCTGGCTCCCCGCCCCCGCGTTCCTGCTGCGGAACGCCAGGGGTCGGCCGTCGAGGCTCGTCCCGAGACTTCAGCCGCTCGAGTGGTCGCTGCCGGTCGGTTCCCCTGCGCCTTCGAACGCTGGGGCGGGCGTGGCGCTCGTGCCCGAACACCCGGACGCCGAGTCGACGTATGCCGACTGGCTCTCCGCCGTCGACTACCTGGAGGTCCTCTGCGGGCGTGATCCGCGCGCACAGGGCGCTTCCGCGGGTCTTCCCCCGTTTGCGACCTACGAGCGGGTGGTCGGGCTCCAGACGGACGACCAGCGCGGGGCGGCCGTGCCCGGGATGATCTATACCAACGACTGGGTTCGCTTCGCGCCGCGCAGTGGCTTTCTCGGTCGCTTGACGACCGGCAAGGGTGCGATCCCGGGCGCGTCCGCGCTCATCGAGGGCGCCGGGGGCGCAGGCCGGCGTGCGCGCACCGTGCACTTCGCACCGGCGGAGGGCCTCGCCGGCGCCTACCTCGAACTTGCGGAAGGCCGACACCTGCCGGGAGACGTGGACGATGGCGCGCTGTTCTGGGTCGTCGCAGCCTCGCCGATGGTCGCGGGCGGATCGGCGTCCGATTCACCGCTGCCTGCGTTCGCGCCCCCGGGCTCGGGCGCATGCACCATCACGGCGGAACCGGCTGGTCGGCTCGATGCCGGGCGCATGCGCATCGGCGGCATGCGGATCGACGGACGTGCGCGGGAGAACGTGACCTGCGCGGCCGCCGGGTCCGCCTGGCTTTGCCGCATCACCGGCGCCTCGTCGAAGGCGAGAGCAGACGCCCTGCGCGCACTCAACGGCAGCTATTCCGGGGCGCCCCCGTTCGCGGCGTTCGGATTCGGGCTCGTGTACTGCTCGACCCCGCTTGCGATCCCTACGAACTGAGTCAACCACTCACCGACACCCATCCATCAGGAGACCTCGACCATGGCGACGGAATCGATGATCACTGGCATCTACACGCTCACACCCCTTCATTGCGGCACCGGGCAGGCGGCCGGGGCGGTCGACCTGCCGGTCGCGCGTGAACATCACACCCGGCTGCCGATTCTCCCCGCGACGAGCCTCAAGGGCGCATGCAGATCACGCCTCAGGCAGGACACGAGCGGAGAGAGCGGCGCCCGCGAGAAGCTCGTGCGGCTGTTCGGCAAAGAACTCGCGCCCCCCGCCGACTCGAAGGCGGCCAAGACCGGGTCCGACGCCGACGGGGATGCGGCGGGCGATCTCGTGTTTCACGAGGGCCAACTCCTCGCATTGCCCGTTCGCAGTCTGACGCGTGCCTTCGTCTATGTGACCTCGCCCCTGGTACTCGAGCGCTTCGACCGCATGGCACGCGGTTTCGGGCTCGCCGGGTTCGAGGACGCGGCGTTGGAGGAACTCGACCGCCTTGGTACGGGCGCCCGGGTGGCCCACAAGGACCTCGCGCAGAAGACCCTCGTCCTCGAGGACCGCGTCTTCGCCGCCGGCGACGTCCAACAAGGCGCAACGACGGAGAAGGTCGCCGAGCGCCTCGCGAAACTGCTGCCGGCCGCGGGCGCGCGTACCTCGGCTCGGTTGAAGGCCGGCCTCGTCGTCGTGCCCGACGCGGTGCTCGTCGACCTGGCCAGCCGGACGCTCCCCGTGCATGCCCGAATTCAGCTCACGGACGGAAAGACGACCGACACGTGGAAAGACCCGCAGACCGGAAAGCAGCAGTCGGGAAATCTCTGGTACGAAGAAGTCGTGCCGAGTGACACCCTCTTCGCCGCATTCATCGGGACGCGCGGCGGATATGGCACTGAATCCGGCGACCGTGACTGGTTCAAGACGAAGTTCGCGTTGCACGACACCGCACAGATTGGCGGAAACGAAACCGTCGGACACGGGCGTGTCTGGTGGGCCGGCGAGGCGAAGTCGTGAGTGCGCGCTCGACATCGTACCTGGAACGGGCACGGACGCAGGAGGCCCTGGCGGTCGTCCGCGGTGTGCTCGCGCGCCTGGGCCCGGTGACCCTGAAGGATGTCGCGACCCGCCTCGAGCCACTGCCCGTCGAGCTTCGCCAGGACGGTGTGGCGCTCGTGCTGGCATCGCTCGTTCGCCAGGGCGGCGCGAAGGACGCCGACCGCAAACGCGCGGGCTCGATCATCGCCGACTGGCTGTCACAGTGGCTCGTTTCGTCATGCCCGTCCCGACCGCTCGGGGCGGGGGGCGCGGGCGACGTCGGGGGTGCATCGCTCGCGGCCGCATTTACGCGGCTCGAATCCGCGGACGAGGCACAGTGGGGGGCAGCGACCGAGGAGGCGATCGCATTTGCCGCCTGTCTCAAGGTCTTCGCCAAAGCCATGACGGAGGCGCCATGAGCACCCGAATCGATCGAGAGCGGCAGCAGTTCGCGCTGCGAGAGGCGCGCACCTATCAATCCAAAGGAGGCCTCGACGAGGTGGTCGGGGCGGTCGAGGGGGCTGCATTGCGGGTCCGCCAGCAGGGTCTGCCGCAGGTGCTGACCATTTGGGAACGCGGGGGCCGCGCGGGCGACTATGGGGCCGGGGAAGTTGCGGGCCTCGTCCATCGCTGGTTGACGAAGGGCGCCCCCGGGGACCGGCTCGTGGCGGCCGATGCCCTCGCGCTCGTGGAGGCGCTCGAGACGGCGTCGCCGGCAGAGGTCGGGACGGCCGAACTGGAAGTCATCGAGTTTCTGGTGCAGCTCAAGACGATTCTCCACGGGTTCGCCGTCGCAAGGAAGCGCGCGGCTTCCGGCGCCGAGCAGCCGCGGCGCAGCCGCACGCTCGACCGCCAGCAGGGAGAGCTCGACCCCGACGGCGGGCAGACCCGCGACCGCAACCCGCCGAGGGGGTTGCCCCCGTGCGCCGGCCGCGAGCTCGTCCGCAACGCGGTCAAGGCCGGTACGCTGCCGCCCGGAGCCCACGCCGGTCTCGTATTCGACCGCTATCTCCGGATTTGGCCCGAGAACCGGATGCTGCGGGTCGAGGGGCGAATCGCGGCCGGGTTCCGTGAATTCGCCCGGGAGTTCAACGCCGACGCGCACCAACGCATCGTCGCCGACCACCTGACGGAATGGCACGCCCGCATGGACGGAAACGACCACGTCGCGCGAGAGTTCCGTGCGGTGTGGCGGATGGCGACCGGCATCGGTGCGCCCCACTTCTCGGAGAGCGGCTTCACGTTCGACGATGTGATTGGTGTGCCCTATCTGGCGGCGGCCGCCGTCAAGGGGCTCGCCCGACGCATGGCTCGCCATCTGGAAGACAAAGGGGCCCGGCTCGTCGTGGACCTCCTCGGGCCGGACACCGAAGCAGAGACCAAGTCTGCCGGTGATCTCGTCTTTTTTCCTGCCATGCCGAAGCAGTGTCCGCGACTGACCCCCGACATCGTCAACTGCCACCACCCCGAGTACTACGCGGGTCGCAGCGCCTTCCCGCGAGAGACCGAGTCGCCCGTGCCCGCATACTTCTTGTCCGCCGAGGGCGGGACGTATGTCGTGCGCATCGGGAGTCGCAGCGGACGCCGCGAGAACATCGAGCGCGGCTTCGAGTGGGTTCGTCAGGGATTCGAGTACCTCGGTGTCGGCGCGAAGACGGCCGCCGGTTACGGGGAACTCGTCCCGGTGGGCTGAGCGGGCTACACCGCACGCTCGAGCGCGCCGGACGGGAACTCGTACGCGAGGCCCTGGCCGTTGATTCGCAGCATCGACCACGGCGCGGGTCCCTCGGCACCGGCATCGGAGACCAGCTCATCGATGACCTGATTGTGCCAGCGGCACAGGTACCCGCGAGACACGAGGCCCGTCGGCTCGCCGCTCGCCGGTACACCGCGCTCGATGATGGCAGCTTTGTGCTGCTCGAGGAACGCGCGGTACTCATCCATGGACTCCGACTCACCCCGGATGGCCCGAAGGTAGTCGACGGACCAGAGCCCGTCGTCCCCGCATCGAACGAGCCGCTGGATGTATCCGAGCTCGTCCACCACATCGTGATGGTCGGCTCTCAGCGCCGGTTCCAACTCGATCGCGCTCAGCAGGTCCGGATCGAGCACGACGCGCGGCCACTCACCGGTGATCGCGAGGAGGCGCTCCGCGCGCTCCAGCACTGCGCCGCCGAGGGCGTCGGGCGACGAGGAACCGGCGCCGAGCGAAACGACACCGCGACTGAAGACGCCGCGAACCGCCAATCGTGCGAGGAGGTGCACCAGCGTCAGTGTTTCCCAGAAGGGGAGTGTACCGGGTTGCCCGATCGGCGCCGCCCGCACGATGCGTGGCCCGGCCCGCATGACACGGGCGCCGGGCGTGATGGGGTTCGCAACGTGATAGACATCGCGCCAGACGTCGTCGACGACTCGGTCCAGGGACTCGCGGAGTGCCGGCGACACGCGGGGCAAGTCGAGTTCCAGCACGACGGCAAGCGTGGGGTGAGTGCTCACGTGGGGGTCACGCCGGTGCATCGGTGGGCCTTTCGGTCTGCAAGAGGCGGCCAAGTGCGGCGTCCAACGTCTGCGCCGTGCATCGAACGATGTGCGCCCACTCCGTGCCGGCGTCCCCGACGCAGGCGATGGTATGGGAGGGGGATGCGTGTCCGGCGATGAACCAGTCGACCGTGGCGGAGACTCGGTGCGTTGGCACACCGTCGGGCGCGGGGCGCTTGGCTGCCTGCCATGCTTCGTTCGTCGGGAAGCGCCGCACCAGGGCCTCGGCCGTTGCCACGGCGGCGTCTTCATCGAAAGCTGCGACGGCGATCCCCTTCGAGACGAGGAGACCGGCGTAGAGTCTCTCGTGGTTGAAGGCACTGCCGACCCTGCGCCGCACCTGCGCGATGCGCTCGGCGTGGGCAAGGGCACTGACGGCCAGCGTGATGGGTGCGCGTCCGGCGTGACGGAGGTGCTCGTTCCAGATGGCGGTCCGCTCGGTGATCCTGCGGAGCACCGGGTCGGCGATGCGAATTCCGCTCGTGTCGAACAGAAGCCGCACGCTCCCCGGGCGAATCCGGTCCGCGACCGAGTCCGCGTCTAACGGCGTCGTCGGTGCGCTACTCATTCGTCGTCTTGCCGCGTGCTTCTCGGTGATCGTCGTCGTCGTCGAGGAGAGCCGAGAGTCGCTCATCCGAGACGAGTTGGAGTATCCCTTCCTCGTCACTGGCCAGGACGGAGACACCGCCCCCGTTCGGAATGCCGAGCGCTTTCATGAACTCGGGTGGCAGACGCAGCGCGCCTTCACGGGTCACGAAGCAGCGCGGCGCGAAATCGGATGGCGTGGCGATCGTCCCCGGCAGGCTGAGCTGAGCCAAGGCCAAGTGCTGCCCGACGCGGTCGACGCGGGGCACGCCCGACGGTGCGGACATCCGGTAGTACGAGGCGGTCTCACCGAACTCGAACTCTTTGGCGTGGGTCGTCACGATGATCTGTTGGCGCGAGTCCTCGATGGTCGCGCTCTGGCTCAGCGCATCTCGCAGCCGAAGCTGTGCCTCGACGCGCAAATTCAGTTCGGGCTCCTCGATGGCGGCGATGGACGGCGCCCTGAGCGCCACGTGGCCCGCCACGAGTGCGGACTGCCGCATGCCCGACCCCTCCAGCGCGAGCGGAACCCTCGGGGCTCCGGGTCGGACACAGAGGAGCTCCGCCCGATTGCGCCGCCGGTCATATCGCGGTGACCAGGACACGTCGGATGCGGACGGGTCGAGTGCCGCCAGAAAACGGGCGAACCGGTCCCAGGCGCCGCGTCGGGCCGTTCCCGGATCGGCGTCGTGGCCGTCGAGCGCCAACAGCGCGAGGACGGACTCGGGATCATCAGCCCCAAGGGCTTCATCCGAGGTCGTGGAGGCTCTGGGGAGAATGTTGCGGTCTGCACGCAAGAGGGAAAACGGCTGGATGCCCGTCGACCGGCCGATGCTGGCACACAGGCGTGCGACGTCCTGGTCGACCGCGCCGTTCTCCGGCCTGCCGGCGTGGATTCGCACGGCTCCGTTCGAAGTGCGCTCCAATCGAACGGCGAGGTGCACCTCGGCCCCGGTGACCGACACCGTCGCGGACAAGTGGATGGGCGTGTCGGCCT
>JAKLJY010000112.1:0-3460 GCA_023150895.1 Myxococcota bacterium | reverse complement strand
GAAACCGAAGCTCTCCATCGTATGCGCGCTGAGCACGACGACACGGCCGTCCGTTGGCGTCGGATCTGCGGCCGGCGACGCGTATCGATCGGCGACGCCACCACCACCCGGGCGCGTGTCGGCGAGCGAGGCAAGGCACCGGAAATAGAGCGCGATGGCCTCGAGGAGGTTCGACTTGCCGACGTTGTTGGGCCCGACGATCACGTTGAAGTCGCCGAGCGAGTCGAGTGCGACCTCGGCCGTCAGGTTCTTGTATCCCTGCGTGGCGAAGCGGACGAGGCGGCAAGTGGGTGCAGCGGGCATGGGGAAACTGTACGCCACGCGACCCTGTCGCGCCAACGCGCAGCGGACGGGAAGGTGCGCGCCCCCGGGCGGTCCGGCGCCCGTTCCCATTGACGCACGGTTCGTCGGGTATCAACGTATCCGCATGGTCACGCAGCAAGTTGAGTACCAAGGGCTCCGAGACGAGATTGAACGGTCACTCTTCTGGGTCCGGATGGAGGTTCGGGCGCGTGCTGCCACGCCGCTTCGGCTCGAGCCCTTCAACGGCTCACTGTTCAGGAGCATCGTGGGTCACCGACTCCTCGGCCGCATGTGCCTGGAGCCTGCCCGCGCGACGTGCACCGACTGCCCTCTCGCGCCGTCGTGTCCCTTTCCGCCCCTGATGGAGACGCGCAGTTGGAGACCGGCCACGGGCCGTCGAGACCCGCCGCCCCCCGGCGTCGTGCTCCAGCCGCCGATGGGACTTCCGGCGAGGGTCGAGCCCGGAACGCGACTCGAGTTTGCCGTGGTCCTCATCGGTCGGCGAGCGGACGTCGCGACGCAGACGGCGGTTCAGAGGGCGCTTTGGGCTCTCGAGGAACCGGACGGCCTGGGCGACGACCGGGGGGGCATCCGGATAGAAGAGATCGAAGCCATCCCGCTGGGCGGCCGACCGGACATCTCGCCCACGGCGGCGCGCGTCGTATGCTCGCTCGCCACGCCGACCTCCCTCAAACGAGGCAGGGAGCGACTGCGCGCGTTGACGGCCCCAGCGCTCCTCGACGGCGCCCGGCGCAGGCTGAGTGAACTGGCGCGATTCCATGGACATTCGCCTCTGGAGCTACCCGCAGACTCGAGCTTCGGTCCACCGCCCGAAATGGCCGACGGGGCTTTCGAGTGGGTCAACTACCCCCGGTATTCACGCAACCAGGGGAAATGGATGCCCCTCGAGGGCATGGTCGGCCGATTTTCGCTCGTTGGCCCGCTGGGGGCGTGGGCCGCGGTCATCGAAGCGACCGCCGCGCTGAACCTCGGCGGCAAACCCCTCTTCGGTTTCGGACGCCTGCGGCTCGACGGTCTCGAGTAGATGACCATCTGTTTCTACGGTGAGTTCGACGCCTTCACGGGCGCCGTGCCGCACCGGGCCTTCGCGCTGCCGGCGCTGGTGAACGACCTGCGGGCTTTGCTCTTGCTGCACGAAGGCGTCGTCGTGCCGCCCGGGAGCCTCATCGAGCATCCGTTGACGCTGCCGGCGTTTCGGCGCTTGGCCCCGTTCGTGCGGGCCGGTCTGCTCGGCACGAGCGGCGACGTGGGCACCACGCCCCTGCGCGTCATCGCCGCCCGTACCGAGAAGAGCCTGCGCCGCGGGATGGGTGTGGCGCGGGGCGCGCGGTGGCAGGCCGATGCCATCGAGCAGGTGTGCCTCGCGTGGCAGGACCTGCTGCCCGAGCGCTTCACCGTCGTGCGCAACGTGGCGGCCATCACCGAGGCGTATACGGCGAGCGTCGGCCGGCAACTCCAACACATCGCCGAAAACGGCGGACACGCGGCCGCGAGACTCTCGATTGCATTGGACCGGGCGCTGCAACGGGGGCGGACGGATGCAGACCGCTCGCTGTTGCTCGCGCACGCGGCCGGGCTCCGGGATGAAGTCGACGCGGAGAGTCTGCGGGGGGCCATCACCATCGTGCAGGCCACCTACTTCCGACAGGGCGCGTCGAGCCACCACAAGTGGGCCCCCGGCCAGCCCGGCGTGCGCATGACCCTCTACCCCGGTCCGTTCGCCCGGCGGCACGAACGGCTGGCCACCGCCCGGCCGGGGCTCGACCCCCTGCCGCTCGGACGACGCGACGCGGACGAGATCCGACGCTTCCTGACGATGCTCGGCCTGCGATGGCGCATGCTCGCGGCAGCCTCCGCCGAGGATCTGTTCACGCTCGCCCACGCGCCGGTGTGGGCTCGGGTGCGCGCGCTCGCGAACGACGAATCGCTGCCCGACGAGCTCGTGGCGGAGACCCGGGCAACGCTCGCGGGCGTGCGCGACCTCGAACAGGCTGCGCTGGCGCTCGAGGCGACGCTCGGGCCGCGGGCGGGCGTCGACGTGGCGGCCCCACCGGCCAGGGCGCCCTGGCAGAGTGCCATCCAGTCGACGCTCGGGGCGATGGCGGAGCACGCCGAGGATGCGGCCGCTGCGATCATCCTCGATTTGTCGAAGGGGACACTGGGCGGGCAGCCGTTGACGCCGGCCGCCTGCCGGGTGCTGGCCGTGCTCGTGGTCGCCGGGGAGTGGGGCGTATCCGTCGAGGATGTGTTGCAGATGGAAGCGGACCGAGCCGCCTTCGGTGACACCGGCGAATTGCCCACCCGGCCCCTCCTGACCGCCGAAATCACCATCCACCGGCATGCCCGCCGACAAGCCGCCGACCAGACGCGCCATCGCCTGAGCCGTGCCCTCGAAACGACCGGGGCCCGTGTCGAGGTGAAACGGGGACGCTGGCGCCTCGTGTGCGAACGGGAGATTCACCTCACCGGCACGGCCTGGGATGAACCCGCGACCGCGTCGCCGCCCGATTGGCCGGGCGACGCAGAGCCACCCGGCCAACTCGGGGTGCTCTGGCGGTGCCTGCGCGACGCCTACCCCGGCGAGGTCGCCCTGCCCGCGCTCGCGCTCGCGCTCGGCCGTGCCCCCGACGACGCGGGCCGCATCTATGCGGCCAAGAAGGTCGCCGCGCTGCGCGTGCGCCTTCGTCCACTCGCCGGCGACATCGCGATCCTCGGACACCACCGCGGGGCGTACCGTCTCGTTCGGATGTGACGGGTCGCGGGGAGGGCGTCGCTCGATCGACCTCCGCGCGCGTGCGGGGGGGGGCGAGTCGTGACGTGAGCGCAGGTTCGGCGATGCGCGGTGGTTGACGTGATCGCGGAACCGGCCTGGGCGCTTTGATTTCGAGGGGAGATTCGCGGTGCTCGTCTCAATCCCCTGGGCGGGGAAGAGGTCTGTCCGGCATCCCGCAGCTCCTCCCGCGCTGGCTCCCCAACGACTGGTTTCAATCCCCTGGGCGGGGAAGAGGTCTGTCCGGTGACGGCAAGCCGGTCCAGATGCTCGCGCCCTTCGACTTGTTTCAGAGGCTCGGCGTTAATTGCGCATTCGTGGTATCGACAGGGTCCACGAGCCAAATCGCGACGAGACGTGGGGTAT
>JAKLJY010000111.1 GCA_023150895.1 Myxococcota bacterium | reverse complement strand
GCCCCGGCCGGGGCCCGCCGTCTCGGCGGGACCCGCGAGCGAAGGGCGATTTACTCGCCCGCAGCGAGAGCAGTTCGGACAGGAGCCCGAACGCGTCTCTCAGAAGACATAGGCATACCGCCCCATCAGGGTGTGGATGAACAGGGCATCCCCGTTGCGGAGGTCCTGTAGCTCCGTCTCGTAGACGCCATCGTAGCTGGCGTCGACCTGATGGTGGCGGCCGGGTCGCCAGAGCGCGCCGCCCCCGAAGAGCCAGATTGTCTGCGCCTCATCGAAGAGGCGACCGCGCTGCGTCGCCCGGCCAATCGTGCGACCGTCGAACCAGGTCGCGTGCACGTCGACCGACCAGGCCGCCCCGAAAGCCCGGTCGAGCGAGAGCGTCACGAGCTCGCTGTCCGATTGGAAGCCGTTCTGCAATTGCAGGCTGAGATCCGCCTGAAGGCCACTCCCGAACACGTCCTCGTCGCGCAGCCCGAGGGTGTGGGTGTAGGCCTCCCGGTCGTCCTGCGAGCGGTGTTTCGCCTCAATGGACTGATAGTGATAGAGGTGCTGCCAGAAACGGAACGAGGCCCCGAATCGGGCGCGGTTGTAGGCGAGATCGGCCACTTCGTCCCCGAGCACCAGCGTCTGTTGGGGGTCCGGGACGTTGTGATAGATCCGCGGGTCCCGGTACTGCTCGATCGCGTAGCGGCTCAGGTCCAGCGTCAGGTTCACGGCCGGAACCGGGGTGTAGTCGAGGCTCGCGAGGAGTGTGGTCAGCGCCGGCGACTCGACGAGGTCGACGACGACGTAGTCGGCGAGGTAAAGACCGGGCGCCAGGCGCCAGTGGAGCCGTTGAAACACGAAGTGCCGGTCGAGGGCGCCCCCCCGGACGATGGCGGTATAGGCGGCGGCACCGTCGACGGTGTCTCCCGTGTAGGTCGCGAACGCGCCCGCCGTCGCGGCGCCCGCGTCGAGGCCGTGGTCGTACGGATCGGGGGCGAGACCGCCAAAGACGCCGAGCCCGGTCGCCGAAGTCGCGTGCCAGAGAGCAGAGGCGCCATCCACCCAGGCGTTGCCCGCATCCCAAAGCAGCATGCGCCCCACCGAAACGTCGAGCCGCTCATCGAGGAGGGGCTGCCGGGCGAACACCTGCCGGACCTGCGCAACGCTCTCGGTCGGCCCGAAACGCCGCTCGTCCGCCTCGGTGACGTCGAGCAGGAAGGTCGCGTCGAGCCGCAGAGAGAGCCCCGCATCACTGAGCGCGTGCGCTCGCAGGTCCGTGTCGAGGAAACCGAAGGTGACGGTCGGCGTGTCGGCGTCGTCGAAGCTGTGCAGCGCGCGGAGGCGCACGCTGCCGTCGAGCCGGGCCTCCGTGGCCCGCGCCGCCGGCATCGGCCCGGCCGAGAGCCCGCAGGCGATGAACACGAGCGTCAGCGCGGGGCGCACGCGGGCACCTCCGGATTGCCGCAGGTCGTGCCGGGGCGGGCCGGGACGAAGCTGCGCGTGGTGTGACACCCCTCGCACGCCGTCAAGCCACCCGGGCAGCAGCGGACGTGATCGGGCTGCCTCGTGGCCCGGAACGTGTCCGTGTGGCAGAAGTCGCAGGTGCTCGGCAGACCGCCGAAGACGCGGCCCGGATGGCACTCGCGGCACGGGACGAAACGATGGGCGCCCGAGAGGCGGAAGCCCGTCTGCACGTGAAGGAACGTGCTGGGCAGGAAGGCCGTCTGGGTGTGGCAGTCGAGGCAGAGCGGTCCGAAACTGCCGAAGTGCGGATCCCTGTGGCACCCCGCACACTGGGGCCCGGTGCCCCCGAGCACGGTGCTGCGGTCGGGCCCATGGCACGTCTCGCACGCAAGGCGGTCGTGTGCCCCGCCGAGGCGGAACGCCCCGAAGTCGTGGTTCTGCCCGCTGTTCGTCAACCAGTCGTTGGTCGTATGGCAGAGCGCGCAGGCCGGCCCCTTGTCCCCCCCGTGCACATCGAGGTGACAGCCCTCGCAGTCGAACGGGAGGCCCTTGTAGTCGTTCGCCACATGACATTGCATGCAGTCGAGGGCGCGGTGCAGGCCGAAGAGCGGGTAGTCGCTCTGCGTGTCGTGGTCGAACTGCGCGGGCCGCCAACCCGCGGGCGCGTGACACGTCTGGCACGGCTTCGAGAACTGTCCCTCGTGGAAGTTGAGGTGGCAGTTGCCGCAGGCCGTGTCGATCGGTCGGAAGTGGCCCTCGCGGTGGCACCCGCCGCACGGGACGTCCCGGTGTCGACCCTCGAGCTGAAATCGGCTGACGGTGTGGTCGAAGAGCGGGATGGGCCATTGGTCGAAGGACCGATGGCAGCGGTCGCAGTCGCCCCCGTCGAACTGTCCGCGATGGACGTCCCGGTGGCAGAAGCCGCACGCGGCGATGGTATCGTCCTGCGTCTCCGTCCCGTTGGGGTGGCAGCGGTGGCAGGGCTGCGGTTCGTGGCGTCCGCTGAGCGGGAAACCCGTCACCCCGTGATCGAAGCGGGTCTGACGCCAGCTCTCCGGCGAGTGGCAGTTCGCGCACGGCCGGTCGGCGAAGGTGTCGCCGTGCGGGTTCTGCTCGAGATGGCACGTCTCGCAGCGCGGCTCGATGGGCTTGTATCGCCCGTCCGGATGGCAGCGCGCGCAGTCGACCTTCTTGTGGCGGCCCTGCAGGGGAAACCGGCTCATCGTCGCATGATTGAATCGACTGACGTCGTCGAAGCCGGTCTCCTGATGGCAGCGGCTGCACGGTGTCCCCGCGAACTGCCCGCGATGGCTGTCCTTGTGGCATGTCGCGCACTCGGCGCTCTTCGGCTTCCAACGCTCCCATTTGTGGCAATCGAGGCACTTGTTCTGCTGATGCTTGCCCCGCAGCGCGAAGCCGGTGGTGACGTGTTCGAAGACGTGCGTCCGGTCGAAGCCCGCCGTCACGTGGCACTCCTCGCAGATGCGCTGACCGAAGACCCCCTTCGGGTGCGGATCGGCGTGGCATGTCGCACAGCCCGCCACGGGAATGGGCCCGAACGCCTTGCGGTCGGCATGGCAGCCATCACAGCGCACGTCCTTGTGTTTCCCCGTCCGGGGGAACCGCGTGTCCCGCTCGTGATCGAACTTCAGGTTGCCGTTGAGTCGCTTCCAGTCGACCGTATTGTGGCAATCGTCACAATCCGAGAGATCGACCTTCCCCTGCGCCTTGCCGTGGTACTCGCCGTGGCACGCCTTGCAGGCCGTTTCGGCGCCCAGGTAGCTGTCGCGCTGGGTGCCCGGCCGCTTGGCCGTGTGACACTCCCGGCACGGCGGCCCGACGTGTCCGCCCGTCAGGGGCCACCCGGTCTGGTCGTGATCGAACGTGCGCCGATCGAGGGCGATGAGCTCGTGGTCCCGCCCGAGGTGCTCCCGATGGCATGCGTTGCACGGCGTCGTCCCCGCCATGCGGCCGTGAAACCCGACACCGCGCTGGATGCGCTGATCGATGTCGCGATGGCAGGCGGCACACTTCTCGTCGGGCACACCGGTGAACGCGATGTGACAGCGGTTGCACTCCGACGCCGTGTCGAGGGCCGCATGGGGCCGGGCGAGCGGCAGAGGATCGGCGTGCACCGGACGAAGGGCGCCGAAGAACAGCCAGAAGAAGACGAACGGGATGCGCACGCGGAGCGCCAGGCGGACCGCCACCGGCCCGGCGGCTCGAAGGCCCGGAGGATCCCATTCGGAGCGGCGCTGCATCGGGCGGAATCTACGCGAAAGGCGGTCAGTTCCCCACGGCGAACGCGAGGGAAACCACGATGTGCAGGAGCAACGCGCCGAACATGATGTTGCTCGCGATGACGTGCACCGTGCGATAGCGCTTGAGCAGGCGTCCGAAGAAGGCATGCCGTTTGACCGAACGTTCGAGCCGCACCTGCTCCTGCATCAGGGCGAGCACCTCGCCTGCCTTGCCCGCGCGCACGCCGCCGGCCTCGAGATGAGCGCCGAGCGCCTCGATGCGCTTCCGGACGACCTGATCCTCACCGGCGACGGCCAGCAGCCCGCGGAGCAGGGACTCGCGGGCCGCGCCGTCGAGGGGCGCCTGCCCCCGGGCCGCCGTCGCCGCGCCCGCCACCACGCTGCGCATATGCGTGATCGCCGTCATGCCGGCTCGCGGGCTCTCGAAGAGCTGCTCCATCTCGCGGTCCAGGGCGGCCATTCGACGCTCGAGGTCCTTCAGTTCGAGCTGCGTCCCGGCGCCGCTTCGCGGGACGAGGTAGAGGATGTAGCGACCGACGAATCCCGTGACCAGCGCCGCCACCATCGTCAGGAACGCCATCGTCGAGACCACGCCGCTGAACACGAAGGCGGTGTGGAAGAAGCCGTAGAGCCCGCCGAGCACGCCGAACCAGACGTGGGTCTCCATCCAGAACTGCATTGAGCCGTAGCGGGGCGCAAAGCGCCGGCCGAGGCGATAGAGCTGCGTTGCCAGCAGAAACGCCCCGCCGACGTACCCGAGCCCGTGGCTGAACCAGTCCCCCGCGCGGAATGGGGCGACCGGATCGAGGGGCTGCGCCGTCAGACCCCACGCGTGGAACAGGGTGCCGAACGTCAGCTCCGGGAAAAGCAGCCGCCCGAAGCACTCCCAGGTCAGCAGCAGGGCGTTGAGGGCGGTGAAGATCGCGAAGAACCAGCGCCAGGCGACCGGGTGCCGCTCGGGAGAAGCCGTCGCGGCCTGTCCCGGGGCCGTATGCACCGCGAACTGTTGCCAGTAGTCGAAGAGGCGGCTCCCGTCGACCTGGAACAGCGCGCCCGTCGGACAGGCCGTCACACAGGCCTGGTCGCCGAAATCCGAACAGTTGTCACACTTCTGCGCGATGTTCTTGCCCTTCGCGTCCGGCGACCGGTTCGGGAAGTACTTCGCGAGGTCGAGCTCCGCGAGGGTGTGCATCCGGATGCTGCCGAAGCTGCATCCCTTGGCGCATGCGGTACACCCCACGCAGTTGTGGTCGATGATGATTTCGTTCGTCTCCGGGTGCCGGCTCAGGTGGCCGAACTTGCACTTGTCGAGGCACTCGGGGACACCGCAGTTGTGGCAGTTCGCTGGAATCTCGGTCAGGCCGAACTTGACCTCGCTCGACCCGAGCCGGTCCGTGCCATGGCGGGTCCGGCAGGCGTCGTAGCACCCGTCGCACTCGATGCAGATGTCCATGCGTTTCACCTTCACCCGCCCGGCGAAGGTGAGGCGCTGCTCGACGAAGAACTTCGCGATGTCCTTCTGGAACTCGTTATCGAAGTGAGTCACCTGCCGCTCGGTGACGTCGCGGATGGCGGCGCTGAAGTCGTCGCGGAACGGGGCGTTGCGCTTCAGCAAGGCGTTGATGTCGCCATAGGTGAGCTGCAGCGCACGCATCGGGACCATGGCGGTCAGGCGCAACGTGCGCGTGTGCTCGTCCGCAAATAGCTTCTGAACCCAGGCCTCGCCGGGCCGCAGGTAGTTCATGGTCTCGAGGGGGGCCGTCGCGTCCGGCCCCGCGGCCCGTTCGACGGCGACATCCCCTTCGAGGACGACGAACACGGGCGACACGTCGTCGGCAACGGGCGGCCCTTCGTGAAGCCGCTCACCCCGCTCGCGGCTCAGGAGCGAGACGCGCTCGCACAAGCGGGTGAGCAGCGCCTCGTCGATGGCGCGAAACAGCGGCACGGCGCGCAACAGCTCGACCGTGACCGGCGCGGGCGCGGCAGCCTCGGCGCCCTTCTTGCCCTTCTTCGGGGGGGCCTTCTTGACCTTCTCTGGCGGAGACGGCGTCTCGTCTTGGCTCAATGGAATGGGCTCCGCCGGACGGACGACTCAGGGCCCGCCGCACAGCCCGATGATGTCGGGTCCGCACGTCCCGACGGGCGGCGGCGGCTGGCCGGGAAATGCGAAGTAGCTGCAGAAGAGACCGGGGGGACACGCGACGACGTCCCCGGGGTTGCAGAACCCGGCGAGCGGATCGGCCGGGTTGCTGATTTCACAGGTGCAGTTGCCGGGGAAGCCCGGGATGAGCATCTGGCAGACGCTGCCGACGGCGCAGACGGCGATGACGTCGTCGCAGCTGCCGTCGCGGTTGAAGCACTGACCGGTTTGGGCGTCGCAGAACTGGGCGCTGGCGTCCCCGCAATCCTCGTCGGTCATGCAGCCCGGGGCGCAGCGCCCTTGCGCGATGTCGCAGACGGAGCCCGACTGGCAGGTGAGCCCGCCGCAAGGGTCGTCTTCACAGGCGAACGTCTGCTCGTTGCAGCCGCGGCCGGCCCCGCAATCGCGGTCCTCGATGCACTCGCGGCACTGGCCCGCGATGCAGCGGCCGCCGGCGCAGTCGTTGTCCGTCACGCAGTTCATCCCGGGCTCGGGTGCGACGCAGCGGTTCTCCGCGCTGCAGCGGAGCGAGGGGTCGGCACACCCGCGGCCGTTGCCGCACTCGGCACAGGCGGCCGGAGCGCCGTTGGCACCGGGCACGCAGACCGGGGTCGCGCCGGCGCAGGCGCCGAGGCAGGCGTCGCAGGTGCCGGAGTCGGGCACGCAGGCGCCGTCCGTGCAGGTGGTGCCCGCCGAACAGCCCGCGCCGCACTCGGGCAGACAGTACCGGGCCGCGCCCACGGCCCCGCAAGCCAGGCCCGCGGCGCACTCGGCGTCGGCCGCGCACGGCGCGCAGGCCGGCTTCGGCGCGACGCACTGCGACGTCGCGGGGTCGCAAATCTCGCCCGCGTCGCAGCCGGTCGCGAAACAGCCGCAGACCACGCGCGTCGGGAGACAAAGGTTGATGCCCGACTTGCAGACGAACGGCGAGGGGCAGTCCGAGTCCATCGCACAGGACCGCGTGCAGAACTGCCCGACGTCGATGGACTTGCACTCCGCCCCGTCCCCGAGCGCGGCGCAGTCCGCGTCGGCGTCGCACGGGGTGCAGATGGCGGCATTGGCCGGCGGGGCGCCCATGTCCGGCCCGGAGGCACCGCCGGCGCCACCGTCGCCGCCGCCCGCCCCGCCTTCGCCGCCGACCGGAACCGCCGCGTCGCCCGAGGGCACGATGTTCCCACCGATGGGGAGGGCATCGCCGCCAGTGCAGGCGCCGGCCTTGCAGATGCCCGAGCAGCACGTCGCGCCCTCACCGAGCACGCCGCACGCGACGTCGTCGGCGCAGGGGATGTCGCCCGTGCAGGAATAGCGGTTCGGCCCCTCGAGGATGCAGGACTGCGCGGCCGAAGCGCAGCAAAGGCGCGACGGATCGTCCGGGCACTCGCTGCACTCCTGCGCGCTGCAGGTGCGGGTGTCCGAAAGGCAGGTGCGCCGCGAGCCGGTGCAGTCTTTGATGTTCGCGCACTCGAACGCCTTGCACGTCCGGCTGTCGACGTCGCAGACGGTCCCGCGGCCGCACTCCCCGTCACCGGCACAGGTCTTGGCGGTCTTCTCTTCGGAACAACCGAGCGCCGTCAGGGTCGCGAAAACGACACCGAGGGCGAACGGGGCGAAAGCGGCGCGCGGGCGCGAAGGGACGAGACTCAAAACCGATGACCTCCGGAAAAATTCGCAGCATCATAGGACCGCGAGGGGGCCTGAGGCAACCCGCCGTCAGCGCGCGGCAGGCGCGATCGGTCGTACGCAGTTCTTTGACTCCGCCGCGCCACGCGGCTAAGTTCCGAGGTCGGCGTGCCGAAGGGGGCTGCGCCGCGTTCCACGAGTGGTGGGAAGGTTGCCGCACATGTCCCGGAAAGTCCCGGACGTATTCTCGACACACTCCGCCGCGAAGTTCTGCCGCGTGACCCCCATGACCATCATCCGGTGGATCGAGGAGGGTCGGATTCGGGCCTACAAGACGCCCGGCGGGCACCGGCGCATCATGCGAATCGACCTGGAGGACTTCTCGCGCCGCAACGGCATCCCCTTCCTGTGGGAGGAGCGGGTCGAGAACAACGAGGTCCGGCGACTGCTGATCGTCGACGATGACAAGTCCACGGTCGACGCGATCCTCGACGCCATCTTCGACGATGCGGACGAGGCGAATCAGGGCGCCTGGGAGGTCGAGCATACGGACAACGCCTTCGACGCGGGGCGGCTCGTGGGCAGCTTCCGGCCCGATCTCGTCTTCGTCGACGTCAACCTGCCGGGGGTCGACGCGGCCCGCATGGCCCGCGCCATCCGGACGGATCCGGCGACGACGCACGCGCGGGTCGTCGCCATCACCCAGGACGGCACGTACAAACCGGTCGAATTCGACGACGTGATCAACCGCCCGATCGCCAAAAAGGCCGTCCGGCGCCTGACCGACCCGATTCCGGCGATCAAGGGCTGAGGGGCCCCACCGGGCGCATCATCGCGGCGATGAAGCGTCGCTCGTGGTCGAGTTCCCGGTATCCGTTGCGCATCGCAACCTGGATCTTCTTGAAGTCGGGCACGACGTCGAGGGGGCTCAGGACCTGCGCGAACGTCTTGGTGAAGCCGGCGAACACGGCGTTGGCGTTGACCTGGGGCCGAACGAGGCGCTGAACGGGGTGCATCAGCACATTGCGGGTGAGCTGCGGGGCGAAACAATCCATCGCCAGGATGAACGCGTTGCGGGTGCCGATGTCACCTCGCTGCACGTGCTGCCAGGCGATCCGCGAGGGCACGTTGTTGACGATGCCGCCATCGACCAGCCGGACGACGCCGTGTCGCTGGAAGAGGCGCTCCATCAGCGTGTGCATGTGCCGGTCTTCCCGGAGGATGTCGTAGTGGATCAACCCTGGGACGGCCGTCGAGAAGCCGACGGCGTCCACGACGTCGAACTGCCCGGTGAGTTCGTCCCCGCCGAGAACGATCTCTTTCATCACGGTCGGTCGGCCGACGAGTTCGCCGATGGTGTCGATCACCTTGCCGACCGTGCCCCGCAGCGCCGACCACGACACCCGGTCGGACTGCACGACGTCGTCCATCAGATGCTCGTAGTACTCGAGATCGTGGGTCAACCCGGCGCCGGTCAATCCCGCGACGACCACGCGAAACGGGATCTCCAGCTCGTTCATCCGGAGCGCGCGGGGTTCCGTGGGGTGCTGGAAGAGATGCGCAATCGTCTTGCGCAGGTACAGCCGCAACGCGGCCGGCACGCCGTACCGGTTCTTCACGTGCGGCAGAAGGAACACGCTTCGCCAGCTCAACTGCCGCGCGAGCTCCGTGATGGGCTTGAGATCGAGGCGCGCCTGCTTCGCCCGAAACAGCCCGAGCAGAGAACCGATGGACGTCCCCACCATGAGGCGCGGCGTCAGCCCCATCTCCTCGAGCAACATGTACGCGCCGGCGTAGACGTACCCGGAGCCGCCACCGCCCCCGGCCACGACGACGAGCGCCTTTTCGCGGATCTCCCGCTCGAAGGCGTCGACCGGGAATCGCCCACCGGCGTCCCGAAGGAGCGCCGCACGGGCGCGCTCCGTCCAGCCGCGCAGGAACGGGACGATGCGCGCGACCTCGTCGTGCTCGATGACCCCCGCGGTCTCCAGGACCAGGGGCTCGAGCGCCTCGATGACCCGCAGTCGAAATTCGTCGAGACCTTCGCCGACGGCAACGTCGCCCTCGGGGGTCGGGACGACCTCGAGCCGGGCGAGCCCGAGGGCATAGCGGATGGTGTCGAGCGCCGCGGGTGAAAGCCACCCCGGGCGGTCCCCCGCCGCACGGACGAGCGCGACTTCGATCTGGTCGAGGGGCCGGGTGACGGCGAAACGGCGCTTCTGGCGGGGCGTGAGGCTCATGGCGGCCCCAGAGTGCCACAGACGGCCAAGCCCGTCGTCATTGACACCCCGTGTGCGCTATGGTAGGCGCCCATCGCCCTGGTACAGCCCGAGGCTGCATGAAGAACCTGCTCTCCGCCGGACTCAAGAAACTCCGCCCGGTCGCCCCCGGGGCGACGACGGCCCCCATCGGTCGCAACCGCGCGCAGGTCGTGGCCGTCGCGGCCCAGAAGGGCGGCGTCGGCAAAACGACGACCACCGTGAACCTGGCGTGCGCGCTCGCGCTGACCCAGGGGCAGCGGGTCCTGGTCATCGACATCGATCCGCAGGGGCACGTCGCGTCTTCGCTGCGCGAGTCGGTGCGGATCGCCGGAACGAGTCTCTCCGACATCCTCCTCGCGCATTCGCCGCGGGACCTGATGGAGGCCGTGCGCGACAGCGAGATCGAAGGGCTGAGCCTCACGCCCCCCGACAAGGCGCTCAACGAGACCGATACCCGCCTGTCGACCCGTGTCGGTCGCGAGTACATCCTGCAGGGTGCGCTGCGGACGGCGCGGACCCTGTTCGACACCATCATCATCGACTGCCCGCCGAACCTCGGCAACCTCACGCTGAACGCCCTCGTCGCCGCCGATCACGTCCTCGTCCCGTGCGACATGAGCATCCTGGCGTTCGAGGGCGTCGCCGATCTGCTCGGGACGGTCGCCATCGTGAACGACCGCCTCCGTCACCCTCTGTCGGTCCTCGGGATCCTTCGGACGCGGGTCGACGGGCGCACGCAGCAGATCAACGAAGCCATCGGGGGCGCCCTCGACGAGAACTACCGGCATCTGATCCTCGACACCGCCATCCCCGTGAACAGCGCGCTCGCGCAGGCCCAGGCCGCGGGGCGCAGCATTTTCCAGTACGCACCGCAGTCGCGCGGGGCGGCGGCGTACAAGGCCCTCGCCGCCGAGCTCGCCGGCCGGCTCGCCGCGCCCGCCGAGTCGAGCGTCGCGCAATGAGCGCGCGGTGGGCGCAGGTGCGCCGCGCCGCAGCCGCCCTCACGCTTGCGGCGTGTGGGGGCCCCACCGGCGACGCAGCCCCGGCGGAGGCCATCGACCAGGGCCCCTCGGGTCCCGACGTGCCCGCCGTCGTCGATGCCTTCGAGGTCTTCGACGCCCCGTGCACGGCTCGGGACGAGATCTGCAACGGCCTCGACGACGATTGCGACGGGCTCGTCGATGACGACGACCCGGACATCACCCGGGCGACGTTCGACGACAACCGCAACTGCGGCCGGTGCGGCCAGAGCTGCGCCGCGCCCCGTGCCCTGCGCGCAGTCTGTCGCGCGGCGGCCTGCGAGGTCGCTGCGTGCGAGCCCGGATTCGGCGACTACAACGGCGACTTCGCCGACGGATGCGAGTCGGATTGCCGCATCAGCGAAGGCGGTCGCGAGGTCTGTGACGGATCCGACAACGACTGCGACGGGGAGACGGACGAAGACACCGATCTCGCCGGCGACCCGGAGAACTGCGGGGCCTGTGGCGTCGCCTGTGAAGCCCGCGCCAACGCGACCGTGACGTGCCGGGCTTCGCAGTGTGGGCTCGACGGGTGCGCGGCCGGGTGGGTGGACGCCGACGGCGACGCCGCGAACGGGTGCGAGTACCGCTGCACCGTCCGGTCGACGGACCGGGTCCGGGAATTCTGCAACGGCCTCGACGACGATTGCGACGGCCTCGTCGACGAACCCGAGGATGTGCCCGCCCCCGAGGAGGACTTCTGCGGGCAGAACGGGGTCTGTGCCTTCGAGTGCGGCACCGATGAGGACTGTGGCGCGCCGGATCGCCGGTGCAACGAAGGTCACGTCTGCGTGCCGGTCGCCGGCGCTCCCCCGGCGGTGGCCTGCGAGACGGACGCCGACTGTCAGGCCCTCGACCCGGGCTTCGCCTGTGTCGGGCGGACGGTCGTCGACCCCGGGGGGCCCACGACGCGCCGCCAATGCGTCGAACGCCGCCACGACCCCGTCTGCGACGGCGCCGCGGGCTTTCGCTGCGTGCGCCCGCCGAGCTTCCGGGAGGGTCCCGAGGTCGGCCGCTGCGATGGCGAGGACAACAACTGCAACGGGCAGATCGACGAAGACTTCGTCGACGCCCTGTTCCTCGACGGCGCGCGGCGCATGGAACCCCGGACGTGCACCGTGGGCGAGGGCGCCTGCGCACAGAGCGGCCGCGTCGTGTGCAGCGAAGACGGGGCCGAGACCGTGTGCAACGCCACCGCGCTGCCCCCCGCCCGGCCCGTCGACGACGACTGCAACGGTCAGGACGACGACTGCGACGGACACATCGACGAGGACTACCAGGACGCCTGGCTCGAGCGGCCCGGTTTCCGCATCTACGCGTACGAAGCGAGCCGCCCGGGCGCGACGGCCGTAGCACCCGGCCTCGACCTTCTGCCCGACGACGGTCGCGAGGCCTACATCGAAGCCCGGGCGTGCGGCCGCGCCGGCGTACTGCCCTGGGCCAACGTCACGCACGCCGAGGCCGCGACGGCCTGCGCCGCCGCCGGCGCACGGCTCTGCCGCCGCGACGAATGGGCGAGCGGGTGCGGGGACGGGCGCGCCTACCCCTACGGCCCCGACTACGACGCCCAGGCCTGCAACGGCGGCGCCCACGACGGCGATCCGGCGACGGCGGGCGACCAGGATGCCCTGTACCCCACGGGGCGCCTGGCCGGGTGCCAGTCGGGCGGGGGCTTCGACTTTTCGGGCAACCTCAAAGAGTGGACGGACGATCTCGTCGACGGTCTGCGGCCCGTGCGCGGCGGCGGATACGAAAGCAACGTGCCGCAGGCGCTGACCTGCAACGCCCTCGGCGATCTCAAACCCGCCGATTTCCGGTCGTCGACGCTCGGCTTCCGGTGCTGCCAGGACCTCTGAGGCCCGTCGCCGCCCCTCGACGACCCGAATCCGCTGGCGAAGCGGGTCCAAGGTGATATCTTCCGCCCCCGCCATGGAAGACCCCCGCCCCGAGGGCCCGGCGGACGCCGCCTCGCCCGCCGCCCCCGAGTCGCCCGGTGACGCGCCGGTCGTCGAGCCCGTCGCCGCCGCGCCGACGCCTTTCGATCCACCTTCGACACCGCCACCCGAGACCGGCATCGGTTGGCTGCCGGCCGCGCGTCTCGACGTGCCGATGGCCGTCCTGCTCGGTGTCCTCTTTCTGGGGGCGCTGACGCCGTTTCTGGGCGTGTGGGAGCCTTGGGAAGCCCAACAGGCCGCGTTTGCGGCGTCCCTGCGCGAGGCCGGGGCGTGGCTGGTCGCCGAGCTGCCGAAGGGCGACGCGAAGTCCGCCGTCGGCCGGTTCGAGCTGCCCTATGGGTGGTGGCCGGTGCGGGTGAGTCTCAAGGTGTTCGGCGACACGGAGCTCGGGCTCCGCCTTCCGGGGCTGCTGGCGAGCCTGGGCGTGCTCGCCGTCCTGATGGCCACGGTCAAGGCGTTGTGGGGCCGCCTGGCCGGCTGGTTTGCCGTGCTGGCGCTGCTCTCGATGCCCCTGTTCGCCTTCCATGGCCGTCAGAACTTCGGCCAGAGCCTCGCCACCGCTGCGCTGGCCATCGGGGCCTTGTGTCTGATTCGCCGCGCCGCGGATGCGCAGGCGGGGCCCGCCATCGCCTGGCTGGGCTGGCTTTCCACCGCGGTCTCCGCGCTGACGGGGGCGGTCGGCGGCCTGGCCGTCCCCCTCGCGGCCGGCCTCGGGGCGGCCCTCGTGGCCCCCGATGATGCCGCGTCCCGGCGCGACGCCCTGCGCCGCCTCTTCGCCCCCGCGCCCGCCGCCGTCGCGGTCGTGCTCATCGCCGTCGGCTGGGGCGCCGCGTTCGCCGCCCTCCCCGAGGACGCCCGGGCGCTGTCCCTGCTGTATGTCGACCCGCACGAGGCGCTTTCGGGCTCCGCGAGTCCGCCGTCGTTCGAGCGCTTCACCCACCAGATCGGCTTCGGCCTGTTCCCGCTCGGGGCCTTGCTCCCGCTGGCGCTCGGCTTGGGGCTCTGGGGCCTGACCGAGACCGCCCGGGAGACCGAGCGGGGCGGCGACGCCGGCCTCGCGCTCGGGTTCGCCGTGGCGTTCGTCGTCCCCGCCCTCTTCGTCCCGTTGGCGGGGGGGGCGCTGTTCGCGGGCGCCGCGCTGGTGGCCGCCGCCATCGGGGTGTACCTGGTCCGCGCGCTCCGCGGGCCCCCGAGTCCCGTGCTGGCCCTCGTCGGCGTCATGATGCTCATGCTCCTCGACAGCAACCTCAAGCACGAGCCGCGGGCCCTCGCCGACACCCTGCTCGGGGTCAAGGTCGATCAGTTTCCGCCGGAGCTCTCGGGCTGGTCCCTGCGCCGGGTCGTCTCCGCGGCCCTCATGGTCGTTCTCGTGCTCTTTCAGGGCGGGCTGGCCGCCTGGATTGCCCGCACGGCACGCTTCGTCCTCTACCCCCGCCGCCGCCTCGGCTGGCTGCATCCCCTGCCGGCGGTCATCGGCGGGGGCGCCGGGCTCGGGCTCTGGGCCGCGCGAACCGACGCCGTGCTGACGCTCGTGAATCAGAAGGCCTGGCCGGCCATCTCCGTGCCGTGGCGAAACTTCGTCGTCCTGGCCACGTTCGGGCTCGTCGTCGCCCTGGTCTTTCGCGCCCTCTTCAACCTCTGGGTGCGCCGCCTGGACGGGCGCACCGACGGCCGTCTCGGCCGCTTCGCCGACCGCCTCGAAGGCATCCTCGCCCGTCCGGCCGCGGCCTCGCTCACGCTCGCCACGACCCTCGCGATCGCAGCGGCGTTCATGACGATTCCGGTCGCGCTCGCACTGACCGCCAACTTCAGCCAGAAGAATATCGTCCAGAAGTTCGAAGGGCTCGCCGACAGCGGCGAAGCGCTCTTCAAGTACCGGGTCGACGCCAAGACGGCGTCGTTCTACACGCGCAGCCTGCCCGAGCTGACACCCGCACAGTTCAAGGAAAAAGCGAAGGCCGACGAGCGCTTCTTCGCCGTCGTGCCGCGCCCCCAACTCGCCGCCATCAACAGTGAATTCCGTGCCGCGGCCGAGGGCAAGACCCTGCCCGTCCTCGACGCGAGCAGCTACCGGTTCCTGCTCATCTCCAACCGGCTCGAGGACGGCGAGACGGACGAGAACCCGATCACGCAGGCGCTCCTGAAGGAACTCCCCAAGGAGAAGATCCGGCCGGCGAAGTTCAACTTCGACGACCAGATCGAACTGGCGGGCTGGTACATCGACCCCCCGGAGCCCAAGACCGGCAGCCGTATCACGATCACGCTCTACTGGCGCGTGCTGAAGAAGGTCACCCGCACCTGGAAGATCTTCATGCACATCGACGCCCCCGGGGCTCGCGTGCACGGCGATCACGAACCGGTCGAGGGCCTGTACCCGACGAACAACTGGAACGCGGGCGACATCGTGAAAGACGTCCACAGCGTCCCGTTCGCCATGTCGAACCCCGCCGGTCGCTACACGGTCTGGGCCGGTCTCTATTCCGGCTCGACGCGCGCGCCCGTGAAGTCGGGCGACAAGGACAACGAGAACCGGGCCAAGCTCGGCACCATCAACGTCCGCTGAATGGTGGAACTCCAGACCGCCTTCGGTCCGACGCTGCTGGCGTTCGCCTTCGTCTGGGGCACGCTCTGGGGCAGCTTCCTGAACGTGGTGATCTACCGACTTCCGCTGGAGCTCTCGGTCGTCCACCCCGGCTCCCGCTGCGGCGCCTGCGGAACGCCGATCCGCTGGTACGACAACGTCCCCATCGTCAGTTTCCTGCTGCTCCGCGGCCGCTGCCGAGCCTGCGGCGCGCGATACAGTCCCCGCTACATGCTCGTCGAGGCGGCCTGCGGGGTCCTCTCGCTGGCCATCTTTCGCGCGGTCGTCGACCTCGGCTCGCCCGAGGACCTGCCCTGGGACCTCGGCTGGTGGCTCGCGTGGCAATGGTTCGCCTACACCCTGGTGGCCATCGCGTTCATCGACCTCGAACACACGATCGTCCCCCTGGAGCTGACCGTCCCGGCCAGCGTGCTGGGCGCGGTCGTCGCCTTCGCGTTTCCGAACGGGCTCGGGCTCGAGGCGGTCTACGGCATGGGCGTGGGCGCGGGCTTCCTGCTCCTGATCGTCGGGCTCGGATGGCTGATCTTCCGCCGCGAAGCGATGGGCATGGGCGACGTCCACATCCTCGGCATGACGGGGCTGTGGCTCGGGTGGCGGGCGCTGCCGTTCGTCGTTCTGGCCAGCTCGCTGCAGGCGCTGCTCGCGGTGCTCATCGCGCGCGTCTACGGGGCGGTCACGGGTCGCGGGCAGTCCCTCACGATGACGACGGAGCAGCTGGACGAACGGTTCGATGAGGTCACCGAGAACGCCGGGCTCCCGTCGCATACGGTCATCCCGTACGGCCCCTTTCTGGCCCTCTCAGCGCTCGAAGCCATGCTCTTCGGGACGGAGGCGTTCTGGTGGCTCATGGACCGCGTGTTCTTGTCGCTGCTCGGTGCACAGGCGCCCTGAACGGGCCGTCGAAGGGCCAGCGGACACTCACTCGGCCTGCTCGCCGTCTCCCATCGCGGTGACGATCATCCAGATCCCGAGGGCGGTCAGCGGAGCGGAAACGAGCAGCAGCGGCTCGCCCCGCGGCAGGGTGTCCAGCTCGTCGTCGCGGAGCAGCATGAACATGCCCCCTGCGGTCAGGCCGGCGGCCCCGAGCGCCGTCGTCATGATGCCGCCGACCCCCATCCACGGGCTGTCCCGCTCCACCGCCCAGGTCTGTTGTCCGCCCATCGCGTCCACGGTGAAGCGGCCACCGAAGAGGAGGCTGTCACCGGCCCGCAGGCCGTAGGTGCCGTTGGGCACCTCGACCTCGCAGGGGGCCGTGCACAGGCGCGACGTGCGCTCGCCGTAGTAGCTCAGCGTGCCGCCGAACGCAGACGAGCCGTACCCGAGGTCCGTGTCGAGCACGCGGTGGACGGGCACGGGCTCGTCGGCCTCGAATCGAATGCGGGTCGTCGCCCCTTCGGCTGCGCGGCCGGCGGCCGAGAGCACCCGGATCCCCCCCGGCGGCACCGAGGCGTCCGCGGGCGCGGGCGTCTCGGCGAGTCCTCGAGCGGGCAGCGAGACGGTGAACACTGCGAGGGAGACGAGCGCAGCGGAGGGCGTGAACGAAGGCATGTCTGGGCTCCGGTTTGGTCGGGTGTTTGCGCACTCGCCTTCAGCAACGGGCATGCCAGACCCGCCGAAACGGGCCCCGGCGCCCGACGGCGGCCCACCACGAGGCCCGGAGACACGCTGACGAAAGACGTGCCCTGCCGTGTCCCATGGGACAGCGACTGCGCGTCCCAGGTGCTCCCCGCGCGGAAACGGGGTAGGGTCTGCCGATGCATCTCGGCATTCGCGGCATGCTCGCCATCGGCCTCGCCGGCCTGCTCGCCACCGCCGGGGTCGTCGCGGCGATGCTCGTCGGGCACTTCCTCGAGCAGGAGACGAGCGAACAGGTCGAGCGTCAGCAGCGGCTCCGCGCGCTCGAGGTCGCCGCCCGCCTCGAGCTCTCGTGTCGCGACGGCGGGCCCGCCTGCGAGGCCGCAGCGCGAGCGATCACCGGCCGCGCGGCCGACGAGCTCGAGGAGCTGACGTTGCTCGACGCGCGCCTCGGCTTCCGGGGCGGTCTGCCTTTGCCCTGCGCTCAGCGGGATCCGTTGGTGGCGGCCGCCTTCCAGGCGCGCCATCTGCAGAGCGAGCTTCGGCCCGCCGGCCCCACGACGTGTGCCGAGGTCCCCGACGCCGAACGGCACGTCGTCGTCGTCCCCTTCGAAGGGGCGGGCGAAGAACGCCTCGTCGCCCGCTTCGGCTTCGATCGCGCGGATCTGCACGCCACGGTCGCCACGCGACGACGCACGGTGCTGCTGGCGCTCCTCGCCGACTTTGCGGCCGTCCTGCTCTTCGGTATCTACCTTGTCGGCCGCGGGGTCGCGAAGCCGTTGCAGGCCCTGACGCGTCTGACCGACCGCATCGTGGAGCGTGGTCTCGAGGCGGCCCCCGATCCCCGCGCGGCCGTGGCCCGCGGACCCGACGAGCTGCAGCGCCTCGGGCGCGCCTACGGCGCCATGCTCGACCGTCTCCGGACGCAGGACGTCGAGCTGCGCGACCGGCTCACGGAGCTCACGGCCGCCCGCGACGACCTCGTCCGCAGCGAGAAGCTGGCCACCGTCGGGCGCCTGGCGGCCGGCATCGCACACGAGGTCGGCAACCCCCTGACCGCGGTACTCGGGTTCGTCGAGTTCCTGCGGGATCCGCGGACGGAGGATCCCGCCCTGCGTCGGGACCTCCTCGAACGCACCGACCGGGAGCTACATCGCATCCGGGCGACCATCCGGGAGCTGCTCGACTTCAGCCGCCCGCAGGCGGCCCGTCCCCGCGCCGTGAACGTGGCAGAGGCTGTCGAGGCGGCCCTGGGCCTGGTTCGCTATCAGCCCCGGTTCAAGACCTTGAACGTCGTCGTCACACCGGCGGTCGCGACCGCACCGCCGGTGACGGTCGACCCCGATCGGCTCCGGCAGGTGCTCGTCAACCTGCTGCTGAACGCCGCCGACGCGCTCTCCGGCCAGGGCACGGTCGTGCTCGACGCCGGCGCAGGTGAAAACGGCCCCTGGCTGCGGGTCTCCGATGACGGGCCCGGCATCCCGCCCGAAGCCCGCGCCCGGGTCTTCGACCCCTTCGTGTCCACCAAACCCGCCGGTGAGGGCACCGGCCTCGGCCTCGCCATCTGCCAACGCCTCATCGAAGAGGCCGGCGGGCGCATTTCCGTCGCCGAAAACGAAAACGGCCGCGGCGCCTGCTTTGAGATCAGGCTGCCCGCGGCCGCGCTCGACGGGTGATCGGGGCGCATTGGCGCCCCTCGCCGGCTCAGACCTTGCCGGTGAGGATGATCGCGATCACGAAGGACAGGAGCACGAGGGACTCGATGAGGGCCAGACCGAGGATCATCGGGGTGAAGATCTTGTTCTGGGCGCCGGGGTTGCGGGCGATGCCCTCGAGGGCCGCGGCCGCCGCGCGGCCCTGACCGAGCGCGCCGCCGAGGGCGCCGATGCCGATGGCCAGACCGGCCGCGATGGCGGCGGCCGAGCCGTTGATGCCGCCATCGGCCGCGAAGGCCGGGAGGGCGAACATGGAGACGAACAGGAAGGAGAACAGAGACCAGACGTTCTTCATGACGATTTCCCTTTCAGGGACCAGTGGGCGAGGGCCGGGTGACGGATCTGCGACCACCCCACGACGGGGGTGTCCCTCCTCTACGCGCTACCATCACCGACCCCAGCGGGGCCCCGTCCAGTGGCGCAGATTCGGTCCGACGGACTCGCGGAAAAAAAAGAACAGGGGTGAAAACTCAGTGACCGTGCCCGTGCGCGTCGCCGTGACCCTCTTCGTGGTGCTCGATGGCCATCGCGATGTACACGGTGCTCAACAGGCAGAAGACGGCCGTCTGCACGATGCAGACGAGCAGGCCCAGACCCATCACCGGCAGGGGGATGAGGATGGGGGCCGCCACCAGGCCGAGGAACGCGAGCAGCAGGGTGTGGTCCGCGAACATGTTGCACATGAGACGGACGGCCAGGCTGAAGGGGCGCACCAGGTGGCTGAAGATCTCGATGGGCAGCATGAGCGGCGCGAGCCAACCCACGGGACCCAGGAAGTGTTTGAAGTAGGCGATGCCGTTGGCGCGGACACCGTTCACGTGCACGACGAGGAAGATGATGATCGCGCAGGCCGCCGTCGTGTTGAAGTTGCCGGTCGGCGCCGCGAGACCGGGGATCTGCCCGACCAGGTTCGAGATCAGGATGAAGAACGCCATGGTGCCGATGAGCGGGAAGTACTGCTTCGCCGCCTCGGGGCCCATGATGCCGCTCATGACGGAGAGGGTCGCCTCGCCGACGACCTCGACGAAGCTGCGGGCGTTGAAGTTCTTCTCGGGCACGACGCCGCCGTCGCCGGAAGCCGCGACGCGGGCCTTGTAGCGCAGGCCGATGAAGAGGATCAGCGCGAAAACGATCAGCGCCATGACGACGTGATTGAGCTCGTGCACCGGCTCGCCGCCGATCCAGGTCTTCCCCAGGGCGTGAGCGATGGACTCTTTCAACGACTTGAACGCGGGGATCAGGTCGAACCAGATGTCGTGACTACCCATGAATGGACTCCGAACTGTCTGCGTTCAACGGGGGGCCGAGGACCGCCCCGAGGGGAATGGCGAGGACGATGACCGAGAGGCCCGCGAGCAGGGCCAGCAGGTCGACGGCGAAGAGCTTGTACACCAGGAACACGAGCCCGAGGTAGGCCAAGAGTTTCACGCCGAAGAGGGCGGCCGTCGAGGCGAGGCCCCCAGCATCCCCGCGGGAGACGAGGCGCGCGCCGAGCCATTGCAGGGCGTAGAGGTTGGCCACCGCCAGCGCCGCGCCGAGCGCCACGCCCAGCGTCGCCCCGGGGGCGGGCCAGAGCGCGCTGAGCGCGACCGCCACGACGCCGAGCACGGCGGCGCAGCGGGTCACCCAGCGGAGCATGGCATCGGCACCTTTCACGACTTCGGCTCTTTCGACGGCGGTGTTTCGGTCGGGTTGCGGGCGGCGGCCTCTTCGGCCGCTGCGTCGCGTTGAATCTGCTTGATGGTACGGGTCAGGGTCCGAACGCCCCCGGCGACCCCGAAGGCGACGCCGCCCAGGATGCCCCAGGGGGCGGTCTCGTAGTTTTCGTCGATCCAGTTTCCAGCGAGCACGCCACACACGAGGAAGACCGCCAGCTCGATGCCCAACCCGGTGTACCGGACGGAACGAAACGCGGTGCGCGTCTTCTGCTCGAGGGGGTTCACCTCAGGCGTTCAGCGCGGCATGCGCCGCCGCAAGCGTATGTTCGACCTCGGCCTCACCGTGCGCGCCCGAGACGAAACACGCCTCGTACCCGCTCGCCGGCAGATAGACCCCGTGATCGAGCATCGAGCGGTGATAGCGCCCGAATCGACCCATGTCGCACTGCTTGGCGTCGGTGAAGTTCCGTACGGCATGCGCGCCGAAGAAGAGGGTGAACATCGAGCCGACGCGCGGCAGCGTATGGGGCACACCCGCCTTCGAAGCGATCGCCGAGAGTTCCCGGCACAGGTGCTCGGTGGTCGCCTCGACCTTCTCGAAGAACCCGGGCGTTTCGAGCAATCGCAGTGTGGCGAGGCCGGCGGCCGTCGCGAGCGGATTGCCGCTCAGCGTGCCCGCCTGATAGACCGGCCCGAGCGGCGAGATCCGGCGCATGTACTCGGCCTTGCCGCCGTAGACACCGACGGGCAGGCCACCCCCGACCACCTTGCCGAGCGTCGTGAGGTCGGGTGTGATGCCGAAGTACGCCTGTGCGCCCCCGCGGCTCACGCGCCAGCCGGTCATGACCTCGTCGAAGATGAGCAGCACGCCGTGCTGGCGAACCGCCTCGAGGGACTTCAGGAAGGCGTCGGTCGGAATGACGCAGCCCATGTTGCCCGCGACGGGCTCCACGATGACCGCCGCGATGCGGTGCCCGTCGCTCGCCATGAGGGCGTCGAGGGCTGCGGGGTCGTTGTAGGGCAACGTCAGGGTGTGTTTTGCGAAGTCGGCCGGCACCCCGGCGCTGTCCGGCTCGCCGAACGTCGCGAGGCCGCTGCCCGCCTTGACGAGCAGCGCGTCGGCGTGCCCGTGGTAACACCCTTCGAACTTGACGAACGCATCGCGTCCCGTGACGCCGCGGGCGAGGCGGATGGCGGCCATGCAGGCCTCCGTGCCGCTGCTGACCATCCGGAGCATCTCGATGCTCGGATAGAAGCGCCGCACGATCTCGGCCATTTCGACCTCGGCGGCGGTCGGCGCGCCGAAGCTCATGCCCCGCGCGGCCGCAGCCGAGACCGCAGCGACGACGTCGGGGTGCGCATGCCCGAGCAGGGCCGGCCCCCAGGAGTTGACGTAGTCGACGTAGCGGTTGCCGTCTTCGTCGGTCAGCCACGCGCCGTTCGCCGACGCGATGAAGGGCGGGTCACCACCGACCGAACGAAACGCCCGGACGGGGCTGTTGACGCCGCCCGGCATGAGCTGTTCGGCGCGCGTCAACCAGGCTCGGCTTTTTTCGAGGGAACGGGGCATCGACACTCCGGCTCAAAGCGCGCGCCTTTTAACAGATGAGGGGGCGACGGGCAAGTCTCAAAGGCCCGGGCTCAGACCTCGCCGTCGTCGCCCTCTCCCGACCCGGTGGCGTCACCGTCGCCTTCGCCGTCGGTCGCTTCCCCGTCGATGGCGGCCTCGACCTCGGCGGTCTCTTCCTCGTCGCTGTAACGGGCGATGGAAACGACCTTCTCGCCCTCTTCGACGGCGATCATCCGGACGCCCATCGTGTTGCGCCCCACGAGACGGACATCCGAGGCCTCGGCGCGCAGGATGATGCCGCCGTCCGTGATGAGGATGTAGTGGTCGTAGTCGTGCTCGACCAGGATGCAGCCGACGACGTCGCCATTGCGGCCGCCCGCCTTGATGTCGATGGTGCCCTTGCCGCCGCGGCCCTGCAGCCGGTACTCCTCGAGTGCGGTGCGCTTGCCGTAGCCCGTCGCCGTGACGGTGAGCAGGCAGGCCTGCTTCTCGTCGATCTGGGCCGGATCGAAGGTAATGCAGCCGACGACCTCGTCGCGCTCTTCCTCGTTGAGTTCGATGCCCTTCACACCGCTCGTGTCGCGGCCGAGGGGCCGCACATCGGCCTCCTCGAAGCGGATGGACATGCCGCTCTTCGTCGCGAGCAGAACGTTGCTGTTGCCGTTCGTCAGGCGCACGCCCATGAGGCGGTCGCCCTCGCGCAGGTTGATGGCGATGATGCCGCTCGAACGGATGTTCGAGTACGCCATGAGATCGGTCTTCTTCACCGTGCCGCCGGTGGTGGCGAAGAAGAGGAAGTGGCCCTCGGTGAAGGCGTCGACGGTGAGGACGCTCGCGAGTTTCTCGCCGACCTCGAGGGGCAGCAAGTTGACGATGGGCTTGCCACGTCCCGTCCGGGCGCCCGAGGGGATCTGGTAGACCTTCTCGCTGAAGACCCGCCCGTTGGACGTGAAGAAGAGCACGTGGTCGTGCGTGGAGCAGGCGACGAGGTGCTCGACGAAGTCGGTCTCTTTCGTGGCCATGCCGCTCTTGCCGCGGCCGCCGCGCTTCTGCGCGCGGTACTCGGCCACCGGCACGCGCTTGATGTACCCCTCGTGGGTCACGGTCACGACCATGTCCTCGACGGGGATGAGATCTTCGATGTCGAGGTCGACGCCGCCGGCGATGATCTGCGTCTTGCGTCCGTCGGAGAACTGCGCCTGAACGTCGCGCAGTTCGCGCTCGATCACCTCGAGGAGGAGACCCTCGTCGGCGAGAATCGCCTTGAGACGGGTGATCTCGGCCTGAACCTCGGCGAGTTCCTGCAGGATCTTGTCGCGCTCGAGGCCGGTCAGCCGCTGGAGGCGCATCTCGAGGATGGCCTTGGCCTGCCGCTCGGAGAGCCCGAACGTGCTCATCAGGCCCTCGCGCGCCGTCTCGGCGTCCGCGCTCGCGCGGATGAGGGCGATCACCTCGTCGAGGTGGTCGAGGGCGATCTTGAGGCCCTCGAGGATGTGGGCGCGTTCTTCGGCCTGCCGCAGTTCGAAACGCGTCCGGCGCAACGTGACGTCCCGCCGGTGGTCGATGAAGTGCTGCAGCGCGTCGCGCAGCGTGAGCAACCGCGGCTCGCCGTGCACGATGGCGAGCATGTTGATGCCGAAGCTCTGCTGGAGCTGCGTCAGCTTGTAGAGCTGATTGAGCACGATGTCCGCCTGCGCGTCGCGGCGCAGTTCGATCACCATGCGCATGCCGTGCCGATCGCTCTCGTCGCGCAGATCGCTGATGCCCTCGATCTTCTTGTCGCGGACGAGGTCGGCGATCTTCTCGAGGAGGCGGGCTTTGTTGACCTGATAGGGCAGCTCGTGGACCACGATGCGTTCGCGGTCATTGCCCATGCTCTCGAATTCGCAAACCGCGCGGATGTGGATGATGCCGCGACCGGTCTCGTAGGCCTCGCGGATGCCCGACGCGCCGTGGATGGTGCCGCCCGTCGGAAAATCCGGGCCGGGGATCATCGCCATCAGCTCGGGGAGCGTGATGTCCGGGTTGCGCATGACCGCGATGCACCCGTCGACGATCTCTTTGAGGTTGTGCGGCGGGATGTTGGTGGCCATGCCGACCGCGATGCCCGTCCCGCCGTTGACCAGCAGGTTGGGGACGCGGGTCGGCAGGACGAGCGGCTCTTCGAGCGTGTCGTCGTAGTTCGGCCCGTATTCGACGGTCTCCTTCTCGATGTCGGCGAGGAGCTCGTGCGTGATCTTGGCCATCCGGACTTCGGTGTACCGCATGGCGGCCGGGGGATCGCCGTCGACGCTGCCGAAGTTGCCCTGCCCGTCCACCAGGCAGTAGCGCATGGCGAAGTCCTGGGCCATGCGGACGATGGTGTCGTAGACGGCCTGGTCACCGTGCGGGTGATACTTGCCGATGCAGTCGCCGACGATGCGGGCGCTCTTCTTGTACGCGCTGTTCCAGTTGTTCTTCAGCTCGTACATCGTGAACAGCGCCCGGCGGTGCACCGGTTTGAGGCCGTCGCGCACGTCGGGCAGGGCCCGGCCGATGACGACGGACATCGCGTAGTCCAGATAGGACACGCGCATCTCGTCTTCGATGTTGACCGGGATCAGGGCTTTTCGGGCGTCTTCCATGGCGGGGCGTTTTAGTCATCCCCCACCGGGAAGTCAACGCGGGTAGTCGCGCCCCTCGACGCGCCGGCGCTCTCGCCAGATCTCGATGCCGCGACAGAAGGCCTCGACCACCTGCGGGTCGAACTGCGAGCCCCCGCACCGCCGGATCTCGTCGACCGCCGTCTGGTGTTTGAGCGCGCTGCGGTAGGCCCGGTGGCTCGTCATGGCGTCGTACGTATCGGCGACGGACATGATGCGCGCCATGAGGGGAATCTCGTCCCCCTTGAGCCCACGCGGGTATCCCGTGCCATCGAATTTCTCGTGGTGTGCGCCGATGCCCGGCAGCAGCTTGCGAAACGCCGGAATGTTCTTGAGGAGGTCCTCGCCGAATCCGGGGTGCGCCTTGAAACGCTGGAACTCCTCCTGCGTGAGCCCCGCCGGTTTGTTGAGCTCCTCGGCGCGAATGGTCAGCTTGCCGATGTCGTGCAGACGGCCGGACTGGTAGATGAGCTCGACCTCTTCGTCGACGAGCCCGAGCTCGCGGGCGGTGACTTCTGCGAACTCGGCGACACGTTCGCTGTGCCCGCGGGTGTAGCGGTCTTTCTCCTCGAGCGCGGCAACGAAGACCTCGATGCTGGTGCGGAAGTTGCGCTCGAGGCTCTCGAAGAGCTGGCAATTGTGGACCGCGGCCGCGGCCCGATCCGCCAGGATCGTCAGCAGCTTGCGCTGGCCCTCGACGAAGGGCTGCCCGCCGTCCCGGACCGCGAGCAAAAGGCCCAAGAACCGCCCGCGGCTCGTCAGCGGCAGGGCGAGCAGCGCGGTAATCGCGCGGGTGTGGTCGGACAGACGCACGTAGCGGAAGATGCGCCCCTCCACGGCGAGCACCGGGCGTCGGATGGCCAGCCCGATCTCGGTGAGATCGGCCCCCGTCAGCGGCGCGCCCCCGCTGTGTTCGACCTCGTAGTGCACGCCTTCGTCGTCGGGAAACAGGACGACGCTGACCCGATCGGCGTGCGTTTCGGCGCGGACCGTCTCGGCGATGAGGCGCAGGGTCGGGACGAGCTCGATCTCCTCACCGAGCCGCGACGCGAGCTGGTAGAGGGACAGCGAAGCCCGCAGCTCGATGTTCTCCTGCGTCAGTCGCTGTTGCTCGAGCGCCCGCTTGACCGTGTGGACGACCTCCTCGACCTTGAACGGCTTGAGAATGTAGTCGAACGCCCCGATCTTCATGGCCTGCAGGGCGGTCTCGACGGTGCCGTACCCGGTCATCAGGAGCGAGGACAACCCGGGATGCTGTTCCCGGGCGGCGGCAAGAAGCTCGAGCCCGCCCATCTCGGGCATTTTGAGATCGCTGATGAGCAGGTTGTAGCGCTGCGTCTCGAGCAGCTGAAGCGCCGTGCGGCCATCGGGGGCGTCCTGCGCGAGGAACCCCTCCATCCGCAGGAAATCGCAGAGGATCTCGCGGATCGACGGCTCGTCGTCGACGACCAGGATGCGTGCCTGACCGGGCGGCCCGTCGCTCTCGGGACCGGTGATGCCGGAGATGGCTTCGAACTCGTCGGTGCTGGAGGTGCTGGACATGTGCAGCCGGCCGGAGGGGAACCTCGAAACTAACATCCCGTGGGAGCACTCACAAGACGGCGATTTCCTTGCTCTTCCGCCAGTTCGGCTCTTCAATCGCGTCATGGGGCCGACGGGAATCGCTCGCCGCATTTTCGGGCATGACGCGCGCGCGCCCTGGGTCGTCGCGGCGGCGGTGGCGTTTCTGCTCATTCCGGTCCCGGGGCCGATCCTGGACGCCGTCCTCGTGAGCTCGTTCGGGGCTGCGGCGCTTCACCTGGCGACGGCCGTCGATCCTCCCGCGCGCCGCACGGCCGCAGGCTTCGGGACCTTGACGACCGGGCTCGTTCTGCTCCGCACGGCCCTGGCCTTCGGTCTGACCCGCCGGGTGCTCTCCGGTGAGCCTGCCGACGGGCTCGCCGCGGCGCTCGGCACGTCGCTCTCCCCCTTTGGCCCGATCGCCGGCCTGGCCGTGCTCGGTGCGCTCGCACTGGTCCACTTGCTGGTCGTCGCCCGCGGTGTCGAGCGGGCGGCGCAGGTCGCGGCCCGGTTCGCCCTGGACGCGCTCCCGGGGCGGCAGCTCGCCCTGGAGTCGGCGGGCCGGACCGGGGAGGCGGATCCGGAGACCTTGCGTCGCCGACGCGCCGCGCTGGCCGCCGACGCCGCCGAGGCCGGGGCGATGGACGGGGCCGCGCGTTTCCTGCGGGGCGAAGCCACCGCCATCCTCGCCCTGGCCCTGTTGAACGCGCTGGCGGGGCTCGCCCTCCCCGTGCTCGGCGGCGACGTCCCCCTCGCCGACGCCTGGCGCGCGCCGCTCGCGGTGGCGGCGGGTGCCGGCCTCGCGACGTTGTTGCCCGCACTGCTGTCCGGTCTGGCCGTCGGCGTCTTCCTCGCACGGCACCGGGCGTCCGAGGGCGAGGGCGAGGGCGATCTCGGGGAAAGCCTGGCGGGACCGGCACCGGCGTGGGCGGGCGCTGCCGCCTGCGCGCTGGTCGGCGCGCTGCCGGGCACGCCGGTCGTTTCGACGGCCGCGGCGACGGCGGCCTTCGTTGCCCTCGCTCTGCGCCGGGGCGCGCGCTCCATGCCCGCGGCGGCCGAAGATCCGAGCGCGGCAGGCGCCGCGGCGGCCGTCGTGGCGCTCCACCCCGGCGCGATGGCCGCGCTCGGCCCCGGTGGCGTCGATCGCGTCGTCGACGACGTGCGCGCGGGGTTGATGCGAAGGCACGGGCTCGTTCTACCGGTCGTGAACGCGCGAACCGCACCGGAGCTGCCCGAAAGCGGATACGTCATCGAGGTCATGGGGACACCGGTGGCGCGGGGCCGCCTCCGCGCCGGCGCCGGGCTTTCCCTGACCGCGCCCCCCGACGCCCTGGAGCGGCACCCGACGCTGGGCCTGCCCGCGGCCTGGACGGCGGACGGCCCCCTGACGCCGGTGGCGGAGCTGACCCTCGCACTC
>JAKLJY010000110.1 GCA_023150895.1 Myxococcota bacterium | reverse complement strand
GGCGCCCGCCCCGGCCGCAACCCCGGCGCCCGCCCCGGCCGCAACCCCGGCGCCCGCCCCGGCCGAAGACGCCGGCGGCAAGGGACGCCGCGGCAAGCGCAGCGGTCGTGACGCCGCCGCGTCCGTCCTCGCGACGCTCGACGACTGACATCCCACGAGGCTCTCCGGCTCGGGCCGTTCCACGACGGACCCGAGACCGGAGTTCCGACGACAGCCCCTCGCCCGCGACAGGCGGCGCTCGGGCGAATGCCCGGCCGGCTCCTCAGGGTCCGGCACTCTTCCTGCAGCGGTCGCTGCCACGATCACGCTCGCCCGCCGCCCCTTCCAGGCGGTACCGTGGCCCGTCTGACGAGGGGGAAATGCCATGTCCGACCGACATCTCCGGATCGTGCCGTTCTACCCGGCGGTGCTCGCCGCGATGATCGCAGGGTGCGCGCCGAGCCTGGAGACGGGCTGCAAGAGCGACGACGACTGCTCACCCGGGATCTGCTCGGCGGGCACCTGCGCGCCCCGCCCTGACGCCGATGTCATGGGGGATGCAAGCGGACACGACACCGGGGGGAACGTCGCCCCGCTGGCGGACGCGCAAGGGCCGGAGGGGGACGCCGCCCCGTTGCCGGAGGCGGACGCCCGCACCTCGCCGCCCGACGCCGTCGCGGCGGGGGGCGGGTTCACGAAACCCGACGGCAGCGTCATGGGCGGCTCGGGGGGAGAGGGCGGGGCGCCGCCCCCCCCCGACGCAGGCATCGGCGGGAGCGCGCCTGCACCCGACGCGGTCGTCACGGTGAGCTGCGAGGGCGCCGGGCAGGTCTGCAACAACGGGTTGGTCGGCGTCTGCTTGACGTTCGGCATTACCGAATGCCAGGCCGACGGCAGTCTGCGCTGCAACGCGCCCATGGCGTTCGGCTCGGACGAGATCTGCGACGGCCTCGACAACGACTGTGATGGGGCGGTCGACGACCGCGTGAGCATCTGGTGTTTCGGTGCGAACGTCGCGCTCGAGGGCCGCGGCGTCTGTCGCGCGGGGTACCGGGAGTGCGTCGGCGGCAGCGCCGGAGACGTGTGCCACGACGAGGTCCTCCCCTCGGACGAGGTCTGCAACGGCCTCGACGACGACTGCGACGGCGAGACGGACGAGGGTGTCGACGGGGCCGCCTGCCTCCCGGAGGGGCTCGACGAGGCGGCGACCCTGGCCGTTCGGGGCGAGACCGGCGTCTGTCGTCCAGGCAGGCGGTCATGTGTCGGTGGCGTCCCCGGTGAGTGCGCGGGTGCCGTGCTGCCAGCCGCGTTCGACGACTGCAACGGCCTCGACGACGACTGTGATGGCGCGCTCGACGAAGACTGCGCCTGCGTCGACGGTGACCCCTGCGGCGAGTGGCGGCCAGCCCCCTGCCAACAGGGCGTGCTCGACTGCACCCGGCCCGCCGGAGAACAGTGCGTCGACCTCGTGCTGCCCGAAGCGGAGCAGTGCAACAACCGAGACGACGACTGCAACGGTGTCGTCGACGACCTGGCCGCTGCCGCGTGTTACTCGGGCGACGCCGCGACCCGCGACATCGGCGCCTGCCGCTCGGGCACCCGAACGTGCGACGACGGGCAGCCGGGCGACTGTCTGGGCGAGGTGCTGCCCGACCGGGAGGTCTGCAACGGGCTCGACGACGACTGCGACGGCGAAATCGACGAGGACTTCATCGGACTCGGTCGCCCGTGCGCCGTGGGCACGGGGCAATGCCTCGTCGAGTCGTTCGGTCGCTGCGGTGAGGACGGCGACTCGGTCGTCTGCCCCGTCAGCCCCGCTCCGCCGCGCGCGGAGTTCTGCGACGGCGTCGACAACGACTGCGACGGCGCAATCGACGAGGACTCGGACCGGAGCTGTTACTCGGGCCCCGAGCCCGTCCTCGGGCAGTGCCGACGCGGGGTCTCGCGCTGCGTCGAGGGTGCCCTCGGCGCGTGCGAGGGTGAGATTCTCCCCCAGGCGGCCGAGGTCTGCGACGCCGACGCCGCCGACGAGAACTGCAACGGGCAGTACAACGAGGGCTGCGGGTGCGTCGCCGGCACGGAGAGGGCCTGCGGCGAGGTCCAGGTAGAAATCGGCGTGTGCCGGCCGGGGCGCTCGCAATGCACGGCGGCCGGGGTCTTCGGGCCCTGCGTGGGCGCCGTCAACCCCACGGCCGAGACGTGCAACGGCCTCGACGACGACTGCGACGGGGAGACGGACGAGGGCGGGCTCGTCGAGGACTGCTACCCCGGCGACGATCCCCGCGAGATCGGGGTCGGTCGCTGTCGCTCCGGGACGGCCGACTGCAAGGATGGCGGGTTTCCCGAGTGCACCGGCGCCGTGACGCCGATTCCAGAGACCTGCAACGCCGTCGACGACGACTGCAACGGCCGGGTCGACGACGACATCGACTCCGTGGAGTGCCGCACCAACGAGTCCGGGGTCTGCGCCGCCGGCCGGACGATCTGCAGCGCAAACGGCGAGACGATCTGCCGGCGTCAACAGGCGCCGTCGGCCGAGGTGTGCAACGGCCTCGACGACAACTGCGACGGAACGGTCGACAACCTCGCCCCGACGTTCGGCCCCCTCGAAGTCGACCCCGACGCCGTCGCCGGCAACGCCGCCTCGCCGGTCGGCGTCTCGCTGGCCTGGTCAGCCCCTGCGCGTCGGTATGCGGCGGCGACCATCCACGTCCAACCGAACGGTCTGGCCACGGTCCGGGTTCGTTTGATCGACCCGCAGGGCGCGCTCGCCAATCCGACCGACGTCACCCCGCGCGTCCTCGCCAGCACGCTGAGGCAAGTCCGGATCGCCGCGTTGCCGGTCGTCGACGCGATCGACCGGATCGCGTTCGTCGTCGCCTGGCTCGAGACCCCCGTCAGCGGTGAGCCGAGCCTGCACCTGCAGCAAATCCGGGACGACGGCGCCATCGGGCCGCGCAACGCGGTCGTCGCCACCGCAGCCGCCGGTGAGATCTGGCAGTCCTTCGACATGATTGCGAACGGCGAAGGGCTGACCGTGCTCGGGGCGATCGACCCGGCGGCCGTGTTGGGCGGGCCCCGCGGCCTTCAGCTCATCCGGCTCACCTTCGAAGGGGCCGTTCAATGGCGTCACCCCGTGCGCAGCGACGACACGACCCGGTTCGCGCGCGACGTCGCCGTCGCGGCCACCACCGATGGCGGGTTCGAGTACTACGGGCTCACGTGGACGCACACCGCCCTGGCCCAGCCCGCCTCGGTGGCGTACTTCACCTGGTATCGCAGAAACCAGGCCGGCGCCGCCGCCGGCGTGCCGACGCGCCTCGTGGGGCCGGCCGCCAACGCCCCGCGGATCGCCCATGCCGTGCACGCCTGGTCCAACGGCTTCCTCGCGGCGTTCCTCGAGTCGTCCGGCTCCCAGAACATCGTCGTCCAGCGGTTCGGGTTCGACGGAGCGGTCGTGCCCTTCGACGACGCTCGGGGCCAAAACATCCCGTACACGATCGCCGCGACGGGTGATCGGACGAAGTCGGGGACGGTGTTCGCGACGCTGCCCAACCAGGACGTCGGGGTGTTCTGGCGCGAGATCAACAACGCCAACGGTACGGCCGCCTCCCTGCGGTTCCGGCGCGCCAGCAGCAACCTCGGCTGGTTGCCCGGTTCGGGCGTCGTCGTCACGGGCGTCGGACAGGCGCTCGCCGGACCGGCCGTCGCCCGTGACGGGCAAGGCGTCCTCTATCCGACACAGGAGATCAACGTCCCGGCGCCGCCCATACCGCCTCCGATCGTGGTGAAGATGTTCGATGGCGAGGTCGTCTGTCCGGCGCCGGGCGACCGCTGAGGTCCACCGCCGCGCCGCTGCGCGATGCCCTGCTGGCCCTCGGGCTCTGGGCCTCGCTGGCGACGCTCGGGGTGTCGCTCGTCGCCGTGCCGCCGTTCCTGATGCTCGGCGTCACGCTGACCGTGGGGGGTCTCCTCGGGGCGCGTCGGCTGCACCTCGGCGCGCTCCGCCCGGGGGACGTGCTGCTCGGCATCTACGGACTCTTCGTCTATCACCTCTGCCTCTTCCTGGCATTGCGCTGGGCGCCGCCGGTCGAGGCGAACCTGCTCAACTACCTCTGGCCGCTGCTCATCGTCCTGCTGAGCCCGTTCTTCATCCCCGGCGTCCGCCTGGGGCCGCGCGCCGTGTTCGCCGCCGCGCTGGCGTTCGCGGGCGCCGTGCTGCTCGTGACGGGTGGCCGATGGTCGTTCCACGGGGCGTCCGCGCCGGGGTATGGCCTCGCCATCGCCGCGGCCGTCGTCTGGGCGACCTACTCCCTCGCCTCGAAGCGGCGCGGCGGGTTTCCGACCTCCACGATCTCGGCGTTCTGCCTGGTGGATGGGGCGCTGGCGCTGATCTGTCACGCGATGTTCGAGGTCCCGCACGCGCCCTCGGGCAAGGAGTGGGCGCTCCTGGCCATCGCCGGCCTGGGTCCGATGGGGGCGGCGTTCTACCTGTGGGACCGGGCGATGTCCCGCGGGGACCCCCGGACCATCGGCACGCTGGCGTACCTGACCCCCCTGGCCTCGACGCTGCTGCTGGCCCTTACCGCCGGGCGACCCCTGACGCCGACCGCGGGGCTGGCCATGGTGCTCATCGTCGGCGGGGCGGTGCTGGGCACGACGGGCGGGAGGCCACCGCCCCGGTCGCCGCCTTCAGGGGCCGAGGCGCACCATCGCGAGCACGAAGTACCGCCCTGAGAGGCCGATGCCCATGTGCGTCAGGGCCGGATCGAGCAGGTTGCGCTTGTGGCCGGGGCTCGCCAGGAACGCCGCGAGGGCCTGCCTCGGCGTCGCGGCATCCGCGAGATTCTCGGCCGCCAGCGTGAAGCGCATGCCCCGGCTCTGCAGGCGGGTCTGGAGGTTGCCGGTGCTCCCCGTGGCGTGGACCAGAATGCGGCGCTCGTCGAGCTCGACGGCATGGGCGAGCGCGACACTGGCCAGCTCGGGCCAGATGCGCAACGGGGGGAGCCCGTGGGCGGTGCGCTGCTCGTTGACCATGCGACCGAGCGCGAGATCGGGCGGACCGTCGTAGGCCGAGGCGCCCAGACCGGCAAACCGCGCCACCGGCCCGCTCGGGACGGGCACGCCGACGTGGACCTCCGCGTTGTGGAGGACGACGGGCCCGAACTGGCTGTCCGCGACGATCTCGACGCCGTAGATCCCCGGCCCCGCATCGAACCAGACGCTCGTATCGACCTTGCGCTCGGACGTCCAGGCGGGCCGCTCGAGAACGCGGGCGCCGCCCGGGGGCGAGACGAAAAGGCGCGGCCGGAAGTACCCGCGCAGCAGGTCCCCCTTGAGCGGCACGAAGCCGCCGGGCTCGCTCTGTCGGGGGATGGGCCGCTGGAGGGTGACCCCGCGGTGGACCAGCACGAGCGACGTCACCATCTGTCCGCTGCGGACGAACGTCGAGAGCCCGTAGTGCGTCGGGGGTTTCGTCCGGTCGAGGCGGGCGAGAAACGCCGGCAGCGCAGTGGCAAAATCTCCGAAAGTCCGATGCCGGAGCGTGAACGGGAAGACCTGGGCATCGGTGACCCCCGCCGCGGCCAGCGTGTGCAACAGCAGATCGGCGGGCACGGGCGCGCCGCTCGGCGGGGGGTTCGCGACGGCCTCCGTCAGCTTGGCGGCCACCGCATCGAGCGCGGCCTCGTGGGCGGGACGTCCGAAACCGTGAAGGGCGAGCAGCGCCTCGGTCTCGCGGGGCGGCGAGGCCGGGGGGGCCGGCGGGGCCGCGAACGTCACCGTCGCGAGGCCCAGGGCCAGGGCGACGCCCACGGCCAGGTGAATGAGGATCGGCGCGGCGGTGATCACGGCGGCGCCATGATACCCCGCCCGGGCCGCCGGGCGAGCTTGCGGCGATCGAGTCGGTGCACACGTTCGAACGGCGCCCCGGAATGAAACGGAAGCGACGCCTGGTTCGTCTTCCATATCGACCCTACGCGACGACACGACACGACGCCTTCCCCCGCAGGACACCGACCATGTTGGGCCAGTTGTTCGGGCGAAAGTCCGAGAAGAAAACCAGCCATGCCGAGTTCGAACGCATCGCGATGCCGCATGCCGACGCGCTCTACGGCGCCGGCCTGCGCATGACCCGGGACGCGGCGCACGCCGAGGACCTCGTGCAGGAAACCCTGCTGCGCGCCTACCGGTTCTGGCACAAGTTCGAGCCGGGGACGAACGTCAAGGCCTGGCTCTTCCGCATCCAGACCAACATCTACATCAATCGCTACCGCAAGCAGCAGACCGAGCAGCAGATCATCGACGACCGCGAGGCGGAAGACCTCCTCAACCGCTACGCCGCCGAGGAGAGCACCTTCATCCCCCCGGACACGCGCGAGTCGTTCTTCAAGTCCGTCCTTTCGGACGACGTGATGAAGGCCCTCGACGCCCTGCCCTTCGACTTCCGCATGGCGGTGCTGCTCGCCGACCTCCACGAGTTCTCGTACAAAGAAATCGCCGAGGTCCTCGACTGTTCCGTCGGCACCGTCATGAGCCGCCTGCACCGCGCCCGAAAGCTCTTGCAGGCCGAGCTCTTGGAGTACGCCGCGGCCCGTGGCATCGTGGCCAACGCCACGGCCGCCGGCGATGCGCCGGAGAACGTCGCCAGTCTGGACGCCTTCCGCCGGCGCAAGGTCGCAGGAGCCTGAACATGACCCTCACTCAGCTCGAATGCGGCGACTTCCGGCAGTTCTCGGACTGTTACCTCGACGCGGAGTTCGACGCCCGCGACCGCGCGGCCTTCGACGCGCACCTCGCGGCCTGCGCCGACTGCCGGGCCCACCTCGACAACCAGATCGCGTTCCGGCAGGCCCTGCGCCCGCACTTCCAGGTCGTTCAGCGCGAGGGGCTCTCGTTCGAGGCCCGTGCCCGCATCCGCCGCGCCCTCGCCGACGCCGAGCGCCCGTCGTTCATGGCGCTCTGGGCACGCCGTCTGGCCCTGCCCGTCCCGGCGGTCGCCGTGGCCGTCCTGTTGCTCATCCCGCCGACCGTGGGCTTTGCGCCCCGCGAGGCCGTGTTGCGCCACACGGAGGCCAGCCCGGTCGAGGTGCCGAGCGCACAGGCCGACGAGATCAACGCCTGGTTCAAAGACAAGGTGCGCTTCGAAGTCAACGCGCCGCGCTTTCGGGACCCGCGCGTGCAACTCCTCGGCGGCCGGCTGACCCACGTGCACACCCGCGCCGGGCAAGACGAGACGCGGCAGGCGGCCTATCTGGTGTACGCCATCGGGCGCCACAAGCTCAGCGTGCTCGTCTTCGACGGCACGGGCGTCGACCTGCCCGATGCGGCGGAGGCCGGCGATGCGCCCGAGAACGGCGGCCAATCGCCGGCTCGGCGGGACCTCGTGCTGCAGAACCAGGACGCCTTCAACGTGGCGATGTTCCGCAACGGCGGCAGCATCTACACGGTGACCTCGGACCTGCCCGAGCCGAAGCTCGTCGCTCTCGTCGACTCGGCGTTCTGAGGGCCAGTTGACGCCGCCGTCCGCCTGGGTCGGCGTCAGCGCGGGGCGCTGCGCAGCGCGTCGAACACGGCGCGCGGCACCGTGAGCCGGTGCTGCCGCAGGCCAGGGGCCGACGCGGAGAAGAACGTCGCCGGTGCCGCATCGGCGGGCACCCGGGGCAGGCGGCGCGCGGCCGCGGGCCCGATCACGGCGGCCCATCCGGTCAGCCCGCTCGCGAGGTCGAGGTCGACGTAGAGGTCGCCGCCCTCCGGTGACGTCCCCTGCGCGGTCAGCGCCGGATGCCGGCCGGTGCCGTCGTAGAGCGCCGCCAACGTACCGTCGAGCACCGTCGGTTCTTCGTCGAACGTGACGAGCAGCGTGCCGCCGGTCTGGACGATCTCGGCGTCGATGGGCCGGGCGAAGAGGCGAACGAACAGGGGCGCCTTCGACGCGGCCCCGAGACCGGCGCCGGCGGCGACCGTGAACCGGACTCGGGCGACGGCGACACCGTGGCTCTCCCGAGCCTCCTCGGTCACCTCCACCGCGAGCGTGATGGTCCGCCGCCAGAGCGCCTCGGTGACCGCCGGCTCCGCGAGGCGCCGGGCCACGTCGAGCAGCGCGGCGCGCATGGCCGGCGCCGCGTCGCTCTGAAGGAGAAGCACCCCCCGGGCCACGCCCGGGCCGCCGGGCGCCACGCTGAATGCGCCCCCGGCGACGGCGCCGGTGAACACCTGCAAATCGGCGTGCAGCGCGGCCCGCGCCTCGGGCGACCCGGCGAGCACCGCGTCGAGCAGGCGCTCGGCGAGGCCCGACGACCCGGACGGCGTCGTGCGAAATGCCGCCCGGAGCGCCCCGGGTGGAACGAAGCGGGCATAGGGCGGCAGGGTCGTCGTCGCCTCGGGCGCGGCGTTCACCGGGACGGCCGAGCCGCGCGCGACGAGCGTGGCCGACAGCCCGGACTCCCCCACGTCGGCCAGCACCAGGACGGTCGCCACCTCGCCGAACCAGCGCCCGAGGGCCTCCCCCGCGGCCTGCAGCGCCGCCGGCTGGAACGCGACCGGCTGACCGGCGGCCGAGGCGAGGCCCGCCGGGAGTCCCCGCAGCGCGGCCGTCACGGACTCGCCGAAGGCCCGAAGGACCGTCGGAGCGTGCACGACGAGCTCGGCGTCGGCCGTCGCGGGTACGGCCGCCAATGCCTCGACGATCGCCCGGTTCGGCCCCTCGACCGACGTCGCCCCGATGAGCGGGAACGCAACGCCGCCGGCCAGGGGCGTTGCGCCCCCCGGTGAGAAGCCCGCGAGCAACGTCGCCAGCGTCGAGTCGGGGGCGGCGGGCGCGAAGACCAGGCCGGGCACCTGCCCGACGTCCGGGGCGGGCGGTGCGGACAAGGCGACGATGAAGGGTCGGTCGGGATCGGGCAGGCTCGCCTCGACGCCCATGGCCGCGACCGCGGTCGCCGCCGAACCGACGCCGAGGCGGTCGATGGTTCGCAGGACCTGCCGCGCGCGCACCCACCCGAGCGTCTCCGGGCCCGGAGGCGTCGGCAGGGCCGGCGCCGGGGGCGGGACCGTCGGCGTGCCGTGCAGGACGGGCGGCCCGGAGCCGCAGGCGGCCAACAGACCGATGGCGACACCGAGAAGCGCGACGGGGCGGGGACGAACGAGCAAGCGGGGGAGGCGCATGCCGGCGATGTACGCCCGGCCGCGCGGCGGTGTCAAAGGCGCACGCCGCCGAACATCCGGACCTCGCCGGCGAAGAACTGCAACGAGAGGTCTCGCTCGACGATGGGGGACTCCATGACGGCGGTCAGGCCCGTAAACCATGTCGGCGCGTTGTACCCGCCCCCGAGACGGATGTTCACCCGCAGCGCGGCGTCGTGGCTGTCCGGTGTCTCGGCGGGAGTGAACGTCGACCGGCCGTAACCGCCCGCCACCATCAGCACGGGGCTCAGGTACCACGAGTCCCACACCCAGAGTTGGCCGTACCCGCCGCCCACGGTGGCCATCGTGCTCTCGACCCGGCGCAGCGGCGGGACGTCCGGAGACAAGACGAGGGGATCGGGCGCGTCGAGCCGCACATGGTTGACACCGGCGGTCAATAGCCAGCTCCCGGCGTGGCGGCGGGCGCGCTCGGCCGCTTCGAAGGCCGCTTTCAGGGAGTACGCGGGGTCGAGGACGAAGAAGCCGGTCACGCCGATGTGACGGAGGCGAAGGTCCGGCGCGAGCGAGCAGGCGTCCCCACGGCGGCACCCGGCCGGGAGCGTCTCGAGCGCGTACCCCTCGTAGTCCTGGTAGAAGGCGTCGACCCCGAAACGGCCGCGGTAGTAGTGGACCTGGTAGTCCAGCGCACGGGTCTCGCCGTAGTCGTCCGGATCGTCGACCGGATCCCCGACGCCGAACCCGATCGAGGCCCCCAGGCCCTCGTAACTCGCGCCGAGGCTCAGGGTCATGGGGGTGTTCGTCCGGTAGTTCTGCGCGAGGTCGGCGTCCTCGTCCGCCAGCTCGACCTCGAGGTTCGGCAGGACGAAGGCCACCTGCAACACCCAGGGGTGCGCCGCGGCCGTCGGCGCCGGCGTCTCGGCCGGCGCGGCCGGCGCGGCTTCGGGCGACGGCTCCTCGGCCGCGGCGGCCCGGCAGGAGAGCCACCCGAGCGACACGAGCCCCGGAAGCAACATGGAACCGACGCGGCGCATGTGTCCCGTCTATCACGTCGCCATGCGCGTTGCATCCCGCCCTTCGCCTCGACCACCATGCCGGCCCATGCGCATCCTGCACACCTCGGACTGGCACCTCGGGCACACGCTGTACCGACGGGACCGCGATGCCGAGCACGCGGCCTTTCTCACCTGGCTGGCCGACGCGCTGGCCGACGAGCCCGTCGATGCGCTGGTCGTGGCCGGCGACGTCTTCGACGGGCCGCAGCCCGATCTCGTGTCTCGCACGCGTTACCACGACTTTCTGGCCCGGATTGCACGCGAACGCTGGGCGCGGACGGTCGTGATCATCGGTGGCAACCACGACTCGGCGGGGCTGCTCGACGTCTCGCGCACGGTCCTCGCCGCCCTCGAAGTCTTCGTTTTCGGCGCCCGCGTCGCGCCGGAAGACGCGCTCGTGACGGTTCGGGGCGTCGAGGGGCAACCCGTCGGCGTCATCGCGGCCGTTCCGTTTCTCCGGGGGCCCGATCTCGGCGGACTGGCGGAAGCGCGGCAGGGCGGCGACGTCGACGCGGCCATTCGCCAGGCGATCACGGCCCACTACGAGGCCGTTTCCGCCGCCGCGAGGGCCCGGCCGGATCTCGAAGGCCTGCCTCTGGTCGCGACCGGCCATCTGTACGCGGACGGCAGTCTGACCGTCGACGAGAGCGTCCGGGACATCCAGATCGGGCGCCAGCAAGCCGTCCCGCTCGAGGCGTTCGGGGGGACGTTCGACTATGTCGCGCTCGGCCACCTGCACCGCGAGGGCTGCGTCTTCGGGCGCCCGCACATCCGCTACTGCGGGGCGCCGCTCCCGATGAGTTTCGCCGAGGCCGCCGGGCCGAAGTACGTCCTGCGGGTCACGGCCCGCGCCGGCCTGCCGCCCGATGTGGACCCCCTGGCCGTCCCCGTCTTCCGTCGTCTCCTGCGCCTCTCCGGACCCCTCGACGGGGTCCGCGCCGCGCTCCAGGCCTCGCGGGAGACCGCCGCGGAGGAGCGGCTGACCCCCTTTGCCGAGGTCACGCTGCCGCACGGGGTCTGGTCGCCGGCGGTCCGGGACGAGCTGATCGCGCTCGGCCGTTTGTGTGGTGTCGAGGTGTTGATCGTCCGGGCCGAAGCCCGCCCCGTCGGTCCGGAGGCCCTCGCCGATCGCGACGTCGCGCTCGAGGACCTGCGCCCGGAGGAGGTCTTCGAGGCCCGCCTGACCGACGCCGGGCTGCCCGCCGACGCCGCCGCGGCGCTGCGGACGCTGTTCGCCGAGGTCTTGCAGGCCGTGCACGACGCGGAGACCCCGGCGTGAAGATCCTCCGCATCACCTGGCAGAACATCCACTCGCTGCGCTGCGCGGCGCCCGAATCCATCGACCTCGAGGCGGCGCCGTTCTTCGGCAACGGTCTGTTCACCATCACCGGCCCGACCGGTGCGGGCAAGAGCACCCTGCTCGACGTCGTCTGCCTCGCCCTCTACGGGCGCACGCCGCGGTTCGGCGACAACGCCAGCCCCGCCGAGCATGTCATGAGCTGGGGCGCCGGTGAGTGTCTCGCCGAGGTCGACTTTCGCATCGACGATCAGCGATTCCGATCGCGCTGGTCGTGCCATCGCGCGCGGCGCCGGGCCGAGGGCGCCCTGCAGTCGCCGTCGATGCAGGTCTTCCGGCTCGACGTCGAACCGCCGGAGACACTGCACACCCAGACGAAAGAGGCGATCGCCTTCAACGAGGCCCGGATCGGGCTGAAGTTCGAACACTTCCGGCGCGCGATCCTGCTCGCGCAGGGACAGTTCGCCGAGTTCCTCAAGGGAAAGACGGAGAACCGGCGAGACATCCTCGAACGGCTGACGGACACGCGGATCTACGTCGAGCTGTCGAAGGCGGTGCACCGTCGCGCGGCGGCCCTCGCGCAGGCGCTCGCCCAGGTCCGGGAACGTCGGGCCGAGGCCGCGGCCAACGTTCTGCCGCCGCCGGAAGCCGACGCCCTGGAAGCGGCGCTCGCCCGCGCCGACGGGACGCTCGTGGCGCTCGGAGAGGCCCGCACGGCGCTCGTGCTGGAGCGCGCACGGGGGGCGGAGATCGCGCGGCTCGAGGCGGCCCTGGAGGCCGGTGCGGTGGCGCTGGCCGAGTGCACGGCACAGCTCGATGCCCTCGCAGGCGAGGCGGCCCGGCTGGACGCCCACGAGGCGCTCGATCCGCTGGCCGAGGAGCTCGAAGCGTGGCTCCGCGACGATGCCACCCGGGCCAGGCTCGAAGAGGCGCAGCGCCTCGACGCGGCGCTCCGACCGGGGCTCGTCGAGGCCGTCGAGGCCGCCGCGGCCACCCGCCGAGCCCGGGTCGAAGCCCACGCCGCGCTCCGGGCCGCCCAGGAAGCGGACGAACCCCGCTGGACGCGCGTGACCGAAATGGACGGGGAGCTTGCGGCCTTGCGCCAGGCCTACGCGCAGGCCGACGCCGAACGCCGCCGGGCACAGGAGGCGGTCGCGGCCGCAGAAGGCCGTCGCGCGCAGGCCCAGGCCGCACTCGACCGGAGCACGACGCGGGCCGGTGAACTGGCCGACTGGCTGGCCGCGCACGCGGGCGACGGGGAGCGGGCCGACGCGCTGAGCGGACTGGTGCAGCGCCTCGGCGCCTGCGAACAAGCCGTCGCGCGGGCCGCGGAGGCCGCCCGGGCCGAGGCGCAGGCGAACGAAGAGGCCCGGACCGCCACCGAAGACGCCGAACGGGCGAACGCGAGCCGGACCGAGTCCGCCGCGGCCGTCGAGCGGGCCGGTCGGACGGCCGCCGACGCGCGGGCGTTGGCCGACACGCTCCTGGCCGGGGGCACGGCCGAGGCCCTGTCCGAGCGGGTCGACGCCCTTCGGACCGAGGTCGACGCCCGAACGGGGGCGCTCGCGGACGGCGAGGCCCTGGCCGGCTGTCACCGGGCGCTCGCGGCGCTGGAGGCCGAGGCGGCCGGTCTCGAAGTCGAGCGGAGGGCGGCGGCGCGGGCGGTCGAGGATGCGGCGGCCCTCTCCCGGGCGCGACGCGCGGTGGTCGACGCCCTGCGGGCCACGCACGAGGCACAGCTGCGGGTCATCGGCGCGCTGCCCCTCCGGGCCAGCCTGGTCGAGGGCGCGCCCTGCCCGGTCTGCGGCGCGACGGAACATCCGCTGGCCTCGGCGGCCCCGCCGGACGCGGACGCCACTGCGCTCGCCGTGGCGCGGGCCGACGCCGAGCTCCGCGACGCCGACGCCGAGTCGGAGCGCCGGCGACAGGCCCTCGCGGCGGCCGAGCTCCACCTCGCGGGCCTCCCGACGCGAATGGCGGAGGTCCGGGCGCGGTTGCGGCCGGGGCTCGGGCTCGAATCCTTCGACCCTGCGGGCTGGCCGGCACGCCGCGAGGCACTCGAGACCGAACTGGCCGCGCTTTCGACGGAGCGCGCGGCGCTCGAGGCGCTGAGGCCGCGTTTGCGGACCGCGCTCATCACCCTCCGCGAGGCCGACGAGGACCTCACCCGACGGCGCGCCGAGGCCGAGCTGTCCGCCCTGGCCGCCGAGGCTGCGGCGCAGCGGGAGCGCGATCGCGCGGCGCACGCGAGGACGCTGGCGGAGACGGCGCAGCGACTCGCGGGCGAAGCCGCCTCGGCGCTCGACGCCCTCGCCGCGGTCATCGGGTCGCCGGCCGGGCCGGCGGCCGGTCCGACCGACGGCCGCCTCGATGCGCTGCGCACCGCCGTCGACGGCGTGGCCGAACGGGTGAAGGTCTTCAAGGCGCGCGAGGCCGATGCGGAGCACGCCGAGCGGGCGGTGCAGGTCGCGGCGACCGCCGTGGAGCGGGCCGAGGGCGAACTCGTCGTCGCCCGGGAGGCGGCCGACGATCGCCGCCGCGCCGCCGAGACGCTGCTCTCCGCGGGCCAGAGCCTCGCGGACGAGCGCGCCACGTTGATGCCGCCGGACCGCACCCCGGGGGCCGAACGCCAACGCTCACAGGGGGCCGTCGACGCGGCCCTGGCCGCCGAGCGGGCCGCCGATGCGGCCGTCGCCGAGGCGGACGCCGCGGTCACGCGCCTCGACGAGCGGGTGCGCGCGACGCTGGATCAACTCGCAGGGGTCGAGCGAGCGCAGGCGAGCCGGGCGGACCGCTGCCTGACCCATCCCGCCGCCGGCGGGCGCGCGCTCGCCGCCCTCCTCGCCGCAAGGCTGCCCGCGGCCACGGCCGCCGAGCTCCGGACACGGCGCCGGGCCCTGCTCGGGGCCCGGGACGAAGCGGCGACGCGCCAGGCCGCACGGGCGGCCGAGCTCGAGCGGCTGCGCAGTGCGGGCGCGGCGGCGGGCGACGACGCCGCCTCCCTCGACGAACGGGAGCGCACCCTGGCCGACCGGACCACCGCCACGCAGGCCGAGCGCGACGCGATCTGCGTGGCCCGGGACCGACACCGCCGGGCCGTGGAGGCCGTCGCCGCCTGCGACGCCGAGATGGGCGAGCGCGGCGCCCTGGCGGCCCGCTGGGACGCCCTCGACGCGCTCATCGGCTCGGCGGACGGCCGCAAGTTCGCGACCTACGCCCAGGGCCTCAACCTGCGACACCTGTTGCGGCGCGCCAACCTGCACCTCGCGCGGATCTCCGGGCGGTATCGCCTCGTCGCCGGCGACGAGCTGCGCATCGACGTGGAGGACGTGTGGCAGAACGAGAGCCGCCGCAGCGTCGACAGCCTCTCGGGCGGTGAGACGTTCGTCGTCAGTCTCGCCCTCGCCCTCGGGCTCGCCGACATGGCCAGCCGCAACGTGCGCATCGACTCGCTCTTCATCGACGAGGGCTTCGGCACCCTGGACGCCGACGTCCTCGAGGACGTCGTCTCTGCCCTCGAGAGCCAGGTCTTCTCTGGCAAGCTGGTCGGCATCATCTCCCACGTCGAGGGGCTGAAGGACCGCATCCCACTCGGCTTGCGCGTACGCCCCCGGGGCGACGGGCAGAGCGCCGTCGAGGTGGACGACGGCAGCGGGGCCGGCGGACCGACCAAGGGGCGCTGACCCCCCGGGTGCGGCGGCCCGCCGGCCAATCGACGCCGACGCGCATTTTTCTTCGTGAGATGTCGGGGCGCCCCCGCAAAGAAGGCGGCGAGACGCTGCTCCGGCCCGGTCGAACCGATCGGCGCGGACGAACACACCCCACGAGAGATCCCGACGGAAGCCCCCGGAGGACGAAGAGATGCGTCCGCACATGGCATTGGCAGGTCTCATGGTCACGCCGACCGCGCACGCCGAGCGGCTCGCCACCGGCACGGTGCAGGGCGTCGTGCCGTGCGCGAATCTGCTCGGCGGCCGCGCCTGGCCTCGGTCACGGGCGACGCGGACCGCACCGACGACTCGACGCGGACGGTCGACCTCGGCGCGTTCGCGCGCCTCTTCGTCAGCGACGGCGATGGGCGGGGATTCGCCGCCGCCGGAACGGGCGCGACAGATGTCGGCCCCTCGAAGCGGACGTCCGGTGCGCCTCTCGACCTCCATGCCATCGAGTACGACGCGCTGGTCGGTCTCATCGCCGAAACGTACTTCGCATACCAGGCGGCGCCCGCCGTGGAGGGCGTCACGACACTCGCCGACGGGAAACACAACCTCACATACCAGGACATCGTGGTCTCTCGCCCGCTTCTCAGGGCCGGCTTGACGTTCTCATCACACAGGAGTCTCTCATGCGCTCTCGTCCCCGCTCCTTTTCGGCCGCGCTGCTCCTCGGCGGCACGGTGTTCCAGGCCGCGTCCGAGGCCCGGGCGGCCCTGCCCGTGCCCACCGCGGCCCAGTGTCACGACCCGGCGTACACCCGCACGGCAGCGGGGCGCGCGCACGCCGCCATCGCCGACGCCGGCTGGCGGAACTCCGCGTGCCTGCAGATCTGCCAGGCGGCCACGGTCACGCGTACGCAGTGCCTCGGCGAGTCGTTCTATGGCTCGCTCTGCGGACACATCGAGGCCGCGAAACACATCGAGGCCCGGACGAGTCGCAACGCCCAAACCTGGCTGCGCGCGAATACGAAGTGCGGCGCGCGCCTGCTCGACGAAGGCTACGCGAACCGCCCGGTCGTCCGCGGAACGGCAACGGTCCTCGGTCCCGACGGCGAAACGCCCGTGGCCAACGTCGCCCGCCTCGGTTACACCCGTCCCCACGCGACCGTGGCGAGTCAGACTCACACGCTGGAGGCCGCCGTCGCCCGCCTCGCCGTGCAGGGCGGACTCCCGCAGGGGTCCGGCGCCGCGCCGCAGGACCCGGTGCTCGCCCGCCATCTGCGCTGGCAGAGCGAGAACGACGCGGGCGACCATGTCATCGAGAGTTGCGAGGAGTATGCCTGGGCCCGGACGCACACCGTCTCTCAGCTCGAGGATCAGTTCGCCCTGCGGTCCCAGTCGGCGCTCGCGCAGGCCGGGGTGCTGTATGAGTCGGCCGGGGGGGTCGCGAAGCCCTGGGCCTTCGGCCTGAAGGCGAGCGTCGACCCGGCCGGTGAGCCGTTCAGGGACGCCGCCGGTGTGGTGTATCGCAGCCCGGCCGACGGGGTGACGACCTATCGGACGAGCATGTTCTTCGGCGTCTCGCGCCCGAAGAACGGCCTCGTCGGCCTGCCGGTTCGGGCGGACCAGCCGTCGCTCATCGGCGTCGCGGGGGCGGCGGCGCCGCTGGTACCCTCCGTCCTCACCACGGGTCGGGAGGGGCCGTACGCGCCGCGGACGGTCTCGATTCACGCCGTCGGCCTCACCGACGACGGACTCCTCGCCGAGATGCTCGCCGTCCGGGGGGCAACCCACGGCGACACGGCGGCGGAGAACAAGGCGTTCTACGACCGGGCGTTCGCCTCGCCCGTACTCGCCGACCGGCAACTCGCGACGGCCCGACTCAAGGACGCGATCGCCGCACAGATGGCCGAGCGCGCGCACGTCGTCGCGACGCTGCAGTCCGATCTCCTCGCCGTGTATGCGGACGCGTTGAACCTGCTCGGGAATGCCGCCGACGGGGCGGAACAGATCGTTCTCGCCGACGCCGTTCCCGTGCGTGATCCACTGGCGGCGATCTGGAATCCGCTCGGCGAACAGATCCAGCGCGGCGCCTGGGCGGTCGACCCGGACGGACTTTCGCAGCCGATGCTGCGCTCGGGTCACACCACCCTCTTCGATGATCCCGAGATGCTGAATCCGACGGCGGTCGCGATGGCGCAGGACGACGCCCGGTACGCCCCGATCGTGGCGGCCGCCGCGCGTCGGCTACTCGCCCTCGACGGCGCCATCGAAGCGAATCTGCAGTCGGCCCGCGAAGCCGGGTGTTTTCGCGTCGACGCGGGGGCGGCCCGGTACACCAACGCCTGCGACTGGGACGCCGTGAGCTTCGTGTCGGATCTGCGCGCGCGCTACCGCTTCGACCGCAACGGCGACTATCTTCAGTGTGTCTCCGCCCTCGGCCCGGGTGTGTTCGCGCAGGTCGACGCCGCCGGGGAATGGCACCCGACCGCCGGCACGCCGCTCGCGTCGTTCTCCGCGCAAGGGTTCGAGTACCGCTCGCTCCTCGAGCGCGCGGACGGCACCTGCGCCTATCGCAACGACGTCGCCACCCTCGACGCCGACGCGCTCGTGGAGACGGGCACGGAGGGCCTCGGCGACACCTGCTACGGCCTCGACGGACTTCTCGAGGCGGGCTACGCGAACCAGCCCTCCACGCTGCGCCGCTACATGCTCTGCGCCGAGGCGCTCGATCGGCAGATCGACGCCGCCGCGGAGGCGGCCGTGACCTGCGGGCGCGCCTCGCGCGACAGCCTCGAGGCCGCGGGCATGGGGTTCGACGCCGAGGAGGGCCGGGTCTTCCAGCGCGGCGGGGGCACGGACGGTGCGTTCGGGCAATCCCTCGACGAGGGCAATGATCTGTTTCGCGTGCGCTACGACCTCGTGAACGCCTGGGGCATCGAGGGCTTCGTCGACGGCGCCGACGTCGATCCCACCGACAACACCGCCTGCGGCCTCACGCCGCACATGGACAATACGTTCTCGATTCGTGCCTCCGCGCTCGGCTTCGACTACGACGTGATGCGCGCCCAGGCCTCGGTCGCCACCGGCGGCAGCCGCGACGCCCGCACCGTGACGGCCCGCGCGAACGATCTGTTCATCATGAATCAGCAGGTTGTCGTCCCGCCGTCGGCGACCACGACCGCCGCCGCGTTCAACGTGATTCAGGACCGCAGCCCGCCCACGGAGGGCACCCTCTTCGATGTGTCGACCACCTTCGTCATCGGCTTCGTGCCGGTGACCGTCACGGGCGGCCTCGCCGGCCGCCTCGGCCTGGAGTACCGGGTCGGAGGCGGGCACGAGGGGAGCTGCGAGACGGGTAGCCTGCGCGTACAGAACCAGCTCACCCCCTCCGCCGGGGTCGACGCGTTCGCCGAGGCCAGCGTGAACCTGCTCGTGGTTTCGGCGGGCATCAAGGGGAGCCTCGAGCTCCTCGGGCTCTCCCTGCCGATGGGGGGTGGCATCGAAGCCGAGGCGACCTCGCTGGCCATCGACAACCGGGTCGAACAGATCCTGACCGCGCTGAAGGGTTACCTGGCGGCGTTCGTCTCCATCACCTTCCCGCTCTTGCCCGAGGCCCGCTACGAAATGCCCCTTTTCTCGTGGGAGGGCGTGCGCGACGCGCAGGTGCTGCACGCCGACGTCGACGACGCGCTGAGCATCGTCGGCCTGCGCGCCCTCGCCCGGGATGCGCAGTAGCGCCCGGTGGTTCGTCGCTTCCCCGGCCCACGCCCCCCCGAACGGAGCCCGAGATGACTGCCTCGTCCCCCACCCGCCCCCGCCGCCGCGCTGCCCTCGCGGCGGCCGCCTCCACCGCTGCCCTGCTCGGCGGCCTCGCCGTTCTTCACGGCGCCGGCGCACGGACCGAGCGCCGCCCGCGGACGATGCCGCCCCCGCGGGGCGACGTCGCCTTTCCCGCGGGCGAAACCTTGACCTACGACGTCCTGGCCGAGTCGCGCGAGCGGACGACGACGGGCCTCGGCGGCGCGCCGGTCGAAGCGACGGCCTCCCTGCGCGGTCGCCTCGTCGTCCACGGCCTCGGCGCCTGCGAGGGCGGCACGTGCGTCGCGGCGCGGTTCGAGGCGACGCCGGACTCGACCTTCAGCCTCCTGGGCCACGATCTGCTCGCCCTCCCCGGGGTCGGTGCCGAGGTCCGGGTCGCGTTCGACGCCGGCGGCCGCCTGGTCGCCGCGGGGGTCGCCCCGGGCACCTCCGACGCCGCCCTGCCCGTCGTGCTCTCGCTCCTGTCGGTCGTGCAGAGCGCCCCTTCGCACGGCGCCCCGCTCTGGACCGGTGTCGAGCCCGCCCCGCTCGGCGACGCCCGCTACGCCTACGGGGCCTGCGAAGCCGAGACCGCGTGCGTTCGCAAACGCCTCGACGGGTATGCCCGTCTGGATCTCGCCGGCGTCGTCGACGCGCTCGAGACCGACGTCGGCGGAGGGGCGCGGCACCTGCAGGCCCCCGACGGCGCCCCCATCGCCGTCGACCTCGAGGAGTCCGTCTCGGTGCGGGGCGCCCGGGGCGTGCTGGCCGACGCGACGCGCCAGGTGTCCCTCCATCTCGTCGACCGACGGCGCGACGCCCGAACCGACCCGGCCCCCCGCTGGCCCCTGACCGCGCTGCGGGCGCCGTCGGCCGCGGCGCAGCGCCTCGAGCAGCGGATCGCGGGCCTGACGGGCGACCGGATGCTCGCGGACCTCGCGCGGTCGTCGGACGCGGCCACGCTGCCGGATCACGCGCGCTGGCTCTGGCGCGCGGTGGGTCTCCTGCGCCGCTCCCCCGAGCTGGCCGCCACCTTGCCCGCGGCCTATGCGCAGATGCGGCCGGCCTCACCCGGGCGCGCGCTCGTCGCCGATCTGCTCGCCCAGGCCGGGACGCCGGAGGCCCAGGCCGCGCTGCGGGCCGTGCTCTCGGGCCCGGCCGCGCAGGCGGATCCCGAGTACGGGCTCCATCTCCAGCGCCTGTCCTTCGTGGCCGAGCCGACCTCGGAGACGGTCGCGTTCGCCCGGACGCAGGCAGCCGAGGCCGCCCCGGAGCAACGCGGGGCCGCGCGCCTGGCCCTGGGCGCCGTCGCCGGAGCGTTCTGTGCCCGAGGTCCCTCTTCGGCCTGTGACGACGCCTCTGGAGACCTGACGGCCGCGCTCGGCGAGGCCCGCGCGGCCGGCGAGCGCGCGACGTTGCTTCAGGCCCTGGGCAACGCCGGGACCGCCACCGTCGAACCCCTCGCCCGCGCCGCGATGGACGACGACGCGCCGGAGGTCCGGGCGGCCGCCGCGCTGGCCCTGCGCAAGCGCACCTCGCCGGCGGCCCGCGCGGCGCTGTTGCGCCTGGGTCGCGACCCCAGCCCGGCCGTCGCCACGACCGCGCTCTCGGCGCTGCGGGGGCAGACGCTCGATGCGGATGCCGTGCGGGCGATCGCGTCCCTCGCCGACGCACCGCTCGCCCACGCCGGCGTCGCCGAACACCTGGCGCTCATCCTCGCGCCCCACGTCGCGACCCTGCCCGAAGCCCGCGCGGCGCTCGAACGCCTGATCGACGGCGGGCGGACCACCGCCGCCCAGCGGGCCCGCCTGCGAGCGCTGCTCTGAGCGGGGGGTCAGCGGACGAGGACCCGGAACGCCGCCCAGTCGTCCCCGGGTCTGCGTTCGACCATCGCTCGCTGCGCCCGGGTGAGCGCCCGGGTGAGATCGAAGTCGTCCGGGTCCGCCTCGCCGTAGAGGCGCTCCATCAGCGCGAAGGCCGCCTCGTCCCGCACCGGGCGGGTCGCCGCCACGACCTGTCCCGCGCCGGCGAGCACGAGCGCCTGCGCGATCCCGAGCCCCTCGGCGCCCTGCCCGGGGCCGTGCGCCGTCCGCGCCGCCTCGCAGGCGGACAACACCAGGCGACCGGGCACCCGGGGCAAGAGCAGCACGTCGCCGACCGTCAGGCGGTCCTCCCCGGCGAGCAGCAACGCGCCCTCGAACCCCTCCCGACCGGCGAACGCGCCGTGACCGGCGAAGTGCAGCACGTCGACGTCGGCGAGCAGACCGCGGACGGCCTCGGCCGTCGCAACCGGACCGCGGAGGGCCTGCGCCATCGTGAAGCCGCGCGTCCGCGCCCGCACTTCGACGCGGTCGGCCTCGTGGAGGGCGGCGGCGAGGTCGCCCCGGGCGTCCGCGACCACCGCGAAGCGCCGGGGAGCAGGCGCGGCCGCGACGGCGTCGAGCGGCGCAGACACGTCGAGCGGGTACTCGAACGCCCAGGTCGACACCGCCGGGCGGCCCGCCGGCGCGAGTCGTGCGGCGTGGAGGTCGAGCCGGCGCAGCGGGCCATGCGCCAGCACGCGCAGGCGCGTCACGCCGCCGAGGTGCGGCCCGACGGGCCCCAACGCCCACTCGGACGTCAGCCCCTCGGGCGGGGGCCCGAGAGAAAGGGCGCGCGTCTCGGCGGAATCGAACCGCCGAAGGAATGCGAACCAGCCGCGCTCGCCGGGAAAGTACACGACCTCCGCCGTCCCGTCCGGCAGGCTCGGGGGCGGCCCGGCGGCCGGCACCGGACCGGCGAGACGATCGAGCAGCCCCGAGAGCGCCCGTTCCTGTTCGTCGAGGGCCTGAAACCGGCGCCGCCGCACCGCCGCGAGTTCGTCGGCGGACAGCCGCCAGTCGTCCGCCGCTTCGGCCTCCAGCGCCCGCCGTCGGGCCCGCCAGGTCGAAAGCTCGGTCTGAAACCCGGCATCGGCGGGCGTCTTCGCGCGGGCGAGACGCGCCTGGAGCGCCGCGGCCTCGAGCGCCCGACGCCGGGCCCGGCGCGCCACCGCCGCCGCCTCGGCAGCGTCGGCCGGCCCCCCGACGGCCAACGCCTCGACGAGGCCCCGCGCCGAGCCTTCCAGAGCCCCCAGGAATCGCTGGCGGCCCGCATCCACGGGCACCCGGGCCACGGCCGTATCCAGGACGCCCTCCGCGGCGCGCCAGGCCGCGATGGCGTCGCGGGGGCGACCGGCCTGACGGGCGATCCGGGCGAGCCCGTCGTGGGCCCGCCACACCACCTCCGGCTCGCCTGCGGCCTGCCCCAGGGCCAGCAGCCGACTGTACGCCGCGTGTGCCTGCGGTCTTCGCCCGCGGCGCAGCGCGAGGCGCCCTTCGAGATCCAGCCGCCATCGGCTCGCCTCGACATCGAGGGGCAAGGCGGCGCTCTCCGCCAGCGCCCGCGCCGCGTCGTCGGCCCGACCCGCGAGCAGGGCGGCGAAGGCCAGGTTGAGCCGCGTCGCCTGCCGGTAGGTCGGCGGCTGCTCGCACGGCGCCTCGAGCGCGCGCAGTCGACGCAGCGTGGGCTCGGGATCGGCCGCGGCCGCCGGATCCGCTTCGCGCAACCGCAGTTGTGCCCACGCCAGGTTGCCGAGCATCGGCACCGCGGCGCAGTCCGTACGATCGGGCCCGAGGACCGCCGTCAACCCCGCGACCACCTCCTCCGGGCGCCCGAGCGCCTGCCCGAGCGCCGCCCGCTCGTTGGCCACGGCGTCGCGAAACGTCGGCACGAAGGCCCGGGCCAGCGCCTCGGCCGCGTCGAGGGCCTCCGCGGCGGCCCGAAACGACCCCGACTCGCGCTCGAGCACCGCCCGGTGGAAAAGCCCGAGCATCCGGCCTTCGGCCCACTCGCCCGTGCGCGCGAGCGCCCCGTCGATGTCCGCCCGCGCCGGTGCGAAATCCCGCGCGGCCGTTGCCAGGAAGGCGCGCAGCAGCCGTGCCCGGACCGCCAGGTCGATCCGCTCCGTGGCGTCGGCGGTCGCGATGGCCCGACCGAGGCTCTCCCGCGCAGCGTCGACGCGGCCCGCCCGGTTCTCCACCCGGGCGTGCTCGTAGAGGAGCCGCGCGGCCGCCTCTCCGCTCGCCGACCGCAATCCCTCGCCGAGGGCCGCGAGGGCGTCGTCCGGGGGCTGCCCGCGCAGTCCGTCGAGCAGCGGGGGCTCGGTGGCAGTCCCCAGGGCGAGCCTCGCACGCCGGTCACCGCAGCGGAGACCGAGGGCGCCTCTGGCCAGACTCTCCGGGCCGGGCGTCACGACCGCCGAAGGACCCGATCCGGGCACGGCCGGCCCGTCATCGACGCCGAGGTCGCAGGCGTCGGCGCGCGCGCGGAGGCGCAGCGTGGTCGCCTCCGGCCCGGCGGCCAGCAGGCAGACCGGCCCGCGGCGCACCTGCGCGCAGCCGGCGAATTCGAACGCCAACGGGGCGAGGGGGGTTTCCCCCGCCGGCGTCGACGGGACCGGCGGTTCGCCTCGTCCACACGCGGACAGCAGAAGACCGAGGGCGAGGGCGATGCGAGCGTCCATCCGAGGGTGCGAGCATACGCCGATCGGCCGTCCGCGATCCGTGATCAGTAGGGGACGACCGTGACGTTCTCTTTCACCTGGGCCACGCCGCTCTGCGTGGTCAAGGTGATCTGCGCGCCGGTCACCTTGCATCGCTGCTCGGAGACCGTCGAGAGGCCCAGGGCGCCGAGCCGGAACGGGATCTTGAACGTCGCGAAGCTCAGGGCGGGCGCGATGGCCGTCCCGCCGAGGTTGACCTCCGCGGGGCAGGCCAGCGCGGCGTTGCGCGCCTGGAGCTTCAGCGTCAGCTTCGCGCTCGCGTACACGGTCGTCTGGTCGTCCGGCCCGCGCTGCAGGCGGCCGGTGAACAGACGCTCGAGGGCGGGCGCGGCGCCGGGCGCGCCGACCGTGCACAGCGGGCACGTGGTGTACCCGGGCTGCGGGAACGCGGCCGGATCGCTTGCGGCCGCCAGCCCGGCGGTCTCGAGGGCCGTGTTCTCCGCCGTCGTGAGGCGCCGCAGGGCCTCGGGCGCGACCGGCGTACCGAACCAGTCCGCGTAGGCCGCGTCGAGGACGACGTCCATGTCGGCCGTGAGGGGCTCGAAGGCATCCTGTCGGCAACTCAGGGCGATTCGGGCCCGAAGCTCGGGCGTCGGACATCCGTCCCGCGCGACGCCGTCCTCGCACGCCGCGAGGAGCGACCGGCAGAACGAGACCACCCGCTGCGGGTACTTCGTGCCGTCCGGGGTGAGGCGACGATACAGCTCCGCCGGCCGGCCGGTGCTCAGGCCGTTCCCGTAGAGAAGCGCCATGACCGCGTCCGGCGACAACTCCGGCCGGATGGCCCACACCACGGCCGCCAGCCCGGACACGACGGCGGCGGAGACGGACGACCCCGTGGCGGGCAGCGTCCCCTGCACGCCGATGTCCCGGTCGTCGGCGCGGTTGAGCAACGCCGCGTTCTCGCCGGGGGCCAGCAGCCGGGGCAGAGACGCGGGGCGCGCGTTGCCGAGCGGCGCGCCTTCGCCGGTGACCCCGCCGACCGCGTAGACGAGCGGCATGTACTCGTCGGCGGCCAGGGGGCAGGCGCCGGGCGCGAGCTTCTCCCAGGCGGCCGGATACAGCGCGCCGTTGATCTCGGTCGTGCCGGCCCCGCCCCGCCGCTTCTCGCCGCGATTGCCCGCGGACGCCACGAGCAGCGCGCCCTGGCACCGCGCCTCCCGAGCGGCGAGGTAGGCGGCGCGGACGGGGACGCGCATCGTGTTGACCGCGCTCCCGCCGAACTCCTTCGACCAGCCGAGGCTCAGGTTGACAATCAGCCTGCGCCCCGGTCGGCACGCCGGGTCGACGGGGTCGCACGCGCGGTCGCGCTGCCAGGCGCGCACGACCTCGAAGAGGGCCGTCGCGATGTCGTGAACGCGGCCGAACTCGCCGCCGGTGGCGAAGGAGAAAAGGTCGCCGGGCTGCCGCAAGACCAGCGGCGCGAGCGCGTCCCGGTCGACGTTGCGCAACGCCAGGGCGTTGCGGATCTGGGCGGCACACCCGGCCGGCCGCGCCGCGCCGTCGTCCGGGGGGCAGACGAGGCGGTCGATGATCGACCCGACGATGTCCGCGTGACCGGTCGTGCTGCCGTATGGACGGTCGTAGACGCCCTCGTCCCCGGCCTGTGCAGCGTCGACGATCGCGACCCGCACGGGCGCGTCGGCGCGGGATGCGAGCGTGGTCATGCCCCCCCAGACGCTCACGTCGACCTGCTCCAGGAAGGCGGCCTCCAGCGGGCGCCAGGCGGCTTCCGGCACGGGCTCGCCCGCGGGGATGGCCGCCTCCAGATCGGGCTCGAGGCGGAAGATCGGGTTGCGGGTGGGATCCACCGGATCGGCAACGACGTCGGGCAGCGCCTCGATCGCCGGCGGGGTCTCGGTCCCCTCCGCGGGCGCCCAGGTGTACTCACAGAAGCGCTGCAACTCCGGCACGGCGCTCGCCGTCGCAAAGGGTCGCTGGACCTGCCACGCGCCGCCCCGCGTCTCCGCCGGGAGGGGGCAGGTGTCCGTGCCCTGCACGATGTAGCCGACCCAGTGGCTCGCCGAGGCGACGCGGTCGAACGGCGCGGGCGTGATCGGCTCGCGCCCCCCGGTGAGCCACGCCGCGGGCAGACCCGAGACGCCATTGGGGCAGAAGCACGTGCGTCCCTGGCAGAGCGGCAGCTTCGAGAAGGTGCAGCTCGTCGCCGGTTGGGTCTCGACCTCGAGCGCGGGGGCCGACGGCCCCTCGGGATCATCGACGGGGCGTGCGGGCGTGGCCGGGTCACAGGCCACGAGCGAGAGGCCGACGAAGCCGGCGGCAATGAGGCGGTCCATCATGGCGGGGTGCCTTCGACGAGGTGAATCGACAGCGTGAGCAGCTGCCCGCCGGCGTCATCGACGGCGGCGGTGAGGGTCTTCAAAGAAGGCGGCGCGGCGGCGGCGGGCAGCGGCGAGCGCGTCACCGCGACGACGAGCGTCCGGGGACCCGGACCGGTCAGCGGCGGACGACCGACCGTGTCGACGAGCCGCACGGCGCCCCCCGGATCGACGTCGATCCGAGGTTGCCAGGGCATGAGGGGGGCGTCCGGCGCGGAACCGGAGACATAGGCGACGACCTTCACCCGCTCATCGGCCGAGCGCCGTTCGGGGCGCGCGACGAGCGTGACCGTATTGCCGGTCGCGTACCGCGGGACGCCCGCGCTCGCCGGCCCGTCGCCCCTCAGTTCCCGGGCGCCGTCGCCGATGGCGGAGAGCGCATACGCGGGCAGGCTGGCCTCGGAGGGGCGAAACACCGTGACGGCGAGCCCGGCGGCCAAAGCCAGCCCCGCACCGGCCCAGATGACCGCGACCCGACGCGCCGGCCGAGGCCGGGGGGTCAGCGCGACGACCGGACTCGCGGGCGGCACGACCTCCGCCGCCGCCGGGGCGATCCCGAGCCGCGCAAGCACGGCATCCGCGACGGCATCCGTCTCGGCGGCGTTCATGGGCTCGAAGTCCGGGGAGGACGCGGTCGCCCGGTGCGTCTCGCCCAGCGCGCGGGCGAGCGACTCGCCGGCATCGTCTTCCGGTCGGTTCATGTCGGCGCCTCCGGTCTGCCCGCGCCCTCGGCGTCCCGCTCGGGGGAAAGCTGCGCGGCCAGCTCCGAGAGCAGCGTCTTGAAGCGATTGCGCCATGCGTAGACTGCGGGCGCGGTCATCCCGTGTCGGGCGCAGACGACCTCGATCGGCTGCTCTTCGGCGTACAGCGCGATGAAGAGCTCCATGCCCCGGGGCGAGAGTCGCTCCTGCGCGGCGTCGAGCAAGCGTCGCAGATAGTCGCGATCGAGCACGGAGACCTCCGGCCCGGCGGTCGCGCCGGCCACGCGATCGAGCTCCTCGGACAGCGTCGGATCTTCGCGCCAGGCGCTGCGGCGTCCGCTCCGCAGGATGCCGAGCACGACCCGCTCCGCGACGAGGCCCACGAACGTTCGCAATCGAGCGCCGCGCGTCGGGTCCCAACTGCGCAGCACGCGGCAGTCGTCGTCGAAGAGGACGACGAAGACCTCCTGCGCGAGCTCGGCCACCCGTTCGCGGGTCGCGCGCCCCGTCGGGGACCGCGAGAGGACCGCCCAGATCCGGGCCTCGATCGCCGGCATGAGGGCGTGGACCAGGGCCCGGCACGCGGCCGGCTCGCGCCGGTACACACGCTCGAGATCGGTGCCAGGGAAGTCCCGCATGGCGGCACACCCTAGCGGGACGGTCGGCACCTGTAAACTCGGAGGGCAGCGGCACATCGACCACCCATTTGCGGTCGCGTGCCGGCTTCTCACGGGGGCGGGTGCGCAGAACCAAAGAAAAAGGGACCTGCCGCGGGGTGAAACGGGGAAAGGTCCCGCGGCAGGTCCCAGACGGTGAGCAAGCGCGGGTGGCCGCGCAGGCAATCAGGGCGCGGGGCACGCCTCGGCGACACAGGCGCGACCGGCCTCCATCGAAGCGGCGCGGCACTCTTCGCGCGTGCCGCCGGCGTCGGCGCAGGCGCGACCGGCCGCCGCCCCGGCGTCACGGCAGGCGGTCAGGGCCTCTTCCGGACACGCCGGCGGGGGCGGGGGCTCGCGCCCATCGCTCGGCGGGGCCGGCGGGGGCGGGGGCTCGCGCCCATCG
>JAKLJY010000010.1:93771-102042 GCA_023150895.1 Myxococcota bacterium | reverse complement strand
GGCGGGGGCCGTGGCGGGCCGCGGGGCCGCGAGGGGCGAGGGCGCGGGGCGTGCCGGGTGTGGCAGCGCCGTCGGCGCATCGGCCCGCCCGACCTTGGAGAGTTCCGTGCCGCACCCGAGGCAGAACTTGTAGTGGTCCTCGTTTTCGCGACTGCAGTTCGGACAGATGATCACGCGGCTGACCCCAACGTCACATCGTGGTGATTTCGACCCGGAGAAGCTGGCGACCGAGGAACAGGTAGTCGCCGTGCACGAGCTCTCGTTGACCCTTGATCCGCACGTACGTCCCGTTGCGGGACTGCATGTCCGTCAACAACGCCGTGGCGCCGCTGAAGTCGACGCGGCAGTGACGTCCGCTGATGAAGCGGTCATTCGGGAAATTGATGTGGCAGTGCTCGCGCCCGATCGTCACCGTCTCCTCCCGCGGGAAACAGACGAGACCCGAGCGCCCCCCCTCGAAGAGCTGCACGATCCGGTACGCCCGCGACGGACGCGGGCTCGCGAAGAAGTGCGTGTGGTCGGGGCCGACCGTGTCGCCGCCGACGTCCCGCGTCTCGACCCGCAGGAGTTCCTCTCCGGCGAGGAAGACATCGCCGTCCTCGAGCTCCGCCGGCTGGCGGATGCGGATGAAGATGCCGTTGAGCGCACCTTCGTCCCGAACGAAGAGACGGCCCTGGTCGTAGAAAAAGTTGGCATGCCGCGGCGAGAGGTAGTTGTCCTCGGGGAACAGAATGGCCCCGGCCTTGCGCCCGGCGATGTGCTCGGCGGCGTTCAGGTGGTAGCTGACGCCGTCCATCCCCTCGCCGCGGATGAGAATGAGCTTGGCCTTGCCGAGGGACTGCATGGCACCAAAGAAGGCCGTCTTGACCGCGGCTGGATCGCCGGCGGTGGCGGCCGCGGGGGCCGTCCCCTTCATGGCGTGGCCGCAGCGGCCGCAGAACCGATGCTCATGCGGCACCTGGGCGTGACAGCTCGGGCAGACGATGAAATCCGACATACGGGCTCCGCGACGACGAGGCCCGACTCTTATAAGTCGGCGGCATCGCGGTCGCAACAATCGCGGCCCCCGCGGCCGCCCGGTTGTGGTAAGTCCACCGCCGAAGACCGAGGCGAGGAGCCCTTGTGATCGTGACGTGTGCGGCGAAGCGAGTGTGCGTTGGGGTCGGCGCGATGGCGCTCTTGTGGGGAACGGGCTGCGACGACGTCCAGACCGTCGACGCCGTTCAGTCACCGAAGGACGTCGGTGCGGCCGTCGACCTCGGCCCGATCGGGGGCGAGACCGCCGCCGACGGGATGGCCGGCGGGGGCGGCGCCGACGTGCCGGCGGACGCCGGTCCCCGGACCGACGCGGAACGCTGCGAACCGCCCGCGCCGCCGTTGCCCGCCCCGCCCCCCGGGACCTGCGTCGCGCTGGCCGCGCCCGACGGGACGGACCCCTTTGCGGATGTCCCCTGCGACGCCCCGGTCGCCGTGCCCGGGCTCTCGGGACCCGCACAAGTGGTCTACACCGAGTTCGGGGTGCCCCACGTCTATGCGGCCTCCGTGGCGGACGCCCTCCGCCTCCAGGGCTACCTCGTCGCGCGCGATCGGTATTTCCAGATGGAGCTGACGCGCCGGAACACGCTCGGGCTCCTGTCCGGCTGGCTCTCCGGCCTCGCCCTGTCGACCGACATCGAGAACCGGACGGCCGGGCAGGCGCAGGCGGCTCGCCGGACCTACGAGGCGGGGACCAGTCCGTCGATGCGGGCCTGGTTCGAGGCGTACGCCGCGGGCGTCAACTTCTACATCGACCGCGTCGCCGCCGGCCTCGAACCGCGCCCGCCGGAGTTTCTCATCCTCGGGGACATCATCACGCTGCAGACGACCGAGCAGCTCATGCCCCGCTGGACGGGGCTCGACGTCGCCGCCGGGGCCACCGCCATCACCTATGCGCTGGCGTTCGACGGCGAGGACGTCGGGCGAAGCCTCGCGCTCGGCCGGGCCGAGACGTTCGGCGCCGGTTTGCCTGACGAGGCGCTGCGACGCCGGGCGGCGACCGACGACATCCTCGGCGACCTGAGGCCGGTCATTCCCGTCGCCCAGACCACCGGCGGCCCCGCGAAGCCGGGGGCGGCAAGCGGCGCCGCCAGCGGGACCTCCGGCGGCCGCGCGCTGCCGCCGGGCCTTCAGGCGCAGGCCCGGAGGCTCGACGCCCGGTATCGTGCTCGACGGGGCCGCGGGGACCGGGGCAGCAACACGTGGGCGGTCGACGCCGCACACGGGAACGGCGGCGCCGCATATCTGGCGAGCGACCCCCACCTGAGCCTCGGTGCGTCGACGTTCTTCTACCAGATGCACCTCGACACGGCGCTCCTGAATCCGGGCGAGACGGACCGCTTCCAGGCGGCGGGCGTGACCCTGCCGGGCACCCCTTTTGTCGTCATCGGCCACACGGACCGCCTCGGGTGGGGCATCACGAATCTGAACGCGGACGACACCGACTTCTACCTGGAGCAGGTGGTCGTGCAGAACGGCCGACCGGCGTCGACCCTGGCCCCGGGCGGCCAGGTTGCATTGGTCCGTTCGGTGGACGAGCGCTACGACGTCGCGCGCGCGCCCCTCGCCGGCATCCCGACGGCGTTTCAGTGCACGATCAGCCGGTTCGAGACGGCCGACGGTCGAATGCTCGTGGCCCTCGAGGGCACGCCGCTCGACGACGTCGACTGCACCGCGCCGCCTCGGGGGGCGGTGAATATCGACGGGCAGTGGCTCGTCCCGGAAGACGTGGACCAGGACGGCGTCATCTCCGGGATCAGCTTCGACTTCACGGGCCTCGACGCCAACCCGCTCGCCCACACGATCGAGGGCTACCTTCGCGCCGCCGACATCGACGAATTCATGGAGGCGCAGCGGCACTCGGGGGTCTTCAACAACGCACAGGCCGTGGCCGACGTGCACGGGGACATCGCGACGACGGGGTTCCATGCGGTCCCGCGGCGCGCCTACCTGAGGGCCCCGGATGGCCGCTTCGCCCCCGGCGGAGACCCGTCGTTTCTGATCGACGCAACGCAGTTTCCGAGCTTCGAGGTGACGCTCGACGAAACGCTGCGCGTCGTGACCGACGACCCCGCTCCGAGTCGCAAGATGATCCCCTTCGAGGACTGGCCGAGAAGTGTGCGACCGCCCCGCGGGTTCGTCGTCTCGGCCAACAACGAGCTCACGGGCGGCACGTTCGACGGCGACCTCGGCAACGAGGCGCTCTATGTCGGCTGGAACTTCGACATCGGCTTCCGCGCCGACCGCATCACCCGCCTGCTCGAGACCGCGATCGAAGCGCCCGGCGGGGTCGACTTCACGATGATGGCCGGCATGCAGAACGACCACCGCAGCAACGCGGCCGCGCTGCTCCTGCCGCGGCTCCTCGCCGACGTCGCGGCCGAGTCGTGCGCCGATCCGCGGTCGGCCGACGCCCTGGCGCGCCTGCAGGCGTGGCTCGGGCGCGGCGCACGTGCGGCCGCGGGCGTCGAGACCTTCTACCACCCGACGCTCGACGCGACGGAGGCCGACGATGCGGTCGCGACGACGATCTTCAACGGTTGGCTCGCGTTCCTGCTGCGCGCCCTCCTCGACGACGAGAACCTGGATGGGGCGCACTGGAACGGAGGCGGAACCGATGGCCGCGCCCGATTGCTTGCTCGTCTCGTGAACGCCCCCGAGTCGATGGCCGGTTACGACGCGGCCCGCGGCGATCACGTCTACTGGGACGACGCCGCGACGCCCGCCATCGAGAGCCGCGGTGCGCTTCTGTGCCGGGCCCTCGTCGCCGCCCTCGACCACTTCGCGGGCGGCACCGATGGCGGTTTCGGGACGCCCGTTCCCGACGCCTGGCGCTGGGGACTTCGGCACACCGTCGAGTTCGCCCACCCGTTCGATCCGATCCTCGGTGACGATCCGTCGCTCGGACCCGCGGCCCGAGCGTTCACGATCTCACCCGAGACCCTGCCGCCCGTCGCCTGCGTCGATCGAACGGACCCCCGACTCGCCCTGCCCGGATACCCGCGACCGGGCGACAACTTCGCGGTCGACGCCAGCACCGCCGGCTGGAATCCCGCCGACTGGTCGTACGACAGCGGTCCGGTTCAACGGCTCGTCGTGCGGCTCGAAGAGGGCCGGATCTCTGCCGAACTGATCCTGCCGGGCGGCCAGTCCGGTCACCCCGAGAGCCCGTATTGGGCCGACCAGGCCCGGCTCTGGCTCGGGAACGAGCGACGGCCCGTGCATTTCTCGGCTTCCGACGTCGCCGCCCATGCGCGTTCCCGCGTGGTCTTCGAACCAGCCCCCTGAAACAGAAAGGCTCCACCATGTCTTCGTCGCGCGCCCGCCGTTCCCTCGCCTTTGCCGCTGGTCTCGCCGTCTGTGGTGTGCTGTCGGCCGACCCGGCGACGGCGGCCCCGGCGGCGGAGATCATCGACCTCCTCCACTTCCAGACCAACGACGCGGACGCGTGGGAGAGCCTTCACCGCCGTTCCGACGGACTGCCGTTCACGCTCGAAGAGCTCGAGAAGCTCACCGCCGCGGGCATCGCAGAGAAGACCCTGATCGAGATCATCCGGACGCGCCGCCTCCTCGTCGTCGCGGACGCCGAGACGCTCATCCGCCTCAAGAAGAAGGGCGCGTCGGACGCCGTCGTTGCCGCCGTCTCGGCCTACGCGCTGCCGCCCAACCGCAGCATCGACCTCGCGTTCCAGGTCCAGGTCGCCACGCCGTACCAGGTGACCCAGGCACCGTACCTCTACGTCGAGGTCGTTCATGTCGACACCAAGTCCCAGGAAGCGTTCTTGTTCGCCGACATGCGTCGTCTGCTGGCGAACAAGTGGCGTGTCGACGTCATCGAGGACCGCAGCGATCCGCTCCTGCCGACTCGCGTCCGCACGCTTCGTCTCTGGGGCCACGTCCCGGCGCGGCGGGCCGGTCGACTCGAGCTCCGGACGCTGGTGACCCAGCGCGCCGGTCTGACGTCCCTCGACGGGCTGACGGAGGCCGAACGCAAGGGGCTGCGGACCTGGCAGATCGATTACCCCGGCGTGAGCCTTCTCCAAGCCTGCGAGATGCAGCTACAGTTGAACCGGGACCCCGTCCTGAAGGATCTCTTCGCCATCGAGCGGGCAGATTTTCGCTGCCGCTGGGATTGATCACTGCCATGAACGATCCGGTCGCCGCCCTTCTCGAGACGATCACCCCCGCCAATCGGGAGCTTCTCGAACTCTGGGCCGGGGCGCTCGCGGAGGTCGGCGGGATCTACGCCCCGATGGGCCTCGACGGACGCCTGGCCCTGGCCGCCGGGACGGCCGCCGTCCTTCGAACGCTGCTCGATGGCGGGACGCTGAACGATGCCGCCGCCGGGCGCTACGTGGCGCCCCCGCCCTACCGGGACCAACCGCCGGGTGAGTTTCTGCTCGCGGCCCTGAACGTCTCGCTTCGGCTCGACGCCTGGTTCCGAAGCCGGTCGGACGAAGAACACGTCGCCCGCGAGGCGAGCCTGCGGGTGCGCGGGGTCCTCGCCGAGGCGACCGCGTCGATTCTGCGACTGAAAGACCTGCAGTCCGGTCCGATCCACCTGCTCCAGGCGCTCGGCAGCTGCTTCAGCCGGCCCGGCCCGCCGCGGACGTCGTTCGGGCTCGCCGCAGAACGGATCGCCGCCGAGTGCGGCGTAGAGCTCTGCCTGATCGCCACCGTCGATGCCGAGCACCTGCGCATCTATGCCGCCCACCCGCCCGGTCGCCCGCTCGGCCTGACCCTGAGCGACCCGATTCCGCGCAGCGAGGTGTCCTGGCTCGACTTCGCCGATCCCGAGCAGGGTTGGCAACGTGTCCCGCGGGTCGACGACGGGGGCCTCGACGGTCGTCTTGCGCGCGCCGGTTTCAGCCGACTCGTCGCCCATCCGCTCCTGACGGCCGGGCGGTTCATCGGCGTCGTCGTCATCGCGGCGCGCGAGCAGATTCGCCCCCGGACGGTCGAGTCGTTGCGCCTGGCTGCGCCCCTCATCGCCGCCGCGCTCGCGCAGGTCCGTCAAGCGGGGGCGCTCGAACAAGCCGAGGCGGCACTCGCCGAGGTCTTCGACAGCGCGCCGACGATGATGTGCGCGCTCGACCGCCTCGGTCGAGTGGTCCGGACGAGCCGACGGTTCCGCGACGAACTCGGGCTGCCCGATGATTGCGTCGGGATGCCGTTGCAGTGGCTCGTTCACCCCGCCTGGATGGATCGCTTCAACGACCTCTGGCTCCGGATTCAGGCCGAGCAGTTCGTCGAGCAGGCCCGGGTCGACCTCATCACGGCCCACGGCACCCGCCTCCCGGTCTCGCTCGAGGCACGGTGGCTTCGGGACGAGCTCGGCGAGAACGCGATCTGCATGGTCGGTCTGTGGAACGTCGCGGCCCTGCTCGCCCGAGAGCAGGCCCAACGCGCCCGCATCGACGAGCTCAACGCCTTCGCGCATCAGGTCGCCCACGACTTGAAGGCCCCGTTGCGCACCGTCACGGGGTTCGCGGCGCTGCTCCAGGACGAGCTCCAGAGCACCGCGTCCGACGAAACGCGGTTGGCGCTCGATCGCATCCGGGCCGCCGCCGAGCGCGGCGATGCGATGGTCGAGGGCATCCTCCGCTTCGCACGTTCCGGCGGGGTCGGCAAAGCACAGCCGTTGCGGATTGGTGTCCTGCTCGACAACGTCCGGGAGGCCCTCGCCGCGGATCTCGCCGCCCAGGATGCCGAAGTGGCGGTCGTTCGGGATGACACCGCCCTTCTCGGTGATGTCGCGGCCCTGACGACGCTCCTGAGCAACCTCGTCGGCAACGCGCTGCGCTACCGGAGCGCGGAACGCCCGCGGGTGGCCGTCGGTGTCACGGCCCTGAGCCCGGGCTGGGCGGTCCTGACCGTCCGCGACAACGGGATAGGCGTCGACCCCGCCGATCAGGAGCGCATCTTCGACCTCTTCCAACGCGCCCACCCCGACCGCCCCGGCACGGGGGTCGGCCTGGCGATCGTCCGCCGCGTGGCGCGGGCCCACGGCGGCGAGGTCGAGGTCAGCTCGACCCCGGGCGAAGGCAGCATGTTCAGCGTGCGGTTGCCGACGGCCTGAGGCCCACGCCGGTCGCGTTACTCGAAGCGGATCTCGCGGCGAAACGCCGGCGCGACCCCATGCCCCACCGGTACGTCCCCCGGCTTCGGGATGCCGTCGAGATCGTCGTCGGGACCGCTGCCCACCTCGCCCGTCCACCAGATCTCGCTGGTCACGAGGCCCGCGCGGATCGTCCCGCGGAAGAAGGCCGACAGTCGGGTCTCCGCCTCGGGGAGACCTGCCCGGGCGGCCGCGTCGAGCACGGTCACGACGCGGGCGGCCAGCGCCGGCGTGTAGACGTAGAGGGGTTCACCGAGGGCCGTCTGAAACGTCCCGGCGTCGTCGTCCCAGAACGCCCCCAGGCGTCCCCAGAGGGTCCGCGCCGCGGCCAGCGCCTCCGCATCGCCGAGCGCGGCCCAGGCCAACCGACCGCCCAGAACGGCGAGCTGCGGCTCGAGGGTCGGCCGCTCCGTGGCCGCTGGGACGCCGGCCAACCCGTCCTGAACGATGACGTCCGGGTACCAGAGATCCGGGCGCGCCTGCGCGGCCAGCGTCGCCGTCAGGACCGCAGCCCGGGCGGCTGCGATGTCCGACGCCACGAGTCCGGCGCCGTTCGCCGCTGCGAGGCCCGCGAGCGCATCGCCGGCGTCGGCGGTCTCCAGGACGGGTGAATACCCGGCGTCCGGTGACCACGACGAGCGAAACGTCCCCGAAGTCGGCTCGAATGCGCGTTCGGGCAGGAGTGCCGCGGCGTTGCGGGCGTAGTCCCTGGCCCCGGCCTGCGCCCCCTCGATCTGCAGCGGCGCCGCCGCCCAAGGCCCGGCGTTGCGCTCCTCGACGGCGGCCAGCGCCAGGGCGCTCGCAAGTCCCCGCGCCTGCTCACCGAGCGTGTAACGAGCATCGACGAGGGTGAACGACTCCGGACGCCGGGGCAGTCCGGCCGGGCCCTGCCGATCGGTCGCGCGGACCTCGGCGGGCACGTAGCGGACTCCGTTCGTGCCGAGGACGTTGAGGCGACCCGTGCTCGGATCGAGGCCGAAACTGCGACCGACCCAGTCCATGAGGTGGATCGCCTGCTGTCGGGAGACCAGCGCCAGCGTCCCCTCGCGTGGGGTCAGCCCGGGACGCAGCATCCCCCCGACCGGCACGGTGGCGTCGGCCTCGATCCAGGCGGCGAT
>JAKLJY010000010.1:0-93761 GCA_023150895.1 Myxococcota bacterium | reverse complement strand
CGGCACGCTGCTCGGCGGTCGCCGGAATCGACGGGTGGGGCACGTCCCGCCCGAGGTACTGCATCAGCGGGCTGGCCGCCGGTGCGCCGCGCGTGACGAGCGCCTCGATCGCCGACGCCTCGGTGAGATCGGGGGCGTCCCCCCCGGGGCGGTGGCAGCCGAGGCAGCGTTGCCCGAGAACCGGGGCGACGTCGCGGGCGAACGCGCCATCGCCGGCCGCATGCGACACGCCCGTCGTCGTGCCGATGCGCGCGGCGAGTGCGGCCATCATCGCGTGAATGGCGGCCGCCGTATGATTGCGGGCCGGCCCGGCGGAGCCCTCCCAGGTCCAGCCGGCATAGTCGTCCTCCGACTCCGGCAGCCCATCGGCGCGGCGGCCGGTCCCGGGCGCGCGCAGCAGGAGCGCCGACGCGCCCTCGAAGGGCAGCACCAGCGGATAGATGTTCGCGGGGACGACATCTTCGTAGAACGCTGCGAGGCCGCCGAGCGTCGCCGCGAGCGTCTCCTCGACGTTCGACCCGTTGCCGTCCCGATCGGGAGAGGCCTGCGCCGAACCGGCGCGCGCGACGTTCAACGGCGCGTAGACCGGGCTGTAGCCGGCGTGGGACATGAAGAGCAGCGCATCCGAGACGGTCCGACCGATGGCCCACATTTCATAGGCGTCGAGGGCATAGGCCGGACCATCGTCCCGCCCGGCGACGCGCCCGGCGACACCCATCAATGCGGCCGCCAGCGCGAGATTCCCGGCGACGTCGACGCGCTCGGCGTCGAGCGCAGGCTTCGGCACCCGGGGACCGAGCGGGCCAATCCGATAGGTCTCGGTGCGAGTCGGCTCCAGGTTGCCGCCCGGATCCACCGCCCGGAAGCGCAACGTGGTCTCGCTCGTGAAGACCTCGAACCCGTCCCAGACCGGGGACGCGGGGCTCGGCTCGGTCCCGTCGAGCGTGTAGTGAATCGTGCCGGTCGGGTCGTTCGTCCGAAGCCGGACCTCGATGGGCGCGAGGAAGGCCCCGCCCGGCGGATCGGCCGTCGTCACCGGCGCGACGTCGTCGACCTCGTACTGAAAGTTCTTCGGCCCCCAGAGATTGTTGGCCTCGTCCGTCACCCGCAGCGAGAGGCGGGTCGGGTGCGACAGCGTCAACTCGAGGACGTCGCGCGCCTCGAGCGTGGTCGCCGCGCCGGGAACCGCCACGCGCCCGTCCGTCGCATAGTAGATGGTCACGGGCTCGTCCGCCGTGACCCGGACGGTGACCGGCCCCGGAAACGGGATGCCCGGATCGGGCTGCGGATCGACCGTGACGTCCGGTGGCGTCGAGTCGAAACGCACGAACGTCCGGTGGTTCAGCGCCTCGCGATTGCCCGCCCGGTCGACCGCGAACCACCGCAGTTCGGTATCGCGGACCAACGTCGTCGAGAGCGTCTGTCCCGCGCGGCCCGTGTTCGCGTCCCCCGGCCGCGGTTCGCTCCCGTCGGTCGTGTAGTACAGCGTGCCGGGTTCGTTCATCGTCAGCCGGACCCGGGCCTGCCGTGCGCCGAGCAACATCCCGGAAGGACCGAGAGGCGTCTCCGCGCCGCTCGTGGCAATGAACGCCTCGCTGACGGGCGCGACGAGGTCCGGCGGCGACGATTTCCCCTCGGGCGCGCAGCCTGCCGTGTTCGTCGCTGCCGCAGCGACGGCCGCGACGATGCCACGGGCGGCAGGGGTGGACGCGAACGCGGACCGATGCTCGAACTTCAAGATCGTAGTTCCTTTCGCAGCTTCGGACGTGCGAGCGCCGGCTGGCGCGGGACGGCGCGACCGGGGCCGAACGACCGCCGCGAAGCATGATAAGGCATGCCCGGGTGAACGCGACAAAAGTCGGCGCTTGCAACTGCGAGCCCATTGTGGCAATCCGCCCCGCCATGCTTCGACGCGACATCAGAAACATTGCCATCATCGCCCACGTCGACCACGGGAAGACCACCCTGGTCGACGGGCTCCTCCGCCAATCCGGCACCGTGGCGGCCCATCAGCGGTTGAAGGACCGCGCCATGGACAAGCTGGATCTCGAGCAGGAGCGTGGCATCACGATCCTGTCGAAGAACACGGCCATCCGCTGGAAGGACACCACGATCAACATCGTGGACACCCCGGGGCACTCGGATTTCGGCGGTGAGGTCGAGCGCGTGCTCGGCATGGTCGACTCCGTTCTCCTGCTGGTGGACGCCGCCGAAGGGCCGATGCCGCAGACGCGCTTCGTGCTGCGCAAGGCGCTCGGTCACAACCTGCGGCCAATCGTGGTCATCAACAAGGCCGATCGCCCGGACGCGCGCCCCGACGAAGTCCTCGACATGGTCTTCGACCTCTTCGTCGCCCTCGAAGCCACCGACGCGCAGCTCGACTTCCCGGTCATCTACGCGTCCGCCCGCGAGGGGTGGGCCGTGCGCGACCTGAAGCAGGACCGCGTCGACCTCGCGCCCCTCTTCGAGACGATCCTCGCCCGGGTACCCGCTCCGACGGTCGACGTCGAGGGGCCGTTCCAGATGCAGGTCGCGACGATCGACTACAACGAGTTCGTCGGCCGGATCTCCATCGGGCGCATCATCCGCGGGCGCGTTCGCCGCAACGACATGGTGACCGCGATCGCCATCGACGGCACGCAACGCAAGGGCAAGGTGACGAAGCTCAACGGCTTCCACGGGCTCGAGCAGGTCGAGATCGATGTCGGCGAGGCCGGGGACATCGTCGGAATCGCCGGTATCCTCGACGCGCTCCCGGGCGAGACCTTCTGCGATCCCAACACCATCGAGTCCCTGCCGCCCATCGCGGTCGACGAGCCGACGATCACGATGGAGTTCATCGCGAACAACGGGCCGTTCGCCGGGCGCGACGGCAAACACGTCACGAGCCGCAAGGTTCGGGAGCGCCTCGCCCGCGAGCTCCAGTCGAACGTGTCGCTGCGCGTCGAGGACACCGAACAGCCGGACGTCTTCAAGGTCTCCGGTCGCGGTGAGCTTCACCTCGGCATTCTCATCGAGACCATGCGGCGCGAGGGCTACGAGGTCATGGTCTCCATGCCCCGGGTGATCATCCGCGACGGGCAGTACGGCCCCGAGGAGCCCTACGAAGAGGTCACGATCGACTGCGGCGAGGGCTACAGCGGCACGGTCATCCAGGAACTCAACGAGCGCGGCGGTGAGATGCTCGACCTCCGCACCGGCGAGGACGGCACGGTTCGGCTCGAGTACAAGATGCCGAGCCGGGGCCTCATCGGCTACCGCAGCCTGTTCCTGACGCAGACACGGGGCACCGGAACCCTCTACAGCACCTTCTGCGGCTACGGGCCGGCCAAGGGGGCGTTCAAGCGCCGACCGAACGGCGTGCTCGTCGTCATGGAGACCGGCAGCGTCACCACCTATGCGCTCGAGACGCTGCAGGATCGCGGCACGATCTTCGTCGAGCCCGGCGACGTCGTCTACGCGGGGCAGGTGTGCGGCGAGAACAGCCGGCAGGGCGACATGGTCGTGAACCCCTGCAAGGCCAAGAAGCTCGACAACATGCGCAGCGCCACGAAAGAGATCGACACCCGTCTCGACGTCGCTCGCAAGTTCGCCCTCGAAGAGGCCCTCGAGTACATCAACGACGACGAACTCGTCGAGGTCACGCCGACCGCGATCCGGCTCCGGAAGCGGGTGCTCGACCACAACGAGCGCCGGCGCGCCGAGAAGGACGCCGAGGGCTGAGCCCAAAGGCCGGCCGCCGCGCCGCCCCGCTCACGCCAGAGAGGCGCGCTCCCGCGCTTCGCGCCAGAACGACTCCCGCACCGACTGCCAGGTGGTCAGGACGAGTTCGACCTCGTCCGGATCGAGGCAGACCACCTGGGCGGACGGTCCGGCGAGCGCGGTGCAGCTCGCCACTTCCTGGCGCAACATGGACACGACGCCGACGAAGTCGCCCGCAGGCAACTGCGTCAGCGTCTGACCGTCGCGATAGACGATCAGGCTGCCGCGGGTGACGAGGTACAGCCCCTCCGGGGAAGAGCCCTCGGCGAAGAGTTCCTCGCCCGGGCCGAGCGCGATGGGGCGAAACCGGGCGGCGAGCGCGACGCGATCACGCGCCGCGAGATGGCCGAAGAGCCGGCTGCTCGCAAGGTACCGACCGACGGTCTCGAGTTCCGCTGCTTCGTCGAGGGAACGCTCGAAGGCGGGAAAGTGACGGCGGAGAAAGCCGACCTTTTCGATCCCGATCTTCATCAGCTCGGCGTCTTCGACGGCCGTGGCCGTCACGCGGGACGGCTGCGGATCGAGGAGTTCCACCTCACCGAAGAAGCCTCCCGGGTCGAGCACGCTGATCTCGACGTCGCTGCGGCCATCGTGACTGCGAACCGTCAACCGCACCTGGCCGCCCATGACGACATAAAGGCCATCGACGGCCTCGCCGACGCGCATCACGTCCGTCCCGGCCGGATAGAGCCGACGGTCCGCGCGATGCATCAGCTCCTGGATGGACGCACGCGGCAGGGCCGAAAAGAGCGGCATCGATGGCGCGGGCGAGCGGAACGGGTTCGGAGCGGGCGCCCCGACCGGGGTCGAGGGTTGGGGGGCCGCGAGCGTGGGCAATGGCGATGGCGATGGCGAAGGCGACCCGGCGGCGGGTCCGGCGACCGGAGGCGGCGGGTTCGTCGTGAGGCCGGGCGGCAGCAAGGGAATCGGTGAGACCGCGGTCCCCGGCCGCAACACGGGCTCCGGGATGCGTTCATCGGAGTCTTGCGCGTCGGTCGCCGTGAAGAGCTCGACGTCGATGTCCACCGTGCCGGCGGGATCGTCCGCGAAGGGCGTCGCCACCGGTCGCGCGATGGGCACCGCCACGGAACCGGCCAGGCCGCGTGCGCCGTCGGCCTCGGTGGCCTGCTGGAGGTCGTCCTCGGTGAGCTCCACGGTCAACGAGCCGCCCCCCGCCGGCGCCGGCAGCAAGTCGACGGTCACGCGGTGATCGTCGACGTCGGAGCGCGCGGCTTCGCTGGCGAGGTCTCCCGTCGCGCCGAACGAGCCGTCCACGGACAGCGAAAGATCGATCGAGGACTGCGAGGCGAGCTCGGCGCCGGCCTCATCGGCGGAGTAGACCTTGACGAGGGCGACGGCGTCGAGCGGGGCGTCCCGTTCCGGCCGCCCGAGCTCGTCGAGGGGATCACCGGGCAGGGCGGCCGTCACCGTCGGCACGAATCCGCTCCGCGGCGCGCCGGCGAAGACGCTCGCGAGAAACGTCATGGCTTCCTCGTGCGACGGCTCGACGCGCAGGGCTTCGCGGGCCGCGGCGACCGCATCCTCGATGAACCCGTCCTGCCGCAGGTCCCGTGCGAGTCCGAGCCATTCTCGAAAAGCCGCCTTCGGCTGGGCGTCCGCCTCGTACAGGCGCGCGAGCTGCTCGCGATGGCCGCGGTGCCGGGGCTCGAGCTCGAGGAGCCGGCGAAAGTTCTTGATCGCCGCCCGGACGGCCTTGGAATCGGCAGGGGCGTTCACGTGGGCCCCCGCGTGCGGGCGCAATGCCGCCACCAGGGGTCACCGAACGCTGTACCGGAGAGCGATGAGCGCATGGGGCCTTCTGAGACGGCGTGGGCTTTCGAAATCGTCGCGTCCCCGGCCAATGCCCACCGAGTGACCCGACGTCCTTGGCATCGCACAGACCGGGGGCTTCCGTCCAGTTCCATTCGGGAGAGTCCCAGTCGTGACCGTCTCGACCGCGAGACAGACCCCGAGTCGGTGCCCGGACGAATCCGCGACCCGCACCCGCGGGCCGGGCGAGCCGGAAGAGACGAGGCTGTGGTCGCCGGGCGGCGCATCTGGTAAGGACTGGCGGATTGCCCAGTCCCCGAGAAACCAAAGGAATCGACACCGCACCTTCGCCCTTCACCCGCCCCTGGGAGCCCCCGATGGAGCCCGAAACCTCCGCCCGCTGCTGGCAATGCCGGGGCGAGATCGACCTCACCGTCAAGGTCGGCCGGTACGACAACTGTCCATCGTGTGACGCCGATCTGCGGTGTTGTCGGAACTGTCGCTTCTGGGATCGCACCTACCACAACGAGTGCCGCGAGAACGTCAGCACCTTCATCCGGGACCGTGAGAAGGCCAATTTCTGTGGTTCGTTCGAGATCAAACGCACGACCGATGAAGAGCGTTCCGAAGCCGACGACGCTCGCGCCCGCCTCGAGGCGCTGTTCCGGAAGCGGTCCTGAGGCGATGGGTTCCAACCGCCCGGGATCCGGCGGCCGCCTGTTCCTCCTCGCGCTCGCCGTGCTCCTGTGGGTCCCCTGCCCCGCGGTCTTCGCCGCGCCCGCGCCCATCCTCACGCGCGAGGAGGAGGCCGCCCGCAAGGCCGACGAGGCCGAACGCGAGGCGATCATCGCGCTCATCTACCAGGAGCGCCTCCTGCAGGTGCCCCCCGACACGTTCCACGCGCCGACGGCCGATCCGAAGAGGTCCGTGGCCGCGCTCGTCGAGGACCTCCTGTTCCTCGACCTCGCCGTACATCTCCTCGAACAGGGCGGTGTCGAGAACATCGACCGCCTGCGCGCGGCGGCTCAGACCTGGCGCGCCCGTGCGACGCGGGATGCCGCACGGTCCAGAGAGGCGCTCGTCGACCGCCTGGGCCCTTCGCGAGACGAACTGACGGAGGCGGCTCGCACCGCGCTCTCCGTGGCCGAGGTCGCGGCTCGGGGCGAGGAGCGGACGACGGGGGCCGTCGTCGGGACGGCGCCGTCGGGGACGCTCGCCGCCTCCGCGACCGCGCCGGTCGCGCCGCTCGACTACATCCCCGTGCCTCCGGAAGACCTCGCGGCCCTGCGCGAGCGATACATGGCCTCCGGGCGCCCCGTCGACGAGGCCTGGTACAATCGACTCGCCCGCGACCCGATTGCCGAGGAACGCTGGAAACAGCAGCAGGCGGCCATGGAGAAGGAGGTCGCCCGCCTTCAGACCGGTTGGAAGACCGAGAAGGGCGCGGGCTATCAGATCGGCGTCTGGACGCAGGACGTCTGGCAGCGCAAGGACCCGCTCGGGCTCGCGGTCATCTTCGTCTTCCTCCTCGGGGCCGGTGCCGCCGGATTCGTCGTATTCAAGCTGATCCGGAGGGACCGATGAACCTCCGACGCCGGCTCTGGTCGATCGCCGGTCGCTGCCTCGGCCTCACCGTGTTCGCCTGCCTCGTGGCGTGTGCCGAGGACCCCCCCCCGGGGCCCCCGCCGGGTGAACTCGACTTCGCCGCCGGTCAGGAGGCCATGCGGGCCGGGCAATACGCCGTCGCGCAGGACCTCTTTCAGCGGGCCTACGTCCGCGGCGCGGATCCGCACCAAAGCCTCCTCTGGCAGGTCCGCGCCGATCTGGCCCTCGGTCACGTCGAGGCGGCCCGCGCGGGGCTCGTCCGACTCCTCGATCTCGCCCCGGACCTGACCGCCGCGCGGGCCCTGCAGGTCCGCCTCTCGCTCCTGCTCGGCGAGTACGAAGACGCATGGCAGCAACGCAGACTCCTGCCCGCCAGCGACCCCGCGGCCGTCCTGACGGAGGCGGAGCTCGCCCTCGGTCTCGGCCTCGGGAGCCGCGCCGAGCAGGTCGCCCGCGCCGGGCAGGCGGCCTTTCCGGACCGACCGGAGTGGCCGTTCCACCTCGCCAAGGCCGACCTCCTGCGCGGCTGGCTGCGCTCGGCCCGCGGCGCGTACGTGGCGGCCGCGCAAATCCAGGCGACCGGACTCGGCCATACACGCGAGGCCTGGTTCTTTTCGTTGCTCGGTGAGCGGGACCGCGCCGAGCGTGCCTACCTCGATGCTGCGGTGCACGCCGAAAGCGACGCGCTGCCCTTCAGCCTGTCGAGCGACTTCTACGCCGCCGCCGGCCGTTACGACGAGGCGGTGACCGATCTCGCGAACATGGAGCGCATCCTCGGTCGCGGTTCGCCGGACCTTACTCGGCGCGTGTCCGGCCTCTTCGTCCGCAGCGGTCGCCTCGCCGAAGCGGAGGGGCTGATGAAGCCCTATCTCCAACGACGGGTCGAGGACCGCACGGCCGCACGGGAGCTCGCCCTGAGCTACCTCATCGGCGGCAAGGACGCGGAGGCCACCGCGACCCTCGAGGTCCTTGCGCTCAAGGACCGCGACAGCGCACCGACCCTCTATCTGACCGGGGCGGCGCGGCTGCGCACCGGCGATACCACCCGCGCACGCACGGCGTTTCAAGACGCCGAGCGGCGCGGGGCCGGTGATCGCCTCCCCGTCGCGTTGGGGCTCGCGGCCACCGCCCTGCGCACCCACGACTGGTTCGATGCCGAGTTTCAGGCCCGCCGTCGGCTGGAATCCGCACCGGACGACTGGCTCGCCGGGCTCGTCTGGGCGGCGGCCCGCAAGTACCAGGGTCAGACCGCCGGGGCCCGCGTCCTGCTCGAACGCCTCGTCGTGCGGTTTCCCGAGCACGCGTCACGGCTCCGCTCGGCCCTCGCGCTCCCCGCGGCAACCGCGGGCGAACATGCGCCGGAAAACCTGCCGCCCCGACTGCTCGACCGCTACTTCGGGCCATTGCCGGCGGCCCCGGCCCCCGAGAGCGCCCCGGCGGCGCCCTGAGCGTTCAGGGAGGGCCGAGGGTGACGACGCTCGTGAGTCCGCCTTCCAGCAAGAGCCAACCGCCGATGACGGCCGGTCGGCCACCGAACCCCGGGCGGAGTTCGAGCGCTTCGACCCGGGGTGCCGCCGCCGAGATCTGGGCGGCATCCACCGCGACGGCCGGGATCGCCAACGACAGACCGCCAGCCAGCGCGTCGCGGATGCCGGGCCAGACGGCCGCCCCGAACAGAATCTCGAGCGCCTCGGGCGCCAGCACGGGCCGCTGACCGGCCTGATGCAGCAATTCGGCGGCAATCACCGGCGCATCGGCCGTGACCAGCCGCAAAGCGCCCGCATCGTCCATCTCCAGGGAAATGCCGGCGGTCAAGGTCAACACGTACTCGTCCGGCTCTCCGCCCGCCGGCCCCGTCAGGAAGACCCGGACGTCGCCGAGCTGGGCGTCCATCGGAAAGTCGGCACCCGGCGCGGCGGGCGCCACGACGGGGGGCAGACGCGCATCGAGGCGGACCTGTTGAACCACCGCGGCCAGCTCCGGCGGAAGCGTCGGCGTGATCTGCAACAGTCCCGTCCGCCAGACCTCGTGCAAGAGGCCATTGAGAAGGTCGAGGCGGACGGCGAGCCCCAGGGCGAGGTCCTGGCCTTGCGGCGGCTCGCCGCTCGTCACCGCCGGTACGCCGGGCACCGGGGCGGGCGCCTCGACGGGTCCGGTCTGGGTGAGCCGCCCCTCCAGGACCAGCGCCAACCCCGTCCGCCGGCGGCGTGAGACCGACTCGGGGACGAGACCGAGCGCCAACTCCGCGACCGGCGCGCCTTCGATGCCGACGTCGAGACGGATCGGGATGTCCGCAAGCGAGCCGACCAGGCCGTCGAGGCCGGTCCGGACCAGCGTGGGCAGTTGCTCGCGGACGATGCTGTCCACGAGGCCGGACGCCAGACCCTCGACCGTCCCCCGAAGCCGGCTCCCGAGCGTGTCGATGAGCGCCTGCGCGGCGGGATCCGCGAAACGCCCCGAAAGGCTCTCGAGCACCACCCCGCCCTCGGCGACCTCGATGACCAGCCCGCCGTCGTCGGCGATGGCGAACGTGAGGCTGGCGAAGGCCGCCAGCGAGGCATCCAGGCCGCCCGTGAGGTCCAGGCGCGCGCCCTCGAAGTCGAAGGCGCCCTCGACGTCGAGGTGCAGGCCCCCGAGCCTCAGGAAGAGCTCGAGACCGGCCGGAACGACGAAGAGGTCGACCTCGGGGACACCGAGGACCACTCGACGGATGGTCAACCCGCCTGCGTCGACCCCGCCGAGGAGGGCGTTCGCGTCGGCCGTTCCGAGGAGCCCCGCGAGCAGGGTCGCCAGGTCGTCCACCGCCCACGGGCCGGCGACGTCGGGAATGACCGCCGGTTGGTCGAGATCGAGCAGCGCCTGCCCGAGCCAGAGCCGGGCGGCATCCGGCACGAGAGCGCCGTCTGCCTCGACGCGGAGATACTCGGGCGCCCACAACACGTCCCGCGTGACGCGAACGGACTGCGGCTGGACACCGTCGTCGGCCGTCACCTCGAGGTGGTTGATCCCGAAGGTCGCCGGGACATCGAGCGCGAACGCCCCGTCCGGACCGACCCCGACGGGAACGCCGTTGACCCGGACGGTGACCGTCCCCCCGGTATCGGCCGCGCGACCTCGCACCGCGATGGTCTCCGTCCGATCCCCCCCGAGCGCCGCCCCCCGATCCGGGCTGAGCACCTCCAGCGTGGGCAGGCCGGCGTCCACGTAGAGGTGGGCGCGCCCGCAAATCACGTCGGGCTCGGCCGTGCAGGCGACGACCGTGCCCGGTCCCTCGCCCGTGAATGCGAGAACCCCGGCAGCGTCGATCGACCCGAGCGCAGCGGGCTCGAGCCGCCACGTGACCGGGACCTCCGGCAGCGGTGCGCCGTCCCGGCCGCGGACGGTGGCCTCGGCGACGGGGGGCACGGCGGGCGCGTAGAGCCCCTGTCGCGGCGTCAGCGACACTTCGACGAATCCGATGCGGGGCGCCGGCGGTGGTGCGGCGTCGGGCTTGCCGGGGCGAGCCGCGTCCGGGTCCGGCGGCGGGGGCTCTTCGGCGTCTGCCTGAGCGTCCCCGCGGGCGGCGTCGTCTCCGGCCGGGCCGCCGTCGTCGTGGGCCGTCGCGTCGAGCGGGGGGCTCGGCAACTGGGCGTCGGAGACGGCGGCGTCCGGGGGCTCCGCGTCCGGCGTCGCCGTCTTGCCACCCCCCGCCGCCGTGTCGGCACACCCCGCCGCCATCAGGCAGGTTCCCATCACGGCTGCGATGACGCGGGTCCTGCGTCGAGATACGAGCACGTCTCGGGTGTTCATTCGCTGAATACTCCGTCGGCGATCCAGTGGGCAGGCGTGCCCTCGAGCGTCAGCTGGCGCACCCCGAGGCGCGTCCCCGGCGCGATCCCGTAGGCCGCGAGGTCCGGCGGCAGCGCGAAGTCGGGCACGGGGAGGCTCGGGAGCGCGCCGCTGAGCGAGCCATCGAGCAGGGACTGCACGATCCCGCGGAAGAGCGTCTCGAGCGTCGCCCGGGTCTGCGGCGACAGCGCCACGCCATCGACCGCGAGGGCGAGTCGGTCGACCACGATGCCGCCGTCCCCCCCGAACGAGATCTCGTTGCCGTTGCGCAGAACGACCGCCGCCCGCGCGCTGGCCGCGAGCTGGATGCGCAGGGGCTCGTCGAAGAGTCCCGGGTAGACGATGGAGCCCGTCGCGGGCCCGAGGAAGAGGCGCAGCGCGTTGTCGGCATCGCCCGTCCCGATGGCCGCCGGGGGCAACAACACGCGCAACGCCAGCGTCGCGCCTTCGGGCAAGCCCCCGACGTCCCCGTCGATCCGGAAGGTGCCGGCGCGCCAGAGGGCGTGCAGCACCTGATTGACCAGCCCGATGGAAACGGACACGGCCGCCGTCCCCTGCGGGTTCAGCGGGATGCCGACCGGCCCGGGAGGCATGGGCACCCCGGCCGACGCGGCCGCCTCCCCGGTCGGCCCCGTGACGGACGTCTCGAGTCCGAGACGAAGCTGCTGCGGTGACGCGACGAGGGCGTCGATCCCGAACGCGATCTGCAGATCCGCCGGCGCCCCGCCCCCCAAGGACGGCACGCTGATGGCCGCATTGAACGAGGAAACGTCCAGACCACCGAGGACGCCCGTCAGCAGCCCGTCGATTTGCGTCTCGAGGTAGCTGCGGAGCGCCCCGGCCACGGTGTTTCGCACCGTTCCCTCGAAGGCGGAGAAGATCAGGTCGAGGACGTCACCGGTCAGGAAACCGGCGAAATCGCTGTCCATCGGGCCGACCTGCACCGCGTTGATGGCACGGACCGCGATGTTGGGCCGGCCGTCGACCAGCCCGACATCGAAGGTCAGGTCGACCTCGAGGAAATCGGCGAAGAGTGTTCCCCGATTCGACACCGTGCCGAGGAGTTGCACGTCGAGTTCGAGATTGCTGATCCGGCCCCGCACGCGAAGGCCGCCGTCCACGAGGTTCGAGACCAGCGTATTCGGCCCCCGGATGCGCAGGCCGCGATACTCCGCCCCCGCGCTCAGGACGCAGAGTCCGAAGACCCGGGCGCGACACTCGTTCGGGACGATCGGGTTCTGGGCCCTGAGAGATGCGTCGATGGTGTCGACGAGCCCGGGAGAGTTGATCACGGCCCGCAACAGGTCCGTGAGGCTCTGGAGCGGGCGATCGGGCGGGCCGTCGTCGATGGCCCCCTGCGTGAGAACGAGTTGAATCGCGTCCGCGAGCGGTTGCGCCTCCGGGTGATACCGATCGGCCGCGAAATAGGTGCAAAACGTGCTGTTCGCGTTGCCGAGGGCATCGGTGGCGACGACGTCGTGCACATTGAGGCCCCAGGTCGGGTCGACCGCCACCGAGAAACGCCCCTGTGCGTCGATGGCGACCGGCACACCATCCACCGTGACGGTCTGGACCCCGGCGACGTCTCCGACCTCGCCTTCGAGCCGGACCGGCTCGCCCGACGGAAGCATCGCGGTCGGGGCCGGCGCCGTGCAGCCCACGGACGGACCGCCCGCGTCGACCAGGATGTTCGCCGCAGCGCACAGTGGCATGCCCGACGCCGTGGGTCCGGTCGTGCAGACCTCGAGGGTGTAGCGCCCTTCGGCGGCCAGGGCGTAGCGGCCCTCGCCGAACCCGGGCAGCGCGGGGGCCGACGTCCAGGCGAGCGGCGCGTCGTCGACCCGGTTGTCGTAGACGTCCGTCGTCACCGCCCGGTAGGTCACGATGCGGCCCACGGCGTAGACCGGCAAATCCGGCTCCAGCGCCGCCTGGAGCGATGCGGGCGCCGCAGGATGCACGAGGACCGCCGCCGACGCGACCGTCTGGATCCCCGGCAGGGCACAGCTCACCTGATAGCGTCCGGCGCGCGTGAACGTGATCCGCTGCCCCTCGACGACGTTGGCCGGCGACGCCGGGGCGATCGCCACCTCGGCATCCTGGACCGGGAGGACGTTGCCCTCGGCATCGGTCGTCTCGCAGGTCACGCTGACGAGCGTCCCGGCCTCCACGGCGTCCTGATCGACGCGGGTCACGACGGAGGCGGGCGGACCGGGGAACACGTCCCAGCGGGCGGGGGTGTCGTCGCGCAGTCCGACCGCCGGTGCGATGCACGTCACCGAATAGGTTGCTGCCCGGACCCCCACGACCTCGTCGGCTTCGGCGCCGCGACGCCACCCCTCGGCGGGCCGGACTTCGAAGCTCGTCGGTATGCCGGCGATGGCGACCCCCTCGGGGTCGAGTACCTCGCAGGTCACGCGATTGGCGAGCCCGGCCGTCGTCGCCGGCTGACCGAGCCGTGTGGCGACCGATCGCGGCTCGGGGGGCGGTTCAAACGGCGCGACGTCGGGTGCGGCGTCGGGGGTGGCGGCGGCATCCCCGACGACGGGGCCGAGGTCCAGGTCGAGCCCGTCGGGCGCGGGTCCTGCGGCATCCAGGGCGGGCGGCGGCACGAGAGCGTCGGGCGCTGGCGCCGCGACGTCGGGCCCGTCACTGCCGCCATCTTCCGGGGAGGCCGCGACGTCCGGCGCCGGCGCTGCGTCGGCGACCGTCGCCTTGCCCGGGCCGGAGACGCCGTCGTTGCAGCCGGCCACCGCGAGCGTTCCCACCACCACGCCGAGCGCGCCGAGCGCGCCGAGCGTCAGCGCGGTCGTCGGAGGCCGGGGTTCGGGAGCGCGGCGTCGAAACGGGGAGAACATGGTGGGGAGCACTCCTTCGGGCCGGCGGCCCGGCCCGGTCGATTCCATCATCCACCCAGACCAGATAGCGCATCCGGCCACGGCGACGCCACCCCGGCGCGCCGGGCGAAACGATGGATTCCCGTTGCCGCCGGACTCGCCCGGACCTAGCATGCGCCGTCCCTGGCCCGGGTCCGTCCTGGCCACCCCGATTCCGATCCCGAGGGCGCAGCCCGCGCCGAACCGCGAAAGAAAGACTCCCCATGAGTGACGACCGCCCCCAAGAACTCGCCGAGCGCCGCATCGTTCAGGTCCGCGAGGCCGACGACGTCGAACCGATGGACATGGAGGTCTTCCTCGAGCTCGACCACGACGGCAAGACCTACGCCCTCATCACCTCCCCCGTGCCGACGGTCGTCCTCTTCGAGGTCGACGAGGGGGGTGACGAAGAGGCGGGCGAGGCCCTCAACGAGGCCGACGACGAGACGTTCGACGCGCTTCGGAACGACATCAACGACTTCCTCAAGCAGTGGAACATCTCCATCGCCCGCCATGGCACGGAGCTGCGCCTCTCCGACGAGTTGCCCGAGGAGGTGTACGCCGACTCGCCGATGCTCGAGATCGACAGTGGCGAAGACGACGAGCCCGACAGCTTCCTGCAGCTCGGCGAGTTCGACCGCGGCGATAAGCAGTACTGGCTCCTGATGCCGACGCCCCCGCACCTCTTTGCGGTCGAGCTCGTCGGCGACACGGCGCGTTTCCTCGAAGACGAGGAGATCGAGACCTTGCAGCCCCTCTTCGACGAAGCCATGGAAGAGATCGAGGACGACTGCCAGGACCCCGACTGCGAAGAACACGATCACGACAAGGCCAAGAACTGACCCCGTCGGGGCCGCTTCGAGCGTGAGGTTCCCCACCATGCGCGATGTCGTCGTCGTCTCCGCCGTGCGGACGCCCATCGGGCGCATCCGCGGCGGCCTGTCCTCCGTGCGGCCGGACGATCTGGCTGCGCAGATCATCGCCGAGGCCCTCCGACGGGCCGACGTCCCCGGCGAGGCCGTGGACGAAGTCGTCTTCGGGTGCGCCAATCAGGCCGGCGAGGACAACCGGAACGTGGCCCGGATGGCGCTGCTGCTCGCCGGACTGCCGCAGTCCGTGCCGGGCATGACCGTCAACCGCCTCTGCGCGAGCGGCCTGAGCGCCGTCAACACGGCGTATCGGCAGATTGCCGTCGGTGACGCCGACGTGATGGTCGCCGGAGGCGTCGAGTCCATGAGCCGAGCGCCCTGGGTGATGCCCAAGGCCGACGGCCCGTTCCCGACGGGCAACGTCACGGTCTACGACTCGTCGCTCGGCTGGCGATTCCCGAACCCGGCCATGGAGAAGCTCTTTCCGCTCGAGCCGATGGGCGAGACCGCCGAGAACCTGGTCGACCGCTTCGGTCTCTCCCGAGCCGACCAGGACGCCTTCGCGGTCGCCAGTCATCAGAAGGCCGTCGCCGCGCAGCAGGGGGGCGCGTTCGAGGCCGAGCTCTACCCGGTCGCCCTCCCGCAACGCAAAGGTCCGCCCGTGGTCGTCGCCCAGGACGAAGGCCCTCGCGGGGACACTTCCCTCGAGGCGCTCTCTCGCCTCGGCGCCGCGTTCCGCAAGGGCGGCTCGGTGACGGCCGGCAACAGCAGCACCTTGAACGACGGCGCAGCGGCGCTGGTCCTCATGTCCGCCGAACGAGCCGCCGCCCTGGGTCGTGCGCCCCTGGCGCGCCTCGTCTCGACGGGTGAGGCCGGGGTCGACCCCCGCGTCATGGGCATCGGACCCGTCCCCGCGGTCCGGAAGTGCCTCGCCAAGGCGGGTCGCGCGGTCGGCGACGTTGCGCTCTTCGAGCTGAACGAGGCCTTCGCCGCCCAGTCGCTGGCGGTCATCCGGGAGCTCGGTCTCGATGAGGCCCGGGTCAACGTGAACGGCGGGGCCATCGCCCTCGGTCATCCGCTCGGCTGCAGCGGCGCCCGCATCCTCACGACGCTGATTCACGCGCTGCGCGCGCGGGGCGGCGGCCTCGGCGTCGCATCGCTCTGCGTCGGCGTCGGGCAAGGCGTCGCGACGCTCATCGAGGTCTGACGGCCGCTACCAGAGTCCCTTGGTGCGGACGCAGTCGGCGCGTTCGAGGCCGTACCGCTTCTCGAACGGCACGTAGATCATGCACGAGCCCTCGTGGCACACCTTCTGGCACAGACCGTACGCGTTCTCGTGCTGATAGGCCTTCGAGAGCCCGGTCTTGGGTGAGATCACCCGGTCGTAGGTCTTCCCCTTGCCTCCGCCGGCCTCCGAGACGCTGTGCAGGCTGGTGACGAGTCCCTCCGGGACGCCCTTGGCCCACATGCCGCGGCGCGCGGCCATCGCTTCGTGTTGCAGGCCGACGAGCCCCTCGTCCACGGGGGGCTCGAGCGCGTAGACGTGTCCGTACCCCTCCGAGACCATCGCCTCCACGAGGTCGCGGCAGTAGACGAGCATTCGACCGTAGTGGTCCTTCTTGCCTTCCCACGCGCAGTTCCAGACCCTCGTCCGGGCGAAACGAGTGGCCGCTTTCGTCACCTTGTAGAGCTCCATGGGCGTCCACTTGCCCCATGCGTGCAGGGGACCGTAGCTCTCGAGCGCGTTGAAGCCCATCAACCGCACCCTCTGCCGGACATACTTGCCCTCCATGAATCCGAACGAGTCGCCATCGTTCCAGGCGACGGCGACGCGCTCCCCCTCGATGATCACGGCCGACGGCGGCATCCGGAAGCCGCCGACGGGGTCCGAGGCGGACGCGGCGCGGGCGCCGACGAGGGTGACGAAGGCGACGAAAGCGAATCGGCCAATGGACACGAAGCGCACGGGACCCCTGCTGAACGAAGGTTGCGGGCAGTATGGCGGCCGGGCACACGGGCCGTAAAGTCCCGCCGCACCTCGGCGGCGCGGGGTCCGGCTCACTCCCGCCAGAGCATCTTCCACGGGTGGCGCTTCAGGTCGCGCAGCATCTCCTTGAGATCGTCGTAGATCTCCTGGTCGATGATGAGCTGCCCGATGGTGCCGCGCCCCGTGCTGACGCCGGCGGTGAGGGCAGCGGCGTCCCGCATGACCGTCCGGGCATGCTGTGTGATGGGCTCGAGGTTGGCGAGCGCGACGTCGATGTGCCCGCGATTCTTCTCGACGACGTCTTTGAGGACGACGACGGACTCGTCGACGTTCTTCATGGTGCGCTGCGCCGTGGCGATGAGCGGTTTGGCCTCCGTGGCGGCGGTGGCGCTCAACGATTTGACGTTTTGCACGATGGCCCCGACGTTCTCGGACGAGCCGACGCCCTCGCGCAGGTACTTCGCGAGGCCGGCCGCGTCACCCGTCGCCTGCTCGACGTTCGTGGCGATGGACGTCAGGCGGGTCTTGTTGTCCGTCAGGATCTCGTCGACGTTCTTCACGAGTTTGATGAGCGAGCGGGCGAGTTCACCGAGGTTGAGCCCTTCGCTGCCGGCAAACGCCGCCTCGACCTTGGCGAGGATGCTGCCCGCCTTGGCGAAGAGAAGGTCGATCCGAGCCGGATCGCGACCGCGAATGTACGCGCCGTCGGCCCACTCCGGCGACGCCTCGGTCCCGGGCACGATCTCGACGTACTTCTCGCCGAGGACGCCCTGCGTGGTGATGTAGAACTCCGAGTCGCGACGCACGGCGGCCGCCATGTTCTCCGCGACCGTGATCCGGAGGCGCACGTTGATCGGCAGCTCGCCCTCGGACTCGGCCGCGCTCTTGCGGGCGTTGCGGGCGACGAGGAACTCGACGTCTTCGACCCGCCCAGCCCGGACGCCGGCGATCTTCACCGGCGCGCCCCGCAGGACCGAGCCCGAGTCCGCGACCTCGATGAAGTAGCTGCGCACCGCGCCGACGCTGAAGGAGCCGAGCAACAGCACGAAACCCACCAGGAGCCCGAGGGCTACCAGGATCAACGCGCCGACTTTGATCTGCATGTTGCGTTCGTTCATAGCTCCATGGGTCCTTCGGGCAGGCCATTGACGAACTGCCGCACGACCGGGTTCTCGCAGCGACGATACTCCGAAGGCGATCCGTCGAGCAGAACCTTGCCCTGATACAGCATCACGATCCGGTCCGCGATGCCGAAGATGCTGCGCAAATCGTGGCTGACGACGATGCTCGTCACGCCCGTGCGATCCGACATTTCCCGTATCAGTCGGTCCACCCGCACGGCGCTGACGGGATCGAGCCCCGTCGTCGGCTCGTCGAAAACGACATATTCGGGGTCGAGCGTCAACGCCCGGGCGATGGCGACCCGCTTACGCAGACCGTCGCCGATCTCCCCCGGCGCCCGGTCGGCGAGGTGATCCATGTGCACGAGCGCAAGCTTCGCATGGGCCTGCTCGAGGGCCTCTGCCCGGGAGACGCCGCGATGCTTGCGAATGGGCAAGGCGACGTTCTCGATCAGGGTCATGCTGTCGAAGAGCGTGCTGTGCTGGAAGACCATGGCACAGCGTTTGCGCATCTCGTAGAAGTCTTTTTCGCGATAGTTCGTGATGTCCGTGCCTTCGAACAGGATGCGTCCGGCATCCTGACGAATCAGACCGACGAGATGCTTGACGAGCACGCTCTTGCCGGCCCCCGACTTGCCGATGATGAACAGGATCTGGCCCGTCTGGACGGTGATTGAGACCCCGTCGAGCACCTTGTTGGCGCCGAACGCCTTGTGGATGTCGATGAACTCGATCATCAGAGGCCCGCCGTCTTGAACAGGAACGCGATGCCGCCGAGCAGGAAGTCGAGTGCGATGACCGCCAGGCTGGCGTTGACGACGGCCTGCGTCGTCGCCGAGCCGACCCCTTCGCTGCCGCCCCGGGCCGCAAAGCCGCTATGCCCGGCGATCACCGGGATGACCATCCCGAAAACGAGGGCCTTGCTCGCCCCCTCGACGACGTCCGGCAGCCGGATCAGATCGAAGTTCATGTATGTCGCCGGGATGGTGTGGAACGACGCCCACGTCACATACATGCCGCACAGAAACGCGATGGTCGTCCCGATGACCCAGAGCACCGGGACCATGATCGTACACGCGATGAACCGGGGTTTGATCAGGTAGTCGACGGGCTGCGCGTTGCACATCCGCAGCGCGTCGACCTGCTCGGTCACGACCATGCTGCCGATCTCGGCGGCGATGCCCGTGCCCACCCGGATCGCGACCATCAGCCCGCAGAGCGTCGGCCCGAGCTGCCGGACGAGCAATGGCAGGGTCGCAGCGCCGAGCAGCGACGTGTCACCGAAGAGGCGCATGGCCTGAAAGCCGGTCTGGAAGTTCAGGATCGCGCCCAGGAACCCCATCGTCACCAGGATGAAGAAGACGCTGCGGTTGCCGACCTGAAACATCTGTTCGAGGACGGGCGCCCAGCGCCAGCGGCCCCGGAAGACGTAGTACAGCGTCAACCCGAACGTGCGGGCGATGCCGCGGAGCTCTTCGAGAACGAACCGGAGGAGTCCCATGGGGTGCCGCGCCTACTTCAACAAGTAGGTAATGAAGTAGTCGATGACGAAGATGCCGACGGCCGAGGCCACCACGCTCGCGTTCACGGCGCGTCCGACGCCGATGGCCCCGCCGGTGACGCTCAGGCCGAAGTGGCAGCTCACGAGGCCGATGGCCACCCCGAACCCGGCGGCCTTGGCCACGCCGTTGAAGAAGTCCGTCAGCGTCACGTACTCGATGAAGCTGTTCCAGAAGACCCAGGGGTCGACGCCGAGCATGAAGCGGCTCGTCGCGATGCCGGCGATGAGGGCGAAGACGTCCCCGACCACGTTGAGCAGGGTCATCATGACGACCATCGCCAGAATGCGGGGCAGCACGAGGTAGTCGATGGGGTCGATGGCCAGCGTGCGCAGCGCGTCGACCTGCTCGGTGACCTTCATGGTGCCGAGCTCGGCGGTGTTGTTGGCGCCGACCCGTCCCGAGAACATCAGGCCGATGAGCAACGGGCCGATCTCCCGGAAGACGCTGTAGCCGAACGCCCAGCCCACGACCTCGTACGCCCGGAACTTCACGACGTTGTGGCCGGTCTGGATGACCGCCGTCGCACCGGCAAACGCTGCCGTCGTGGCCACGATGGGCAGCGACTTGACGCCGACCCGGTAGAAATTGCGCCACGTTTCGAAACCATCGAGGCGCGGACGCAGACACGCGCGCCCGATCTGCGCCGAGAAGAGCGCGAGGCCCCCGACGATCTCGGCGAGGCCCATGAACGCGGCGCCGAGGCGCGCGACGAGCCCGAGCAGGGGCGTGAGCGGCTTCAATCGACCACCTCGCCACTCAGAAACTGTCGTACCCGCGGGTCCGCGTGGGCCAGGCCCGCCTCCGCCGTGCCTCGGAAGATGACCCGCCCGTGGTCGAGCATCACGAACTCGTCGCAGATCGGTCGCAGATAACCGACCTCGTGGCTCACGATGATCGCCGTCGCGGCATTCTCGGCCTGCAGGTGTTTCAGCAGGAGGAAGATGCGGTTCGTCGTGACGGGATCGAGGCCGGCCGTGGGGTCGTCGCAGAGCATGATGGGCGGATCGTGGACGATGGCCCGGGCCAGGCACACCCGTTTCTTCATGCCCCCCGAGAGGTCCGACGGCATCCGTGCTTCGATGCCCGGCAGGCTGACCTGCGCGAGCCGGCGGGTGACGCGCGCCCGAATCTCGTCGGCCGGGACGCCGCCTTGCTGCACGAGGGGAAACGCGATGTTGTCCCCCACGTTCAGGAAGTCGAAGAGCGCGTAGTTCTGGAAGATCATGCCGATGCGGCCCCGGACGGCCATGAGCGCCGTCTCGTCGAGCGCGGTGATCTCGTCGTCGTCGACCAGGATGCGCCCGGCCTGCGGTCGGATGAGCCCGCAGATGAGCTTCAGGACACAGGTCTTGCCGGCGCCGCCTGCCCCGATGAGGCCGAGGGTCTTGCCCGTCGGCACCTCGAACCCGACGTCGTCGAGCACGGTGGTGCGCCCGTAGCGCAGGGTCAGCCCCTCGCAGCGGATCACAGCTCGCCCTTTCCCGACGGGTGCGCCAGCGACGTGCGCGCGCTCGCCGGATCGGGCGGCGGGAACGCGGCGCGGCCATCCAGGACGTCCGTCGCCCGGCGCGCGAAGCGGGAGTCGGGTCGCTCCCGCAACAGGCCGCGCAGCGTGTCACGGGCCGCCGCGTCGTCGCCCGCCGCCGCCTGCGCGACGGCGAGGCCCCAGAAGCCGTCATCCCGGAAGACCGAGGTCGGGAACTCGTCGATGACGCGTCGAAACGCAGCGATGGCCGCGCTTGCGTCCCGGCGCAGGTGCAGGTGAACGAGGCCGACGGCGAGGGCGGCGTCGTCGAGGCGTTTCGCCCTGAAGTCGCCGACGAGATAGTCCTGATCCACGCGGAGGCGCAGCAGGGCCTCGTAGACCTCGACGGCCTCGTCGATGCGCCCCTGTCGACGTTCGATCGCCGCGAGCAGAAAGAGCGCGTCGTCGAGCAGCGGCGTGACGTGGTATCGCTCGGCGAGCGTCCGCAGGGTGTCCCGGGCGCCACCGAGGTCGCCCAACCGGAAGACCTGCGCCCAGGCGGCGAAAAAGAGCAGGTTGTCGCCCACCGTCGCGTCGCGGTGACGGTCGGCCGCCGCGCGCATCCAGCGGACGATCTCCACGTCGTTGCGTCGATCGTGTCGCTCGGCCTCCTGCCGGCGAATGCCCAGGTACTTCGCCGCCTTGTCCGCCGCGGAGAACGTCGGATAGGTGTCGATGACCCGCATCAGGGCCGCCCGCCCCTCCACGAGGCGCCCATGCCCCTCGATCATCAGCTTCGCCTGCCGCCACGCGGCGAAGGCGGCGCGCTCCGTCCCGCGCTGCCCTTCGGCTTCGCGATACAGGGCCAGGGCCTCGTCGAAACGGCCTGCGCGCTCGCGGATCTGCGCCCGCCGGTAGGCCGCCAGCGCGACCGTCGGTGCATCGCCGGCGGCGGCCGCATCGGCGCCGACCTCGAGAAAGAGGCGCTCGGCCTCTGCATGGGCCCGGTTGCTGAACGCGCGCTCGGCCGCGGCGTAGCGGGCGTCTTGCTCGATGCGCCGGCGCCGCGCGCCATCGCCCGCGCAGCCCGTGACGACGAGGACCAGGGCCAGCAGCCCGGCAAGCCCGCGCCGCGTCACGGCCCGCGACCCTCCCCCAGGACGGACGCGGCGGCACTCAGGGCGCGCTCGACGTCGGCGTCGGTCACGTCGAGGTGCGTGACGAACCGCACGGCCCGGGGCCCGAACGGGAGCGCCCGGGCGGCTGTGGCGAGGGCCGCGCAGAACGCCGCGGGGGTCGGTGCGCCGGGCTCGAGCTCGGCGATGACGATGTTCGTTTCGACGCCCGCCGGATCGATTCGCAGGCCGGGCAACCGGGCGAGTCCCTCCGCGAGGCGCCGCGCGCGCCGGTGGTCTTCGGCGAGGCGTTCGATGTGGTGCTCGAGCGCATATAGACCGGCCGCCGCCAGCAGACCGGACTGCCGCATGCCCCCGCCGAGCATCTTGCGATAGCGGTGTGCGCGACGGACGAAGGCCTCGCTGCCGCACAGGAGCGAGCCGACCGGGCAGCCGAGCCCCTTCGAGAGACAGAACGACACCGAGTCGACCCGGGCGGCCCAGGTGGACGGCGGCAGGCCCGTCGCCACCGCGGCGTTGAAAAGCCGCGCCCCGTCGAGGTGGATGGCCAGCTCGCGGCTGCGCGCGGCGGCCACGACCGCGGCAAATCGATCGGGCGCCCAGATGCGACCGCCGCCGCGGTTGTGCGTGTTCTCCAGCATCAGCAGGCGCGTCGGCGGTGCGTGGCCGCTGGCGTCCGGGCCCTTGACCGCGGCGAGGAGCTCCGCCGCGTCGAAGAGCCCGCCCGTGCCGACGAGGGTGAACTGCACGCCGGCGAGCGCCGCGCCCCCCCCGCCCTCGTAGAGGTAGCTGTGCGAGCCTTCCCCCACGAGGACGTCGTCGCCCGGGCGGCAGTGGGTCAGCATCGCGATCTGGTTCGCCATCGTGCCGCTCGGCACGAAGAGGGCCGCCTCGACCCCGAGCAGGGCCGCCGCGCGGGCCTGGAGCGCGGCGACCGTGGGGTCGTCCCCGAAGACGTCGTCGCCGACGGACGCCTCGGTCATCGCACGCAGCATGCCGGCCGTCGGCCGCGTGACCGTGTCGGAGCGAAAGTCGCCGGGGGCGGTCATGGCCGGCTCAGAAGCTGAACGAGAGGACGATCTCGGGGTAGGTCTCGCTGCAGTCGTCGCCTTCGCAGCCCTTCACGTAGATTTCGTGGACGACGCCGCCGCCGAAGTACGAACCGCCGCCGCTGACCCAGAAAGCGCCCGCGCGCCCGCCGAGCGAGTCCATGTCGTCGAAGGGCGCGCCGACGAAGAGATGGCGGTAGAACGCCCCGACGTAGGGTTTCAGCACCGGCACGAACCAGAGCACGTACCGCGCATTGGGGCTGATCTTCGAGATCGACGGGTCGGAGTTGATCCAGTACTCGCCCTCGAGGCCGAGCTCGAGCCCGTCGACGATGTAGTACCCCGCGCCGGCGCCGAGGATGAACGCGGTGTTGTCGATCTGCTGCGCCACGCCCACGATGGCCGAGATGCGGATGCTGCCCTCGGCAAACGGCCCGGCGTCCATCTCGGCGGCGGCGGTTGACGGCAGGCCGGCGAGGCCGGCGAACACGAGCGGCAGAAGGGAGCGGGGGGCGACGGCGCGCATGGCAGGACCTTTCGATTCGGACGGGAACGCGTCGGACACTCCTGTACAGCACCCGGGGCGCGGGTTACAACCCGCCCATGATCCGCCTGGACAAGGTCAGCAAACGCTACCGCACGGCCGCCCGCGAGGAGTATGCCCTGCGGGACATCGACCTGCACATCACCGAGGGTGAGCTGTGTGCCATCGTCGGCACCTCGGGCTCCGGCAAGACGACGCTGCTCAACATCTTCGGTGGTCTCGACCGGAGCTATACGGGCACCGTGACCGTCGCCGGCAACGACCTGCACGGCCTGTCCGACGCCGCGCTGGCCGCGTTCCGCAATCGGCACATCGGGTTCGTTTTTCAGCAGTTCAGCCTGCTCGACCACTTGACGTGCGAGCAGAACGTGCTCCTGCCCTTTCACTTCACGCGCGCCCCCTTCGCCGGCGACCCCCGGCAGCGCGCCCGCGAGGCGCTCGAGCACGTCGGGCTCGGCCACAAGGTCGGCGAGACGCCCCGCAACCTCAGCGGCGGGCAGAAACAGCGGGTGGCCATCGCCCGCGCCCTCTTCTTCAAGCCCCGCATCCTGCTGTGCGACGAGCCGACGGGCAGCCTCGACTCGACGACCGGCCAGCAGATCATCGAGACGTTCCGCTCGCTCAACGCCGAGGGCTACACCGTGGTCATCATCACGCACGAGACCCGCGTCTCGTCGGCGGCGCGGCGCGTCATCCGGATTGAAGACGGCCGCATCGTCAGCGACGGCACCGAGGCGACGGCCGGGGGGGCGACCGCGTGAAACCCGCCGCCATCGCCTCCCTGGTCCGTCAGAACGCCGCCCGCTCGAAGAAGAGCTTCTTCATGAGCGGCATCGGCATCGTCGTCGGTGTCGCGACGTTCGTCTTTTTCATCGGGCTCGGGCAGGGCATCAAGCAGGTCGTGCTCGGCAAGATCTTCATCGCCAACCAGATCGAGATCACCCGGCGCACCTTCGACACGGGCCTGACGCAGACGGACTCGTTCCTCGGCCTCGGCGGCACCCGCGCGCTCGACGATCAGGTCGCGTCCGAGCTCGCCACCCTCCCCGGCGTCGACGGGGTGTTCCCCAAGATGAAGTTCACGTTCCCGTCGCGCGGGTGGGGCGGCAAGAAGTTCCTCGGCAAGGACATGTGGTTCGAGCTCATCGCGGACGGGGTCGATCCGAGCCTCGTCGCCGCGGAGCTGCCCGACGCCGGCGCGTTCGCCGATCCGGACGCCCCGCAGGCCTGCACGGGCGCCGCCGAGTGCGGTCCGGGGCGCACCTGCGAAGGCGGGGCCTGCGTCGGGCAGGCCTGCACCTACGTCGACGACGAGGCCGCGGCCGGGTGCCCGGGGGACACCTATTGTGCGGAGGACACCGGGCGCTGCGAACGGCCGATCCCGGCCATCGTCAGCCACCACCTGCTCGAGCTCTACAACGGCAGCCTCGCCACGGCCTTCACCTCGACGAGCCGCAAACTGCCCCGCCTCTCGCAGGGCGCCATCCTCGGCTTCCAGGTCAACGTCACCTTCGGCAAGAGCTTCCTCGGCGCCTCGCAGAACGCCAAGCCCATCACCCGCCGGCTCCGACTCGTCGGGTTCAGCGACAAGGCCATCGCCCTCGGCGCGACGATTCCGCTCGGGGTCGTCAAGCGCCTCAACGCGCGCTTCGCCGGCGAAGAGGCCGCCCGCACCTACCAGAGCATGCTCCTGCAGGTGAACGATCAGGGGCAGGTGCCGCGCATCGCCAAACAGGTCAAGGACGCCGGGTTCGACCTCGCGGACAAGACGGAGCGCGCCGAGCAGGCCGGCATGCTCATCAACATCATCACGCTCGTCTTCTCGCTCATCAGCGTGATCATCGTCGGTATCGCGGCGGTGAACATCAGCCACACGTTCTACATGATCGTGTTCCAGCGAAAGCGGGAGATCGGCGTCATGCGCGCCGTCGGCGCGAGCCGCGGCGACGTGCGGGCGATCATCCTCAGCGAGGCCCTCGTCATCGGCCTGCTCGCCGGCGTGACGGGCGCCGCCCTCGGCTTCGGGGCCGCGCAGGCCGCCGACCTCCTCGGGGGTCGCCTGCCCGACTTCCCGTACAAGCCGGACACCTTTTTCCTCTTCCCCGTGTGGCTGTGGCCGACGGCGGTCGGCTTCGCCGCGCTCTTCTGCGTCTTCGGGGCGTTTTTCCCCGCCAACGCGGCTGCCCGCCTCGAACCGGCCGAGGCCCTCACGAACTGACGTCCCGGGGCAAGGGGACTGCGCCTGCGCGTTGACTTGCCGCGCCGCATCCCATAACGTCCCGCGCTGATTTTTCCCAGGATTTCGGTCGGGAAACCCGTTTGCGCGATCCGCTCAAATTCGGCAATTACTACCTCATCGAGCGCGTGAACATCGGCGGCATGGCCGAGGTGTTCAAGGGCGTCTCGTACGGGGTCGAAGGCTTCGAGCGCCTCTTCGCGGTCAAACGCGTGCTCCCCAACATCTCGGAGGACCAGGAGTTCATCGAGATGTTCATCGACGAAGCGAAGATCGCGGTTCAGTTGAACCACGCCAACATCGGGCAGATCTTCGAGCTCGGAAACGCGGAGAACTCCTACTTCATCGCGATGGAGTTCGTGCAGGGCAAGGACCTCCGCGCCCTGTTTGATCGCGTGCGCAAGCGCAACGAGCGCATCGACATCCCCATGACGTGTCACATCGTCAAGGAGGTCTGCGAGGCCCTCGAATACGCGCACAACAAAAAGAACGAACGCCAGGAGGCCCTGAACCTCGTCCATCGCGACGTCTCGCCGCAGAACATCATCGTGAGCTACGACGGCGAGGTGAAGCTGATCGACTTCGGCATCGCCAAGGCGGCGGGCAAGGCGAGCAAGACGCAGGCGGGCATTCTCAAGGGCAAGTTCGGGTACATGAGCCCCGAGCAGGTGCGGGGCCGGCCCATCGACCGCCGCTCCGACATCTTCTCGCTCGGTGTCGTGCTCTTCGAGTTGCTGACGCTCGAGCGGTGTTTCCAGGGTGAGAGCGACTTCTCGACCCTCGAAAAGGTCCGCAACGTCGACATCCGGCGGCCGGCCTCCCTCAACCGGGACATCCCGCCGGAGCTCGAGCGCATCGTCCTCAAGGCGCTCTCCCGCAGCCCCGAGGAGCGCTACCAGAGCGCGGCCGAGCTCCAGGACGCCCTGCAGAAGTTCCTGTACCAGTCGGGCTCGTTCTACGCCCGCAAGGATCTCAGCGGCTGGATGAAGCGCACGTTCGACGCGGACTTCCGCGACGAGCAGCGCAAACTCCAGGCCTTCCGGGAGTACGCCCGGGAGAACATCCCCGAGGCCCGCCGCGCGTCCTCGACGCCGGGCATCGTCCGCGAGCCGGACACGCTGCCGACGCCGAACGACGCCCCGCCCCCGCCGCGCGCCGGCACCGGGCCCGCGTTCAAGGCCCAGCTCCCGTCGCTTTCGTGGGAGGACGACGAGGTCGAGACCTCCATCTGGGACCAGAAGCCGTCGGACATCATTGCGGTGCAGGACGTGCAGGGGACACCCCCCGCCCACCGCGATCCCCCGGCGTTCGGCGCCCCGGCGGCCGCCCCGGCGGGCCCCCTTCCCAGCGAAGCGCGGCCCGCGCTGTCGGACACCGAGCTGCTCCTGCCTGCCCAGGCCACGCTGCCGGCCCGGCGCGCGGGCGATGGACGCGTCGCGGCCCTGATCGGCATCACCGCGGTCGCCCTCCTCGTGGCGGGGGTCATCGTCTGGATGGCCCTGAGCGGTCAGTCGGCCCCGGCGCGGCTGACCTTCGAGACCACACCGCGCGCGGTGACGATCTTCCTCGACAACGCCTTGCTGCATCAGGGCGCGACGCCGTTTTCGACGGACGGCGTGACCGCCGGAACGCGCCACCTGAGAGTCGAGGCCGAGGGCTACAAGCCCCACGCGCAAGACCTGCTGCTCGAACCCGGGACCGAGCAGAAGCTGACGATCAACCTCTCCCCCGCGCAGCGGTCGGACGACACGGGTCTCGAGTTGGCGAGTGAGCCCGGCGGGGCTCAGGTGACGATCGACGGCCGCGTGGAGGCCGACCAGACGCCCATGCGGGTCACGGGTCTCACCCCGGGCGAGCACGAGATTCGCCTCGAAAAGACCGGCTATCTCCCCTACAAAGGCCGCGTCACGGCGGTCGGCGGCCAGCTCGTCGCCGTCAAGACGATTCGGCTCGCCCCGGCGAAGGTCAACCTGCGTTTCGTCAGCAATCCGCGGGGGGCCCGCATTACGCTGGAGTCGGCCACGGGCGACCGTCAGGTCATCGGCAGCACCCCGACGGCGTTCGAAGGCCTCGACAACGGCGGCGGTTACACGGCCATCGCCGAACTTTCCGGTTACCCGCCCCAGCGGGAGTCCGTCGGCCTCTTCGGCGATGCCGAGATCACCGTGAGCTTCGATTTCGAGCAAGCGGCCCGCGCGCCGGAGACGGCGGCACCGGTCGCCGCCTCGACCTGGCGCCCCCGACCGCCGGCGGCCGGCACCCGACCGGCGTCGCAGCGGGGCGAGGACGCGCCCCCCGAAGATCCAGCCGCGCCGGCGACGGCGGCCCCGGCCACCGACGCCCCGCCCGAGATCAAGGTCGTCCCCGTCGGGCCGGGCTATCTGAGCGTGCTCGCGAAACCCGCGGCCGTCGCGTACATCAACGATGAGCAGGTCGGCGAGACGCCGCTCTACAAACACGAACTCGGCCCGGCGACTTACCGGGTCGTGCTCATCCGCGAATCCGAGCCGAAACCCTATCGCCGCACGTTCACCGTGGAAGTGCGGCCGGGTGAGACGGCGATGATCCGTCACATCGAGCCCTGACCTCGGCCGACGGGCCGTGCTCGCCGGCTCAGAAGCGCAGGACGACCGCTCCTTCACCATCACGTTCCCGGATGGCCGTGTCGTCGTCGCCGGACAGGACGATGATGGGCACGGCCACGGCGGTCGCCGCCGCGACGCCGACGGCCGGCCAGAACCACCATGCGTCGACGAGGCGTCCTCGTCCGCCGGCGTCGAGGGTCTCCGGCTCCTCGGCGAGCTCCGTCGTACCCGGCGCGAGCGCGTCGACCCCCGCATAGAGTGCTTCGACGATGGCCGAGCCGTCGGACACCGTCGCCGTGCCGCCGGCGGGGCTGTAGCGGAGCGACCGCACCCGTCGCCCGAGCTTGAGGTCGAAGAGCGCCGCCTGCACGTCCCCGCCCCGCACCGCGACGAGCACGGCCTGCTCGGCGAAGAGCAGTGATCGGAGGTCCTTGAGGGCCGGACCGGTCGTTTCCCGGTCCATCTGCTCCGGCAGCTTCTCCAGGATGTCGTACAGGAGCGGCGAGCGCCCGAGCGGTTCGAGCGCGGGCTCGAGGGCCGCACTCTGCCCGGGGCGCAGCGTCACCGTGCGGCGCCAGGGGGCGAAGCCGTCTGCGCGAAGCTCGAGGGACAGCGGCGCCGAATCGGGCCGGCGAATCAGATGGGGCGTGACCCCGGCGAAGCGCCCGTCCACGAAGACCGCCGCCGGTGCCATGGACGACTCGACGCGGAGCGGACCGGGGGGCGGTCCAGCGAGCGCCGCCGCGGCGCTGCGCCAGGCCTTGGCGACGGTCGGTCCGAGGGCTTCGATGTCGGGTTCGAATTCCGGATCGAGCACGACGAGTCGGCGGTACGCCGCCGCCGCGCCGGCCTCGTCGCGTGCGGCCGCACGGGTCTGCGCCAGGAGGTCGAGGGCCTCGACGGCCTCAAGCTTCCGGTCGGGCAGTGGGACGAGGAGCCGCGCCGCCGCCTCGAGCGCCCGAGCGGCCCGCTCGAGATCGAGGTCGCCGAACGCCTGACGGCCCTCCACGAGCGCCGCCCGACCCGCCTCGGCCGGCGGCTCGCGATCCTCGCCGAGGCGTTCGTCGATCGAGACCGGGGCGACGTCGGGGGCCCGCTCCATGGCCGCCCGAATGGCCCAGACCGCCGCCACCACCCGCGGATCGTCGGCATCCTGACCGGCGATGACCGCGACCGGCGCACGCTCGGCGGCCAACGTGAGCGCCGGCGTCGCCAGCAACCCCGTGCAGAGCCACCCGCCGAGCGGCCTCACGCCGGGTCACCCAAGAGGCGCGCGAGGCGCTGACGCGTCCCGGGATCGTCCAGCAACGCCTGGGTGATCTGGTCGGCGAGGCGCCCGCGCACGGCCCCGCCCACCGTCGGCAGGCGGGTCTCCAGCGTCGCCGTCACGGCCTCGCGGACCCAGGTCTCGGGCGAGGCCCCGGGATGGGCACGCGCCACGTCACGGAGACGCTCGAACGCGGCGCCGAGGACCGCCGCCGGAGCCGACGGCGCGGCGGGGGCGGCGACGGCGCCCACGGCGGCCGGGGCCAAAGCGCCGGGCGTCGGTTTCACACCGTCGGTGGCGGTCGCCGGGAGGGCGCCTGAGACGAGATCGACGCGGGTCATCCAAGCCGTCCGTTGAGCAGCGGGTGCACGAGCCTAACACACTTCCGAGGCGGACGAGCCTTGCACGGGCGCGATGCGTTTGCGATAGATCCCCGCGCACGGCGGCGCTCACGGGGCTCGGGCGCGCCGCACGGACCCACGGGAGACAACGGGACGATGAACGCCTACGACATCGCAATCGGGCAGCTCGAGAGGGCCGCCGCGGCGATGAACCTCGATCCGCAGGTCCATACGATCCTGCTGCAGCCCAAGAACGAACTCATCGTGAACTTCCCCGTGAAGATGGACGATGGCTCATTCCGTCTCTTCAAGGGGTACCGCATTCAGCACAACAACATCATGGGCCCGTTCAAGGGCGGACTTCGGTTTCATCGAGACGTGCACCTCGACGAGGTCAAAGCCCTCGCGGCCTGGATGACCTGGAAGTGTGCCGTGGTGGAGGTCCCCTTCGGCGGGGCGATGGGCGGGATCAAGTTCGATCCCCGGTGCCACAGCGCGGCCGAGCTCGAGCGCATCACCCGGCGGTATACTCACGCGCTCGGCAACAACATCGGGCCCGACCACGACATCCCCGCACCGGACGTCGGCACCAACGGACAAACCATGGTGTGGGTCATGGACACCTACATGAACTTCGTCCCGCAGGACCGGAAGAACGCGGTCCGGGGCTGCGTCACCGGCAAGACGCTCAGCTCGGGCGGGAGTCAGGGCCGCGAGAAGGCGACGGGCCAGGGACTCGTTTACGTCATTCAGGAATGGGCGCGGGAGAACCACTTCCCGCTCGATGGCTGCACCTTTGCGCTGCAGGGATACGGCAACGTCGGCGCGCACGTCGCACGGTTGCTCTCACGGCTCGGCGCGAGCCTCGTGGCGGTCCAGGACGACTCGGGGGCCATCGGGGCGGGCGAGGGCCTCCACCCCGCACGCCTGGCAGAGCACGTCCAGCAGACGGGCGGCGTCAGAGGGTTCTCGGGCGGCGACGAAATCTCCGCAGCAGAGTTCTTTGCGACGAACTGCGACTTCTTCATTCCGGCCGCGCTCGAGAAGCAAATCACCGCGGAGACGGCCGCACGGCTGCGCTGCAAGGTCGTCGTCGAGGGGGCGAACGGCCCGACGGACAGCGAGGGGGAGCGTGTGCTCGCTCAGCGCGGCATCGACATCCTGCCGGACATTCTCGCGAACGCCGGCGGCGTGACCGTCAGCTACTTCGAATGGCTTCAGAATCGACGGGCCGAGGCCTGGACGCTCGACGAGGTCGACGAGCGCCTCCACCGAACCCTCGTCCATGCGTACGCCACGGTGCGGCGCCTCGCGCGGGAACGGCGGCTCGACAATCGAACCGCCGCCTACGTCCACGCGCTCGAGCGCATTCAGAACGTCTACCGGGAGCGCGGCATTTTCCCCTGAAGCGGTGACGCATGGAGTTGTCCGAGTCGCTCCTGGGGCTGGTCCGAGCGGAAGCCCGCCGGGTTCATCGTCTGTTGCCGCGTGATGCCTACGCGCTGGAAGACCTGGTCGGCCACGGGCACGTTGGCCTTCTCGAGGCCCGCGACCGCTTCGACGTTCACCGGGGCATCCCGTTCGACCTCTTCGCGCGCCGACGCATCCGCGGCGCGATGTTCGACGCCCTGCGCCATCAGGGCTGGCTCGGGCGAAGAGGGTGGGACGACGTGCGGCGGCAGGCGATCGCGCACGAGGTTCTCGAGGACGTGGGCCCCGTCGCGGGCGAGGTCGAAGACGATCCCGCGGCGCTGGCGGACGCAGTCGCCCGCCTCGCCATGGCCTTCCTGACCGAGGCGACGCTCTCGGCGCTCGGCCCGGCCATCGAGCCCGACGTGGCGCTGGAGGCGGCAGAGCTGCAAACCAACCTGGAGCGCGCCCTCGAAGCCCTCCCCGACGACGACCGGGAAGTCGTCCACGCCGTCTACGACTTCAGCGGTTCCGGGGACTCGGGGTCGCGCCTCGCCGAGCGCAGGCGCATGAGCCGGTCCTCGGTCTCGCGGGCGCACGTCCGGATTCTGGAAGGGCTTCGGCTCGCCTTCGCGGGGGACGCGACGTGACGCGCGCACGGTCTCGACGATGGATGCCGGCCAGCGTCGCGTGGGTACTCGCGACAGGCTGCGACGCGTCGGTCGAACTCTCCGTCGGCGCCGGACGCCAGGCGGCGGCGCACCACGCCCTGCAGACCGCGCTGGGGCCGGAGGTACCCGTCGTGCCGGGCCCGGCCGGCGGCCTGCGCGTGCCCGTCGCACACGCCGACGCGGGGCGCGCGGTCCTGCAGGCGCTCGGTCTCGACCGTCGACGCCCGCCGGAGCCCCCGCGGCTCGTTCTCGGCCCGACGGAGGCCGCCGCTTACGGCCGCCGGCGCGCCGGTGTGGCGCTCGAGACGGCGTTGCTCCGACGTCCCGGGGTCATCGCGGCCGAGGCGCACGCCGGCACCGGGGCCGCGGCCGTCACCGTCTGGCACCTGCCCGATGCGGCTCCAGGCGTCGCAACGGGCGCCTGCGCCTTCGCGCGGCACATGCTCGGCCCGGAGACGCTCTGCGAGCCCCGCCCGCTCGAATCACGGTCTGGACCCGTCCCCGGCGCGCCCGGCACGACCGAGGACGGCCGACGCGAACTCACGATCTGGGCATCGGCCGCCTGCCTCCTGCTCTCCGCCACACTCGCCGGCCTCGCATGGCGCGCCCGGCGCTCGGAGCGACCGGCGTGAGCACGTCGACGCCGGCGCCGCCCTCGGCCGAAGCGGTCCTCGCCGCTCTCTGCGTTCTGCGCCCCCCGGAGGCCGGCGTTTCAGCCACGCTGCGCCGGCGGATGCCCGCGTTCTCGCCCGAGGAAGCCGTGCGCACCCTGACCCAGGCCCACGCACCCGGCGACCGCAACCTCCGACCACCGCCGGACGCCAGCCCCGTCTCCCGCTTTCTCGCACGTCAGCGCCGCCGGGCCGCGGACACCGCGACAGTCACGACCCCGACGGCTCCGTTCGGGGCGCTGAGGCTGGGAACCATGACCGACGCGCCGAACGAGTCGAGCCGCCCCGACGAGGGCGCCGTGGCCCCGGCCGACTCGCCCCCCGGCGACCTCGCCGCGGCGGCCGCTCGCCTCGCGCGCTGGCGGGAAGACCTGGAGGTCGCCGCGGCCGAACACGCGCTGGCGTTGGGCGTTGCGCTGGCGGAGCGCCTGCTTCAGGAGCGCCTGCGGTGCGCGCCCGCGATCTGGGGGGCCCTCCTGGCCGAGGCGCTCGGGGACATCGACGGGCCGTTGACGCTGACGATCCACCCCGACGATCGCGTCGACGTCGAATTCGCCCTCGGGTCCCGCGGTCCCTCGGTCGCGATCCGGACCGAGCCTGCGCTGGCGCGGGGCGATGTCGTCGTCGCGTCCCGCTTCGGACGGCGCGACCTGCGAGTCCGGACCCGCCTTGCGGCGCTCCTGGCGGGCGGCTTCGGATGACCCCCGCCCAGCGAGTCTATCTCGCGTCGCCGGAGGCCATCGCCGCCGTGGCCGACCGTTGGGCGCACCGCTTGGGGGTACCCGTCCGGATCTCGGCGACCGCCGGCGCGAACGTTCGTTCACGCGGCCGCCTGCCGCGGGGCCTCGGCTGGTTCGAGAGTCCATCGGGCGTGCTCGGCTTTTCGGTCCCGGCCGATGTCGTCAGTGCGCTCGTCCCGGGTCTCCTCGGGGGGCGCGCCCGCACGCTCGGCCCGGTCGCGCTGTCTGAATCCGCACTCGGCGTCTTCGGCTATCTGGCGCTCGAGACGGCCGCGGCTCTGCCCGCGCTGCAGGCCGCCCTCCTCGGGTTCGAGCGGGCGGACGTGTCGCCCTTTGCGCATCCGGGGTCGAATCCCCTCACCTGGCGGCTCGAAATCGACGGTCGCGCGGCCATCGCCGAGTGGGGGACCCCGCGCCCCGTCGTCTCGGCGGCCGCCGTGCCCATCGCCCTGCGGCTCCTCGGCGCGTGGCCCGGTGCCTGGCCTGCGAAGTCCGGTGGCCGTCACCCGGTCGGCGCGCTGCGATTTGCCGCGCACACGGGCGCAGGGCCGCTCCTCCACCTGGCGGTCGTGCCGGCACCGCGCGCCGACGGCCAACTCCGGTTCACCGTGCTTGCCCCCACCGAGGAGCCCCGCGTGTACACCCCGCCCGAGTCCCTGCCCTGTACGCTCTCCCTCGACCTCGGATCGGTGGTGCTGCCCGCGGGGGTGGTCGCCGGCCTCGCGCCGGGCGATCTCTTGCCCGTGGACGTCCCCGCGCCCGCCATCGTCTGGCTGCGGGCCGGCGACGTCCTCGTGGCCGAGGCGCGCCTCGTCGCGACCGCCGCGGGCTTCGCCGTCGAGATTACTCGGGCGCTTCTGCCCGGCCCCTGAAGCCCGCTGGTCGGTCGCCCGGACGCCGCCGGTGCCGGGGACGTCGGTTACTCGTCGTCCGTCGGGTGGACACGCGTCGTCCGGCGGGCAACCGATTCGGTCTCCCGCGTCGCGTCCGGATCCCGGGGGGGCTCGTCGTTCGAGGTCGGACGGCCTTGGGGCAGCACGTTGACCCCCGTCCAGGCCCCCGAGATCTCCTGGCTCTCGCCCGGACCGACACCGAGGTTTCGAAGCACCTGAGAGAACGTCTTGCCGCCGCGATTCTCCGCCCCCTCGTCGCGCGCGGTCGAGGTGCCGACCGCGTCGTTGACGACGGTCCGTTCTTCGTCGTCGTCGCTCTCCAGTACGGGGTGCGTCGGGATGCCGGTATCGCCGGGGGGAGGCCCGGCCGCGGCGTCGGTCGACCGGGCGACGTCCACCTCCGACGCCGGCGCCGCCCCGTCCCCGGGCTTCAGCCCCTGAAGCAGACGCCGGAGCGGATCGACCCCCTCGCCGGGAAGGCCCGGCCGAAGTGTCGCGAACATGTTGTCCGTCGCCAGGGGATCCCCGCCGGCCGGCCCCGAGCCGACGGACGGCGGCTCCGGCGCAAGCGCGGGGGGCGGCGGCGTGACGCCGAGCGACGCCCCCTTCGGCACCGGGAGCGGAAGTCTCGCCGGGGTGACCTGCAGGGGAAGTCCGACCGACGTTTCTCCGATTCCTCCACTGGCCGGCGGAGGGATGGCCGGTGACACCGGTCCGGGGGCCGACGGCGGGGCGACGTCGACCACGGCGGCGGTGCGCTCGCGCTCCCGTTCCAGATCCGGCAGGCGATGGGACTCGGTCATCAGCGGAATGGCCGGCAGGTATCCGAGGGTCTCGCGGTCGCCGTCGTCCTCCGCGCCGAGGCCGGGGCGCGCCTGGGCCCGCCACATGGCCGTGCGCTCGGCAACCGACGCCTCGGGACTCAACGCGAACCCGGTCGCGGCGGTGCGGCGGAAGAGGACCTCGGTGGTTTCGGTCCCCTCGCCCTCCTGAGGACGCAAGCACTCGATGCGCCAGACGACCCGCTGACCCTCACGCCGTCCCAACGTGACCACCACGTCGACGCCCGCGCGCAGCAGACCGGCGACGGCCCGCTCGCGTCCACCGGTCGCCGAGGCCCGGGCCAGCGCCTCGAGGCGCACGAGCGCATCCTCGACGCCGGTCCCCGGCAGGGCCATCAGCACCGGACAAAGGCGGGCCGCGAGCAAGTGCACGCACTCCGAGGCGTCCTGCCACCGAAGGTCACCGATGATGATCCGGTCGACGGCCATTCGCCCCGCGAAGTACAGGAGATCGCCCGTGGTGACCGCGACGCCCCCGTCCTTGTCGGCCTTGCGAGACTGAAGGCGCATTGGCTCCCGCCCGGGCAGGCGGAGTTCCGCGTGCTCTTCGAGGACGGCCACCCGGGCGCCTGCGTCGATGGTCGATGCCAAGGCTTCGAGCAGCGTCGTGCGGCCGCTGTCGGCCGGCCCGACGACCGCGATGTTGACGCCGGCGCGCATGGCGGCGGTCAGCGCGGCCGCCGCCTCCGCGGTCAACGCGTCCTGGCGGACGAGTCCATCGAGATCCGTGAGACGTCCACCGGGGCGCACGACCACGAGCGTCGGTCCCCGCTCGACCGCGGGCGGCCGAAGCGCGAGAAAGCGCGTCCCATCCTTGAGCTGCGCCTCCAGGCTCGGGTGCCCGGCGTCGAACGGTTTGCCCGCGCGCCGCGCGAGCGCCTCGAGGCTGGCTTCGAGGGCCGCCGGCGGATAGCCGAGGGGCGTCCGTTCGAGGCGCCCGTGCCGCTCGACGTAGATCGCATCCGGCGCATCGACGAGGACGCGCCGCACCGTCGGATCGGTCAGCACCGACTCGATGGGCCCGAACATCTGCAGCAATGACGGCGGAATCGCGGCCAAGGGTCCTCCGGATCAAACCGCGACGTCGGGACGACGTCGACGGGCGAGCAGGATATCAGGCAGCCGCCCCCGCGTCAGTTCTCGCGCAGCCCGAAGAGAAGGCTCGGCAGGGGCCGTTGACCCGACATGCCCCACAGGACGATGAAGGGCGGCTCGTTCGCACCGATGGCGAACCAGACGTCGCCCGAATCGTCCTCGGGGTTGAGGCTGACGACATCGTTCTTGAATACGAGTTCCTCGGTGCTCGGCAGGTCGACGGTGCCGTCGTGGTCGACGCCACCCGGATCCGAACGGAGGGCGAACCGGAATTCGTCGGCCAGGTCGGAGGTGATGACGAGGCTCGCGCCGAATCCCGACCACCGACCGTCGTCGACGCGAAGCCCGGCGAGGCGCCAGCGACCTGCGAGCGCCCGCGGGCCGACCGGATCGGTCGGCGTCGGAAGGCCGAACCAGAGTTCGGGCAGCGTCAGCACAGGGCCTCCGTCCGGGGCCGCGCCGATTCCGTTCAAGCGGTGCGCGACGAAGAGCCGGCTGGCAGGTAACCACGCGCCCTTGAGCACCCACTCGAGGTCCATATCCAGAACCCGGAACTGCGCGTTCGACTCCAACTCCACATCGAGTTCCTGCGCCGGCGAGATGGGTGCACCGTCCGACGTGAGCCCTTCGACCAGAGAAAAAGACAACGTGCTGAACGTGACGAGCCCGATGGCCGCCCTCGGCGCCCCGGGCTCTCCGCCGACGCCGACGAGCCGCGTCGTGTAGGGACCGTCGACGCCCGGCCGCTCCTCGACGGTCACCAGGCGCGTCAGGACGATGGGCCCCCCCCACCCCGGCGGGTCGACGAGCCGCACGGTCCCGAGGCCCGATGCGTCGTCCCGCGTCATGACGATCGATGCCCCTCTGAGCGTGCCGACGTCCGGCAACGTCAGCTCGAACTCGCCGGCGACGCGGGCGCGAGGGAGTTGCGCCGGCGCGGACTCGGCCAGGGTGTCGTCGAGCGTCAATCGCGAAAACGTGACGCGCCGGTCCTCACCGGTTCTCGCCAGAAAGAAGAGCGTCCGAAGGCGGCCATCCGGATCGGCCACGAGTCCGTGCGCCGCGAAAAGCGGCCAGTCGAACCGGTCCTGTGCGATCGTTCCGAGGTCTCCCCCTGCGTCCGGCGTGCCGGCATCCACCGTCTCGAGCTGCCGCTGCGGAAACTCGAGAAGACACGACGGGCCGAGCGCGGCGCACATCATCAGCGCACCGCCTGCGCGCAGCAGTCGGGAGATCGGTGAGAGGTCGGGCACGGCGCGCTCCTAATAGTCGCGCGCCGGCCTTTTCGCAACGGTTCGGTATTCGCCGCCCCCGGGGTCGAACGTTCGGCCGGCGGAATGCGGACCGCTGGTTCGCCGGTTCAGCCTTCGATGGCCGCAGCGGCGTTGACTCCCACGGCGCCATCCGGTAATGGAACGCGGCTTTTTGCACAGGATGTCCCACGCGTGACGCCGGCTCGGTGGATTCTGCTCGTGCTGACCGTTCTCGGATGGGCCGTGGCCCCCGCCGCGGCTCGCGCAGAGATTGGCACGTGCTTCACGTCTCCGCTCCCGATGACCGACACGCAGGCCGCCGATTGCGCCGACGAGCCGGACTGCTCGATGTTGCCCGACCGCGCGCTGCCCGAAAGCGGTGGTCCGACCGGGCCCCGGTGTCTCGAGCCCGGGCCGACGTGTCATCCGGGACACCCGCTGCTCGCCAGCGGTCCCGACGGCCTGCCCTTCGTCGAGGCGCTCCAGCCGCCCGCGCCGCGGCGCGCGCCCGCGTCGCTCCCCTTGGGCGACCCCCTGAGCCACACCCGGACACCACGCGAGCGCCCCTGCCGACCGGAGGCCCCCCCGCCTCGAACGAGCGTTCTCGGCACCGTGGTGACGCAGCGCGCCTGAGCCCGGCCTGCACCGATGGCGCAGGCGCAACCCGAAACCGGCCGAATTCCCGGCGCGGGACGGGCAAGAAGTGATCAAGAGTCCTTTCACTCCGATCGGAAGAGTCAAATGAAAAAAGAAGTGGTCGTTTTCGGCCTCGTCTCCGTGGCCTCCGTCGCCTTCGTGCTCATGCAGAGCACGGGCGACAAGAAGCCCGGCGACAAGGGCGCCGTCGCCGCCGTCACCCCCGGTGACAGCGACATCATCCCCGTCGGCAAGAGCTACGCGAAGGGCCCGGCCACCGCGCCGGTGACCATCGTCGAGTTCAGCGACTTCCAGTGCCCCTTCTGCACCCGCGTCAATCCGACGCTGAAGCAGATCCAGGAGACGTACGGCGACAAGGTTCGGATCGTCTTCAAGCACAACCCCCTGCCGTTCCACCAGAAGGCGCCGCTCGCCTCCGAGGCCGCGCTCGCGGCCGGCGAGCAGGGCAAGTTCTGGGAGATGCACGACAAGCTCTTCGCCAACCAGCAGAAGATCGACCGCCCCGATCTCGAGCAGTACGCGACCGAGCTCGGCCTCGACATGGCCAAGTTCAAGGCCGCCCTCGACAGCAAGAAGTTCAAGGCCGAGGTCGACGCCGATCTCGCGCTCGGCACCAAGGTCGGCGCCCGCGGCACGCCCAACTTCTTCGTCAACGGTGTCCAGATCACCGGCGCTCGACCCTTCGAGAACTTCAAGACGACGATCGACGAGCAGCTCAAGGCCGCCGAGGAGCTTACCAAGGCCGGCACCAAGCCCAACGAGGTCTACGCCGCCCTCGTCAAGAAGAACTGGAAGGCCCCCGCCGCGCAGCCCAGCAAGGGCGCGGCCGAGGACGACAAGACCGTCTACAAGGTCCCGGTCGGTGACAGCCCGTTCAAGGGAGAGAAGGACGCCCAGGTCACGATCGTCGAGTTCAGCGACTATCAGTGCCCGTTCTGCACCCGCGCCGAGGCCACGATCAAGCAGGTCCTCGACACCTACCCGGGCAAGGTCAAGGTCGCCTTCAAGCACAACCCGCTGCCCTTCCACCAGGACGCCCCCCTCGCGCACCAGGCCGCCATCGCCGCCGGCGCGCAGGGCAAGTTCTGGGAAATGCACGACAAGCTCTTCGCGAACCAGAAGGCGCTCAAGCGCGAGAACCTGGACACCTACGCGCAGGAGGTCGGTCTCGACGTCGCCAAGTTCAAGGCTGACCTCGACGCCGGCACCTACAAGAAGGCCGTCGACGCCGATCTCGCAGTCGGCGCGCAGTTCGGCGTGCAGGGCACGCCCAACTTCTTCGTCAACGGCCGCAAGATCGTCGGCGCGCAGCCCTTCGACAACTTCAAGAAGCTGATCGACGAAGAGATCGCCAAGACGGACGCGCTGATCAAGGCCGGCACCGCCAAGGCCGACCTCTACGCCAAGGTCACCGAGAACGGCAAGACCAAGGCCGAGGCCCCCGCTCCCCGTGAAGCGCCCGCGGACGACAAGACGGTCTACAAGGTCCCGGTCGAGAAGGACGACGCCGTCAAGGGCCCGGCCGACGCGCTCGTGACGATCATCGAGTTCAGCGAGTTCCAGTGCCCGTTCTGCGCCCGCGTCCTCCCGACGACCAAGCAGATCGCCGACACCTACGGCAAGGACGTCCGCATCGTCTTCAAGCACAACCCCCTGCCCTTCCACGCCGACGCGCCGCTCGCCTCCGAGGCCGCGCTTGCCGCCGGCGCGCAGGGCAAGTTCTGGGAGATGCACGACAAGATGTTCGCCAACCAGAAGGCGCTCAAGCGCGAGAACCTCGACGCCTACGCGCAGGAGATCGGCCTGAACATGAGCAAGTTCAAGGCGGACCTCGACGGCGGCACCTACAAGAAGCAGGTCGAGCGCGACAAGGCCCTCGCGGCCTCCATCGGCGCCGGCGGCACCCCGAACTTCTACGTCAACGGGCGCAACCTCGTCGGCGCGCAGCCCTTCGAGTCCTTCAAGAAGGTCATCGACGAAGAGCTCAAGAAGGCGCAGGACCTCGTCGCGAAGGGCACCGCCCGCAGCGCCGTCTACGCCGAGCTCACCAAGAACGGCGCGACCTCCAAGGTCGGCGGCGGCGCCCGCCCCGCCGAGGACGACACCAAGGTCTACGACGTCAAGGTCGAGCCCACCGACGCCGTCAAGGGCAACCCGAAGGCGCCGATCACGATCGTCGAGTTCAGCGAGTTCCAGTGCCCGTTCTGCGCCCGCGTCGGCCCGACGCTGAAGCAGATCGAAGAGACCTACGGCAGCAAGGTCCGCATCGTCTTCAAGCACAACCCCCTGCCGTTCCACCAGGACGCCCCCCTCGCCGCCCAGGCCGCGCTCGCCGCCGGGGAGCAGGGCAAGTTCTGGCAGATGCACGACGCCCTCTTCGCCAACCAGAAGGCCCTCAAGCGCGAAGACCTCGAGAAGTACGCGCAGGAGATCGGCCTGAACATGACGAAGTTCAAGGCCGCCCTCGACGCCAACAAGTTCCAGGCCCAGATTGCCGCCAACCAGGCGCAGGCCAAGGAGCTCGCCGCCAACGGCACGCCGCACTTCTTCGTCAACGGCCGTCGGCTCAAGGGGGCCCAGCCCTTCGAGAGCTTCAAGAAGATCATCGACGAAGAGCTCGCGAAGAAGGGCGTCAAGTAAGGCCATGTCCACCGCGCCGGCCAAAGCGCCCTGGCGACCCCGCCTGCTCGTGGCCGGCGCCGTGCTCGCCCTGACCGCCACCCTCTACGTCGATTTGCGCGAAGGGCGGGAAGGTCCGGAGGTCCTCCTCTCGCGCAATTTCGACGCGCAGGTACTCGACCTTCCGGCGCCGGACTTCACGGTCCAGCGCATGGACGGCACTCAGCTCAAGCTCAGCGAGCTGCGCGGCAAGGTGGTCTTCGTGAACTTCTGGGCAACCTGGTGCGCCCCCTGCCGCGAAGAGTTCCCCGATCTGGAAAAGATGACGGACGCCCTGAAGGGGCTGCCCCTCGAGGTCGTCGCCGTCAGCGGGGACGACAACTGGCAGGACGTCAAGCGCTTCCTCGGGGCCGACGGCAGCAACATGACCGTCGGCATCGATCAGAGCAAGGCCATCTCGAACCGTTACGGCACCGAGAAGTTCCCGGAGAGCTACGTCATCGACCGCACCGGTCGCCTGCGCCTGCGCTTCATCAGCGTCCAGCCCTGGACGGATGAGCGCATCCAGCGCTACCTGGAGTGGCTCAGCCGCCAGAGCTGAGCTGCGTGCAGACCTCGGCCGGGGGTGCCCCGTCGTGGGGCAGGCCTCGGGCCCGGGCGAGCGCCGCGGCGGACTCACCCGCGACCGGGTCGCGGCAGATGAGAACGTCGACGAAGTCGACGAGGTCGAACCCGGGCGCTCCGCGGTCCGACGTCCAGGCCCTCGCCAGGGGAAGCGCCGCCGCGAGGAGCGTCTCGACGGGGACGCTCGCGCCGTCGTCGCCGTCGTCTCCGTCGGCGGCCTCGTCGTCGAGCAAGTCCCAGAGGAAAGCCCCCACGAAGCGCTCGGACAGAAGCCCGTCGAGCGTGCCGTCGGACGTCCCCCGCGCCAGGGGATCGGTCAGCGATGCGGTCTCCAGGTCGCGCACACGCGGACCGTCGGCACGACGATCGACGAGCACGGGTTCCCCGAGTCGCCACGCCGCAAAGAAGTCGGCGAGCCCCTCGGACCAGGCGACGACGGGCGCCGTCCGGTCGCCGTCGTGGGCACCGCCCGGGCTGTCGTCTCGCCCATGACCCGCCACGACCCAATGTCCGAGCTCGTGCAAGAGCACGGCGTCGTCCCAGATGTCCGGATCTCCGGGACGTCCCGAAAGCTCGATGACCGGAAGCGCCCCGGGCGAGAAGCACGTGCCGCAGGGCTCGGCGCGCCCCGGTGACCATCGAACGTGGACCCGCGGAACCGGCACCGGGGCCGAAGAGGCGGGCAGCGTGTCCAGGATCGCCCGGGTGCCCTCGACGTGGCGCGCCAGGACCTCGACGGCGTGGAGGGCCCCGAGAACCGGCGTGTCCGCCTCGGTGAGGGTCAGCGGACCTTCGAGGGCCGGTTCGTCATCGGGCGTGCTGGCGAGCGCCACCGCCCAGGGCTCGGCCCCTGTACCGGCGGGCGAAACGACGACGTCGATCCCCGCCCGCCGGGTGGTGGCCGCGATCACGAGCTCCGCCGGTTCACCGACGCGGCGAAATCCGGTGAGCTCGAAGGCGACTCGCTCCGCGCCGACCTCGACCGTCCCGGTCACCTCCCCCGACGGTGTCCGTGCACGCAGCTCGCCGCGCCAGGTCAGCTTCGCGGGGGGATCGAGGCCCGGTGCGGGCTCGTAGCCGAGACGGCCGCGCCAGCGCTGCGGCCCGCCGGCGCTCGAGACCACCAAGCCGTCCCCCGGTCCCGGAAACCACGGCACGGCCGAACTCGACGCTGCGCTCAGTTCGAACCGGCAATCGGATCGCTCGGTGGGGAACGGCCCGACCGCACGACAGACCGTCCGGCCCGGCACGACATGCGCACTGCTCAACGCAGCGGAATCGCCACACCGGGCCGTCAACAAGAGCTGTCCCCGGTCCGGCAGATCGACGCATGCCGCCTGCGTCTGCCCGACCGCCAACGTCTCCACCGGCCGCTGAAGAGACCCTTGCAGGCAACCGCCCCCGGTTTCCGGCCCGGCCGCCTCGCACTCGCCCGTCGCCTCGGTCAGCGTCAGCGTGTAGGTGCCGGTGGAGAGCGCCTCGGTCGCCCCTTCCACCAGGAGGCGTTCCTCCCCCGTCAGCACCTCGAAGACCCCCCCAGCCGCGGCCGGGTCCTCGCCGTCGACCTCGAAACGGAGCCGTTCCTCGCCCGCACCGGTCAGCAATCGAAAGCGCAGGCCCGGCCACCCGCCGAGGGCGACCCGGATCCGTCGTCCCGGAGCGGACGAGAGCGCGAAGACATCCGGGCCACCGCACAACCTCAGGACGTGGCGACCGAAACCGAGCCGTGCGGCCGGACGCTCGACCGTTCCGACGCCATAGAGGTCGTCGTCACACGGTCGCTCGAGGTCGCCCCGTCCGTGGCTGCCGTCGTCCACGCCGACGTCGACGCCGGCGTCGGAGACCGGGTCCCCCGAGCGCTCACCCTCGGCGGGCGCGCACGCGACGAGCAGTGCGGCCGCCGTCGTCCGACCGAGGCTCAGCCGGCGAAGGTGCGTTCCTGGCGCTCCTGCTTCTCCTTGCAACGGATGCAGAGCGTCGTGACCGGTCGGGCCACGAGGCGCTTCAGCCCGATGAAGGAGCCGCAAGAGGTACACCAGAAGTAGTCCCCGCTTTCGAGTCGCTCGAGGGAGCTCTCGATCTTGTTCAGCAGAAGGCGCTCCCGGCCGCGCAGCCGGAACGCCAGCGACTGATTGTAGTCTGCCGTGGCCAGATCCATCTCGTCCGGCAGATCGTCCTGGTCGAGGGTCATGTCCTCGGTCAGCGTCCGCTGGGCGTTGCGCAGGAGTTTCGCCTTCTCCCCCATCAGGAGTTCCCGAAACTTCTCCACCTCGGCCGCGAGTTCTTCGTCCGAAGGCGGCTCGACATCAATCGCTTCACGGTCGGCCATGGAGTCTCCCTGCCGGAAAATTGGACGCCGCACCTTAATCGCGCCCTGGATCAGTGTCAACGCAAAAGCCGCCTGGACTCGCGGACTTGCGCTGCTATCATGCGGCCCGATGGCCCGCATGCTGCTCGCATTTTACGCGATTCTCCTCGCCGTGACGGTCGGTCTTCAGATCGTCTTCGACGGGCGCGTGGGCCCCCTTTTCGCCCCGAGTCCGGTCGGACCCGCCGAGGTCGACGTCGCCCTCGGTGTCGCGGTGGGGCTCGTGGTGGTCTGGCTCTCGCAGTGGGCCGCGACCCGGATGAAAGCGGTCCGCGAGATGTCCGAGGCCCTCGGCGAGCTGCTCGCGCCGCTCACGCCCCGGGATGTCTTCGGGCAGGCATTCTTCAGTGCCCTCGCCGAGGAGCTCTTCTTCCGCGGCCTTTTGCAGCCCCGCCTGGGCCTGCACGTGACGGCCATCGTCTTCGGCCTCGTCCACCTGCCGAGGGACCGCCGGTTGCGCCTCTGGCAGCCCCTCGGCGTCTTGCTCGGCTACTTGCTCGGCTGGATGTTCGAAGTTCGGGGGAGCGTCCTCGCCCCCTTTCTGACCCACTTCGTGGTCAACTACTTCAATATGCACTTCATGATGTCGACCCGTTTGGCGCCGGGCGGGTCCGCTCAGGGCGCCATCGGCCGGGTATAGCGAAATCGTTCGATCGGCAGCCCGAGGGCCAGGCAACTCCGCTCTCGGTAGCTGAGCGGCAGGTCGGCCTCGGCGAACGTCGTGGGCCCGACGAGCCCCGGCTGGGCGGCCAAGGCCTGTGAGATCTCCTCGGCGATGGCGGGCACGTCGGACTTGACCCAGATGCTGCCGCCCGGGGCGAGCAGGCGACCGAGGAGGCCCGAGAAGTCGTCGTCGACGAGGCGGCGCTTCGCGTGTTTGGCCTTCCACCAGGGATCGGGGAAGTTGATGTAGATGTCCGCGACCGTCCCGTCTCCGAAAACACCCGGCGCCACCAGCTTGGCGTCGCCCCACACGACGCGGCAGTTTCGCGGCCCCCCGTCGCGCCCCATCTCGTGGGCAATGCGCCACGCGTAGCGACGCCGTATTTCGATCCCCACGTGGTCTCGCTCGGGCTGCACGAGGGCCAGATCGCGGAGAAAACGTCCGCGGTTCGAACCGATCTCGAGGGTTCGCGGGGCCTGCCGCCCGAAGACCGACGACCAGTCGACGGGCACGGCCTCTGCGCGGGGCACGATGTGGTGACCCCCCCGCTCGACGCTGCCGAAGAGCAGCGTGTTGAGGATGGGCCACTCGGAGTCCCCGTCGAGGGGACGGAGCAATGGGCCTTTCACGCGGGCCATGGGCGACCGACTCTCAGATCTCGACTGTCAGGCCCTCTCGCGCGGCGAACGTCTCGGGGAGGCGGTGCCGGGCGGCGATCTCGAGGGCCGAGAGCGCCTCGTCGTCGTTGGCGGGATCGTGGTGGAAGAGGCAAAGGCGCCGGACCCCCGCCTGCTGCGCGACGTCGAGGGCCATCTCCGGCGTGCTGTGGCCCCATCCTTGGGGTGGCACGGGTGCGCCGACGTACTTGGAGGCCTGGTACATGGCGTCGTGAATGAGCAGGTCGGCCCCCTGCGCAAACCGGACCAGTCGTTGGTCCCCACCGGCGAACCCTTCGGTATCCGTCGCATAGACGAGGCTGCGGCCCTCGTGCTCAATCCGGTAGAACATGACGCCATTGCGAGGATGGCCCAGCCCCGTCAGGACCCGAATCCGGACGTCGACCGCTTCGGGCGGGGGCCGGTCCAGTGCGGTCGTCTCCACGAGGCGTGGGGTGGTCTCGCCCGTCAGGAAGACCAGCTCGTGCCGCTCGCTCAACGTGTGGAGCGATTTGCGGGCCGCCATGTCGTCCGGCTGAAACGGGGAAAACGGCTGCGCGAGATAGGCGTCGAGGACCTGAGGCAGGCTGAGGCCCCCCATCCGCGGACCCGCCAGCGTGAAATGCGCCGACGGGACGAAGAGCGGACCGAAGTAGCTCAGCCCCGCGAGGTGGTCGTGGTGGTAGTGCGAGAGCAGCAGCGTGGCATCGAAGGGCGGCCCCTGCTGAAAGAAGCGGCGGGCGAGGCCGATGAGGCCGGTCCCGGCGTCGAGGATGAGCCGTCGCCCGCCGACCGTGACGAGGACGCACGAGGTATTGCCCCCGAACGCCTGGAAGCCCGGAGCGGTCACGGCGTGGCTTCCCCGGACGCCAAAAAATTCGACGATCATCCCCGTGCTCACCGCAGACGAACCGCGGGGACCCTAACAATCGCCCGATCCCGGTGTCAAGCTCGCGACCGGCGCTCGACGGGCGTCAGGTGCCCGGCGACCCTTCGGCCGCCGGAACGGGCCGGAAGTGTCCGGCGAAGGCCGAGCGCGCGTCCCGGAGGGCGGCCCGGAGGTTCTCGGGCGTCACCTTCTTCCAGTCGACGGCCTCGACCAGACTGGCCGGGAGGACCTCCCGCAGCGTCGTCTCCGCACGGGCGCTCAGCGTGTGCACTCGACCCTCGAGCCGCGTGAGGGTGTCCTTCATCGTCGTCTTCAGCTCCATGATTCGCTCTCCTCCTCGGTGAACGGTGATCACGCACCGGCGTGCCGTCCCCCGAAGAGATAACGCAGCGCGTCATGAGTGTCACGCGCAATTGACGCAGTGCGTCATTTTCGCAATTCGGTCGGCGTCCCGAAGAAGTTGGCCAGCCCGGCCCCACCGCTGCCGTCCAGGATCGCGCGCAGAACCAGGACACCCAGGAGGAGCAGGACGGCCGCGACGATCCGACCGACGAGGGAGCGGCGGCTCGGGGGCGAACCGGCCTGCCGCCTGCCCTCCAGCCGGGAACCATACCGACCCACCGCCGCCCCTCAGGCCAGCGCAGCCGCCGGGCGGACATCGTGCAATCGAAGCACCACGCGTCGCCGGCCACGGTAGGTCTCCACCTCGGGGGTACACAGGAGGTCGACGGGCCCCTTGCACAGCGCCTCGGCCTCACCCATTCCCCAGCCGAGGGCCTCGCGCGGGACGTCCGCGGGGCTGAGTTCGAGCTTGAGATGCGCGCCGGAGAGCAGTCGCGTCCGGCCGAGCACGGAGGGCACGAGGATCATCGGCGCAGGGTTCTGCTCGCCGAACGGACCGAGGCGCTCGAGGTGATGGACGGAGAGCGAGTCGAGCGCGCCGAGCGGCGCGACTGCATCGACGACCGGGCCCCCGGGTGCGTCGCCGGCGCCGCCCTCGAGGATCACGGCGGCGAACGCAGCCGCAAATGCCGAGACACGTTCGGCCGTGACGGTGACGCCGGCGGCGGCGGCATGACCACCCCACCGCACGAGATCGGCACCGCAACGGTCGAGCGTCTCCTTCAGGTGGATTCCGCGCACGCTGCGGGCGCTGCCCTTGAAGTGCGCTCCATCCCAGGCGAGCAGGACGGCCGGCCGCTGAAAGCGATCGACGAGCCGCGCGGCCACGATGCCGACGACGCCCGGGTGCCAGGTCTCATCCCAGAGCACCAACGCCGGCGGCATGTCCCGCCCGAGTGCCTCGACCCGTGCCATGGCGGCCTGCGTCATCTCCTGTTCGACCTGTCGTCGCTCGTCGTTCTGGGCCTCGACCAGGGCCGCAAGGGCACTGGCGACCGCCGGGTCTTCGGTCGTCAGCAGGGTGAGCCCGCGCGTCGCGTCGTCCATCCGGCCCGCGGCGTTGATCCGGGGTCCGAGTTTGAAGCCGAGGTCCCGGGCGGTCACCGCCCCGGGGTCGATGCGGGCCGCCTCGAGCAGGGCGCGCAAGCCGATCCGGGGCCGCTGACGCAAGAGTTCGATCCCTTGCCGGACGAGCGCCCGGTTGACGCCCGTGAGCGGGGCCACGTCGGCGACCGTCCCGAGCGCGACGAGGTCGAGGTAGCGGTCCGGCCGCGGCTCCGGCCGGCCGGCGAAGTGCCCCGCCTCGCGCAGCACCCGCCGCAACTCGACGATCAGGTAGAACGCGACGCCGACGGCGGCGAGCACCTTTTCTGGAAACCCGCACGCGCGCCGGTGCGGGTTGAGGTGGGCCGTGGCGTCCGGCTCGGGGTCTGCGACCTGATGGTGGTCGATGACGATGACGTCGAGCCCGAGCGCACGGGCGTGCGCGATCTCCTCGAGCGCCGCCGAGCCATTGTCCACCGTCAGCAGGAGTTCCGCGCCCTCTGAGGCGAGCCGTGTGATGGCCTCCCGGTTGAGGCCGTACCCCTCGCGCATGCGATGGGGAATGTAGGCGCCGATGGGATAGCCGAGCTCGTTCTGGAAGAAGAGCTGCAAGAGCGCGGTGCTCGTCACCCCGTCGACGTCGTAGTCGCCATACACGACGATACGCTCCCGCCGCTGGATCGCCAGCGCCAGGCGACGCGCGCCCTTCTCGCAGTCGAGCAGGCGCGAGGGCGCAGGCATCTCGCGCAGGTCCGCCCGGAGGTGGCGGGCCGCGGACTCGGCGTTCGCGAAGCCGCGCGCCGCGAGCACCTGCGAGACGAACGTCGGGAGCCCGAGCTCGAGGCTGAGGGCCTCCACGAGCGGCCCGTCGGGCACGCGAACCTGCCAGGGACCGCCGGTCGGGCGCATCGCGCGGCTCAGGGCCGTGCGGCGCCCGCGGGCTTGGCGGCCGGCGCGGCGGACGCGTTCTTGGCGAAGTACCGATCGATGACCATCGTCACGCTCGCCGCGATGGCGATGGTCGAGTAGACGCCGGAGATCATGCCGATGGTCATCGCGGCGGCAAAGCCGCGGGTCACCGCGCCGCCGAAGATCAGGATCGCGAGCACCGAGACCAACGTCACCGCGGAGGTGATGATCGTCCGGGACATGCACTCGTTGATGGCCTGGTTGATGATCTGGCCCATCGTCTTGCCGGTGGAGTTGTTCGAGATCTCACGAATGCGGTCGTAGATGACCACGGTGTCGTTCACCGAGTAGCCCAGGATGGCCAGGAGGGCGGCGACGATCTGCAGGTTGAACTCCCAGCCGAAGAGGGCGAACGCGCCGACCGTGATCGTGACGTCGTGGAGCAGTGACACGATGGCGCCCGGGCCGAAGCGCGCGTCGAAGCGGAACGCGACGTAGAGGAGGATGCCGAGCATCGCGTAGAGGAGCGAGAGCGCCCCCTGCTCGCGCATCTGGCTGCCGACGGCCGAGCCGACGGACTCCATGCGCTCGATCTCGCGGAACGTCTCGCCGAACTTGGCCTTGAACGCCACGGCGAGGCGCTGCCGGATGCTGGGCATCTGCAGCAGGTAGATGGGGTTGGCGCCCTGCGACTGCACGCCGACCGTGATGCCGGCGATGCCGGACTCGGCCGCCGACGCCTGGAGCTCGTCCTTCGTGACCGTCGTTTCGAAGCGAACCCGGATCTGCTCGCCCGTTTCATCGGAAGCGTCCCAGATCTTCGGCTCGCCGTGTTTGGCGACGACCGCGGCCTTGACCTTGTCGATCTCGGCCGGCGCCAACAGGCTGCGCGTGCGGCTGCGGATGAAGTACCGGCCCTCGTCCTGGAAGCCGTACCGGACGATTTCGGGCTGGTCGAGACCGACCTCGTTCGTCACCGCGCGGATGTCGTCCACCGGCGTCGGCTGCGTGAAGGCCGCGAGGGCCTCGGAGCCGCCGGCGAACTCGATGCCGAAGTTCAGGCCCTTGAACGTGACGAGCAGAATGGTCGCGAGGACGAGCGCCCCGCTGAAGACGCTGAACTTCGGCAGGTTGCCGACGAAGTCGTGGTGCGTTTTGCCTTTGAAGATTTCCACGGTCGTGCCTCCTCAGACGCTCATGGCCGCCGGCTCGGCGCCGCGGAAGTACTTCCACTCGAAGATGAGACGGGTCAGCACGAGCGCCGTGAACATGGAGGCCAGGATGCCGATGTTCAGGGTGACCGCGAAGCCACGGACCGGGCCGGAGCCGTACTGGTAGAGCACGAGACCGGCGATGACCGTCGTCAGGTTGGCGTCGACGATGGACGAGAGGGCCATGTCGTAGCCGCGTTTGATGGCGGTGCGCACGCCGACGTTCTGCCGCAGTTCTTCTCGGATGCGCTCGTAGATCAGCACGTTCGCATCGACGGCCATACCGACCGTGAGCACGATGCCGGCGATGCCGGGCAGCGTCAGCGTGGCGCCGAAGGCCGACATCAGGGCGAGGGTGAAGAGGACGTTGAACGCCAGGGCGATGTTGGCGACGACCCCGGAGAAGCCGTAGTAGAGGATCATGAAGAGGGCGACGCCGGCGAAGCCCACCATGACCGACATCTTGCCGTCCTCGATGGAGTCGGCGCCGAGCGTCGGGCCGATCTGGCTGTCGTAGACCTTGCGCAGCGGGGCCTGCAGCGCGCCGGAGCGCAACACGGCGACGAGGGCGTTGGCCTCCTTCTGCGCCTGCATGCCGAAGGACGAGCCGAGTTCGATGCGCACGCGGCCGCCGGGGATGGGCTCCTTGATGTTCGGGTCGCTGAAGACGACGTCGTCGATCATGATGGCCATCTGCTGCTGCGTGTACTTCTTGGTCATCTCGTAGAAGGCGTCCGCGTCGACCTTGGAGAACTCCATGTTCACCTCGGGGCGGTTGTACTGGTCATAGCCGACCGAGGCGCGCTCGACGTTCTCGCCGGACATGCCCGCCTTCTTGAACATGTACTTGACCTGGTAGCCCTTCACGACCGAGGCGTCGGGGCTGAACTTCGCCTTCGCGAGCAGCTTCTCCTGCTCGGGCGTCAGCGACTCGATCTCCTCGAGCGTGCGGTCCTTGGGGCTCGTCCAGTACTCCTGGAAGCCGACGATGTGCTCGTCGTCGACCTGCCCCTTGACCATGTACTCGAGGATCTCGCGGCTCGTGGAGCGGATGCCGCCGATGGTCGAGACGACGTGCGCCTGCAACTCGGGCTTGAGGTCCGCGGGCCAGTTCTTCTTGTCCGGCTCGCGGGCCGAGACCTTGTTGAAGAAGTCGCTCCAGCCGGCGCGGTCGACGATCTGGAAGCGGAGCTGACCGGTCTGCGAGAGCTTTTCTTTCGCGGCGGCGAACTCGGACTCCTTCACACCGGGGATCTGCACGACGATCTCCGAGTCACCGCGGCGGGTCACGCTGCTTTCGGCAACGCCGAACTCGTTGATCCGGCGCTCGACCGTCTCGATGGCCTTCTCGAGGGCGAGCTGCTGGAAGCTGCGCAGGGCGTCCGAGGCCATGCCCAGGGTCACCACGGCGCCGTCCGTGCTCGTGATCACATGCTCGGGGGCGTGCTTGTTCATGAACGCCTGGTCGAGCTTGGCCGTGTCTTCCGGCTTCTCGAACGTCAGGATGATCGTCGTGGCTTCATCGAGCGTCGTGCCGCCGGGCGTCGTGGCCTTGGCCTTCACGCTCGCTTCGCTCGAGAGGGCGTCCTCGAGGTTGCCGGCGAGATTCTGTGCCTTGCGGCCGAGGGCCTCGGGCACGTCGACCTTGTACTGCAGGTGGATGCCACCCTGCAGGTCGAGGCCGAGGACGAGCTTCTGGCTGAAGACGTCCGTGTACCACTTGGGCAGGTGCGACTCGCCCTCGGACGTGACGCCGGCCCAGGTCGGAACGAGCATCGCGACGGACAGGGCCGTCAGGAGCAGCGCGCCGATGAACTTCCACTTCCACTGACGATCCATGGGCTACTTCCCCTTCTCGGCGGTCGAAGCGCCGCCCTCGGCGGGGGCCTCGCTGAGCAGATTGGCGATCTGGCTGCGCAGGACGCGCACGCGCACCTTGTCGGCGACCTCGAGGGTCAGGATGGTGTCGGTCAGCGCCGAGATGGTGCCGATGAGGCCCCCCGCGGTGACGACCTCGTCGCCCTTCTTGAGCCGGCTGAGCTTGAGGCGGTGCTCCTTGAGCTGCTTCTGCTGGGGGCGGATGACCAGCATGTAGAAGATGCCGAAGACCACCACCATCATGAACAGCGGGCTGGCGGCCTGGGCGCACCCCGGCGGCGCGGCGGGATCCTGAGCGATCACACTGAGCAGAAGCTCGTTCAAGGCAACACTCCGGCGCGCTCGGCGCGCAAAAATTCGGCGCGTGTTAGCACAAGCCCCCCCGGGGGTCAACCCTTGGCGGGGACGCCGGCCCACCACTCCCGTCGGAAGGCCGCGAAGCGCCCCTCCCGCAGGGCCGCGCGCAGATTCCGCATGAGTTCCAGATAGATATGGAGGTTGTGGATGGAAAGGAGCCGATAGACGAGCAGCTCCTTCGCCACGAGCAGGTGCCGCAGATAACCCGCGGAGAACGTCCGGCACGTGTAACAGGTGCAGGTGGGGTCGAGGGGGCCCCGGTCGTCCTTGAACCGGGCGTTGTTCAGGTTGATCTTCCGCCGCCCGCCGTCGACGAAGAGGCCGCCCTTGCGCGCGTTGCGCGTCGGCATCACGCAGTCGAAGAGGTCGATGCCCCGGGCGACGCCCTCGACGAGGTCCTGCGGTGTGCCGACGCCCATCAGGTATCGGGGTTTGTCGACCGGCAACTTCGGCGCGGTGAAGGCCAGCGTTTCGTACATCTGGGGGATCGACTCGCCGACCGCGAGGCCGCCGACCGCGAAGCCGTCGAACGGGTGGGCGCAGAGTTCTTCGACGTGGCGTTGCCGCAGTTCGAGGTCGACGCCGCCCTGCACGATGGCGAAGAGCGCCTGATCCGGCCGCGTACGCGCCGCCAGGCTGCGCAGCGCCCACCGGGTCGTCCGCCCCATGGCTTCTTCCACGACGGCCCGCGGGCTGTTGGAGGGCGCCAGGTGGTCGAGCACCATCGCGATGTCGCTGCCGATGGCCGCCTGAATGCGCAGGGAGAGCTCCGGCGTCAGGTCGAGCAAACCGCCGTCGATGTGATTGCGAAACTGCACGCCCTCTTCGGTGATCTTGCGCAGGTTCGTCAGCGACAGAATCTGAAAGCCGCCGCTGTCCGTCAGGATCGACCGCGGCCACGCAGCCATCGTGTGCATGCCGCCGAGCGCCTCGAGCGTCGGCACGCCGGGACGGATGCCCAGGTGATAGGTGTTGCCGAGGATGACCGTCGCGCCGAGGTCGGTGAGGTCCCGCGGGTCGAGCGACTTGACCGAGCCGACCGTGCCGACCGGCATGAACTGCGGCGTCTCGACCTCGTTGTGCGTCGTACGAAAGCGGCCCAACCGGGCCTCGGTCTCGGGGCAGCGGGCCTCGAGCGTGAAATTCAGGTCCATCGGCCCCCCGGTCGACGCAAGAGCATGGCGTCTCCGTAGCTGAAGAAGCGCATCTGCGCCTGCACGGCGCGCGCGTAGGCGTCGAGCACGCGTTCGCGCCCGGCGAACGCCCCGACGAGCATCAGGAGCGTGCTCTCGGGCAGGTGAAAGTTGGTGACGAGCCCGTCGACGATCCGGAACTCGAACCCGGGTCGGATGAAGATGCGGGTCGAGCGGGCCTCGGGGTCCCGCGCGAAGCTCTCGAGCGCCCGGACGACCGTCGTCCCGACCGCCACCACCGGTCGACCGCTCGCGAGGGCCGCCCGGGTCGACAGCGGCACGTCGTAGCGTTCTTCATGCATGACATGCGCGTCGAGGTCATCGACCCGCACGGGCAGGAACGTACCGAGCCCGACGTGCAGGGTGATCGTCGTCACCGCCACCCCTTTCGCCCGGAGCGCGTCGAGCAGGGCGTCCGTGAAGTGGAGTCCGGCCGTCGGGGCGGCGACGGCGCCGGGGGCGCGCGCGAAGACGGTCTGATAGCGCGTCCGGTCCGCTTCGTCCGCCGGTCGGTCGAGGTAGGGCGGCAAGGGCATTTCGCCGACGGCTTCGAGCCACGCGAAGACGTCCCCGATGCCCGGGAGGGTCAGGTCGACGGCGAACGTCCCTTCCCCGTGCGGCCCGACGACGACCGCATCGTCTGCGCCCGGCAGGACGAGCCGCGTTCCCGGGGACAAACGCTTGCCCCGCAACAGCGCCTCGACCCGGCGGGGGCCCGCGAAGGCCTCAGGGGCCTCGCCGCGTTCGACATCCGTGCCGAGCAGGTCGACCACGAAGAGTTCGACCGCACCGCCGCTCGCCTTGCGCCCCCGAACGCGCGCCGGGATGACGCGAGTATCGTTGAGGACGAGCACCTCGTCGCCCCGGAAGGCGTCGATCAGGCGCTCGAAGGGCAGGATCTCCGGTGCCCCGCGCTCACCCGGCAGCGACATCAGGCGGCTGTCCCCGCGAACGACGGGCGGGCGGCGCGCGATGAGCGACTCGGGCAACTCGAACTGATAGTCTTGCCGCCACATGGGCGGCGCAGGATAGTGGCGCCCCCGCAGAACTGCAACGGAGCGAGCGATGGCGCGCACCCGCGAAGAGATGGCCCAGGCCGCGGCCCGGGAACTTCAGGACGGATTCATCGTGAACCTGGGCATCGGCATCCCGACCCTGGTCGCCAACTACGTACCCGAGGGGATGGAGATCCTGCTGCACAGCGAGAACGGGCTGCTCGGCATGGGCCCCTATCCCCTCGAAGGCGAGGAAGACGCCCAGATCATCAACGCCGGCAAGGAGACGGTCACCATCATCCCCGGCGGCAGTGTGTTCGACAGCGCGCAGAGCTTCGCCATGATCCGCGGCGGCCACGTCGACCTCGCGATCCTCGGCGGGATGGAGGTCAGCGCGACGGGGGATCTCGCCAACTGGATGGTCCCCGGGGCGCGCGTCAATGGCATGGGCGGCGCCATGGACCTCGTCAGCGGGGCGAAGCGGGTGGTCGTGCTCATGCAGCACACCAACAAGGCCGGCGAGAGCAAGCTCCTCGACAAATGCGTGCTGCCCCTGACGGGTCAGGGCTGCGTGAACCGGGTCATCACCGACCTCGCGACGATCGACGTGACCCCGGACGGCTTCAAGCTCGTCGAGTGCGCGGCCGGCGTGACGCGCGAGCAGGTGCAGGCGGCCACCGGCGCCCCCCTGCTCTGAGGGTCGATGCCCTCGGGGCCCCGTCAGGCCCGGGGCCGGACCGTCCGGTTCTCGATGGGGTTTTCGTAGTCCGTGCCGCGATAGATGCGCTGCACGAAAATGCCCGGCAGGTGGATGTCGTCCGGATCGAGCGCCCCGACCGGGACGAGTTCGTCGACCTCCGCGACCGTCACGCGCGCGGCCATCGCCATGAGCGGGCTGAAGTTGCGGGCCGTCCGGTAGAAACGCAGGTTGCCGTAGGCGTCGCCGTACCGGGCCCGGATGATCGCGAAGTCCGCGGTGAGCGGCTTCTCGAAGATGTACCGCTTGCCGTCGATGACACGCTCTTCTTTGCCCTCGGCGACGACGGTGCCGACGCCCGTCGGGGTGAAGAAGCCGCCGATGCCCGCGCCGCCGGCCCGGATGCGCTCGGCGAGGGTGCCCTGCGGGTTGAGCTGCACCTCGACCTCGCCGGCGAGCATCTGCTGCTGAAGGTCCGGATTGCCGCCGATGAAGCTGGCGATGACCGTCTTGACCTGCCGGTTCTTCAGCAGCATCGCCAGACCCTTGCCGGCGTTGCCACAGTTGTTGCTGACGACCGTGAGGTCCTTGACGCCCTTGCGCGCGAGCTCGCGGATGGAGTTCTCGGCGTTGCCACAGAGGCCGAATCCGCCGGACATCAGGCTCGCCCCGTCCTTCACGTCGAAGAGCGCCGCCTCCGCATTTTCGTAGACTTTTTTCACGCGAACACCTCGGTCAGGGCCTCGTCGACCCGCGCGAGCCCGAGGTTCAGTTCGTCCTCGGTGATGCACAGCGGGGGCGCGACGAAGAGATAGTTCCAGCGCAGGAGGATGTGCAGGCCACGGGCGGAAAGGGCCGCCTTGAGCCGGGCGGCGGGACTGCCCGCCGGGAAACCACCGTTGTACGGCACGAGGGGCTCGCGCGTCGCAGGATCTCGAACGAGTTCGAGCGCCCCGAAGAGCCCGAGGCTGCGGGCGTCGCCGACCACGCCGGGGTGCTTCGCGGCGAGGTGCTTGAGCCCGGCCTTCAGAACCTCGCCCATCCGGGCCGCGTTTCCGACCATGTCCGTGCGGTGATAGAGGTCGATCGTGGCCACGGCGGCGGCCACGGAGATGGGGTGCGCGTAGTGCGTCAGGCCGCAGCTCAGCACCTTCTCGTCGAACTTTGCGGCGAGATCGTGCCGGATGGCCACGGCGCCGAGGGGCGCATATCCGCTCGTGATGCCCTTGCCCATGGTGATCAGATCGGGGACGACGCCCCAATGCTGGTGCGCGAACCAGCGCCCGGTGCGGCCGAATCCGGTGAAGACCTCGTCGGCCACGAGCAGGATGCCGAAGCGGTCGCAGATCTCGCGCATCCGGGGCCAATACTCGGGCGGCGGGACGAGCGCGCCGTTGGCGCCGGTGACCCCCTCGAGGAAGACCGCCGCGATGCGATCCGGGCCTTCCATCTGGATGACGTGCTCGAGATGCTCGGCACACCGCACGCCGCAGGCCGGGTGGGTCTGACCGAACGGGCAGCGGTAGCAGTACGGGTCTTCGATGCGCTGCACGCCCCAGAGGTCCGGCTCGGCCGGCCAGCGCCGCGGATCGCCGGTCAGGGACGACGCCCCCATCGACGCGCCATGGTAGCTGCGGCGGCGGGCGACCACCTTGCTGCGGCCGGTGACGGCGCGGGCAATCTTCAGCGCGTTCTCGTTGGCCTCGGCGCCGGAAAGACACAGAAAGAACCGGTCGAGGCCCGGGGGGGTCACGGCCGCGAGGCGTTCGCCCAACGCCGCCTTCGCCTCGAAGACCGCGTTCGGGTGCGCGCACGCGAGCTCCATCGCCTGCGCGGCGATGGCCTCGCCGATGGCCTTCTGCCCGTGTCCCGCGTTGCAGTTGAAGACCTGGCTTTCGAAGTCCATCCACCGGCGGCCATCGAAGTCCTCGAACCAGATGCCCTCGCCGCGGCGGATGCGGACGGGGGCGGCGGCGTTCTGGGCGCTCCAGGTGAAGAGGATGTGTTTGCGCTGGCGGGCTTCGATGTCGTTCATGGGTTCTTTCCCGGCGCGCCGCCCTCGGCGCGGGGCCCGGTGAGGCCGAGGCGGGTCATGACCTTCTTCAGGTCGTCCCAGGCGGGTCGCTTCTTTTCAGGGTCTTGCAGGAGTGAGGTCGGGCCCCAGGTGGGCATGACGGGGATGCCTTCCCAGTCCAGCCAGCGGCCCCGGGCTTTCAGGATGCTGCCGGACTGGGGCATCAGCGCGCGCATGGGCAGCTCACCGAAGGCTACGATGACCTCCGGACGGACCAGACCGAGGCGTTGTTTCAGAAACGGGACGCACGCGGCGACCTCGTTGTGGGTGGGTTCCCGCTCCTCGGGCGGCCGGCACAGGACGACCGTGCACAGGTAGACGTCGTCGCGACTGAGGCCCATCGCCGTCAGCATGCGCTCGAGCAGCGCGCCGGCCGGTCCGCGGAAGGGCTGGGCGACGGCTTCGTCATCGACCGAGGGCGCGGTGGCGATGACGGCGAGCCGCGCCGTGACCGGGCCCGCGGCATGGACGATGGCCCCCCGAGTCGCCGACAGCGGGCAACGCGTGCAGTGGCCGATATGTGCCGTGAGGGCCGTCAGGGCTTCCCGACGCTCATCCGGCGGCAGCCCGTGCGGCGCCGGTCCGTGCGTCGCAGGAGGCGCGCCCCGTGGGCCGGGGCCATCCGACCCCGGCGGGCGCGGGCGCACGTCGCCGACCGCCGTCGGTCGCGGGCCCGGAGATCCGGGTGCCGTCGCGGGTGCGGGCGCGCGGCCGAGCGGGGGCATCACGAACCCGGCCGGCACGGCGAGTTCGGCCTCGCCCGACTCGATGTGCCACCGAACGGCACCGCGAGCCGCACGGACCCACGCCAGAAGCTCGTGACGGGGCGTCATCGGCCGTCTGCCAATCGCACGGCGAGGAAGTCCACGATGCGTTGCCCGATGGCCTCCTTGCTTTGCAGCGGCAGGGGCTCGGCGCCCTCCGCCGTGACGAGGTAGACCAGATTGGTGTCCGTCCCGAAGCCCGCCCCCGGTGCCGAGACGTCGTTGGCGACGATGAGATCGCATCGTTTGCGCACGAGTTTGTCGCGAGCGTATTCGACCGGATGACCCGTCTCCGCGGCGAAACCGACCAGGACCGGGTGCGCGCCCGTCCGCGCGGCGCCCACCTCGGCCAGGATGTCCGGATTGCGCACAAGGGTCAGCGTCATCGGCCCGTCGAGCTTCTTGACCTTGTGGTCGAAGACCTCCGCCGGCCGATAGTCGGCGACGGCCGCGGACATGACGATGGCGTCTGCGACCGCCCAGCGGGCCATGACCTCTCGGTGCATTTCGCGGGCCGTCGTCACCGCCACGGCCTCGACCCCGGGGGGCACGGGCACCGTGACCGGACCATGGACGAGCGTCACGGCGGCCCCGGCCCGGACGGCGGCCGCTGCGATCGCGAACCCGGCCTTGCCCGTCGAGGCGTTGCTCAGGAAACGAGCCGGATCGATGGGCTCCCGCGTCGGTCCGGCGGTGATGAGCACCCGGCGCCCGGTCAGGGGACGCGGCGCCAGGGCTTCCATGACCGCGGCGACCAGGGCCTCCGGCTCGGGCAGACGACCCGGTCCCACCGCCCCACAGGCCAAGGCGCCCGCGTCGGGGAGCAGGACGCGATACCCGCGCGCCGAAACGAGCGCCAGGTTGGCTTGGGTCGCGGGGTTCTCCCACATCGCCGTGTTCATCGCCGGGGCAATGAGCACCGGCGTCCGGCCGACCGGGGCGGCGAGCGCAATCGTCGACACGACGTCGTCGCCGAGGCCGTGGGCGATCTTGCCCAGCATGTTGGCCGTGCAGGGCGCGAAGAGGAGCACGTCGCAGGACTGCGCGAACGCGATGTGGCCGATGGCCATCTCTTCGCCCGGGTCGAGCGTCCGCGTGAGCACCGGCGCGTGCGTCAGCGCCTGGAAAGTCATGGGGCCGACGAAAGCCTGAGCGTTCGCGGTCATCGCGACCTGCACCTGCGCGCCGGCCTTCTGCAGCAGGCGGACCGTCTCGACGGCCTTGTAGGCGGCGATGCCGCCACAGACGCAAAGGTGGATTTTCCGGCCGGTCAGCATCGGGCCGGAGTGTATGCCCGCCGGGTCGGGGGGTAAAGCGGCGTCGGGCTCAGCGCGCGTCCCCGGTGAGCCGCAGCAGGCACCGGACGAGCGCGACGGCTTTGGGGTGCACCGTCGAAAGCTCGATGTACTCATCGTGTGTATGAAAGCCCTTGCCCCGCGGCCCGAGGCCGTCGATCGCCGGGACGCCGACGGCGGACAACGTGTTCGCATCGGAGCCGCCGCCGAGCAGGCCGGCTTCGACGGCCCCGAGGCCCGCGGCCCGCGCGCAGGCGGCGTAGGTCTCGCAGAGCGCGGCGGCGGCGTCGGTGCGTTCCATCGGCGGACGGCGCAAGCCCCCACCGAGGGTGATCGTCGCGCCCGTCGCCCGGGCGACCTCCGCCGCGATGGCCCGGGCAGCCTCGAGGAGGGTCTCAGCGTCGCGGGCGCGCTCGACCCGGAAGTCGCAGACGGCCTCCGCAAAGGCCGGGACGGTGTTGACGCTCTCCCCGCCCCGGATCGTCCCGATGTTGACCGTCACGCCGCGCGACGCATCGCCGAGCAGCGCAACCCGATCGACGACCCTCGCGAGCGCCACGATCGCGTTGATGCCCGCGGCGAGGTCGTTGCCCGCGTGCGCCGCCCGCCCCTTCACCGTCAGCACCAGCCGGCCCGTGCCCTTGCGGCGGGTGATGATGGCGTCGTGGTCGCGGCCCGACTCGAAAACGAGCGCGGCCCGGGCCCCCGCTCCGAGAGCGCGCATCCACGGGGCCGAGTCGAGCGAGCTCGTCTCTTCGTCGGCCACGCTGACCACCGCGAGGGGACGACCGGCGAGCTCACCCACGTCCGAAAGCGCGCCGAGCGCCGCGCGGACCACGGCGAGGCCCCCTTTCATGTCCAGCGCGCCGGGGGCCCGAAGGCGATCGCCGTCGAGATCGAGTTCGAAGGCCTCGAACGTTCCCGGCGGGAAGACCGTATCGTGATGTCCGACGAGCAGGACCCGCTCCGCGGGCGGGGCGAGATCGAACGCGGGCGTTCGCCAGCAATGGTGGTCGCCGACCCCTTGCCCGGGTCGTCGTTCGTGGACGAGCCCTTCGAAGGCAAAGGCGGCGCAGAGCGCCTCTCCCATCGCGTTGACGCCGGTCACGTTCGCCGTGTGGGAGTTGATGCCGCACCACGCGCGCAGCAGCGGCAGGATTTCGGCCGTGCGCGACCGGAGCGCGGCGTCGAGGGCGGGCGGGAGGGGCTCGTCGGAGCGACTCGGGGCGTCATGGGCGGGCATTGGAGTGTCGTACCAGAGGTGGTCGGGCGTGGGAAGGCGTCGGGCCCCCCGTTGCCCGTTGCCCGCCGCGTGCATAGGATACCTGCGGCTCGAACGGAGCCGGTCCGGAGCCCACCTCGCGTGGGTACGAAAGCGAAGCGTGATGACAACGCGCATGTTCAAGGCGGCCGTCATTGGCGGCAGCGGTTATGGCGCCAACGAGATGCTTCGGCGCCTCGTCCTCCACCCTCACGTCGAGATCGCCCGGGTCTCGTCGATCGAACTCGTGGGAAAACCCGTCTGGGCGGCCCACCCGAACCTGACCGGACTCCCGGCGCTCGAGGGCCTCGTCTTCGAGGACATTCCACCGCGTGAAGCGGCCCGCGGGTGTGACGTCGCCCTCCTCGCACTGCCCCACAAGGTCACCGCGGCCAAGGTGCCCGAGCTCGTCGAACTCGGCGTGAAGATCGTCGACATGTCCGGCGACTTTCGGCTGCGCGACGCGGCAGCCTATGCCCGGTACTACGGCGGCGCCCACCCGGTGCCCGAGTTCCTCGGGCGGTTCACCTACGGTCTGCCGGAGTTGAACCGAGCGCGCATTCGCGAAAGCGCCTTCGTGGCCTCGCCCGGCTGCTTCGCGACGGCCATGACGCTGGCGCTGTTGCCCCTCGCGCAGGGGGGTCTCCTCGACGCCCCGGTCCACGTGCAGGGCATCACGGGCTCGTCGGGCAGCGGCGCCGCCGCCAAGGCCGGGACGCATCACCCGGTGCGCGCCGTCAATCTGAGCACGTACAAGCCCCTCGAACACCAGCACACGCCGGAGGTCGAGCAGACCTTGCAGGACGCCGGGGCCCTGGCGGGGTTCGAACTCCGTTTCGTGCCCGTTTCGGCCCCCCTGAGCCGCGGCATCTTCGTGACGGCCTTCGTCGAGGTCGACGCCGACGTCGACGACGCACGTCTCGAGGCCCTGTTCGCCGCCGCCTATGCTCAGGAACCCTTCGTCCGCCGTCCCGCCGACCGTCTGCCGGAGGTCGCCGCCGTCTCGGGTTCCAACTATGCGGAGGTCGGCTTCTCCGTCGGGGCCGCCTCGCGCGGGCGTCGCACCGTCACCTGCTTCACGGCGATCGACAATCTGATCAAGGGCGGCGCCGGGCAGGCCATCCAGAACATGAACCTGGTGCTCGGCCTCGATGAACGCGAGAGCCTCCTCGATCCGGGGGGCTGGCCGTGAGCGCGCTGCTCATCAAGATTGGCGGTGAGGTCTTTCTGGGCGACGAGCTCCAGGCCGTCGCCGCCGACACCGCTTCGGCAGTTCGCGACGGCCACCGCGTCGTCCTCGTCCACGGGGGCGGTCCCCAGGCCACCGCGCTCCAGAAGGCGCTCGGTCAGACGCCACAGGTCGTCGGCGGGCGACGCATCACCGACGCCGCGACCCTCGACGTCATGAAAATGGTGGTCGGCGGCAAGCTGAACATGGACCTCTGCTCGGCCCTGACCGCGGCGGGTGTGCGTCCCGTCGGACTGACGGGCGCGAGTTCGCAGGCCGTGGCTGCCACGAAGCGCCCGCCGCGGGTGGTGTCCGGCGGCGGCCCCGAGCCGATCGACTTCGGCCTGGTGGGCGACATCACGGGGGTCAACGGGCCCCTGCTCGAGTTGCTGTGGTCGGCCGGTTACGTGCCGGTCGTCGCGTGTCTCGCCGCCGACGCGCGGGGGCAGATCCTCAACGTCAACGCCGACATCGTCGCGAACCAGATCGGCCGGCACCTGCGAGTCGACCACGTCGTGCTCGTGACCGGTGCGCCGGGCGTCCTTCGAGACATCGGGGATCCGGCTTCGCGGTTGCCTCGGCTGACGTTGGCCGAGGCCCGCGCCGCCATTGCCGACGGCACCGTCACGGGCGGGATGATTCCCAAGCTCGAGGAGTCCATGGCCGTCCTCGAGGGCGACGGCATCGCGATGGTCCACATCGTCGGCAAGATTCGCCCGGGTGACATCCGGCGGGCCATCGACGAGCCGGGCAGCATCGGCACGACGCTCGTGCCCTGAGGGACGCCGGGGCCGCCTCAGCCCGGGCCGTAGGTCACGAAACGATAACGGCCGCGGAGCTGAAACGTATCCGCGGCGGGATCGACGTGATCCTCGACGTGTTCGTCGAAGACGTGACCGTAAGTCGCCCCGACGCGATCGAGTTCTTGCTCGATCCGAAGGCGAGCGAGTTCGTCGAGTTCGGCCTGCGCCGCCGCCCAATGCGCCGTGCGCTCGTCGTGGGTGGCGCGTCGGGGCGTGCTGCGGGCCTCGACGAAGCCCTCACCGAGGGGCCTCGCCCCGATCGGGGGCCAGGCTCGGTGGAAAAAGACCCGGTCGCTCACGGCGTCCCTTCTCGGTCCCCGCCGCCCATCGGTCGGGGCGGCACGGCCGGCAGCGGATGGGGTGCGCCCCGTGGCCCGCGATCGAGGAGACCCATCGTCACGTAGGCGGACAGCCCCCACAGCAGTTCGCCGTCCCATTCGAAGGCGTACATCGGCCAGGTCGCCCCCCATCGGTGCACCTGTTGAACCCGCCAGGCCTCGGGCACGCCGAGGGCGTCGAGCGGGATCTCGAAAATGCGGGCGACCTCGCGCGGATCCGGCCGGAGCGGCGGCAAGCGCCGGACGCGCCCGACGACCGGCGTCACGACCGACCCCCAGTTCACGGTGGGCAGGTCGTCGAGCAGCCCGAGGACCTCGACACAGTCGGGGGCGAGGCCGATCTCCTCCTCGGCCTCACGAAGCGCGGCGGCGACCGCGTGCGCATCGTCGGGGGCGAGCCCCCCGCCGGGAAAGGCGACGTGGCCTTTGTGCGTCGGCGTGTCCTCGGTGCGTCGGGTCAGGAGGAGCCTCAGCGGCCCCCCATCATCGATGATCGGCACCAGAACCGCCGCGCGCCGCTCGTGATCGAGCGTCTTCCGCGGACGCGCGACCAGGTTGGCCGCGAGGGCCGCGAAGAGCGGGTGCTCAGGGACCAACGGGGGCCGTCAGGTCGAGCTGCAGCATCGGCGAGATGTCGGTCGCCGGCGTGGCGGCCCCCCCGAGACGCACCGTCTGCGGGGCGATGACCTCGTAGTCGACGAAGAGCTCCATGTAGATGGACGTGGCGCCCTCACCCGCCTTGAAGTCCACCCCCTCGATGGCTTCGACGCACTCGCTCTTGAACATGACGCGCTGCGCGTCGAGCCGGTTGACGGAGTCGTCCCCGCCGACCATGCCGGCCGGTTTGATCATGGAGACCTTGCCGCCCACGACCTGAATCAGCCCGGTGAAGACGGCCTTCTTGTCACGAACGGCGGCCTGCGCCCCGCGCCCGACCCACCGCAGATGGAAACCGCTCTCGTCCCGCCAGAGGTGGTAGAGCGGGCCCGCACCGGCCGTGATCGCGGGCGTGCCGAGGACGCGCCCGACGGGGATCTTCTCCGTCGCCCCGGCGTGCAAGGGGACGAGGCAGGCCAAGGCGGCGAGGAGACCCGGCACACGGAACGGAAAGGCGAGCATCAGGCGTTCTCCCGGGCGGCGAGCCGCCGATTGAGGGCGTCGGCGACCATCTCGATCGCGATGATGTTCCGGCCGCCGCGGGGAATGACGACGTCCGCGTGCCGGCGCGAGGGCATGACGAAGGCCATGTGCATCGGCCGGACGGTGGCCTCGTACTGGCCGAGGACGTGCTCGAGGGATCGCCCGCGCTCGGCGGTGTCGCGGCGCAACCGACGCATGAGACGGACGTCGTCGTCGGTGTCGACGAAGATCCGGACGTCCATCAGCTCCCGGAGACGATCGTTCTCCAGCACGAGGATGCCCTCGACGACGATGAGCTGCGCGGGGCGCACCGGGATCGTCTCGGCGAGACGGACGGACTCCTTGTAGCTGTAGACCGGCTTCTGGACCTCGCGCCCGGCCTTCAGTTCGGCAATCTGGGCGCAGAGCAGGTCGTTGTCGAACGCCGCGGGGTGGTCGAAGTTCACCTGACGACGGTCCTCGAGGGAGAGGTGCGCCAGGTCGTGGTAGTAGGCATCCTGATCGAGGTAGGCCACGCGATCGGCGCCAATCCGGGCGACGATCTCCCGCGCCACGGTGGTCTTTCCGGAGCCGGTCCCGCCGGCAATGCCGAGCGTCACAACCGCCATGGATTGGGGGTTTCCTTTGGCACAGGGTCGATTTAGAGTCCCGCCGACTCTTCGCCGCCGGCGCTCGGGGACGCGGTAACACGCGCCAGATTCCGGTGTCAAGGCGGCGGACCCGGCTTGAGTGGGGTTCCGTTCCACCTTGAATGCACTCGTGCAAAGTGCCGAGCTGCGGCAGGTTCTGGCGCAGTCGGCCGCGATCGCCTCCGAGAGCGGTCAGCCCCATTCCAGCGCGCACGTCCTCCTCGCTCTGTTCACCGTCCCCAACCTCGCGGCCGCGCTGCTCGCCGAGCGGAGCGTCGATGAGCAGTACCTGCTCGGTCGAATCGACCGGATCGAACGCGAGCCGGAAGACACGCTTCGCCAGCTCGCCACCCGTGCGGGTCAGGTCGCCAAGGAGTATGGCGACCGGCAGGTCGACTGCCTCCACCTGCTCGCGGCGCTGACGCGGATGACGCGCTCGTTCGCCTGCCGCCTGCTCGAGCGCGCGGACGTCGACGTCGTGGAGCTCCGGCGCATCGTCCTCCACGTCCTCATCGAGGGCGTGCCCCCGCGAATGGAGCGGCGCACCCCGGCGGCAGACACCACCGAGATGAACGCCCTCGCCGGCCCGGGCACCAGCGGCGAGGGACAGACCCTGCATGGCGAAACCCTGCACGGCGAGACCCCCCACGCGGACCCGCTCGAAGGCCGCGAGTCGGTCACCGTCAGCGTCGCGGCCACGACGACCACGACGTCGAGTCAGCATCGCGCGCAGCAGAGCCGCGGACCCGAGCGTCGTCGCACGGGTCGACGGGCCAGTGACCGCTCGCAGCCCCCTGCGGCGTCGCCGCCCGCCCTCGGCGCACGGGCCGGCCGCGCGCTCCCGGAGGACGCCCCGAGCCCGTTCGTCCTCAACCGGGAGCGTTTCCGGTTTCTCAACCTCCTCGGTCGCAATCTGAGCCACCTCGCCTGGCTCGACCGGATCGACCCCGTCCTCGGACGCGACGCCGAGGTCGAGGCCTGCATCGACATCCTGAACAAGCGGCGCAGCAACAACCCCTGTCTCATCGGCGATCCGGGCGTCGGCAAGACGGCCATCGCTGAGGGCATTGCGCTGCGTCTCGTCCAGGAGCACAAGCGCCGGGGCGGCACGCCCGAGCGGGTCATCATCCAGATCGACGTGGGCGCCATCCTGGCGGGCACCCATCTGCGCGGCTCGCTCGCCGAGCGGCTCCGCGGTCTTCAGGAAGAGGTCCGGCAGGCCGACGGGGCGGTCGTCGTCTTCATCGACGAGCTGCATACGCTCATCGGAGCCGGCGGTGGCGACGGTGCACACGACGCTGCGAACGAACTCAAGGCGGCCCTGGCACGGGGTCAGTTCCCGTGTATCGGCGCCACGACGGTGGAGGAGTTTCGCAAACACGTCGAGACCGACGCCGCGCTCGAGCGGCGCTTCACGCCGGTCTATGTCGAGGAACCGGACGTTCCGACGACGGTGCGCATCCTCGAGGGCGTCGTCGATCGATACGCGGCCCACCACACCGTCGAGTACGCGCCCGAGTCCCTGGAATCCGCCGTGCGCCTCGGGCGGCGCTATCTGCACGAGCGCCGTGATCCCGACCGGGCGTTGAACCTTCTCGATCTGGCTGGCGCCATCGCGCGCCGGGAGACGCGGCGGGTGGATCGCCGGACCATCGCGCAGGTCGTCTCGCGGACGGCCCGGGTCCCGCTCGAGCACCTCGTCGTCGACGACCCCCAGCGATACCTGCAGATGGAGGCGCGCCTCGCGCTGCGCATCGTCGGACAGCGCCCCGCACTCGAAGCCATCGGCGAGACCATCCGACGGAACCTGGCGGGGTTCGCCGGTCGGCGTCCGGTGGGCTCGTTCCTCTTCCTCGGACCGACGGGGGTCGGCAAGACGGAGGTCGTCAAGGCGCTCGCGGAGTTCCTCTTCGGCAACCCCGACGCCCTGCTGCGGTTCGACATGAGCGAGTTCCTCGAGTCCCACAGCGTCTCGCGCCTCATCGGCGCCCCGCCGGGGTATGTCGGCCATGCGGACGGCGGGCAGCTCACGGAGTCCATCCGACGGCGCCCCTACCAGGTCGTCCTCTTCGACGAGATTGAAAAGAGCCACCGGGAGGTCTGGAACCTCCTGCTGCAGGTGCTCGACGAGGGCCGGCTGACCGACGGGCGGGGTCGCACGATCGACTTCTCGAACACCGTCGTCGTCCTGACCAGCAACCTCGGCGCCGAGATCTTCAACGCGGACGCCGAGCGGCGGCGCATCGGATTCGGCGCGCCGGCCGGTGATGCCGACGACGCCCGGGCCGCCACGCGGGACGCGGTCCTTGCCAAAGCACGCGGCAGCCTGCCTCCCGAACTCTGGAACCGCATCGAGTCCCGGGTGGTCTTCCACCCGCTCTCGCAGGACGAAGTCCGCGCGGTCGCCGGGCTCTTGCTGCGCGAGCGAGCCCGGCTCCTCGAGGCGGAGCGCGGCATCGGCTTCCGAGTGTCGGAGGCCGCCGTCGACATCCTCATGGCGCGCGGCGGCTTCGACGCCCGCCTCGGCGCGCGGCCCATGCGTCAGACCATCGCCCGCGAGATCGAAGGGCGCCTCGCCGAGAAGATCCTCTCCGGCGAGGTGCGCCGCGGGGACCGCGTCTTCGTCGACACGCTCGACGGCGAACTCTTCGTCGGCATCGAGAGCGCCTGACCGGCTCAGCGCCCGTCAGTCGTCGTTCGTGTTTCCGCCGGCGTTGGCCGGGCGATGGCGTTCAATGGCCGCCCGCAGCGTCCGGACCGGCGTCTGCGTCTGCGACTCGGCGTCCATCCGGTCGACGAGCGTCAGGGCCGCATCGACCTCGCCGAGGTCGAATTTCATCCGGGCATAATTAAACAAGAGCCCGGGCTCCTTCGGCATGATCTCGAGGGCGCGCTCGTAGTGTTCGGCAGCCTCTTCCCACCGCTGTGCCCGTTTGAGGCGCATCCCGATCTCGTTGAGGAGCGGCACCGAATCGGGGTGTTCGTCCGGAAGCTCCGCGACCCCGAAAATCGAGGAGTCGAGGTCGTTGCGCCCGAGCAGTTTCATGACGTCGGTCGACGTCGCGCCCTCCGCCGAGACGCCCATCTTCACGCGCAGCATCTTGATGGTGCGGTCCTCGCGCATCTCCGCGAGCATGTCCTTCAGCTTCAGCGCCGTGCGGCCATCGTTGCCGTGGGCCCCGCGCAGGCGGTCGACGAGCTTCCCGCGGTCCTCGTCGTTGCGGACGCGGAACATCATGGCCATCGTGAGCTGCAAGCGCATCTGCTCCTCCGGGGAGAGACCGACCTCCTCGGGGGCGTCTTCGCGCAACAGGCCGCGCATCCGTTCCTTGTCGACCTGTGATTCGCTCGCCTTGCGGCCGAAGCGCGCCTTCAGGTCGTCGAGCTTCACGTAGTCGACGACCATCCGCCAATCGCGACCCTTGAGGGCCTTGAGGCGATCCCGCGTCACGGTGTCGAAGGCCTGCTCGGCTTGCGGTCGGTCGAGCAGCGTGCGCAGGCGCTCGACGTCGAAGCCTCGCCCCGTCCGCAGCGCGGGTCCGAAGATCGTCCGGAGGCGTTCGAGGTCGACCCGCAGCTCGGCCTCGGTGCGCCGGTTGAACATGATCATCAGGCGCCGGCGGGTGACCTCGTCGATCTGATCGTTCCACGCATCGGACTGCAGCAGCACCCGGAGCTTCGTCAGGTCGACGTCCTCTTCGGCAGAACGCATGGTGTCGACCAGCGTCCGGAGCCACGCGACGTCGACGGGCTCTTCCTCGTCGTCCAGACCCCGGATCCGCCGCAGAAACGACCGGAGGTGTCCGGCCATCTGCTTCATGTCTTCCCGCCAGGCCCGCATCTCTTCGGCGCGTTCGGCGTCCTCGTCGGTGATGAACTCGACGGGCTGCAAGAGCGCCTCGGCGGCCTGATCGAGCAGGACGCGACGGGACCGGGTCTCACCGGTCGCATCGAGTGCGTCGAGATCGCCCGCGACGGCTTCGACCGTCAGCGGCGTCCGCAGGATGCCGTCGGCGCCGAGCTGGACGGCCCGCTGGAGGTCCTGCATCGTCCAGCGAGAAGCATAGGCGAGGATCGCCGGGCGGTCGTCGAGCGCCTTCGCGTTGAGCGACATCAGCAGAATCGGCGCGCCCTGCTCCGGCAGATCCCACGAGACCAGGATGGCATCGACCGCATTGCCCTCGGACAGCCAGCTCTCGGCGCCGGGTTGGGTCCTGACGCCCTGCGTCCCCCACCCTGCGTCCTCGAAGGTGCGCATCAGAGAGAGGCGGATCGCGCCGTCGTCGTGGACGATCAGCAGGCGTCGTCGACCGTTCATGCCGAGGGTCCTCCTTCGAACCGATGCAGGACGGCTTCGAGCGACGCGCGTCGCTCCGGGGTCCAGCGCAGCCACGTCGCCGTCGCCCGGGCCAACGCGACGTAGGCCTCAAGGAACGTCGGCGCACGGGCGGACAGGGCCGTCAGGTGGGCCTCGACGGCGACGACGTCTCCCCGAGCGAACGGGCCGGTCAGCGCGCTCTCGGCCGGCCCGGCCGCCAGGTTGGCCAGCGTCCCGCGCAGCAACGGCAACAGGAGCCCGCGCGCGTCGGATTCGGAGAAACCGAGGGACGTCAGCAACGCCACGCCACCGGCCATCAGCGTCACGGCGAAGTTCCCGGAAAGGACCGCCGCCGCGTGATACGTCGGCTTGCCGCCGGCCGGGACCTCGACCGGTCGACCACCGACCGCCCGCGCAAGCACGCCGGCCGTGGCGCGCGCGGCGTCGCTGCCCTCGATGCCGAAAAACGCCCCGCGCAGGAGGTTCGCCGCGCGGTCGGGCTCCCGAAGCGACTGGAGGGGGTGCAGAGAGCCGAGTTCGAGGCCGCGTCCGGTCAAGGGGGCGAGCGCCTCGGCGCCGAGACGGGCGGCACAGTGGAGCACCACCGTGCCCGGAGTCAGGCGGGTCTCCCTCGCGAGGCGGTCGGCGACCTCGGTCACGGCCGTATCGGTGACCCCGATGATCACGATGCCGGCCCGGCCCTCGAGGCTCGCCGGCAGGTCGCCGTCCCGCCGCGCCCACGTCCCCGCGACGGGCAGGCGGGCGGCCGAGAACGCTGTGCGAAGGCCGGCCACCACGTTGCCGCCGCCCACGAGGAAGATGGGCGGCACGTCCACCTGCGGGGCGCGGTAGAGCGGTCGCGCGCGGTCCACCAGCGCGTCGTCGATCCAGGCCAGCGCGGCCCGATCCCCTTGCCCCGCGAGGGCCGCCCGCAACGCGCTCGAGGAGATGTCGGGCAACGTCGGCCCCGGGCGACACCACGGCGCGCGCTCGAAACGTGCGAGGGCGGCCTCATGACCCGGGCGTCCGAGCACGTACAGCGGCCAGCGGGCGACGAGGTCGTCGAACCGATACCAGCGGTGCGCCTCCGTCAGATTGTCCGCCCCGACCACCCACGCGAAGTCGTGCTCCGGGTGGCGCTCCGACAACGCCGTCAGCGTCTCGAAGGTTCGGCTGGGTCCGGGGATCTCTGACTCGATCATGCACACGGAGACGCGTTCCGGATCAAAATGGCGCAATGCGACTCGCACCATGTCGGCACGCTCCGCGAATGGCACCATCTGCTTGCCAAAAGCGTGCTCACCCGTCGGCACGAGCCAGACGCCGTCGACGCGGCTGAGCAGCCAGGTGACGGCGAACGTGTGCGCCAGATGGGGCGGGTCGAAGGCCCCTCCGTAAAGGGCGATGCGCGCCAAGGCCGGTCAGAGCCGCTCGACGCGCAGGACCTCGCCCGACGCGTCGACGAAACGAACCTCGAGGCCGGCCTCGCTGCCGGCGACCTCGGCGGCCACGAGTCGACCATCGGGCGTCATGCCGGCCGGCCGGAGCCGCGCTCGTCCCGGTCCGCCGCCGGCCGGACGATCGAGGCCGGGCCCCGGCGCGGCGACGACGACGAGTGCGACGTCCGTCGGCGCCTGCGACTCATCCTGCGCGACGGCGATGCGCCGCCCGGCCTCGACCTCGAAGTGCACCGCCCCGCGCCCGATCCGACGCACGAGCTGGGCGAGGCGCTGATTACGGAGCTGCTCTTCGGGTTGTGCGGGTTGCGCCCCGAGGCCGTCGAGCACGGCGGACAAGACGAAGTCCGGGTAGTCCGGCGACGTCCACGGGACCTCGACCGGAAACCGGCGTTCGCGACTCCGCAGGACGGCGGCGATTTCGCCCTGCGCGGCGCCCACGGGCACGATCGCCTCGACGGCACGACGCTCGGTGAGCGCCAGCAAGAGTTCCTCGAGTCGGGCGGGGGTCGCGCCCGCGGGACCGACGAAGGCGAGCGTCATGCGTACCTCAGGAACCGACGGCGAAAGGGCTCGAACGCGTTCGCTTCGGCCTGCCAGGCCTGCCAGATGCGGTCGACGGGTTCACCCGAGTCGATGGCTTCCCGCGCCTGCGGCCCCCCGAAAAGGAGGTCGATCGCCAGGCGATCGCGGACGAACTCGTAGACCTCGGTGCGCCAGTTCAGGGCCGGTCCGTACAGGCGCCGGACAGCGTCGAGGACGTGCAACCCGACCCGCAGGGGCTCGAATCGCGTGCGGTCGACCACGTGCAGGCCGAGGCCCCCAATCGTCCGCCCGCCGAACTTGTGGAACGTCGGCCGGAAGTACAGCGGGCGAAAGACGACACCGGGCAGGTGTCGTTCGGAGAGCGCACGCGCGAGGTCAAAGGGCTCGATGAAGTCCGCGCCGAAGGTCTCGAAGGGCCGCGTCGCTCCGCGACCTTCGCTGAGGTTCGTCCCTTCGAGGAGGCACATGCCCGGATAGACCAGGGCGGTGTCGAGCGTCGGCATGTTGGGCGAGGGCTGCACCCACGGCAGCCCCGTCTCGTCGAAGTACTGATCGCGCGCCCAGCCCTCGACCTCGACGACCCCGAGCGCGGCCGCAAAGCCGGCCCGTTCGGCAATGAGCGTCACGACCTCTCCGGCCGTGAGGCCGTGCCGCGTCGGCAACGGCCAGAGTCCGACGAAGCTCAGGTACCCCTCACCCGTCAGGCCCCCCTCCACGGTGCCCCCGAGCGGATTCGGACGGTCGAGGAGAAGCGCCTTGATCCCGGCGCGGGTGGCGGCCTGAACGCACAGCGCGGCCGTGTAGATATAGGTGTAGTACCGCGAACCGATGTCCTGCAGATCGATCACCAGGACGTCGAGATCGGCGAGGTCCTCGGCGCGGGGGCTGAGGCTCGCCTCGTCGGCCCCGTACAGGCTGCGGACCTCGGCGCCGGTCACGGGCTCTCGCCGATCGTCGTCGACGGAGATCATGTCCTGCGCGTCTGCCCAGATCCCGTGCTCGGGCCCGAAACAGCGCACGACCCGGACGCCGGCTTCGCGGCACCGCACCGTCAGGTGGACGAGCCGCGCGTCGACGCTCGCCGGATGACAGACCAGCCCGACCCGCAGGCCGCGCAGCACCGAGAAGCCGTCCGCTACGAGGCGATCGAGGCCCGTCAGGACAGGGGGCGTGGCCACGCGGTCTCCCTCACTTGATCGGGATCGATTTGAGCGAGACCTTGCCGTCGCGGGTCTGCACGAGGAACCGGACACGCGAGCACCCGTACTTTTCGCGCAGAATCTCGGCGTTCGACTGAATCGTCGCGTGGAACTTCTCGAACGTGATGCCCTGAACGGGCTCCCCGGCGGCGCGCAGCGCTTCGGTGTACTCGCGGAAGAGGCGCTTCTTGTAGGTGTCCTCGGTCTCGCGGATGAGGCGCAGAATGTCCGGCGCGAGGCCGGACTGCGAGTTGGCATCGGAGGGCACCCCGAGGCCGGCGTCGGCCCCCGAGGCATTGGCCGGATCGATCGGACGGGCGCCGAACTCGCTCGGGTTGAGTTCCTCGATGAACATGCGATCCTCGGCCCAGGTCTCGCCATGGGGCCGGCGGGCCTGGCCGGGCGTCGTCTCCTCTTCGTCCTCCGGGAGCGGGCGGCCGCTGAGCTGGCAGACCATGACGTTGAGGTTCTGCGACATGGCAGCGGCCGGGTGCTTGGGCGGTCCTTCGAACCAGCGATCGAGGTTGCCGTTGATGATCTCCACGACGCCCTGGTCGATGTCGTTGAAGGGGGCGAGGAACTGGCGGAAGAAGAGCATGAGCAGACCGGACGCCAGCAGGAACCCGGCGAGGCAGAGCAAGGGAATGAGGGCGACGCCCTCCAGCGCCCGGGAGCGGGCGCTCGCGGCGTTTGCGAAGACGACGAATCCCGCTTGCGGCGCCGTCGGATGGCCATCGAGCTTGCCGACGAGCCCGAGGTAGGGCGCACCACCGAGTTCGAACTGGAGCGTCGTCCGACCGTCGTGGTCGAAGAGCTTGCGCTCGCCGACGATCTTCGAGAGTTCGGTCTCCTTCGCGGTGTCCAGCGTCGAGCTCTTGCGGATGCGGTCACCGAGGAAGTACGCGACGTCATAGCCGGCGACCTGGTCCTTCTTGGCCTCGGCGTCCGTCAGCCGCGTGCCGAGCACGACGGCGCCGACGACGACGCCCGCGCTGCGCACCGGCTCGATGGCGACGTTCATGGGGGCTTCGCGGACGAGCCAGATGTCGTTCGTCGCCACGCCCGACCCGAGCACTTGCTTGACGATCGGGAATTCGGCGGCGACGTTGGCCTCCTGCGGACCAAACCACGCTTTGTCGTCCGACCGCGCGACCCCGACGCCGTCCTTGTCGAGGATATAGAAGAGATCCGGCTTCTCGCGTCGCCAGTCGGCAGAGATGGACCGGGGCTTCTCTTTGCCCTCGGCGAGCGCCGTGAAACGCGCCTGCCAGGTCGCGACGATCTCGTTGCCCTGCTGGTGGATCCGGTATCGGAAGTCGTCATCGGAGAGCGGCGCCCCCTCCGGGCTCTTCAGCGTGTCGCGCGGCGTTGCGAGCGCCGCGGCGAGCTCGCCCGTCGCAGCGACTTCGGCCGTGCGGGCGGAGAGCGCGAAGTCGTTGAGCCGGCGCGCGCCGTCGACCGCACGCTGGGCGACCCGCAGGCGGTCGCCGATGTCCTCCACCGTGCGCTCCTCGATCGCGCTGCTCAGGTGGAAGAAGAGGACCGCCCCGATGGTGGCGAAGACCGCGAAGAGAACGCCACCCGCTTTCGTCGGGAACATCGAAGTCTCCCTTTTCTCCGGAAAGAGTCACTGCGCCCGGGCCCGAAGCCGGAAGGGCCGGGGGCGGGTCGCAAAGCGCCGGACGGAACCGCACGGTTCCACCGGCCGGCAGGCATGTTGGCCGCCCGCCCCGGCGGCGTCAATCGGCTTGAAAGGCCACTTCGTCCGCGGAGAAGGCCCCGGCAAAGGTATACGCGGCCTCGAGGTCGCCCTCGGCGTTCGTGACCTCCGTGTCCGGCTCGACGCCGAAATTCTCCATGAACGTCTTGAGATCGGTGCGCGTCTCCGGCTGCCCGGTCGTCAGCTCGAAGACCGTTCGACTCGCGTCCGAGACGGTGACCGCGCCGACGAACGTCGCGCAGACGTCGAACTCGCAGGATGCGCCCTGTGCCGCGAGGTCCACCGTCAGGTCGACGTTGCGCATGCGGATCACCATCTTGTAGGTGGAGCTGTACGCCTCGATGAGCGTCGGCGCGGCCGACCGGTACCCGGTCTCCGTCGAAACGACCCCGACCTCGCCGACCGCCATCTCGCACGGGATGTCCGCCCCCGCGGCATCCGAGCAGGTCGCCGACGTCCGGAACGCGAACACGTCGTCCGTGGGGTCATCTGCCGTCTCCTGACCGACGACGACGTCGGCGGAGCCGGTGCGCACGACGGCCCCCGCCGCGACGGTATCGTCCCGCTGAAGGAGCATCTTGATGGAGCGGTCCTGGAGGGCGGCGTTGAAGAGCGGCCCGAGGACCTCGTTGGCGCCCGCGGGGCGCTCCATCTCGAACTTCGTCCAGAACTGGGTGTGCACCTCGCCGGCCGGCGCGGGCATCCCGCCACCGCCGCCGCCCGCGCCACCGCTGCCGGCATCGGCGACGGAAGCACCGTCGTCGTCCGTTCCGCCGCACGCTGCCGAAATCATCGTCACGACCGCCGCGATCGCGACGCCGAGTCGGCCAAAGCCAACGCCCGCCTGCTTCCCCATGACGTCCCTCCGTGGGTGCCCTCGTCGCGGGCACGCCCCGGAGTCTTGTCACACCTTCATCAACGATTCCAGCCTGGCGAGCCGCTCTTCGACCTCGGCAGTGGTCAGGCTGAGCACGCGATCGAGGCTGAAGCCCTCACACGCGAAGCTCGCGAGCACCGTACCGGTGAGCACGGCCCGCTTGAGCGTCGCGAAGTCCGTCTCGTCCGCCCGGGCGAGGAAGCCCATCAAACCGGCGGCGAAGGTGTCCCCCGCCCCGGTGGGGTCGATCACCTCGCGCAGCGGCACGGCGGGCGCCGCAAACACGCCGTCGGGGTGGAAGAGCAATGCGCCGTACTCGCCCCGCTTGACGACCACGACGCGCGGCCCGAGGGCCTGCACCGCTTCGGCCGCCTTGTAGACGTTGCGCTCGCCGGACAGCAGGCGCGCCTCGGTCTCGTTGAGGATGAAGAGGTCGACGCGCGACAGCACGGCCTCGAGGGCATGCCGCTTTCCGGTAATCCAGAAGTTCATCGTGTCGAGGGCGACGAGGTGCGGGTTCTCGACCTGATCGAGCACCCGCCCCTGCAGCTCCGGATCGATGTTCCCCAGGAAGAGATACTTTGCACCGCGCCACTGGGCCGGGATCTTGGGCGAAAAATGCTCGAAGACGTTGAGCTGCGTTTCGAGTGTCTGGGCGTCGCCGAAGTGCTCACCGTACCGTCCGCGCCAGCGGAAGGTGCGACCCCCGGGGATGATCTCGAGGCCTTCGAGGTTGACGCCGCGGGACCGCAGGTGGTCGAGGTAGGCCTGGGGGAAGTCCTCGCCGACCACGGCGACGACGTGCGTCGGCGCGAAGTGGCTCGCCCCGACGCTGAAGTAGGAGGCCGAGCCGCCGAGGCACTCCTCGCGATGGCCCGCCGGGGTCTCGAGGCTGTCGAGGGCCACGCTGCCGACGACGAGGATGGGGTTCACGGTCGCGTTTGCGGTCACTTCGAGGCCTCCTCGGGCCAAAGATACTTGCCGAGCAAGAGATCGAGCCGGGCCTTGGCCTCGGCCGGAATGAGATCATGGCGCGTCATCACGGCACCGCCGGCCATCAACGCGCGATGCGCCGGCCACTCCACGGGGCCTGCGGCCACGAGCCGCCGCACCGCGCCGCGGATGACGTCCTTCGCCAGGGCGACATTGTGCTTGATGACCGCGAGCACGGCCTCGACGGTCACGTCGTCGTGGTGCTCGTGCCAGCAGTCGTAGTCCGTGGCGAGCGCGACCGTCGCGTAGGCCAGCTCGGCCTCGCGCGCCAGCTTCGCCTCGGGCAGGTTCGTCATGCCGATCACGCTCGCGCCCCAGGCGCGGTGCATATTGCTCTCGGCGCGGGTCGAGAAGGCGGGGCCCTCCATCACGACATAGGTACCCCCGTCGTGGGTGGTGGCCCCGGCCTCGCGCGCCGACGCGAGGAGAACCTGCCGGAGGTGCTCTTCGACGGGGTCGCCGAACTGAATGTGGGCGACGCAGCCGCCACCGAAAAACGTCGACGGGCGGTCCTTCGTACGATCGATGAACTGATCGGGGAAGACCAGGTGGCCAGGCACGATCTCCTCGCGCAGGGAGCCCACGGCCGAGACCGAGATCACGTGGCGCGCGCCCAGCTTCTTCATGCCCCAGACGTTGGCCCGGTAGTTGACCTCGCTCGGCGTGAAGCGGTGCCCACGCCCGTGGCGCGGCAGGAAGACACAGGTGGCGCCTTCGAGTTCTCCGACGATGTAGGCATCCGACGGCGAACCGAACGGGGTCTCGAGCGTCACCTCGCGGACGTTGCGAATGCCCTCGATCTCGTAGAGGCCGCTGCCTCCGATGACGCCGACCACAACCTCGGACATGATGCCTCCGGAACGGATGGAAGAAGCGCCGCGACGAGACGACGGGGCGAGGGCCCCGGGTCTCAGGCGGCGTCGGGTCGCTCGCCGAGCTGCCCGCAGGCCGCGTCGATGTCGAGCCCCTTGGTCACGCGCACCGTCACCGTGACGTTGCGGTCGAGGAGAATGCGCTGAAACGCCCGGATACGCTCCTCGGTGGGTCGCGCGTACGCCGGCCCGTCGAAGGGATTCCAGGGAATCAGGTTGACGCGAGCCGGCAGCCGGTGGAGCAGCTTCACGAGGCGTCGGGCGTCGTCGTCGCCGTCGTTGACGCCGCCGAGCAACACGTACTCGAACGTGAGCTTGCGCCGGGGCGGCAGCGGATAGCGCCGGACGGCCGCGATGAGCTCGGCGAGCGGGTAGCGCTTGTTGACCGGCATCAGGCGGTCGCGGACCTCGTCCGTGGTGGCGTTGAGGCTGATGGCCAGGTTGACCGGCGCGACCTCGCCGAGGCGGTCGATCTGGGGCACGAGGCCGCTCGTGCTGACCGTCACCCGCTTGAAGCTGTAGCCCGGCCCGTCGTCGCCGCAGATGGTCACGATGCTCTGCAGCACGGCGTCGAAGTTGTGCAGGGGCTCGCCCATGCCCATGTAGACGACGTGGTCGATGCGGGCCCCGGCGGGCAGCGTGCCCGGCGCGAGCAGCACCTGGTCGACGATCTCACCGGCGGTGAGATGTCGCGAGAGCCCCATCGTGCCCGTGTAACAGAACTTGCAATCCATCGCGCAGCCGACCTGGCTGGAGAGGCATTGCGTGAACAGCCCGCCCGGCATGGGGATCAGCACGCTCTCGATGGCGGCGCCGTCGGAGAGTCGGAACTGGAGCTTTCGCGTCCCGTCGACACTCTCGCGGACCTTCTCCACGAGGGCGCGCCCCACCGTATACCCCTCGTCCGCCAACCGCTGCCGGAGCGCCTTCGGCGTGTCCGTCATGGCCTCGAGGCTGCGGGCGCCGCGCGCGAAGATCCACGTGTAGATCTGGTCGGCCCGGTAGCGGGGTTCGCCCATCGCCGAGAGGGCCGCCCGCAACGACTCGCGGGACATCTCGGTCAGGCTGCGTTCGGGCGTGGGCGGGCGAATGGACACGGCGCAGCCTTCGGTGAAGAGCGTTCGCGCGGTTCAGCGCGTGGCGACGCTGAACTGCTCGGTGCCGCGGAAGAACCAGCCGGTCTCGAACGCGGCCGTCTCGGGGGCGTCGGATCCGTGCACCGTATTGGCCTCGATGCTCTCCGCGAAGTCGGCGCGGATGGTGCCCGGGGCCGCCTTCTTGGGATCGGTCGCGCCCATGATCTCGCGGTGCTTCGCGATGGCGTTCTCGCCCTCGAGGACGCTGATGACGACCGGCCCGCTGGTCATGTAGGTGACGAGGTCGTTGAAGAAGGGGCGCGCCTTGTGGACGGCGTAGAAGCCCTCGGCCTCCGCGCGGCTCAGGTGGTGCATGCGGGTGGCGATGATCGTCAGGCCGTTCGTCTCGAAGCGGCTGAAGATGCGGCCGATGAGGTTCCGGCGGACGCCGTCGGGCTTGATGATGCTGAGCGTGCGCTCGAGGGCCATGGGAGTCTCCTTGCGTGTGAAGCGAAAAGCGCGCGCATTATAGGGATTGCGCGCGCAGGGGCAAGGGGTTGGCCACTCGGCGGACGACGACCGCGGTCACGCCTCGTCTTTGTAGGCGTTGCGCCCCGGGCGGACCGTGTAGGCGAACAGCAAGACGATCAGCAGAAGCAGGCTGGTCTCCATCGCCAGGAAGGCCCCAACCTTCAGCCACGCGAAGGCCGGATGCACAAAACGAACGAGCCAGGCCGAAAGTTCGTGTGCGAGCGTCGTCAGGAAGGCGGTGAGGACCAGCGTGCCCTTCCAGCGGGGTGCGATGGGCACGAAGAGCAGCAGGTGGGTCAGCACCATGACCAGCATGCCCATGGCAAACAGGTGCATGTGACTGGTCTCGACCAGTGAGCCGTAGGGCCGCGGGGGCTGTCCGAACTCCATGCCGACATCGCCGAGGTAGTACGTCACCACCGATGCGGGGTCGAGGGACATCCGGCTGAAATACAACATGGCCGAAGACGCCCAGAACAAGGCGACGTACACCAGAAACATGAACAGGACGAGCCTGAGAAGGCTGTTTCGACTCCACTCGCCGGTAATCACGAATCGCACGGTTCAGGGGGCTCCAACAACGTCTGTTCGGTTTGCACCGGCGCTGAGCTTGCGCTCCCAGAGCGCGAGGACTCGCCGATGAGCGGTGGTCAGGGCGCGGGCGGTCATCGAGGCCCCGGTGATCACGTCCACGCCGCGACCAATGGCCAGCTGCGGTTCGAGCCGGCGTCCGGTGAACTGGGAGAGCCAGCGCGGGCTGGCCTGGTATTCGGGCGGCTCATGGAACGCAAGCTGAAGCGTGCGGACGACTTCGCCGGCCGGCGACACCACGATCAGGACCGACTCCGGCAGCGACCGGACCAGGTGGGTGTCGATGAAACCGTAACCGATGGCCTGCCCGCCCCTGAGACCGACATAGGCCGTGACCACCCGATCCGTCGGGGTCGCGCCCGCCACGCGCCCGACCCACTCGACGTCCTCGGTGGAGAGGTAGACGGGCCGGGCGTCGACTCGTTCGGCGTCCGGAAAGGCCGCCTTGATCGCGCTCTCCTTGGAGTGGAAGACGGCTGCCCCGGCGGCCGCGGGCCACAGACACGTCCATGCGACGATGACCGACCAGAGAAACGACGTGCACGGGGCCATCAGAACACGAACCCGGCGCCGAGGCGGATCTCCTGGACCGGCTCCGCGTCCCCGTCGGCCGTCGTCTGGCGGTCGAATTCGGCTTTGATGACCACGTCACTCACCGGCAGAAACTCCACCCCACCCGTGAACTTCGCGATGTCGTGCTTTTCCGCCGCCGTGACGCCATCCGCCATCTTCTCGTTGAGGTTGAGCTTCTCCATGCGCAAGAACGGTCGAAGTCCCATGGTCGTCCCGGCGCTGAGGTGCGGCATGATGTCGTACATCCCCTCGACATAGAAGCCCTGCGTCGCCTCGGGCACCGTGTCGGCCGCGCCCTCGGTCATCCCCCGCGCGAAGACCGCCCGGACCTCGGCGCCGCCGAGCCGCGCGAGGGCGTGCCCCTCGAAGAGGGTGTGCGTCACTTCGGCGTCGCCCTTCGGATCCTGGTCGGCGCCGCCGCGGTAGAAAGAGCCGCCGACGAGCAGAATGTCGTCATAGGCGTAGTCCGCGCGAACCACGAAAGCCTTGTCCTCCCAGACGAAGTGGTTGCCGGACTGGCGCCCGCCCCGGACGCCCGTGTCTCCGAAGCCCGTCGCGCTCAGGCCCGAGACGAGATAGGCCTTGTAGGACAACCCGAACTCCGTCTCACCGTGCACGCCGACGCCGGCCTCCCGCCAGGTGGTGGGAATGACCTGCCGCTCGAGCGTCGGCCGGAAGTTGCCGCGGTACGTCGTCGGTTCGTGCATCTCGTTGGTCAGGCCGACGGGCATCAGCATCAGCCCCGCGCGGACGTTCAGGTAGGGCGAGATGAGGAAGTCGAGGTAGCTGAACTCGACCGAGACCGAGCCGGCCTCGTCGTTCTGCGGGTTGGCGCTCGTCGTGGCGTGCTCGAATTCGATCTCCGTGTTCATCACGACCTTCTCGGCGAACTTGTAGCCGACGTAGGTGATGAACCGGTACACGTCGCCCGAGTGCGGTTTGCGCGTCTCGTCGTCCCCGAGCGCGTGGCCGAGGTAGAACTCGCCGTACCCGCCGAGGGACAGCCCGACGGGCCGGCCGTAGACCTTGGAAGCGGCGGGCCCGAGGCCGAAACGCGAGCGCATCGCCTCGGTTTCCGGGATGACCATCGACTCCTTGAGCCGGGTGATGTCGCTCGTCAGGGCCTCGATGCGGGCGTCCTGCTCGGCGTCGCGGTCGGCGGGCGGAGTGGCCGGTGCCGCGCTTGCAGCGGCGGGGGTCGACCCGGGGGCGACAGCGGGCGAGCCGTCCTGCGCGGACGCGACGGACGCGACACACGGCATGAGGAGGGCGAGACGGTGAAGCGAGCGGCGGGGCATGATCTCTCCTGTCGAATCGGCCTTTGCTGAGAATGATTCTCAACGTCTGTGCGCGATATCGCCGAAACCAACCCCGGGGTCAAGTGATTTTGAGAATCTCATTCAATACGATGATGTAGATCAAGCGGGGTGCCCCGCCGACAGCGTCTACCCGTCCGTCGACACGGCCTCGACCTCGACGAGCTCTGCGGTGAGGTTCTCCCGGGCCCGTGCCTCGAGCGACGCGAGACCGACGGTCAGGAAGATTCGCGGGCGGGCGAGCATCGCCCGGAGAAACCCGGCCCGCCCGATCTTGTAGAGCGCATCGGGCACCGACGCATATTCGGCGCGAATTCCGGCGGCGTAACGACGGTAGTCGGTCATCGAAGCGCCGAGGATGCCGGCGTCGAGGTCGACGAACAGGCGTTCATCCGACGACCAGGCGTCGGCGAGGGCCGGCATGCGCGGGTCGGCGTGGAGCGCGGTCTTTTCGATCAGCGCGGTCACGACGTCGAGGTCGAGACGGAGGCCCGACCGGGAGGAAAGGAGCCGAAGAGCGGCTTCTGCGCTGCGGGCCTCGTTGTCGTGCGCCCCCGGAACGTAGACCGCGTCGTGGAAGACGAACGCCCAGAAGGCCTCGGCGGGTCGGGTCCAGGCGTCCCGGAAGCGCGCCCACCCGCGCAGGCAGGCCTCGACGTGCGTGAAGTCGTGGTAGGCCCGCGGCGGGTCGAGGTGCAGCGCGCGGGCCGCATCGAAGACGGCCTGCGCGTCGGGTGTATCGTACTCGGCCGGGAGCACCGGCTTAGAGCGCGGCCTTGAGGGTCGTCCCGAGCACCGCGGGCGTATTGCAGATGCGGATGCCCGCGGCCTCGAAGGCGGCGAACTTGTCCTTCGCCGTGCCCTTGCCGCCGCTGATGATCGCACCGGCGTGGCCCATGCGGCGCCCCGGCGGCGCAGTGCTGCCGGCGACGAACCCGACGACGGGCTTCTTCATGTGCTCCGCGACAAAGGCCGCGGCCTTCTCCTCGGCGTTGCCGCCGATCTCGCCAATCATGATCACCGCGTCCGTGTCCGGATCGGCGTTGAAGGCGCTCAGGCAGTCGATGAAGTCCGTGCCGTTGACCGGATCGCCGCCGATGCCGACGCAGGTGCTCTGCCCGATGCCGAGGGCGGTGAGCTGGCCGACGGCCTCGTAGGTGAGCGTGCCGGAGCGGCTGACGACGCCGATGCGGCCGGGCTTGTGGATGTGCCCGGGCATGATGCCGATCTTGCATTCACCGGGGGTGATGATGCCGGGGCAGTTCGGCCCGATGAGGCGCGAGCCGCTGGCCTTGAGGGCCGCCTTGACCCGCACCATGTCCAGCACCGGGATACCCTCGGTGATGGCGACGATGAGCTTCACGCCGGCCCCGATGGCCTCGAGGATGGCGTCAGCGGCGAACGGCGGGGGCACGTAGATGACCGAGGCATTGGCGCCCGCCTGCTTCACCGCGTCCGAGACGGTGTTGAAGATGGGGACCTTGTTCTCCCACAGCGTGCCACCCTTGTTCGGGGTGACGCCGCCGACGAGGTTCGTGCCGTAGGCCAGCATCTGCTGGCAGTGGAAAGTGCCCGCCGAGCCGGTGATGCCCTGGCAGATGAGGCGCGTCTCTTTGTTGACCCAGATGGCCATGTGTCAGTTCCCCTTCACGGCGGCCACGATCTTCTGGGCGCCGTCCGCCATGTCGTTGGCCGACTGGAGGTTGAGACCGCTCTCTGCGAGCAGCTTCTTGCCGAGGTCGACGTTCGTGCCCTCGAGGCGCACGACGACGGGCACCTGAAGACCGAGTTCCTTGGCCGCGGCGATCACGCCCTGCGCGATGACGTCGCACTTCATGATGCCGCCGAAGATGTTGACGAAGATGCCCTTCACGTTGGGGTCGCGCAGGATGATCTTGAAGGCCGCCGTGACCTTCTCCGTCGTCGCGCCGCCGCCCACGTCCAGGAAGTTCGCCGGCTCGCCGCCGTAGAACTTGATGATGTCCATGGTGGACATGGCGAGACCCGCGCCGTTCACCAGGCACCCGATGTTGCCGTCGAGCGCGATGAAGCTGAGGTCGTACTTCGACGCCTCGATCTCTTTGGGATCCTCCTCGTCGAGGTCCCGGTAGGCCATCAGCTCGGGGTGACGGAACAGCGCGTTGTCGTCGAAGTTGATCTTGGCGTCGAGGGCGATGATGTCCCCCGAGCCGGTGACCACCAGCGGGTTGATCTCGGCGAGCGAGCAGTCGTTCTCGATGAACGCCCGGTACAGGGCCTTCATGAACGCGACGGCCTTGTTCACGCTCGGGCCGGAGAGGCCGAGCCCGAATGCGAGGTTGCGGGCCTGGTAGTCGGCGAGGCCGATGAGGGGGTCCGCCCACTCCTTGAGGATCTTCTCGGGGTGGTGCGCGGCGACCTCCTCGATGTCCATGCCGCCTTCGGAGCTGGCCATGAAACACAGGCGGCTGTTCTCGCGATCGAGGACGACGCCGAGGTACAGCTCGCGGGCGATGTCGCAGCCCTCTTCGATGTAGAGGCGCCGCACCGTCTGGCCCTCGGGGCCCGTCTGGTGCGTGATGAGCTGCATGCCCAGAATCTGTCCGGCGAGCGCACGGACCTCGTCGAGGCTACGGGCGAGCTTGACGCCGCCGCCCTTGCCACGGCCGCCCGCGTGAATCTGCGCCTTGACGACCCAGATCTTGCCGCCGAGCGACTCGGCCGCTGCGACGGCCTCGTCGACCGTGAACGCGGCCACACCACGGGGCACGGCGACGCCGTACTTCTTCAGGAGCTCTTTGCCTTGGTACTCGTGGATCTTCATCGGTGGCGCCTCACATGGCCGCGATCATGTCGTCGGCGAATTCGCTGCACTTGCGCAGGGTCGCCCCCGGCATCAGGCGGTGGAAGTCGTAGGTCACGGTCCGGGCGGCGATGGCGCCCTCCATGCCCTTGATGATGAGATCGGCGGCTTCGTCCCAGCCGAGGTGGCGGAACATCATCTCGCCCGACAGGATCACGCTGCCCGGGTTGACCTTGTCGAGCCCGGCGTACTTGGGCGCCGTGCCGTGGGTGGCCTCGAAGATGGCGTGCCCGGTCACGTAGTTGATGTTCGCGCCGGGGGCGATGCCGATGCCGCCGACCTGCGCCGCGAGGGCGTCGGAGAGGTAGTCCCCGTTCAGGTTCATCGTGGCGATGACGTCGAACTCGGTGGCGCGGGTGAGGACCTGCTGCAGCGTGATGTCCGCGATGGAGTCGCGGACGAGCAGCTTGTTCTTCCACTTGCCGTCGCCGTGGGTCTCCCAGAGCTTCAGTGCCGTCTCGACCTCGGCGTCGATCTTCTCGCGCTGCGCCGGCGTCATGAGGTCGTAACCGGGATCGATCATCCGGGCGTTCTCGGAGACGGAGAGGGCCGCGTTCTTCTCCTTGTTGCCGAGAATCCAGCTCTCGCGCTCGCTCACCGTCTCGTTGCGGAACTCGCGCGCGGCGAGGGCGTAGCCCCAGTCGCGGAAGGCCCCCTCGGTGAACTTCATGATGTTGCCCTTGTGCACGATCGTCAGCGACTTGCGCTTCTGCTTCAGGGCGTACTGGATGGCGGATCGGATGAGGCGCTCGGAGCCCTCGCTGGAGATGGGCTTGATGCCGATGCCCGAGGTCTCGGGGAACCGGATCTTCTTGACGCCCATCTCGTTCTGCAGAAATGCGAGCAGCTTCTGCGCTTCGGGGCTGCCGGACTGCCATTCGACGCCGGCGTAGATGTCCTCCGTGTTCTCGCGGAAGATCACCATGTCGACGTCCTGCGGGCGCTTGACGGGGCTCGGGACGCCTTCGAAGTAGCGCACCGGGCGAAGGCAGACGTAGAGGTCGAGGATCTGACGAAGGGCGACGTTCAGGGACCGGATGCCGCCGCCGACCGGGGTGGTCAGGGGCCCCTTGATGCCGACGATGTACTTGCGGAACGCATCGAGCGTGGCGTCGGGCAGCCACGAGCCGGTCTGGTTGAACGCCTTTTCGCCGGCGAGGACCTCGAGCCACTGGATCTGCCGCTTGCCCCCGTACGCCTTCGCGACGGCCGCGTCGAAGACGCGAACGCTGGCGCGCCAGATGTCCGCGCCCGTGCCGTCGCCCTCGATGAAGGGCAGGATGGGACGGTCGGGCACGTTGAGGGAGTGATCGGCGTTGATCGTGATGATCCCGTCGGCTTGGGACATGGGGGCTCCTCGGGGGGCTGGGCAGTGAAGGCAGGGCGGCGCGCGGGGCGCCGTCATGAAGCGGGTGACGTTTAGACGCTTTTCGCCCGTCTTTCAACCAGCGCATGCGCGACCACCGGCGCGAACCGGGCCCGCGGCCCCCTCGATTCCTTCCATTGATTCCTTCCGGCGATCCGAACAACATTGCGCTCACTTCAGCCTTAGCCTTCCAGGTCGGACCAGGGACGGGGCCGTCGGCGGCATGCTGCTTACTCGAGCGAATCTCCGGACCAAGGTCACGCTGCTCCTGCTCTCGCTGAGCCTGGGGCCGCTCCTGATCAGCGGCATCGTCAACGAAACGCGGGCCGTCGCGACGGGCAAGGCCGCCGTGCGCGAACGACAGGCGCAAGCGGCGCGGTTCGCTGCCTATACCGTCAACGCCCTGTTCGACGACGTCCTGCGGGACACGCAGTTGCTCGCGCGACGCTTCCCCGTCGACGCGCTCGACCCGGTGGGCATCTCGGCCCGCCTCGCCGCCTCGCCGGGCCTTCTGCCCGCCGTCCATGGCGACGACGACATTCAGGTCTTCAACGCGCTCCACGGCGCCGAGTCCCGCACGTTCCTGGCGCTGCCCGACGGCCGGCTCTTCTATGCGGAGCCCTTCCACAACATCCCGCAGCCACCGAACCTCCACCAGCTCCAGTGGTTCCAGCAGCTCGGCCCCAACGGCGGCATCGCGCTCGGTGACCTTTCTCCCCTCACCCAACCCGCACGGCCGAGCGTCTTCTGCATCGTCCCGCTCCGCCACCCCGGCGGACGCCTGGCCGGCTACGTCGGCCACATCATGGCCCGCAGCAGTCTCGAGACGATCATCAAACAGATCCCGCCCGAAGCCGCGTGGCAGTCGCCCGAGCGGCTCGGACATGCGCTCGGCCTCGGCCTGCTCTCGCCGCAGGGCATTTTCGCCGCGCACACGGTCGCCGAGCTGATCGGTCGCCCGACGCCCCCCTTCATGCAGGGTCACCTGCATCCGGGCACGGGGGAGATCGACCGGGACGACGCGGACGTCCTGCTCGCCCGGGCCGACGTCGGGCGCGGCGGCTGGCGCGTCACGTTGGCGACGCCGCGGCACACGGCCTACCAGTCCGTCTACGCCCTCATCTGGCTGCTGACGGCCGTCATCGTCCTCACGTTCCTCTTCGTCCTCCTGTTCGCCGACCACCTCGCGTCGGTCCTGTTGCGGCCCATCGAGGAGCTCGAACGGGGTGCGCAGATGATCGGGGCCGGCGCCCTCGACTATCGCATCGAACTCAATCAGCACGGCCACGACGAGCTCGGACGCCTCGCCGGCACGTTCAACGACATGGGCGAGAGCCTGCTTCGAACGCGGCGCGAGGTCGACGCTTACGGGCGCCACCTCAAGGTTGCCAATCAGGAACTCGACGCCATGGTCTACGCCATCACGCATGACCTGAAGAAGTCGCTGCGCGGCATCGAGGCCTTTGCCACGTTCGTCGACGAGGACTATCGCGAACGCCTCGATCGCGAGGGCACGGACATGCTGCACGCCATCGTGCACAACGTGCACAAGATCGAGAAGCTCGCCGACGACCTGATCGGTCTCGTGCAACACGAGCGCGAACGCGGCGAGAACGTCCGGTTCAGCCTGATGGATCTGCTGCGGGAAGCGCGGGAGCATTGCACGCTCGCTCACGTCGGCGAGGTGGTCATTCAGCCGGGGATGCCCGAAATCGTCGGCGACCGCGTCCGGCTCAATCTGCTGTTCACGAACCTGATCTCCAACGGCCTCAAGTTCAACCGGAGCCCGCGGCCCCGGGTCGAGGTCGAGTGGGCCGACCTGGGTGCGTACTGGGAGTTCACCGTCAGTGACAACGGGATCGGGATCGATCCGCGCTACCACGACCACATCTTCGATCTCTTCTTTCGCCTGAACTCGAAGGACGAGTTCGACGGCACCGGCACGGGTCTGAACCTCTGCCGTCGCATCGTCGAGGAGCACCGCGGGACGATTCGCCTCGAGAGTGAGAGCGGCAAGGGCTGCCGTTTCGTCGTCCAGTTGCCGAAGGACCCGGCATTGCTGACCTCACCGGGCCTTTTGCCCTGAGCCCGTTTTCTGCTAGCGTCCGCGCCCCGCACGTCCCCTCGTCCGATTGGAGCGCCCATGGGCCTCGCCGACTTCTTCTCGTCGCTGTCCGGTAAACCCACCCCCGCCAAGATCGAAAAGATCATGAAGCGGATGCTCAACGAGCATCATCAGCCCCAGGTCCGCCAGGAGTCGATGGACGAGCTCGCCGCCATCGGGACGCCGCTGGCCATCGAAGCCCTGACCCGTCGCCTCGCCGTCAACTTCAAGGACACGATCATCAACGAGCAGGAGCGCCGCTGGGTCGCGGACATCCTGGTCGAACGGTTCGGCGAGCAGGCGGTCGAGCCCCTCCTGGCCTTCATCGCCAAGGAGCAGAACCTGTCGCTGGCGGTGCGGACTCTCTCGCGACTCGTCAACAAGGATCGCCTGGTCGGCGCCCTCGTGAACGCGCTCCGCAGCTATGCACCGTCCGATCACCGGACGATTCAGGCCAAGATGCAGATCGTCGACGCGCTCGAAGAGCAGGACGACCCGCGCATCATCGGCGCCCTGCTGCCCCATCTGATGGATCACGACGACGACGTCCGCATCAAGGTCGTCGGCGTCCTCGAGCACAAGGCCCCCCAGTACCCCGACCAACGCGAGGCCGTCCGGGCCGCGTTCGCCACGCTGCTGCTCGACGCGGAGGCCGCGGGCCGTATTCTGCGCCGCGCCGCCGAAGCGGCCGTCGTCCTCGGTCTCGACTTCAGCGGCGAGCGGGCCGCGCTCTCGACTTCGCTGCCGGACGGCTTCACGCTCGGCGCGGACGGCAAGCTGGCCAAGTACTGACGTCGCGCCCGGGCGCCCCCGTCAGCGCCCGTGCAGCAGCTTCTCGATGGTCTGCGCGTCGGCCGGCGGGAACTCGTACTGGTCCATCTCGTCCGGACCGACCCAACGCCAGTCGTGGACCTTGCGCGGCTTGATGTTCTCGCTGACGAGCTCGCAGCGGTACACGCACAGGTCGATGGAGTACTCGTCGTACTCGTGTTTGATGAACATCGAGAGCTTGCCGACCCGCACTTCGATGTCCATTTCCTCCCGGATTTCGCGGACGAGCGCGTCCTCGTCGCGTTCACCGGGCTCGACGCGCCCGCTGGGAAACTCCCAAAGCAGCGGCAGCGTGGCCGTCGGGCGGCGCTGCGTGATCAGGAAACGGCCGTCGCGCTCAATCTCGGCCGCGACGACGCGGATGCACTTTTTCTCGGACACGGGCGACTCTCCGCTGGGACTGGGCCCTACAATACTCGCGTCCGCTCAGCGGCGCACGATCAGCTTCTGGCCCTCGCGGATCGGGTCCTTGCGGCTGAGGCGGTTCCAGCGCCGCAGCTCGTCGACCGAGACCCGGTGACGCGCGGCGATCGCCCCGAGGCTGTCGCCCCGCCGGACCACGTGGTGGGCGTTCTTCTGTGCCGGTGCCGCGGCGACGGTGCGGGCGGGGGGCGGGCGCTTTCCGGCGGGGGCGTCTTCCGGCTCGCCGCTCGGGCCGCGGCCGGCCAGCAACCGCGCCGCTTCCGCGCGACCCGGCGGCACGGCCAGCGAGAACGTCCGGCCGGCGGGCAGGGACGCGTCGGTCAGTCCGGGGTTGAGGCGGCGCAACGTGCGATAGTCCACCCCGATGACCCGGGCCGCTTCCAGCAGCGACACGCCGCGACCGGCGGGCAGCCGCATCGTCAGCCGCTCCACGGGCTCGGGGGCATACCCGTCGCCCTCGTCGAGGTCGAAGCCGTACTCGGCGAGGCGAGTCATGATCAGTTTGGCCGCGAGGACCCGAGGCACGTACCGCTCGGCCTCGTCGACGAGGTCGAGACGCCAGAAGTCACGCCGCGACTGCGTCTCCATGGCGTTGCGCAAGCGCCCCATGCCGGTGTTGTACGCCGCCATGGCGAGCGACCAATCGCCCCCGAACCCGCGGGCGAGGTCGGCCAGATACTGCACACCGGCCTTCGACGAGGCCTCGAGTTCGGCGCGCTCGTCCCAGCCCCCGTCGACGCTGAGGCCATACTCCCGGGCCGTCGGCGCCATGAACTGCCAGTATCCGTGTGCGTTGGCGTGGCTCGTCACCGTCGGCCGCAGGCCGCTCTCGATGACCGCGAGGTAGCGCACGTCGGGGCAGGCCCCGGCCGTGCGGGCGACCGCGGCGTCGATGGCGGGGAAGACGCGGCGCGCGCGTTTCGCCCAGATGACGACCTGATCGCGATCGCCGAGCATCAGGTAGAACTCCCGTTCGAGCCGCTCGCGAACGTCCGGGTCGTCGAGCCGCACGGGCTGCCCGCAGAGTTCGACCTTCTCGGGCAGGTGATAGCTCGAAATGTCGAGCGGCCGCCGGGCGAGTTCGCGTTCGAGGTGTTCGAGGCGTGCCTCGAGGGCGCGGATGCGGGCCTCGGGCCCCTCGGCCGGGGCGCGCGGGGCGTCCTCGGCCCGGGCCTTGGACTTGGCGTCGGCAGACCCCGGGACGGCGGCGGCAAGGAGCGTCGAGGCGGCCAGGGAGCAAGCGGCGGCGAAGCGCAGGGTGCGCATGGTCTGTCCTCCAGCGGTTGATGTCGCTGAATGTAGGCAAACCTGCGGAAAGATGCAACACGAACGCGAGGCGTCGAGGGCCCTACAGCTTCTTGATGCGCGCCTGAACCGAATCGACCGCGTGGACCCGGAACCCGAACGATTCGTTGACCACGACGGCCTCGCCGTTGGCGATGACCCGGCCGTGCACGGTGAGGTCGATGTGGTCGCTGGCCATGCGGTTGAGTTCGATGACCGAGCCCTGCCCGAGCTGGAGCAGCTCATGAAGGGTCATGCGCGTGCGCCCGAGTTCGACGGAAAGCTCGAGGGGCAGGTTCAGAATCAACTCGAGGTTGGAGCCTTCGTCGTGGATGACTGCGGGGGCGGGGCCCGGAGCCGCGGCGCGCGCGGGTGACGGGGCGACCGCCTTGGCCCTGGGCGGGGGCGCGGGCTCATTCGCGCCGGGCCCCTGGTCCTGCTCCTGCTGTCGGACCTGGGCGAGAAGCGCGTCGAGCTCCTCCTGGGAGAGAATGTCGGACATCGGCGCCATTCTAGGCCCGTCGACCCGGCGACTGGCAATGGAAATGCTGTCCGGGCGTTCGCCCTTGCGCGGCGTCCCGTCCGGTGGACATCATGGGGCGGTGGATCCACACCTTCCCGTGGGCGTGTGCCCGACCCCATGGGCGGATCCGCTCGGGGCGGCGGCGAGTGCCCGACGTCGCCGCCCCACCTTTTCACGACGCACGCCGTGACGGGCGCTCGGCCCTACCTCGCGTTTTCCGCGCACCGCAGCGTGCGGGCGGCCGAAGCGCTGGACCTGGCCGGATGGTTCGGCCTCGACCCCGTCTCGGAACGCCCGCTCCCGGTCGACCGCCCGGGCCTCGTCCTGACGGGCGCGGGGCCGACGCTCCGCGTGCCGGGCCATCGCCCGATGACGTGGCATCCGGGCATGACGGCCTGGCGCCTCGCGAGCCCCGAGACGGATCCGCTCCTGCGGGCGCTGGCGCTTCGACCCGGTGAGCGCGTCCTCGACGGGACGCTCGGTTTCGGGCACGACGCGCTCGTCCTCCGTGCGGCGGGCGCCGTGGTCATCGGCGTCGAGCGTTCGCCGCTGCTCGCCCTGCTGACGTTTCTCGCCCACGGGGAGCGCCCCCTGGGGCCGCCCTTGCAGCTTCGACTCGGCCGCGTCGAGGACGTCCTCGCCGACCTGCCGACCGGGGCCGTCGAACACGTCTACCTCGATCCGCGGTTCCCGGACGCGGCCGGCCGGCGGAGCTTCACGCTCGCGCCGATGCGCGCGCTCTGCCCCGAGGCGCCGTTCGAAGAGAGCTGGCTTCGCCTCGCCGTGCGCGTCGCCCGGCGCCGGGTCGTGGTCAAGCTCGCCCCCCTCGAGGTGCCGCGGACGCTCGACGGCGTCGTGCCCGCAATCGTGCGATCGACACGCGTTCGGTTCGCCGTCTATCGAGCGCGCGATTCGGCTTGAGCCCCGGACCGTTCGGGGCTACTCACCGGGCATGATCCACCTTCCCACGGCCGCGGGCGGCACCGTGCGCTATGCCGGCGCCGCCGGCCGGGTCGTCCTTCGGGGCGAAGTCCTCGCGCGGGTGGAGCCGCCCCCCGACGAGGGTGGACCCGTCGAGGAGATCGTCGCGCCCTTCGACGCCATCGTCGCCGTGCAGCGGCTCGCCGATGCACACGCCCCCCGCCATGCGAAAATCATCGGCCTGAGGCGCGTCGTCGTCGCGAGCATCGAGGGTCGGGTGCGGTGGCTCGCTTCTCTGGGTCCGGTCGGCGTCGAGACGCTCGTCGCCCTCGTCGCGAACGAGGGCGCCGGGGTCGTGCGTCCGCACCGGGCGGGCGGCATCGGGTTCGTCGGCGAGCAGTTTGCGCGGCCCGGTCAGCGGGTCGCGCCGGGGGCCCCGCTGCTCGAGATCCGGGGCGAGGAAATGGCCTGAATCCGACTCGACCGACGGGTCAGCGGGGAAGCTGGTCAATCCACAGCGCGAGGCGCGCCAGGATGACGTCGTCGAGGTAGGGGCCGCCCTGAGGCATGCGCGAACCCTGCCCCGCCGCCTGGAGCCCCGAGAGCTTCAGCCACAGGAAGCTCGCTTCGTGGTCACCGGGTTCGATGCGGTCGAGACCGCCGCCATTCCGTGCCCGCACGTTGACGGTCGCCCCGGTGAACGGCGCCGCGAGCGACATCCCGCCCGACGGCGCGGCCCCCCCGTGACAACCGCACGATCGGTCGAAGATGAGCTGAATCTCGGCCTCGGTGAGCGGCTCGATGCAGAGGGGGCTGATTTCGCAGTCGCTGTCGAAGCAGTCGGTGAAACCGTCGTTGTCGTTGTCCTGACCGTCGTTGCAGAGTTCGCCCGTACACGCCAGCGTCTGGGCACACTGCGCATCGTCGCAGTCGAGGTCGCCGTTGCCGTTGTTGTCGACGAAGTCGTCACAAATCTCGGGCTGGCACGCGGCGGCGTCGAAGCAGGCCGCATCGGCACAGTCCGTCGCGCCGTTCGCGTTGTCGTCCGCCCCGTTGTCGCAGACCTCGGGCCGGCAAGCGATCTCGGCCGCGCACTCCGGATCGGCGCAGTCGACCTGACCGTCCGCGTCGTCGTCTCGACCGTTGCCGCAGAGCTCGGGCTGACAGACGGGCGCGGCGGCACATTCCCCGTCATCACAGTCGGTGAGCGTGTCGCCGTCGTCGTCGGCGCCGTTTCCGCAGTCTTCACCGAGCGCGCAAACGGGATCGGCCGCACAGTCGGCGTCCGCACAGTCGACCGCGCCGTCGCCGTCGTCGTCCGCGCCACCGGCGCACAGCTCGGAGACGGCACAAGCAGGCGCTCCGAGACAGTCCGCGTCGCGACAGTCGATGGATTGATCGCCATCGTCGTCGAGGTTGTTGGCGCAGTCTTCGCCGCCGCCACAGCCCGCCTGACCCCGGCAATCGGGATCCCCGCAATCGACGAAGAAGTCGTCGTCGTCGTCGACGCCGTTGCCGCAAATCTCGCGGCGAACGCATTCCGGCGCGTCGACGCAGGCCGGATCGAAGCAATCGATGCGGTTGTTCCGGTCGTTGTCGAGCCGGTCGTCGCAGATCTCCACGGCGGCCACGAGCGTGTCGATGTAGAGACCGACGCGCTCGATCTGGAGCTGCGTGAGCGGGCGCTGTCCGGGCGGGGGCATGCGGTTGCCGCCGCCGACGTCGCCGTGCGTGCCCGCGAGCTTGTGATACAGGAAACTGAGCGCGCGCTGGCCCGGTTCGATGCGGTCGAGCACGCCGCGGACGGCGGGCACGTTCACCGTCTGGGCGGCGAACGGCGCGTCGAGTCGGAGCCCGCCGAGGGCCGCCCCGCCGACGTGACAGCCCACGCAGAAGCCGTTGAAGAGCTGCTGCATGTCGTCTTCGGTGAACGGCACCCGGCACGCCGGCTCGTCGAGACAGTCGTCGTCGTGGCAGTCGGTGTAGTCGTCGGCGTTGTCGTCGACGCCGTTGTCGCACGTCTCCGTCACGCAGGCCGGGAACGCCGCGCAGCCGGGGTCGTCGCAGTCGGCGAGGTCGTCGGCGTTGTCGTCGCGACCGTTGCCGCACACCTCCGGCCCGCAGCGGACCTCGGCTGCGCAGTCCGGGTCCGCGCAGTCCGCAGCACCGTCGGCGTCGTCGTCGGCACCGTTGGCGCAGTCCTCCGGCTGGCAGTTCGGGGCGGCCGCGCAGTCCGGATCGGCGCAATCGGCGAGGCCGTCGGCGTCTTCGTCGTCGCCGCCGACACAGACCTCGGCCGGCGGCGGCGCCGCGTCGGGCGCCGCGGCGTCCGGTTCCGCAGCGTCGGGTAGGCGCGCGTCGGGCAGCGCCGCATCCGGGACGGCTGCATCCGGCGGGGCGGCGTCGGGGTCGACGACCACGGCGTCGGGCTCGGGACGGGCGACGTCGGGCTCGGCGGCGGCGTCGACCACGGCGTCGACCACAGGCGCCGCATCGACGGTCGCGGAGCTGTCGACGCCCCCGCATGCACCCAGGATGACCAGCGCGGACCCGTACACGGCCCGCCGGACTCGAATCGGCATGTTGCTCCCCGTTCTCGAACACAGGACCCGGGCGGGCCCGTTTGGGGAGTGACTATATGTGGAGCCGGGCGTGCGGTGAAAGAGGGCACGCGGGGGTCGGGCGGAGGTGACCGCCCGACCCGGTCCGGGAGCGCCTTACTCGGCGGGCGAGCCGATGCAGCCGGCCTTGAAGTTCGGGTTGAGCGTCTTGATGATGTTGACGAGGCCGTCGCAGGTGGCCTGGCCCTGGGCGATCGCCAGGACGCCAGCGCCGTCGGGGCCGGTGCAGGTCTCGTAGCACCCGGCGTACAGCGCGTCGCGCTCGGCCGGCTCGTAGCAGGGGCAGAGGGCCTGAGCGGGATCGGTCGCGCAGTCGGCCAGGCGGCCGCACTCGGTCGCGCACGGGACGTTCTCTTCGGCGGGCTCGCCGCCGGCACCGCCACCACCGGCCTCGCCACCGGCACCGCCGCCGGCCTCACCACCGGCACCGGCCGGGGGCGGACAGACGTACTCGACGCCGCCGGCCGCGCCGCCGGCACCGCCACCACCGCCGCCGCCGACGACGGG
>JAKLJY010000109.1 GCA_023150895.1 Myxococcota bacterium | reverse complement strand
TCCCCGTCCCGGACATCAGGTCCGGGCCCCATTGAAGCTGGACGAGCTGGCCGTCCTCGTTGCGCATGCGCGGGAGCCCCTCCCGGACATCAGGTCCTGGCCCCATTGAAGCGCGGTCGCGGTGCTGTAGTACGCGCCAGAGCAAGCCCGCCCCTCCCGGACATCAGGTCCGGGCCCCATTGAAGCGTGATCTTGACCTTGCGCTCGCCCGCAGCGGTCGTCTCCCCTCCCGGACATCAGGTCCGGGCTCCAGTGAAGCCCGGCGGCACTGCTGGTGCAGAGCGTGCCGGGGGCGACACCAGGTCACCCCCCGTGCGCTCGCGCACGCTGTCGCCTCCCTCTAAACCAGCGCAAGAACGCGCGGTGCTCGGCCTCGTCGAACAGGACGGATCGGGCTGCCGTCGAGTCGAACGCGGGCGGAGACTTGGGCAACGCCGCGTCGAGCTTCTGGTCGAGCTGCTCGAGATTGGGGTCGGTCTCAGTCGAACAGGCCATGGCTTCACCTCGAGGTGAGCATAGCGCGTTCGGGCGACCCGTCACGCGCCCAGCGTCCGAGTCGACAATTGAGGCGACGCGGCCGCGGCGCCGACAGCCGTGAACTCACGCACTCTGCCCGTGGTCTTGACACCGCGACGCGGACGGCATCAGCTTGATGTCATGAGCCGTCGCGCAAACCCCGCAGTCGACCTTGAGCGGTTGCAGCAGCTCGAGCGTGAGCACGCCCTTCGGCTGACCCTCGAGGATGTTCAGCGTGAGATCGAAGCCCTTTGCGCAGTGCCCGTGCCGAAGGGCTCGACGCGCAGCGAGAACGACAGGCTTTTCGCGATGTTCGACCGCGTTCCGGCGTCGGAACTGCGCCGGTTGCCCCAGAGCGCCGACGACTGATGCCGCGCCAGTCGCTGCAGGTCCGCCACAACCAGACGCGCAGCCGTTGCAGCACGCCCGGCGCGGCCCCGAGCGCCTGTCGAGCCCGCGACAACCAGTCGCCGGTGGCCGCCTGCAGCAGCGCCGAGAGCACCACCGTCATCGTGAGCGACGGTTGCGCCCGAATCCGCCTGCCACGGCGGGCGCCGTCCGCGTCGACCATCCCCGCCGCTCGGACGCTCGCCGTCGGCCCTCGACCGGGCTCCATCGCGGCCTCCCAGGCCGGCAAGAGCAGGTCGCGCCAGGCGCAGACGTCCGAGGAAAGGAAGCGCACGAGCTCGCCGCCAAGGGAGCGCTCGTAGAACGCGTGCGGCCGCATTGCCGCGCCGCAGCCCGGCGACGGGCACGGTGGGAGCCGAGCGCGCCCCCCGGCCCCACGCTCACGAATGCGGCTCGATAGGCTTGGTGGTCGACTGCGTCTGCGGTTACCGTCACTCCCGGCGTCCGCCGGGAGTTTCACCGCCAAATAGATCGTCGGAGCGGGCACCCCTCCTGGCCGGTGCGGTCCGTGATTGAACCGCGATCCGCCGTCGACGGATCTACGACGCGACGCCCGAGTTCGGCGAATTACGCCACGTCGGGGACGAGTAGGCGTGGGGGGCGACACCATCCCCTCCCGGACATCAGGTCCGGGCCGCTGGTCAGCGTCAGTCGTGCGGACCACCCCTCCCGAACATCAGCGGATTGGGCATACCCCTCGAGCACCACGCCCGGGCGTCACTTCTCGACCGGGATGATCGCGACGCGCGCACTTTGCGCTCAATCGTCTGCGAAGAACGCTTCGGCCTCATGCAGCCTCGCCTTGTGTTGCTGGCGCCGCTCGGCCCGCCGCCTGTCGAGCTCGAAAGTGTCGAGACGTCGGGCGCGGGGCACGAGTCGAGCGGGGACCTCGAGCCCGGGGACGAGGGTCATCAACCGCGCGTTCTCGAGCAGATCGGCACGTGCGCCCCGTACGAGCGCCAGGCCAATCGGGGCCGTACAGTTGTTGTCGGCGGCGCCGAGCGCGGCGAGCTGTGCCACGAAGCGCATGCCGGCCACGATGAGCGGCACCAGCTCGAGCGACGTCCGTGGGTCGGATATCAGCTCGACGGGGCCGGGCAGCGCCTCGATCTCCGTCAGCAACACCGCCCGCTCGATGGGGTCCGCCGGCGCAATGACGTCGATGTTCGTGCGAAACAGCTCCACGAGCTCGCATAGCTCCGCCGCCTCGTGGGCGACCACCAACGGCCAGCGAGACCGCACGGCCTCGACGACGTCCGCCGGCGATGGGGTCGGCACGCTGCGGCCCGTCAGCGCGAGGCCCGCGGTCGCCCTCGAGAGCGCCCCGACCAGGCCCGCAAACGCGCTGTCGTTCACGACGTCGCGAATCCGGGCGTCGAGCGTCCCGACGGCTCCGCCGAGGATGCGCTCGCCGAACGCGACCCGAATGGCGGCCCCGGCAGCGCGACCGCGGGCCAGGTACGGATTGTCCGCCGAGTCGTCGAGGTCGATCAAGAGCTCAATGGCCACGGACCACCCAGTCGTTCTCCGTCAGGCCTCGGGCACGCTCGATGACTTGCTCGAGGAACCGCTGCGCGCCCCGCCGAGATGGTCGGTCCCTTCGGGTGGCCTCGAGGGCGCCGAGGTCCTCATCCTCGCCCTCCGCGCCGGACAGGAGCAACTCGTGGCGCCGAACGTGTTCGAGCGCGGCCTCATCTGTCATCACGGCTGCGGGGTTGCGGAGTGCCATGAGGGCAGACTACGCATGGCTGGTCGCCGTGTCACGCACAGTCGCCCGCTCGTCACCGGCAGCGGTTCATCATCACGAGCACGCTGATGTGCAGCAATCTCCCGCCGCCGGCGCCCCCGGGGCCACAGAGGGATGCCCGCTTCCTTCGACGGTGCGCGACGCCGGATCAGCGTCGGCGCCGTCGGGCACGGTCCAGCGGGCCATGAGCGTCAAGCCAGTTGCCCCACGAACGGTGTCACGATGCCGGTCCGACCCCCGCCCCCCCCGGCGCTTCCGCCCCCCAGGACGACCCGCTCCGCGCCGTACCACGTGTCGTCCGGGCGGCTCACCGCGTGCCCGAGCGCGTGGAGCGTGTCGAGCGCCACGGCGAGCAGGCCGTCGTCGGCACCGCCGACGTCCGTGCCTTCAGAACCGACGCGCCGCATGAGCGCGCGTCCTCTGGCGCCGGGTGCCCTGTCGAGTTCACGCCGCAACCGATCGACGAGCTCTGCGACGGCAGGTGCCTCGGGCCGGCGTTCGCCGAGCGTTTCGCCCGTCGGCAACACGAACCGCAGGCGTGGCGCGGCCCGGCGCGACTCATCGACGCAGAGGAACAGTTCGCCCCGGTGGATCATCTGATGATGCACACTACACAAACATGCGAGGTTGCCCGGTCGATGATCGCCGCCCTCCGCCCGGGGGCGGATGTGGTGCAGGTCGAGCCACAGGCGGTTGCGGCAATGGGGCACGGCGCACCGGTGGCCGTATTGCTCGAAGAGGCGCCGCCGCGTGGCCGGCGGGATGGCGCGTCTCAGGCGCGGCGCGGGGTCGGACCCGGTGAGATCGAGCACCTCGGCGTCGCACTCGGCGCAGGCGAGGTCGGTCGCGTCGGCACGGTTCGGCGCGGCCGGATCACACACGTGTGTCTTTTCGCACGCCGGGCAGTGGTGCAGCGTCACGCGGAATCGCTCGGCGCTGGGGGCTTCGGCGGCGGCGTCGGCTTCGGCGGCGGCGTCGGCTTCGAGCACCGCGAGCGTTCGCCGCGCCATCTCGGCGAGCAGCGCGCCGTTCTCGACGTTCGTCCCGAACCCGCCGTCGAGGCGCAGGTGCGCAATCGCGGCGGCGAGCACGTCGGCGTCGGCGGCGCTCATCGCGACCGTCACCCGCACACGCGCGGGCCCAGGCTCGGCGCGGGGATCGGCCGGCGGATCGTCGCCCCGCTGCGCCGCCGCGACCTGTCGCTCGAGGGCACGGTTCGTCGTCTGCAGCGCGCGGGTCGTCCATGCGGCGTCCGTCTCGGGGGTCGCGACACGAGCGACTTCGCGGGCTTTGGTGTATCCGACCCGGCCCGTGCGAAACGCCTCGTCGAGCGCGGGCAGCGCTGCGAGGCGCTTCGCGACGAAAACGAGATCGCGCGTCTGTCGCGGCGTCAGGTCGAGCTCGGCCTCGCCGTAGGCGATGACACTGGTGTGGCCACGCTCGGAGTATCGGCGGCTGCGGTGCAGTTCGAAGAGCAGCGTCGCGAGCGCGTACTCGGCTTGCTGGTGTGCGCCGCGCGCGAGGCGGAGTTGCGTGTGGAGATCGGTGGTCATGCCGGGCGCCCGTCTGGATTTATGTCTATGATACTCAAACGATGCGCCATGCGCAACGAGAACCTGGAAACAGACGGCCCATGGGGTAGGGAGCGAGCGAGCGCCGGCGGCCCCTGCGTTCACATCCGCCCCCGGTCGTCACGTTTCGTCGTTCGTCTGTGGGCATGGTCGACACACCGTTCGACAGACGTCCCCCCGATGGACCGATGTTCGTGGCGCGCGGCACGGGCGACGGTCGACGCTCGTTCGGCACACAGCGAACAGTCCGGGCGGTCACTGCCGTCACGCCTGTCCAAGTCGCGGTCCGGGTTCGAGGCACTCGCCCCGCCGGGGGCTGCGCCGTTCGTGCCTGCACCGCCTCTGCACGCCCGGCCATGCCGTCGAGCGCTTCGATCAGCCCGGCGTCCTATGCCAGGCGCTGCAAGGCGGTGGCCTCGTGCCGCTCGTTCATCGCCCCCGGCCGCAGGGCGATGTCGGTGCGACCGCGACCGCCCCAGACGAGCACGTGCTCGAGCGCCGTGAGCGTCCGGGCCGCGCCTTCTGCCCGTGACGACAAAGACGCATCCATGACGCGCACAGGTTCCCCCGGCACGACCGTCGTCGAGGGTGAGGCGACGGCGACGCTGCTCGACACCGGCCCCGGAGAGTCGGCGCGCGCGCTCGAGCTGCGGCCGCTGCCGAGGCCCGGTGGCGCGCCCGCGCGAACCCCGGGCGACACGCCCCCTTGGCGCCGACCGCCCCCCCGACTACGATGGCCCCGTGAGTCACCCCTCCCCCCCAGGCGCATCGCCTCCCGCCCCCGTCGACCCCGCGGACGTCGTCGAAGCCACGGTCTTCCGCGGCACCCGCGCACGCTCCGGAGCGCCCTACGACCTGCTGATCGAGGTGCCGCACGGCGCGACGCGAACGGCGGAGTACACGGCGACCGCCGCGCTCTTGCGCAGCCCCCTGCCGGAGAATCTGGTCGACTTCTTCCACGTCAATACGGACGCGGGCGCGCCGGAGCTGGCCCTGGCGACGGCGCAGCGGTTCGTGGCGGCGGCCCCCGACCGCAGCGCGCTCGTGATGCGATGCCGCATCCCGCGGACGTTCATCGACTGCAACCGCCGCATCGACGCTTCGCCGGAGGACTTTCGGGCGGGACGCGTGACGCCGGGACTCATGCCCTGGGTCACGGCCCCCGAGGACCGCACGCTGCTGCGCGCCCGCGCCGAGGCCTACTTCTCCGCCGTCGGTCAGGCCTTCGAGGCGCTGCCTCGGCACGCCCGCGTGCTGCTTCTGCACTCGTACGCGCCGCGCTCGGTGGGGGTCGAGGTCGACCTCGACATCGTGCGCGCGCTGCACGAAGCCTACGCCCCGGACGTGCTCGAGACGTGGCCCCTGCGGCCGGACCTCGACGTCATCGCGCACGACCCGGAGGGGCGGACGCTGGCGCCGGCGGGGGTCGTCGCGCACCTGCGCACGGCGCTCGGCGCGCAGGACCTCGTGGTCGCGGACGGCGAGACGTACCCCCTGCACCCGAGCACGCAAGCGCACGCGTACGCGGTCTCCCGGCCGGGGTACGTGCTGTGCCTCGAGGTCCGGCGCGACCTGCTGGCGGCCCCCTTCGAGCCCTTCGCCGAGATGCGCATCGGGCCGACGCAGGTGGCCCGCCTCGCCCGCCCCCTCGCGGCGGCGCTGCTGCACGACCTCGGTCCTTGAGCGCCCCCGGACCGGCCCGCGACCCGAGCTTTGTCGTGCGGCCGGCGTGTGGCAGGATGCCCCCGTGAACATCCTCTGCATCGCCTCCGAGGTCGCTCCCTACGCCAAGACCGGCGGTCTCGCCGACGTGATGGGCGCGCTGCCCCGCGAGCTGTCGCGCAATGGGCACGACGTTCGCGTGTTCATGCCGCTGTACGACCGCATCGACACGACCCGGCTGGATCTGAGCGTCGTGGCCGAGCACGTCCCGCTCCGGCTCGGCGCGCACGCGTACGACCTCAAGGTCTTCGCGGCGGGCGACTCGCCGCGCATGTACTTCGTCCATTGTCCGGCGCTGTACGCGCGCGGCTCGCTCTACACGAACGATCCGGACGAGCACCGCCGTTTCATGGCGCTGTGTTACGTCGCCCTGGCGACGTGTCAGCAACAGGCGTTCGCCCCCCATGTGGTGCAGTGCAATGACTGGCAGACGGCGCTGGTCCCGCTGCTTCTGAAGACGCGGTTCGCGTGGGACCGCCTCTTCGCCCGTGCGCGAACGCTGCTGACGATTCACAACCTGAACTACCAGGGCAGCTTCCCGTCGTCGGTGCTCGCCGACCTCAACCTCGAGCACGAGGCGCATCACCTGCACCAGGAGCTGCTGCGCGCCGGGCGCATCAACTTCCTGCTGCACGGCATTCTCTATGCCGACGGCGTGAGCACGGTCAGCCCGACCTACGCGCAGGAGATTCAGACACCCGAACACGGCGCCGGGCTCGATCCCTTCCTGCGGGCCCGCCGCTCGTCGGTGGTGGGCATCCTGAACGGGGTGGACTACGAAGAATGGTCGCCCGAAGCGGACGCCCACGTCCCGGCCCGGTTCTCCGCGCGCGATCTGTCGGGCAAGGCGGTCAACCGCACGGCCTTGCGCGCCGCTTTCGGCCTGCCGCAGCCGCAGGATGTCCCCCTCTTCGGTGTGGTGTCGCGGTTCGTCAGTCAGAAGGGCCTCGACCTGGTCGCCGAAGTCATGCCCGAGGTCTTCGAGCACGACGCGGGTCAGCTCGTGGTCCTCGGCAGCGGGGATGCCCGTCTCGAGGAGACGTTCTTTCACCTGCAGCGCGCGTATCCACGCCACGTCGGTTTTCACCGCGGGTTCTCGAACCCCCTCGCCCACCTCATCGAGGCCGGGGCCGACGCCTTCCTGATGCCGTCGCGCTACGAGCCGTGCGGCCTCAACCAGATGTACAGCCTGCGATATGGCACGGTGCCCATCGTTCACCGCACGGGCGGCCTCGCCGATACCGTCGTGCCCTGGGATGCGCGTGCGGGCAAAGGCACCGGCTTCGTTTTCGAACACCCCGACGCGACCGGCCTCGGCTGGGCGGTCGGGCAGACCCTGCGAGCGTTTCGGGATCGCGCCGCCTGGCACCGTCTGATGATGAACGGCATGTCCCAGGACTTCTCCTGGCGACGCCAGGCGCGCATCTACGAGCAGCTCTTCGCCCGCCTGGAGCCCTGACCGTGCACGTCGTCCTCATCGAGCCCCGATTTCCCGTCAATCAGAAGCTCTTCGTCCGCGCGCTCGCCGAGGTGGGCGCCACCGTGACGGCCATCGGCGAGGGCAGCAAGGCCTCGCTCGACGACGAGCTCCGCCGTTGGCTGACGCACTACGAAGAAGTGAAGAACGTCTGCGACGAGCAGGCCGTGCTGAACGCCGTTCGTTTCATCCAGAGCCGCCGACACATCGATCGGCTCGAGGCGACGGTCGAGGCGCACATTCTGCCCAACGCCCGCGTCCGCGAGGCCGCGGGCATCCCCGGCACGTCGTTTCGCACCGCCTGGCTGTGCCGCGACAAGCCCGCGATGAAAGAGGCGCTGCGGGCGGGCGGCGTGCCCTGCGCACAGAGCACGGGCGCGGACACCGACGCCGAGGTGCGGGCCTTCGCCGAACGCGTCAGATACCCCCTGATCCTCAAACCGCGCGACGGCGCGGGGGCCTCGGGCGCCGTTCGGGTCGACGACGACCGCGCGCTCGAAAAGGCCCTGCCCGCCTTCAAGCTCGGACAGCCCGGTCGCTCGGTGGCCGTCGAGGAGTTCATCGAAGGGCACGAGGGCTTCTATGACACGCTGACGCTCGACGGGCAGGTCGTCCACGAGTTCGCGACGCACTACTACCCCAACGTGCTCGAAGCCATGCGCACGCGCTGGATCTCCCCGCAGTTCATCGCGACGAACCGCATCGATCAGGCCGAGGGGTACGCCGAACTCAAGGCCATGGGCCGCAAGGTCGTCGAGGTCCTCGGCATCGAGACGTCGGCGACGCACATGGAGTGGTTCTACGGCCCGAAAGGCCTGAAATTCTCCGAGATCGGCTGCCGGCCCCCGGGCGTGCGTGCGTGGGACCTCTACAACGTCGGCAACGACATGGACCTGTATCGCGAGTGGGCGATGCTCATCACCTACGGGCGCCCGAGTCAGCGGCCATCGCGGCGTCTGTCGGCGGGCATCATCGCCCTGCGCCCGGAGTGTGATGGGCGCATCGTCGGGTACGACGGCCTCGAGTTGCTGCACGGGCCGCTCGCCCCCTACGTCATCGACTCCTATCTGCCGCCCGCCGGCACTCCGACGCAGGGGGTGGAGGCCGGCTACATGGCCAACGCCTGGGTGCGCCTGAAGCACGAGAACTACGACGAGCTCCGCCACCTGCTCGACCGGGTCGGCCAGACGGTGAAGGTGCGCGCCCGGTGATCGATCCGAACGACTCGATCTCGCTGGCCGGTTTCCCGCGGTCCGTCGCGCTGCTCGGCCCGCAGCCGCATCTGCGCCCGCCCACGCCGGGGACGGCCGCCGAGCCCGAACTCGGCGAACGCAGCGCCCTGCCCGAGGTCCTCGCGGCGCTCGGGGTCGAGGGCCGCGTCGCGGTCGTCACCGCCGGCTGGCAGGAGCGCGAGGGCGAGGACGAAGCCATCCGCGGCGCACTCGGTCGCGAAGTCGTGAATCTGCGCCTGCACGCCCGCGCAGAGCAGGTCTTCTCCGAAGATCGCGAGCTCGCCGCCCACTACAAACAACGGCAGGCGTCGCTGCGCCATCTGCAGGCGTTCTATCGCATCCGCCTGGACTATGCCGACGACGCCGCCCGCGCCGTCGGGGTCCGGCACGTCGAACGGGCGCTGCTCGAGCAGGAGTGGAAGATCTCCCTCGAACAGTTCCGTCAGCTCGACCGTCAGCACCTCGAACGCTGTCGCAAGGTCCACGAGGAGTTCGAAACGCGCTGGCGACCGAGCGAGCGGCCCGCCGTCGCCCGGATGCGGTCGACCCTCGCCCACGAGCTCGCCACCTGCGACGCGGTGCTGATCGCCGGCGGGCAGGTCTCGACCCTGCTCAACCGCATGCGGCTCTTCGACCTGCCGGGGCTCGCCTCGCGGCTGCCACTCGTGGCCTGGTCGGCGGGCGCGATGGCACTCGCGGATCGCGTCGTGCTCTTTCACGACCATCCGCCCTACGGCAAAGACATCGCCCAGGTGCTCGACGTCGGCTTCGGCCTCGCACCGGGGCTGGTGATCATGCCCGATCCGAAGCGCCGCATCCGCCTCGACGAGCGCGATGGCATCGCCCGGTTCGCCCAACGCATGGCCCCGTCGAGCTGTCTCATCCTCGACACCGAGGACTACGTCCTGCTCGGTGATCCCGAGGCGGCGACCGGGCCGATCAAGCGCATGCACGCCCGGCGCCTCACGACGACGGGCCGGGTGAGCGATGATCGCGGCCCCATCCGCGTGCCTTCCACGCCCACCGGCTCGGTGTCCTTGCCCCCGGTCGCCCAAAAGGCAGAGGCGCCCGAGCCGCCGCGGGCCATCGACGCGTTCATCGCGGCCCCACGCTCGCTGGAGTCCCTGCGGGCGTTTCTGGAGCGCAGTTTCCCCATCGTCGAGGGACACTCCATCACGTTCGTCTGGGCCGGCGAGGCCGAGGCGGTGAACCTGCGACACTGGGTCTACGGCCTGCCGTCGTCTCAGCCCCTCGCCCGCGTCGAGGGCACGCCCATCTGGCATGTCACCATCGCGTTGCCGCCGAACTCGCGCGTCGAATACAAGTTCGAGATCATCCGCGGCGGTCACGGCGAATGGCGGGAGGATCCCCGCAATCCCAACCGAGCACGGGACCCCTACGGCGCCAACTCCGTGGCCCACGGCGCGGGGTACACAATCCCCGAGTGGACGCGTTTCGACCCGGCGTCGGCGCCCGGGCGCATGGACTCGTTCACCATCGACAGTCAGGCCTTCGGCCGCCGCGAGGTGGGTCTGTACCTGCCCGCCCGCTTCCGGCCGACACGCCGCTATCCGCTGCTCATCGTGCACGACGGCCACGACTACCTGAACTACGCCGCGCTCGGCGCCATTCTGGACAACCTCACCGCCCGGCTGGAGATCCCCGGCATGGTCGTCGCGCTGACGACCTCGCCCTATCGCCTGGGCGAGTACGCCAACGACGAGCGTCACGCCCGCTTCCTCACCGATGAGCTCGTGCCACGCCTCGAGGCGGCGTTTCCCCTCGGCGGTACGCCGCAGAGCCGTTGCCTCGCCGGCGCAAGCTTCGGCGCAGTGGCGTCTCTGTCGACGGCGTGGCGGCGCCCGGGCTTCTACGGCCGTCTGCTGTTGCAGTCGGGCTCGTTCGCGTTCACCGACATCGGTGATCGCAATGCCCGCGGGCCGCTGTTCGACCCCGTCGTCGCGTTCATGAACGCGTTTCGCGCGCGGCCGACCGCCGTCTCCGAGCGTGTTTTCGTGAGCTGCGGCACCTACGAGTCGCTGATCTACGAGAACCGCTCCCTCGTGCCCCTCTTGCAGAGTACGGGCATGGACGTGCGCTACGTCGAGGCCCGCGACGGTCACAACTGGGAGAACTGGCGAGACCGGCTCCGCGAAGGCCTGTCCTGGCTCTTCCCGGGCCCGCTCCTGATGGTGTACGAGTGACGGGTTCCTTCACCGTTCCCTTCCACGTTCGATCCATGACCCCGACATGACCCCGAGGAGACGCCCCTGATGGCGACGAAGCGAGGAAAGGCAGCCGTGACCCCGCGGCCGCGCGAGACCCGGCACATCGGCCTGTCCCTGGGCGCCGACATCTGTTGGCCGATCTGTTACGAGGAGATCGTCCGCCGACTCGACCTGAACATCCCGTTCGGAGAAGCCGACGTCGATCTCGCCGTCGAGCGCGTCTCCATCGAGCCGTTCGATCTGCGCCAGTCCTGCAAGTACGACGTCGTCCTCGACCGCCTGACGCACTGGTATCCCCTGAGCCGCGAGTGGATCAAGAAGGCCATCCTGATGGATGGCCTCTACGTGCTGAACAACCCGTGGTCGGTGCAGTCCAACGAGAAGCACACGACCTACTGCGCGATGATGCACCTCGGCATGCCCATCCCCGACACGTGGATGATCCCGCCGAAGGCGTACGAGCCCTTGCCCGATCTCAAAGCGACGCTCAACGCGTACGCGAAACTCTTCGATCTGTCGGCCGTCGGCCGGGCGGTCGGTTACCCGGCGTTCATGAAACCCTTCGACGGCGGGGGCTGGAAGGGCGTCAGCAAGATCGACGACGCCGCGCAGCTCAAGCAGCGCTACGACGAGAGCGGCAAGCTGGTCATGCACCTGCAGCAGGCGGTCGCGCCGTTCGACCGCTTCGTCCGGTGCATCGGCATCGGCCCGCAGACCTATCTGGTCCGGTACGATCCGGACGTCCCGCTGCACAACCGCTACACGCTCGACCGCGACTTCCTCGACGGCGACGACGCCGAGATCCTGCGCGACACGACGCTGACCATCAACGCGTTCTTCGGCTGGGACTTCAACTCCTGCGAGTCGCTGCGCAAAGACGGCACCTGGCACCCCATCGACTTCGCCAATCCCTGCCCGGACTCGCAGGTCACGTCGCTGCACTATCACTTCCCCTGGCTGGTCATCGCCAAGCTGAAGTGGTCCATCTTCTGTGCGGTCACGAAGCGCCCGTTCCGCCGCAACCTCGACTGGGCGCCCTTCTATGAGATCGCCGCGCTGCCCGATCTCACCTACCGCGAGAAGCTGCGCCGGTACGGGGCCCTGGCCCGCAAACACTTCGACACGGACGCGTTCGAAGCCTTCTGTCGCGAGCACCTGAGCGAGCTCGATGCCATCGCCTGGTCGTTCTTCGGGACGGCCGAGGCGCGCGAGGCCTTCCGCAAGAAGGTCGCGGCGCTCTATCCCGCCCACGAGGTCGAGCCGTTCACGGATCTCTTCTTCAAGCGCGTGCAGGACTGGCGACGCGACAACCCGCCACCGGTCGAAGCGGCCGCGGTCGAATCGGCCGCGGTCGAAGCGGCGCCCGCCGCCAAGCCCGTCAAGCCCGCCAAGTCCGCCACGAAGAAGAAGTCCTGAACCATGGCCTACGATCTCGACGCGAACAAGGTCGTCTCCCGCTGGCGCACGGAACGCATGCAGCGCGAGATCACGCTGGTCCGCTGGGGCCACTTCGGCCAACCGGTGCTCCTGTTTCCCACCGCCGGCGGGGACGCCGAGGAGGTCGAGCGGATGCAGCTCGTCTCCGCCCTCTCGCCCCTGCTCGAGGCCGGCCGCATCAAGGTCTATGCCTGCGACAGCGCCGCCGGTCGCGCGCTCCTCAATCGCGAGGGGCACGCCCGGCATCAGATGTGGCTGCAGAATCAGTTCCACCACTTCGTGCGCCGCGAGGTCGTGCCGGCCATCCACGCCGACTGCAAGTCCGACGCCCTGCCCATCTGGGCCACGGGCGCCTCCATCGGCGCGTTTCACGCGGCGGCGGTGGTCTGTCGGTTCCCCGACGTCTTCTCGCGAGCCTATGCGATGAGCGGCACCTACGACCTGCGTCGCTTCTTCGACTGCGGTCCCCACGACTTCTCGGACGACTACTTCGTCTCGTCGCCGCTCGACTTCGTGCCGAGGCTCGGCGGACACCACCTCGATGTCCTGCGGTCCCGCTACGTGCTGATCGTCTCGGGGTCCGGGCGGGCCGAAGACACGGCAGAGTCCTGGCGCCTGGGCAACACGCTCGGGCGCGCCGGCATCCCCAATCACGTGGACATCTGGGGCGCCGAGTGGCACCACGACTGGCCCACGTGGCGGGTGATGCTGCCCCGCCAGCTCACCGAATGGACCAACGAGCCGGTCGACGGCGAAGGGGGTGACGCATGACGAAGACCCGCGAACACAAGCAGGTGGCTCAGTCCCCGACGCCGGGGCTCGACGCCGAACGCCACCAGGAGTTCATGCGCGCGCTCCTGCGTGATCTCGAGGCCTTCGAGCGAATGCTCTCCGAAGGTCTGTTCGAGTCCGGCGTCCGACGCATCGGGGCCGAGCAGGAGATGTTCATCATCGACGGCGCCTGGCAGGCCGCCAACGGCGTCGGTCCGTTGATGGAACGCCTCGGCGACAAACACTACACCACCGAGCTCGGGCAGTTTCAGCTCGAAGCCAACTGCGATCCGCAGCCCCTCGCCGGCGACGGCCTCGCACGCCTCCACGCGCAGCTCGACGATCTCGTCGACCGCGCCCGCAAGGCCGCGCAGTCGCTGGACATGAACGTGGTGCTGATGGGCATCCTGCCCACGCTGCGCAAGGCCGATCTCACCCTCGACAGCATGGTGCCGAGCCCGCGGTACCTGGCGCTCAACCAGGTCGTCACCGGCATGCGCGGCGGCCAGTTCAAGCTCGCGATCAAAGGGCTCGACGAGCTGTCGATCGAGCACGACTCGGTCATGCTCGAGGCCTGCAATTCGAGTTTCCAGGCGCACCTTCAGGTCGATCCGGGGGACTTCGCGCGGCAATACAACCTGTCGCAGGTCCTGCTCGCGCCGCTGATGGCGATCGCGGTCAACTCCCCGATCTTCCTCGGTAAACGCCTGTGGTCCGAGACGCGGGTCGCCCTGTTCCGGCAGGCGGTGGACACCCGCAGCCACGTGAACCACCTGCGCGAGACCGAGGCCCGGGTGAACTTCGGTACGCGCTGGGTCAAACAGTCCGTCACCGAGATCTTCCAGGAAGACATCGCGCGTTACCGGGCCCTCGTCGGGACGGATCTCGACGAGGATCCCATCGAGGTCCTGAACCGCGGCGGCATCCCGCAGATGAAGGCCCTGCGGCTGCACAACGGCACCATCTATCACTGGAACCGCGCCTGTTTCGGCGTGCACGAGGGGCGGGCGCACCTGCGCATCGAGAATCGCATCATGCCCGCCGGGCCGAGCGTGGTGGATCAGATTGCCAACGCGGCCTTCTGGTTCGGCCTGATGACCGAGATGGGCGCGCGCGAAGAGAACATCACCCGGCGCATCGACTTCGACCAGGCCGGGGCAAACTTCTACGCCGCCGCGCGCGAGGGCCTCGGCGCACACTTCCTATGGCTCGACGGACAGGAAGTCGGCGCGCGGGCGCTCATCCTGAACAAGCTCTTGCCGATGGCCGAAGCGGGCCTGCACCGCGCCGGCGTCGATGCGCCGGATGTGAAGCGCTACCTCGAGGTCCTCGACAAGCGCGTGCGCAATGCCCGCACGGGCGCCGCCTGGCAGACCCACTCGTGGAACTCCCTGCGGGACCGCTCCACCCCGGCGGAGCGCGCCAACGCCATCGTCGCCGCCACGGTGCGACGGCAGATGACGGGCCGGCCCGTCGCCGATTGGGAGCGCGCGCGCCTCGACGAAGCCGAGAACCACCGGCACAGTTATCAGCGCGTCGAACAATACATGACGACGGATCTGTTCACCGTCCAGCCCGAGGACCCGGCCGAAATCGTCGCCAAGCTCATGGACTGGGAGCGCATCCGCCACGTCCCGGTGGAAGACAAGGACCACCGCCTGCTCGGCCTGGTGAGCCACCGCGCGATTCTGCGTCTGTTGAGCTCCGGTGGGTCGATCCAGCGCACGTCGGTGCGCGCGATCATGATCGCCGAGCCCCATACCATCGCCCCCGAGACGCCGACGCTCGAAGCCATCCGACTGATGCGCCGCTACCGGGTCGGTTGCCTGCCCGTCGTCCACGAGGGGCGCCTCGTCGGCGTGCTCAACGAAGAGAACCTCGTCGAGCTCGCCTCCAAACTCCTCGAAGCGCAGCTCGGCGGCGGCGAGACGCAGCCGAGCGAGGCCCCCGCGCCCGCCGCCCCGGTGGACTTCGACGAGTGATTCGCGGGGCGGTGCAGCGCGCTGCTCACCCGCCCGCGTACAGGTGAACGTCCGTCGCCACGATCTCGGCGAGCCGTTTCGCCGTGTCCCAGTCGGGGTGACGCAACAGAATGTGACCATCGGAGAGCAGGGTCTGTTTCCAGTCCCGCCGGTGCGCGCCGACGGGCAAAAGCTTCTGCTCGACGACGTGCTCGCCGTACCGCCGCATGAACTCGGTCAGCCCTTCGACGCGCGTGATGCGGCCCTCTCCCTTGGCGCGCTTGAAGATGATCGCGGCGTTGTACTTGCGGGTCGTCGGCGCCTCGAAGCGCCCGTGACACACGACCCGCGCCCACTCGCGGAACAGATCGATGTCGCTCGTGTAGTTCATCTGGTCGACGATGTGCGCGCCGCCCGGGCGGCAGCCGATCTCTCCGAAGACCACCTCGCCGTCCGCCTTGCGGAACCACTCCATGTGCGTGAATCCGCTGCCCATGTTCAGGGCCTTCAGGACGCCGTGTCCGAGCTCGATGCCGGCGGCGAGCTTCGGCTGGGTCATGTCCTTTACGGTGATGATCACCGGGCTGACCCATTGCTCCGAGCGCGCGATGAGCGGCGGCGGCAGGTACTGCGTGATGTTGGTGTACGCCGGGCGACCTTCGATGCAGACGGTGTCGAAGGTGAATTCCTCTGCGACGATGAACTCCTCGCAGCTCGCCTCGGGCACGTGCCGCATCTTCGGCAACACCCGCTCGAGGTCGTCGGGTCCGTCGAGCCGGTAGGTGTCGGCGCTGCCGGCCCCGGCGATGGGTTTCAGACAGATGGGGTAGCCGATGCGCTCCACCGCCGCCCGAACCTCACGCTCGGTGCGCACGCGCTCGGCCTGCGGCGTGCGGAGCCCGGCAGCCGCGACCCGCTCTTTCATCAGCTTCTTGTCCCGGAAGCCCTCGACGGTATCGACGGACATGCCGGGCAGGCCGAAGCGCTCACGCAGCTTGGCCGCCGTCAGCACCAGGACCTCCCAGTTGGCGAGCACGCGATCGACCTCGCGACCCCGCAGCCACGCATGCACCCGCGCAACGACGTCCTCCTCGTCCAGGATGCGGGGCACCTGGAGATAGTCCGACAGATGCTGCTTGAGCGAGCCGGGCAGACTGCCGACCGGTGCGTCGCCGACGCCGTAGACGGTGGCGCCCACCTCGGCGAGGCCGCGCGTGTACTGCTGCATCTCGGGGGGATAGTTCGGGGCGAGGAAAACGACCTTCATCGCGAGACACCTCCATCGGTGGCCGCCATGCTAAGCTGTTTTCGATGCGAAACGTCCTTTTCGTCGCCCCCTACCCCATCGAGACCACGCTGCGCTTCGCCCGGGCCGTCGCCCGGCTCGACGGGGTGCGCCTGCTCGGCGTCTACCACGAGCCCCCCCGGGGGTCCGACGCGCGCCTCTTCACCGACGGCATCCAGGTGCGCGACGCCCTCGATCCGCAGCAGCTCATCGAGGCCGCCCGCGCCTTCGAGCGGGGCTACGGCAAACTGCACCGCGTCCTCGGTATCCTCGAACCGCTGCAGGTCCAGCTCGCGCAGGTGCGCGAGGCCCTCGGCGTGCCCGGCCCGACCGTACAGACGGCCGATCTGTTCCGCGACAAGGCCCGCATGAAAGACGAGCTGCGGCGCCATGGCCTGCCCTGCGCGCAGCATCGCACCATCACATCGGCCGCCGAGGCGAGCGCGTTCGCCGACCACGTCGGGTACCCGCTCGTGCTCAAGCCCCTCGCCGGCATGGGCTGCAAAGCGACGTGGCGCATCACCGGTCCGACGGAGCTGCGCTCGGCCCTCGATGCCGTGCGGCCCTCCGCCGACAATCCCGTGCTCGCCGAGGAGTTCCTCCGGGGGCGCGAATACAGCTTCGAGACCATCACCGTCGGCGGCGAGCCCCGCTTCCAGTCTTTCACGCGCTACCTGCCGACGCCCCTCGAGGTCGTCGAGAACCCCTGGATTCAGTGGGTGGTCCTGCACCCGCGCGTGATCGACGGGCCGGAGTTCGACGATGCCCGCGCCCTCGGCGTGCGCGCCGTCAAAGCGCTCGGCCTCGAGACCGGCTTCACCCACATGGAATGGTTCCGGCGCGAGGACGGCTCGTTGGCCATCGGCGAGATCGCCGCGCGCCCGCCCGGCGCCAACATCGTCTCCGGCAACAACTACGTCCACGACGCGGACCTCTACCGCGGTTGGGCCCGCGCCGTCGTCGACGAGGCCTTCGACGGCCCGTACACGCGAAAGTACGCCGTGGGCACGGCCTTCCTGCGGGGCGCCGGCCGCGGCCGGGTCGCCGAGGTCGCCGGGCTCGAAGCGCTGCGGCGCCACCTCGGCGCGCACGTCGTCGAGATGCGTCTGCCGGCGGTCGGGGCGCCCAAGGCCGACACCTACGAGGGCGACGGTTACATCATGGTGCGCGATCCCGATCTCGAAGTCGTCAAGCGGGCGATGGTGCACGTCATCGAAACGGTCCGGATCGGCTACCTCTGACTCGGGACCCCCCCGCCCGCCGCCGCGCATTCCCTTGCCCCGAACGCCCCGCGGGGCGATAGTCCGGGCAGCATGGCCGCGACATTCCCCACCCTGCCACCGCCCCCGTCCCCGCAGTCGCCCGGCTCGAGCGATGAGCCGTCGACGAGTGGCATCACGCAGCCACCCGGGGACGCGCGCCCCGATCCGCTCGTCGGGCAGGTCGTCGCCGAGCGCTACGAGGTCAAGCGGTTGCTGGCCCGGGGGGGCATGGGGCGTATCTACCTGGCGCGGCAGGTCCCGCTCGGCCGCATGGTGGCCCTGAAAGTGCTGGACGGGCAGTCCGTTCGCCACGAGGACGACCCGGAATTCCAGAAGCGCTTCCTGCTCGAGGCGTCCTTCTGCGCGCAGCTCACGCACCCCAACACGGTCAAGGTCTTCGACTACGGGGCGTTCGAGCTCGCCGGCGAGGCGACGTTCTACATGGCCATGGAGTACATCGAGGGCCCGACGCTTCGACAGGTGCTCAAGGCCCACGGTCGCCTGCCGGAAGCGCGCGCGCTGCGCATCGCCCGCGAGATTGCACGCTCTCTGCGCGAGGCCCACCGCCTCGGCGCCGTACACCGCGACCTCAAGCCCACCAACGTGATGATCGTCGATACCGACGAGGGCGAGTCCATCAAGGTCCTCGACTTCGGCATCGTCAAGGTCGTCCGCGAGGACCAGGGGGAGCTCACCGCGACCGGCAAGTTCCTGGGCTCCCCCCGCTACATGGCGCCGGAGGTCATCCGCCACGGGGCCGTGGATGCGCGCGCGGACCTCTACTCGCTCGGCATCGTCCTCTACGAGATGCTCTGCGGCCGGACGCCGTTCCACGCCGAGAAGTCCGTCGAGACGATGATGGCGCACATCCACGATCCGGTGCCCTCGATGCAGGCCCGGACGGGCGTGACGGTCACGCCGGCGGTCGAGGCCATCTGTCGTCGCTGCCTCGAGAAGAAGCCCGGTGATCGCTATCCGAACGTGGATGAGTTCCTCGCGGCCATCGACACCGTCGGGCGGGCCCAGGGCATGGACCTCGGCGCCCGCGGGACGCTCTCCGTGGCACCGGTGCAGATCGAGGCGGCCCCGGCCGAGCCGGCCTTCCTGGCCGGCCCGACGCAGGAAACTCCCCTCGCCGACCGCGCAACGCTCGACGAGAGCCCCCCGCGCCGGCGCTCGACCCTGTGGCTCGGGGTCGCCGTCGCCTGTCTCCTGGTCTTCGCCGGCGTGTTCTTCGCGCTGCGCCGGGGGGGCACGGCCCCGACGCCGGACGCGCCGCCGGCGCCGTCGTCCATCGCGGTGGCGCCGACGCAGCCCGCGGGCCCGCCGACCGCGACCGCAACGGCCCCGGCCTCCTCGACGATCTTCATCGTGTCGGTCCCCACGGGGGCCGAAGTGACGGAGAATGGCAGCACGCTGGGCCACACCCCGTTGACACTCACCCTCGATCCGGCGGTGGCCGCGGTGACCCCGCGCGTCTTGTCCCTGGGCCTCGCGGGGCATGCCCCGTCGACGCTCACCGTCGGTGCCGTGGCCAACGGCACCGTGCTCCAGCGCACGCTCGACCCCGCCGCCCCCGTCGAACCGGCCCGCGCCGCGAAACCGCCCGGCCCGCGCCGCGATCCCGGACGCCCCGCCGGGGCGGGCAACGGTCCGGCGCCCCGCCCGAGCCAGAACCCCGATCTCGACATCCGCACGTCCCGCTGACCCTTCCCGTCGGGAGTCGCTCCGTGAAACTCCGCCCCTCGCTGTTGTGTTCCCTCGCGCTCGGCGCGGGTCTCCCCGCGGTCGCCCCGGGCGCGGTCGCCGCCGAGGTCGCGCATGCGCAGGTCGACCTCGCCGAAGAGGCCGATCTGAAGTTCTCGCTCGGCGTCGAAGCCTACCGGGCCGGGCGGTTCGTCGAGGCGCTCGAGCACCTGCTCGCGTCCAATCGCCTCGCGCCGAATCAGAACGTCGTCTTCAACATCGCGCGCTGTTACGAGCAGCTCGGGCGCTTTCCCGAGGCGTTCCGCCACTATGCCGACTACCGCGCCGCGCAGACGGACGCCGAGCGCCGCGCCGAGGCCGATCGGGCCCTCGACCGCATCCGCCCGCAGGTCGCCCTCATCGAGGTCACGAGCGAGCCGGCAGGCGCCACGATCTACCTCGACCGCCGCGATCTCGGCGCACGCGGGGTGACGCCGCGCGTGCTGGCGGTGCCGCCCGGTGCGCACGAGGTCCTGCTCGAGCTGAACGGACACGAACCCGCCAAGGCCGCGGGCATCGACGCGACCACCGGTGCCACGCGGCGCGTGGCGCTCCCGCTCGAGCGCATCCTGGGGGAGGTCCGCCTCGAGGGCAAGCCCGTCGGCGCCGAGGTCCGCCCGGGTGAAGCGGCGGTGGACTCGGCCCCCCTCTGTCGACTGCCCTGTATCGCCGCCCTGCCGCCCGGCGCGCGCACGCTGCGCATCACGGCCCCCGGCCATCGCGAGGGGTCCGTCGCCGTCACTGTGGAACCCCGCAAGCAAGTGACGGCGCGGGCCGAGCTCGCCCTGCTCACCGGCGCCCTGGTCGTCGACGCGGACGAACCCGGCGCGCTCGTCGAGGTCGATGGCGTCGCCTCCGGCTTCACCCCGGCGGTCATCGACGACGTGCCGGTCGGCGAGCACCGCCTGCGGGTCACGACGCCGGGGTTCAAGCCCTACGAGACGAAGCTGAACCTCGCGCCGGACGCGCGCGTCCCCGTCACCGCCAGCCTCGAACCGCTCTACGAGGTCACGGCCGCCTCACGCGAGAGCGAGTCCATCGACGACGCCCCGGCGAGCGTGACGATCATCACACGCGAGGAGCTCCGTGCCTTCGGGTCCGAGACGCTCTACGACGCCCTCGCCGGCACGCGCGGTGTGTTTCAGACCGATGACCGCACCTATCAGGCGTTGGGTTTCCGAGGCTTCTCGCGCCCCGGCGACTACGGCAACCGCGTGCTCGTGCTCCTCGACGGACACACGATGAACGACGATCAAACCGGGTCGTCCTATGTCGGGCGCGATTTCCAGTCCGATCTGCAGGATGTCCGCCGGATCGAGGTCGTCCGCGGCCCGGGGTCCGCGCTGTACGGTTCGAGTGCGTTTCTCGGGGTCGTCAACGTCGTGACCGACGACCTCGACGCCGTGCCTCACCCGCACGTCTCGCTCGCCGCGGACGGCAAGCGCACGCTCCGCGCCCGCGTCGGGGGTGGACACCGTTTCTCGGAGACCTTCGGTTTTCAGGCGAGCGCGAGCACGGCGACCTCGCAGGGCGACGACCTCGTGCTCGATCCGTCCGGCCCGGTCGCGGGGGCCGACGGTGCCGAAAGCGCCACCCTCGCGCTCAAGGTCTATCTCGACACCGTCACCGTGCAGGCGAACTACAACCGCCGCGAGAAGCGCATCCCCACCGGCACGTTCGGCACGCTGCTCGGGGACGGCCGGGCCCATACCGAGGACGAGCGGGCGTTCGGTGAGCTTCGGTGGACCCCGGACATGGGCAAACGGCTGACGCTCGACGCCCGACTCTTCGCCGATCTGTATCGGTTCCACGGGGACTACCCCTACGAGGCCCCCCCGGCGGATGTCGGCCTCTTGACCGACACCTTCAGCGGGCAGAGCGCGGGCGGTGAGGTCCGGTTGCGGATTGCCGTGCTCGAGTCACTGGATCTCACGGTCGGTACGCAGGGCCGCGCCGCACTGAAAGCCGAGCTGACGAGCGAGACGGACGTCGCGCAGGGCCTGGAGGCCGATGCCACCGAGCAGGTGTACTCGGGCTACGCGGTCGTCGACTGGCGGCCCCTGACGCGCCTTTCCGTCGCGCTCGGCACCCGCGTCGATCACTTCACCGAGACCGGCACTTCGCTGAGCCCGCGGCTGGCGTTGATCGGCCGGCCGTCGGACACCGGCGTCGCCAAGCTCATCGCCGGGCAGGCCTTCCGCGCGCCGAGCGCGTACGAGCGTCTCTACAGCGACGGCGGACAGACGCAGATTGCCGCCCGCGATCTGACGGCCGAGCGCGTTCAGACGGTCGAACTCGAATACACGCAGCACCTGCCGTGGGCCGAGCTGGCCGCCATCGGCAGCGTCTATTACAACCGGATCGTGGACCTCATCGATCTGTCGACGCGGGTGGTGCGAGCGTCCGACGGACGGTCCGACGTCGAGCTGCTCCAGTATCGCAACCTCGACGACGAAGCCGAGACGCTCGGCGGCGAGGCCGAGCTGCGGCGGGAGTGGCGGCAGGGGTGGATGCTGTCGTTGACCTATGCCTATCAGCGCACTCGCATCGGCGGCCTGGGGGACGGTCAGCCGATCAGCAACTCGCCGACGCAGCTCGGCGGGTTCAAGCTCGCCGCGCCCCTGGCCCGCAGCGGTGCGACGCTTGCCAACCGCGTCCGGGTCGAGTCCAGTCGCCGCACGGAGGACGGGCAACACACCGACGCGCCCATCCACTGGGACCTGACGGTCACCGGCGCCGTGCCCGCGCTGCACCTGGAGTGGGGCCTCGGCGTGCGCAACCTGCTCGACGCCGCCATCACGCATCCCGTCTCCGGCGAATACGCCCCGTTGGCCACGGTGCCGCAGCCGGGTCGCACTTTCTACGCCGCCGTCACGATGACGCTTTGATCTTCGAAGGTGTTCCGTTGCCGACCCTGAATCCGACCTCCGCCGCCCCCGCCCCGGTCGCGCGATACATGCACGGCCCGGTCGTGACCATCGCGCCGACCGAGTCCCTCGAAACGGCGCGCGCACTGCTCGACGCGCAGAACACCTCGAGTGTGGTCGTCGTCGACCTCGCCGGTGCACCCGTCGGGGTCCTCTCGCGGACCGACGTTCTGCACGCCCTCGTCCCGCCGCGGGGCGGCCCCGCCCCCCTGCCCCTCGATTCCATCCCCGTCGCGCGGATGATGTCCCCCGGCGTGCTGACCGTGCGCCCCGACGAGACGGTCGACGTGGCCTGTGAGCGGATGATCGCCCGCCGCATCCATCGGCTGTACGTGACGGAGCATGATCGCCCGGTCGGTGTCTTCGGCACGCGCGACGCCATGGCGGCGCTCATCGACCGTCGCGTCGCGGCCCCCATCGACTTCTACATGAGCAAACCGGTCCGGGCGGTTCAGGTCGACGAACCCGTCGGGGCCGTGCTCGCGCAGCTCGACGCCGAACACATCAGCGGCCTCGTCGTACAAGAGGGCGAGTGGCCCGTGGGGCTCTTCACCCAACGCGAGGCGCTCGAGGCCCGCGCAGCCGCCCCCGAGGAGCCGGTCGAGATGCACATGACACCCGCGCTGCTCTGTTTGCAGCACGGTACGCCGCTGCACCGCGCGGCCGCCCTCGCCGTGGCCACCCGGGCGCACCGCGTGCTCGCGCTCGACGGGCGTCACGTCGTGGGCATGCTGACCGGTCTCGACTTCTGTCGGGCGCTGGCCGCGAGCTGAGATCCGCCGCCGGTGTCCGCGCGGACGCTCGGGTTCATTCCACGCGACCACCCCGTCAGTCCCGACCGAGCAGGCGCCCCCGATTGCCGGCGTCGTGACCGACGCCGCGGTGGATCGTGAGCGTGCGGCCCTGGGCGCGTCCCGAATGCCATGCATCGGGGTCGTACCCGCCCGCGCGGCTCGAGGTCGTCCGAAGGGATGGGTAAAGAAAGTCGCGATGTTCGAGGAGCGCGGGATCGCCGGCGCGGATGAGCGCCGTCTCTTCGGTGGTCAACACCGGCGCAGCGAGCTTCTCGGTCAACCCGGCCATCAACCCGCCGAGGAAGTCCGCCCGGTTGCGGGCCGGCGCCCGGGTCGCCCTGCGGTGCGCCTGCCACAACGACTCGGCTTTGTGCCGCAGGAAGTGAAACACATACTCGGCGAGCTCGACATTCTCGCGCGCGCCGATGAGGTCGATCGCCCGGACCTCGGTCAGCGCCTTCGCGTCGTAGTCCGTCGTCAGAACGACCCGCACGAAGAAGTGCTTCTCGAGCAGCCCGGCGATGCGCGCATCGAGGAAGTCCATCCGCCGCCGGCCGGTGGACACGATCTTGTTGATGAACGCCCGCGGCATCCGGCGTCGCACGTGCTCGAGGTTGTGGCGTGCGTAGAGTTCGCGCACCCGCTGCATCGCGAGCGCGGCCTCGTGCTCGTTGGCCGATTCGGCGAGCGCGAGCAGCTTCTCCGCCCGGCGCAGGAGCCGGTACTCCTCGGAGTCCTGCGCGTCGTTCCACCCGCCTGCGTCGGGAATCTCCCGGGGCAGTTCACCGCTCGCCGCGGCCGCCCACGCGGGCACGCGGAGCATCTCACAGGCCGCCTTGAACCGCGCCCCGTGCAGGTCGCCGCCCCCGAGGAGGTCCGTGGCGACCTGGTGCGCCATCTCGTGTTTCAGGACTTCGACGACCACCGCCCAGGGGTAGTTTTCGATCAGCAGGCGATTGATCGAGATCGTGCGGGCCTTGGCGTCCCAGAGGCCCCAGCGGCCGCCCAGGTCGTCGACGCGGATCAGGGCGGGGGTTCGGAGCGGCACGTCGTACCGCCGGACGACCCGCATGTACTCGTCATGCAAACGCATCGACCAGGCCCGCGTCCGGGCCTGGCGGATCTCGGCTTCGACTTCGGGGGTGAGCTTCATGGCCGCGCAGGGTACGCGATTTCGGGTGTCCACCGCGTGCGGTTCGTTCAGGGCGACCGGCGCCGGGCGACGAACAGGGGCACGAAAAGCAGAAGCCCCGGCGGCAGGCCCCCCCCGACCCCGCGCGCCGCCCCCAGTGCGCACCCGTTCGTGTCGCGCAGCGAGACGCCCCGGGGCGCCGCGCCCGCGCCGCCGGACTCTGGTCCGGCGTCGCCGCCCGAGACCGGTCCGAAGCCGGGGACGGGGCCACCGTCGCCGGTCGGGCGCAGGGCGTCGGGTCTCGAAGGTCGCGGAAACGGCTCGCTGGCGGCGGCATCCTGCACAGGCTCGGGTTCCGGGGCTCCGGCATCGGCCGCGGGCGTCGGCGGCGGCGGATGGCTCGCGTCGGGGATCGGCGGCGCCGTGCGGGCGACACAGGCCCCGTCTCGGCAGATCTCGTCCTCGCCACACGTCGCGACGACGCTCAGCGTCCCCGTCGCAGAACACTCGCCGACGGCGCCGTTGTCGAGACAGAGGCGGGCCCCTGCGCGCGGTCCCGCGGCGTCGAGACAGGCCTGCGAAAGACACTGCGCGGCACCGTCCACCAGGCGGCAGATGCTGCCCGGCTCGCACCCCCGGTTCAGGATGAGGTTGCCATTGACGCACTCGACACGCTGCTCGTCGATACACGTCGTCACCAGGACGAGACCGTCCCCGAAGTTCGGCGGGCACTCGGCCGCCGGCGGTCCGCAGTCGCTGTCCCCGTCGCCGTCTCGGCAGACCTGTCCCGGCGGACAGTCGAGTTCCTCGAAGGTCGCGTCCGCGTGACAGGCGAGGCGCGCCCCGCCCCGCAACGAGCAGCCGGTGTGTTCGCGCGGGACCTCCTGCGGGGAGCCGACGCACAGCGAGAACACGCACTGTGCGTCCGTCGGCGCTCGGCCGGCGACGGAGCAGTACGCGCCGAACATGCCGCAGTCCCCGACCCCCGTCAGCAGACCCGCATCACAGGTGCCGATGCGGTTGTCGTCGAGGCAGATGGACGCGGCCCCCTGCCGCGGGCACTCGGGTACGCCGCAGCGCGGCTCGGGATCGGCGATGCACGTCTGTCCGAAGACCGCACAATCGCCCCGCCCGCAGCGTGCGTCGACGATGACGGCGCCGTCACAGCCCGGCGCACACACTTCGCCCCCGCCGTCGACCTCGCCGGAGACGAAAAACGCCGTGCGGGCGTTGGCGCCGTCGAGGTTGAGCTCCATGTGGATGTGATCGGTGTGCGGAATGGGTCCCTCGTAGGGCCGCATCTTCTGACCGGCGGCGCGGGAACCCCGCCACGAGGCGCGGTCCCAGATGACCTGCTGCACGCCGATGCGCGCGGCGTTCATGATCAGCCAGTTCGCGACGGCATCCCCCGCCGTGTTGTCCGCGTCGCCGCCGGTCTCGGGGATCATCAGGTCGATGGCGCGCCCGAGGCTGTGGACGCTGAGATAGTCCGTATTGCCCGTGTTCTGACGGCAACACTCGAACCCGCCCGCCGAGCGGATCTGCGGAAACCGGCGCATCAGATGATCACGGAACGCGACCGTACCCGGGAGCGGACCCGAACACGCGGGGTGGACACATGAGCAGTCGAAGGCGTTGGGGCTGTTGCAGCGCCCGCCGTCGGCGATCAACGGCGACCCCTGATGCGCGACGTTCTGCGTGTCGGCGACCCCGGTCACCTCGGGGGGCGGCGCCCACGACCCCGGGATCGCCACGGCCTGCGCGGCCGATTCGAGGGGCGGCTCACCCCCCGGCGTCGGGGTGCAGGCCAGGACCGGCAGAACGGACAAGGACAGGACGCAGAGTGAACGCATCGACGCTCCCGCGGCACGGCGAGCATCGACCCTACCACATCGCGACGTTCGACGATCAGCCCGGCCCGCGGGCCCGCACGACGGCGCGACGCAGCGAGAGCGCGAGCCCGACCCCTTCGCCGAAGAGGAGGCCGCCCGTCGCGCGCGCGAGCAGGTCGTTCGTGAGCGTGATCGCCGCGAGGCCGCAGAGCAGCATCGCACTGTGCAGCCACCAGAGGCCGGCGACCTCGGTCTCGAGCCAGAGGCGCTTCATCGGCGGCACCGGCCCACGTCCTTCGTCGGCCTGGGAGACGCCGTGAAACCAGAGCAGGAACGGCACGATCCGCGACAGCATCCCGAGCACGAGCGAGAGGGCCCACCCGGCGAGCGCCAGCCACCCCAGGAGCGGCCCGGCCGGTGGATAGTCCGTCCGGGCGAGGGCGACGCCGGCGGCGAGGGCGAGCGGCGCCGCGAGTGCCGAGACCACGAAAAAGCGCAGGCTCGCCTCGGGTCGCCGGCGTTTGCGCCGGGCCAGCGCCACGAGGACCAGCACCGGTTGCACGCCGAAGGCGGCCACCGCGGCCATCCCGATGAGCGCCAGCAGCCAGGGGGTCGGCCACCCGAGACCCAGCCCGACGGCGGCGGCGAGCGGCGGGAGCGCGTGCGCCAGCGCCAGACCCGTGGCAACGGCCGGCCCCGGTCCGCGGGCCAGGAAGAACATCGGCATCACCTGTCCGGCCACCGCGGCAATGAGCCCCCCCAGCCAACCGAAGAGGCCGAGCCCCACGTGCACCAGGAGCAGGTCCGCGCGCGCGTCGGGCATCGGCCAGGCCTCGGTTCGGGTATGCCCCAGCGCGAGCCGCAGGCCGAGCCCCCCCAGGGCCGCCAGGCAAAGGACCCCGAGGCGCAACCCCAGCACCGTCGCGCCCCGCGCCGGCGCGCGGCCGAGCGCCCACCCGACGGGGCCCAGGAACGCGACGAGCGCGAGTGCGAGCAGCGCCCCCCCCATGAGGAGCGCGACGGGCGAGCCGAACCGGAGGCCGACGACCAGGGCCGACGCGCCGAGACCCAGCGCGGCCGCCACCGCCGGAGCCAGGGCCAGGCCCGGCACCCGGGCACCGGCCACGACGGGCACGAGCGGGTACATCGAGCCCCACATCGCGGCGCCCAGCACGCCCAGCGTGAAGACGTGCACGAGGGCCATGGTCGGCGGCGCCCAGCCCGTCACGAGCAGGGCCACGCCGTCGTGCGCGAGCAGCCCCCCGCCCAGGGCCAGAAACACTGGAATCAGCGTGTAGAAGGCGAGCGGCACCCGTAACGGCGGCGCCTGATCGAGCGAGAGGCCGGCGGTGTTCATGGCGGACTCGCGGCGGGTCCGGCCGGACGTTCGACGCGCAGCAGGTGGCTGTCGTCCGGCAGGGGCAAGAGCGCGTAGGCGAGGCCCCGCCGCGTGAGCTGCGGCAGGAGCAGCTCCGGTCGACGCGGGACCAACGCCAGCAACACGGCGCCCGGCGCGAGTGCTCCCGCGCCCTCGAGAACGGCCTCCATCGGCTCGGGGGCGGGCCGCTCCCGCAGGTCGAGCACCGGCTCCGCCTCGCCGACGCGGCAGACGAGCGCGTGCGCCCCGGCGCCGGCCCCAAAGACCGACACGCCGTGCCCCCGGGCGGCCAGCAGCCGCTCGAGCGGCGCGGGTCGGAAGGGCGCCACGACGACGAGCGCCGCTCGGGGCGGCAGGCGTTCGAGTTCGGCCAGGATCTCCGCCAGCGGATCGCGGCCGCCGCGAATCGTCGGGCGCACGTCCAGGAGTGAGAGGGCCGCGGCGCCCGCGAGCGCCGGCGACTGGCCCGCCG
>JAKLJY010000108.1 GCA_023150895.1 Myxococcota bacterium | reverse complement strand
GACCCCCGACGCCGCGCCGCCGCTCGCGCCCGGCGTCGCCCTCGACCTCGGCCCGGCCGGGGCGCGCCTGGACGGCCCGGCCGAGCGCCTCCCCGATGGCGCGATTCGCCTCGATCCCGGCGGCTCGGTCGCATTCACGGTACCCGGGCCCCCGCCCGAGGCCGGCACGGGCCCGCGCGTGCTGCGCGTCGCGGCCCGTATCTGGCGCGTCGAGGACGGCGAGGTGCAGGTCGACGACCGCCGAGCCCTCATCCCGGGCGACGCGGACGCGGCCTTCGTCGACGTGACCTCACCGTGGGACGAAGCGCTCGACCGTCCGATGCTCCTCCCCGCCGACGCGGCGATGGTGACGCTGCGCGCCGCCGGCGGCACGCTCGAACTTTACGGCGTGCGCCTCGACGACCCCCGCACCCCGTTGCCCCCGGGGCCCGTCGACCCCGCACCGCCGCCGGCCGCCGACGCCTTCGACCTCGCCGCGCCGGCCCCCTGCGCCGCGCCGGCCTGCGACGACACACCGGCGCTCGCCGCCGCGCTCGCCGCCGCACCACCGGGCCCGCTGCGCCTTCTCTTCGACGCCGCGACGTACACGCTGCGCACGCCGTGGGTCATTCACCGGCCGGACACACACCTCGCCGGACGACCGGGGACGGTGCTGCGCTGGGACCCGACCATCGCCGGTGAGCAGGCGTCCCTGACCTTCGGCGGCGGCGGGCGGGGCGCGACCCTGGCACTCGCGGGCGATCACGTCGCGGGGACCCGGCGCCTCACCCTGGCCGCGCCTCTGTCGCCGGAGGCGGACACCGGGTACGTCTATCTCATCGCCGACGACTTCGGCGAGGTGCCGGGCATCTGTCTCGCCGGGCGCGACGTCGAGCGCTTCCAGCGACACATCATCCACCCGGCCCGCGTCGTCGCCCGCAGCGCGGACGGCCTGGAGATTACGCTCGACCGCGGGCTCGCACTCGACATCCCCGCGGGGGCGAACCCGCGCGTGCAACCCTTCACTCCGTTGCCTGGCGCGCGGGTGAGTGATCTGCATCTGTTGGCGGCCTGCCCGGCGGCCCTGCTCGATGACACCGTCGCCCCCGGCGACTGTGACACGCCCGAGGTCACCGACGACGACGGGATCGCCTTGCGGGGCACGGTCGGCGCCCGGCTCGAGCGCGTCTCTGCACAGGCCTTCGGCAAATTCACGATCCGGGTCGACGGCGCCCTCGAGACGCGCCTCGTCGGCAATCACATGGACCACCCATCCCACTACGGCGACGGGGGGCGCGGGTATGGGGTGCATGTCATCGGTTCGGGCCGGACGCTGATTCGCGATCAGTCCGTGGACACATGCCGGCACGCCGTGGTGGTCGACTTCGGCGCGAGCGACACGCAAATCATCGGCGGACACCTCGCCCGGGCGCACCTCGCCGTCGTCGACGTGCACGGCGAAGCGAGCCGCGACACCCTCGTGCGCGACGTGATCGTCGAGGGCGGCCTGACGGGCGTGCTCGTCGGCGGCGGGGGCACGGCCGTCCACTGCAACGACGGGCCGCGGCATCACCTCCACCGCAATCGCTTGGTGGACAACGGCGCCTTCGGTGTCTCGGTGAGCAACGCGACGCGGCAGGTCACGGTGACCGGCAACGTCGTGGCGGGCAGCGCGGTGCCCCTGTCGGTGACGCTCGGCGCCGGCGACGTCGTCGCCCGCCACAACACCTTCGTGGACAGCCGCGACGCGCCGGTCTTCGTCGACGACACGAGCGGCCCGGTCCGCCTCGAGCGCAATACGTTCGGCTCGGCCTGCGACCCCGAATCGGTGCTCGTGGGCGGGGGCGCGAATCTCCCGGCCGGCGCCGTGGTTCAGATCGACAACGACTACTGCCCGGGAGACCCCCCACCGTGATCCGCTCGCTCGGAGATCTGCGCGCCCGCCGCAAGGGCGGGACGGGCAAGAAGACCAATTCCTGGGTCTTCGAGGCCGCGTTCGCCGCCATCGGCTGGACGAGCCTGGCGCTCGCCATCGCCGCGGGCGTCTCCGGCGGGTGGCTGACGGGCACCGTCGCGCTCTTCCTGGGTTTCGTCGCGCTCTGCCTCGTTTTCATCCTCGGCGGCGGCCTGTCGAGCGCGTTTCTGCCCGAGAAACCGGCCGAGGCCCTCGGGTTCGCCGCGGCGACGGCCGCCGTCGGCTTCTATTCGCACGACCGCTACGGCGCGCTGAGCCTCGTACCCCCGGCGGTCGCGGTGCTCATGTTCGTGTTGCACGGCCTGCAGTACGGCCGCGCCGAGGCCCGCACGGCTGCGGCGACCCGCCGGCGCGACCTGCCGGCCGACGTGGAGGAGATGCTCGTCGGCCTGCCCGAGCACCTCGACGCCCGGCTGCGCGGCCCCGTCGACCGCGCGTTGGCGGACTGCGCGGCGCTGAAGGCCGCCATCGAGGCCCTGACGACCACCGAGGCGGAGGCGCTGCCGCTCGACCTCGAGCCGAAGGCCCTGGTACGCGACGCCCATACGGCGCTGCGCGAGATGGCGCGCCGGGCCGCCGCCGCACAGGCGCTCGTCGAGGCGCTGCGGGACGCGCCATCGGCCCCCGTGGAGACCGCCCTGGCCGCGGCCGTCCGGGATCTCGACGCGCAGGCCAACGAGGTCCGGGGCGCGCGCGAGGCATGGCTGCTCTTTCAGGCGGCCCGCGTCGGGGACCGCGTCGCACAGGTCGACGGCCTGCGACGCCGGGCGGAGGCGCTGCGCGCGATGGGTCAGGCGATGGGCGAGGTCGAGCGCGTGCACTGAGGCGGCCGGACGCCGGACGCCGGCGCCCGGGCCGGCCCCGACGTGACAGGGTGGCACCGTTCGTGCACAGTGGGCCGCTCCGAGCCCTCAACCCGCGTGAGAACCCCGATGATGCTGCCCCGTTCGTCCCGTCTGCCCCTCGTCCTGGCCGCTCTGCTGGCCACACTGCCGGCCTGTGACGACGCCACGGAAGTCGAACCCGCCACCGGTGGCCCCGAGGCGACCGAGGCCGGGGGCGACGATGTCGCGATTCCGGTGGGCACGGCCGACGGCGACGAGGGCAAGGCCGGTTTCGGTCCGGTCGGCCGCACCGACGACAAGGGCAAGGCCGACGGCGTGCTGAACACACCGGGGCCCGCCGCCAACGCCGGCGCGAGCGATACCGAGGTCTGGAAGGTCACCGCGCAGTGGGCCGACAAGGACACCCCGGCCGCCCGCAAGGCCGGCATGGCGTGGCCCGCCGACTCGGGTCTGACCTGGGACGAGAAATACGCCCTCTGGATCGATGCCATGGAGGCCGCCCCGGCCACCGATGGCTACACGACCTACGCATTCATCACGCCGTACGGGAAGAAGCTGCCCGCGCCCGCCGTCGAGTGCGCCGAAACGGCCATCCTGCTGCGCGCGACGTTCGCGAGCTGGTACGGCCTGCCCTTCATGTTGCAGGGCAGTGATGAGACCGGCAAGCGCATCTACCTGGGTCACTTCGGCTTCCGCACAGCCGAGGGCCGCTGGCAGAACACACCGCTCTTCAAGACGCGTTACACCGATCACAGCCACCGCGCCGACACCTGGCAGACGGCCGGGTGGCCGCAGGACGCCGCCCTGCGCAAGCGCCACCTCGGCGGCAGTCAGGACGACGATCAGCCCGCGCTCGGGCCCGACGCGGGCGCCGGGACGTGGTTCGACGAGGCCTTCCTCAACAAGCGCGTCGGTCACTTCATGATCTTCGCGCTGAGCTACTTCGGCAGCGGCAACCTGGCCGACCCCGTCAACACCTTCAATCTGGCGCCCGGCGCCGTGCGCGAGGGTGACGTGCTCGTCGAGCGCTGGCAGCGGCGTGGCATCGGCCACACGCTGGTCGTCAAGGAGGTCGAAAACGTCGCCGCCGACGCGCTGGCCGTCGAGCTCGTCAGCGGCTCGATGCCCCGCCGGCAGGCCAAGTGGGAGAGCGCCGCGAGCAGCCGGCACTACTTCCTGATCGACTACACCGGCGGCCCCGGCGACAGCGGCGAGGACGGCCTGCCCTACGCCGCCCTCGGCGGGGGTCTGAAGCGCTGGCGCACGCCTGTGCTCGTCAACGGGCGGTGGGTCAACGCGGTGCCCGTGGCCGACCGCGAGGACTTCATCGACGCGACCAATCACGCGGCCATCGGCGCGCGGATCGAGACGTTCGAGACACTGCTGCGCGACGTGCCGCCGGAGGAGAAGCGACAGGTCCTGCTCGCGCAGATCGCCGACGCCCGCGCACACCTCGAAAAGCACCCCGCGAGCTGCTCCGCCCGCGAGCGCCGCGAGGCCGCCTTCGAGGAACTCTACGACCTCGAGAGCGAACACTTCGAGCGCACGCGCACCGCCGTCGACGCCGAGTTCCGCACGCTCGCGGACGCGGTATATGCGCCGCTCGTCTACGATCAGAGCAAGACCTGCTGCTTCAACAGCACGACCGAGGACATGGCGCGGGTAATCATGGCCTACGCCGAGAAAGAGCAGACCGAGGCGCAGGCCGCCGGCATGTGCGTCACGCCCACGGTCTTCCGCTGGGAGGAGACCGGCTATCAGCGCTGGTTCGACTTTGCCGGGACGATCGGCCTCGCAGACAAGTGGGTCACCTGGCGCGAGGACGAGCCCTGCCCGCAGCGCGGCGTGGCCGCAGACACCCTCGCCGAGAGCGGTGCATCGCCCTTCTGCGCGCCCTGAACGCCCCCGGGGCCGGCCTGGCCCCGTTACAGCCCCGTGACTCGGCGGGGCGACGACACACCGTCCCGTAGCGCCGGTGGCGACGCCATGCGGCCGTGCGGTCGAACACGCGGCGGCACGCATCTTGCTGCCTGCGCCCCGGCGCCTCGTGCGCTCCTCCCCACCGGCGAAAGGCCAGATCGTCATGTCCGAGAAAGCCACCCTCACCCTCCGCGGCAAGTCCTACGAGTTCCCCGTCATCGAAGGCAGCGAACACGAAGTCGCCATCGACATCTCCACGTTGCGTTCGGCGAGCGGTGCCATCACCATCGACGAGGCCTTCGGCAACACCGGCGCATGCAAGAGCGCGGTCACCTTCATCGACGGCGATCAGGGCATCCTGCGCTATCGCGGCTACCCCATCGAGCAGCTCGCCGAGAAGAGCAGCTTCCTCGAGGTGGCGTACCTGCTCATCAACGGACACCTGCCGGAGAAGAGCGAACTCGAGAGCTTCCAGCGCTCGATCGTGAAGCACACGCTGCTCCACGAGGACATGAAGACCTTCTTCGAGGCTTTCCCACCGAATGCGCACCCGATGGCCATCCTGTCCTCGGTCGTCTGCGGGCTGTCGACGTTCTACCCCGGTGCGTCGAACCTGCGCTCGAAGACCGAGCAGGACCAGGCCATCATGCGCCTGATCGCCAAGCTGCCCACCATCGCGGCGATGTCGTACCGCAAGAGCCGCGGCCTGCCGATCATGTACCCGGACAACTCGCTGTCGTACGCCGGCAACTTCATGCGCATGATGTTCGGCTTCCCGACGGAGCCCTATCACATCGACCCGGACATCGAGCGCACCCTCGACGTGCTCTTCATTCTGCACGCCGACCACGAGCAGAACTGCTCCACCTCGACGGTCCGCGTCGTCGGCAGCGCCCAGGCCAACCTCTTCGCCTCCATCAGCGCCGGCATCTGCGCGCTGTGGGGCCCGCTGCACGGCGGCGCCAACCAGGAGGTCCTCGAGATGCTCGAGCGCATCCACCAGGACGGCGGGGATGTGAAGAAGGCCGTCGCCGCGGCGAAGGACAAGAACAGCGGCTTCAAGCTCATGGGCTTCGGCCACCGGGTCTACAAGAACCACGACCCCCGCGCGCGCATCATCAAGCGCCACGCCGACGCCGTGCTCTCGCGCCTCGGCATCAACGATCCGCTGCTCGACATCGCCCGCCGGCTCGAAGAGGCCGCGCTCAGCGACTCGTACTTCGTCGAGCGCAAGCTCTACCCGAACGTGGACTTCTACTCGGGCATCATCTATCGCGCCCTCGGGTTCCCGACGGACATGTTCACCGTGCTGTTCGCCCTCGGGCGCCTGCCCGGCTGGATTGCGCAGTGGAAGGAGATGAACGAGCAGGGCTCGCGCATCACCCGCCCCCGTCAGGTCTACACGGGCGAGACCGTCCGCGACTACCCGGGCTGAGGACGCTCGCCTATCGCAGCTCGAAGTGCCCGATCTCGTGCCGCCACTTCGCGGCACGGATCGCGCGGCGCTTCTTCGCCGAGTATCGCCCGCGCGGGTAGCTGCCGTCCTCGGCAATGACACCCGCGTCCCGGGCCCAATACTCCCACGCGAGCCAACGCACCTCGCGCGTGGCCCGCACGGCCTCGAAAATGGCCGCCCACCGCTCGCGGTCCTCGTCGGCGCGACAGACCGTCGTGTTCGCGCCGGGCCGACAGCGATTCGGCGCGCCCCCGTAGCCGGCGTGCCGGGCGAAGCGGAGATCCACCGCCCGCCCGCCGGCGTGAATGCCCGGCCCCTCGCCCCGCACGCAGACGAGGCGCTCGCCGAGTTCGATGGCCCGCGCGTTCATGGCCTCCACCGCCGCGACCAGGCGCGGATCGAGCGTCTCCCGGGCGCAGCGGCCGGGGAAGAGGTCGCTCGAGGCATCCGGCGCGAGGACCGCGGGGACGCTCGGGGGCGGCCCCGGCGGGGTGCTCGCTGGAGGGGTCGGCGGGGTCGTCGGGCTGGTCGCGGACGGCGCGGGCGGCGCGGGTTCGCCGGCGCGCCGGGGGGGCCCTCCACAGGCGGTCAGCAGGAGACCGAGCAGGCCAGTCGCCCCGACGAGGTGCCAGGCACTTCGGCAGACTCGGTCCCACTTCTTCGAGCACATGCGCGACGACCTCCACGCGGGACCGGGACCCTACCCCGAAGAGCCCGGCGCTGGGGCGGGATTCTCGCGCCCGCCGAGGTGCCAACCACTTCGGCAGAACCGCCGAGGTGCCAACCACTTCGGCAGAACCGCCGAGGTGCCAACCACTTCGGCAGAACCGCCGAGGTGCCGCCGAGGTGCCAACCACTTCGGCAGAACCGCCGAGGTGCCGCCCACTTCGGCAGAACCGCCGAGGTGCCGCCCACTTCGGCAGAACCGCCGAGGTGCCAACCACTTCGGCAGAACCGCGGAGGTGCCGTCCGCGCCCGCGATCATCACCCTCAACGGGGGGCTCGTCCGCTTCGACGCATGCATCTGAGGCCCGCGGGCCGCGGCGCCGCTCCATCTCGGCTTCACGGCAAGACGCGCAGACCGTCGAACAGGAGGTCGACACAGGTCCGACCGCCACACCCGTCCACCTGGCAGGTCTCCGACGCGTCGAGCTGCACGACCACACGCCGTCCGGCGAAGCCCCCGAGCGGCACTTCGATCGGGACCGCCGCCGAGGTCGGCGGGTCGAAGACCGGCGCGGGCAGCGGGACGGCGTGCGTGGTCCCGGCGTCACTCGTGCCGACGCGCACGACGAGCGTGGCCTCCGGGGCCGGGACTTCCGTGTCCGTTCCGTATTCGACGAGGCCGCGAAGTGTGCGGACCGAGAGTTCGAGCCGGGCGGACGGATCGCCGGGTACGTCGGCCTCGAACGCGAGCGCCCAGGGCGTGGCGCCGCTCGCCCGTACGCGGTTCGCGCCGTCATCCGCCGGCGGAGGCGAGCCCGCCCCGATCAGCCTGACGTCGCCGACGACGGCGACCCCCGCGAGGTCGTCGGCCTCGAACGAGGGCGTGAAAGGCGCACTCGGGGCAGCCACGATCCGTCCGAGCGGAAGGTCGCGTGCCGCGGCGGTATTGCCACCCCCATCGAACAGCGCCGGCACCGCCACGCGCACCTCGGCTCCCCAGGGCACCGGCACGGCGGGTCGCCAGGGTGCCGGTCCGCAAAGGCTCGACCCGTCCTCCATTCGCCCCTGGATTGCCATCGGGATGCCGTCCACGACGAGCCCGTAAGGGGACCGGAACTGCGCCCGCTCATCCAGGGTGACCGCCACCCGCGGAAAGGGCGGCAGTTCGTCGAGGGGCATCACCGCGACGACGGGTGGGGTGCGCTCTGGCACGGCGCGAAGGGCGACCGTCTCTTCCGTGCTCTGCTCGGTATCGCACATCCACACCCTGAGCTCGACGTGCGCCTCGCCCGCCAAGCCCCCGTCGACGCCGTCCGCCGCCAGGTGACCGGCCAGCAGTGTGACCGTCTGGGTCCCCCGGACCACGGACAGGTCGCGCGCGAAGACGAGCCTCTCCCCCTCGAGACGCGCGGGGACCGTCGCCGCGCCATCACATTGTGACGGCGCGAACGCCGTGAGCGTGAACCGGGGCTCGTCCGCCCCGCCCGGCCGCTCGGCGACGACGAGGTGCACCGTGACCGGCCAGTCGACCCAGGGCGTGAACTCGTCGGCCTCGCCCGAGAGCGTGAGATCGTAGGCGAGGGCGCCCCCGTTTGCGCGCAGGGCGGCGAGCAGCGGCGGTTCCGCGCCGGGCGCGGAGGCGTCGCCTTCGACCGCGTCCGGCGCGGGCGTCGCGTCCGTCGCGGGCTGCGCATCGGGGGCGGCCCCGCTCGCCGAGCGTTCCTCGGCCGGTTCGCAGGCGGTGATCGGGAACGCCGCGAGAACGGCGGCGGCGACGACGGCGGACAGAACGGTCGGGTGGCGGGTCATGACAGGGAAGGCTGCAAACGCCAGACCAAAAGGGAGCGCTCGGGCATCGCGGTCTGCCGGGCTCTACAGGACGCCTGCGAACCGTCGTTCACGCCGCCGTGACCTCGGGTTCACGGTCCCCGCCGAGGTGCCCGCCGGGGTGCCAACCACTTCGGCAGAACGCCCGCCGAGGTGCCAACCACTTCGGCAGAACGTCCGCCGCCGCTACCATGCCGACATGACCACGCGCCCCACACCTCCGCTCCCGCCCGAGTTCCCCACGACGTGGCCGTCCGCGTGCGACGCGCTGTACGAGGCGTTCCTGAGCCGTTCGCCGTCGCCGGGCGGCTTTGCGCTGCGTTTCCACGACGAGGCCACCTGTCACTTCGAGCGCTCCGACGGCGGGCCGGACTACGACCTGCTGGGCATCGACTGGGTCGTTGGGGTGTTGCTGTGGGGTCAGATGTACATGCCGAAGCAGGACGGCGGGTATCACACTCGCGTCCCGCTGCCGCCCGCCTGGCTGGCCGCGCTGCGGCGATTGCGCCACGCCACCTGGGGCGAGGCGCCCCCGCGGTTCGCCACACCCGAGGCCGCCGGTCCGGCGCTCCTCGCGCTTGCCTCACCGTCCCACGCGGACTGGACGACGGGCCCCTGGCGAGTGACTTCGGGGCCCGGCGGCCCGGTGACGCGCCTGACCTGCGCGGCGGGTCACCCGCTGGACGCGATTGTGATTTCTCTCGACCCGGAGGCCGGCCGCGTGACGGCCCACCTGCTCGACGCCGAGGGCCCCGTCACCCCGCTCGGGGAGGCGTCGCTCGGGAACGGACTGGCGGCGGACCTCGCCGCGCTCGGACCGGCCTCGCAGGCGGGTTTCCCCGCGGGTGCCACGCTCGACGCGACGGCCCGCGAGGCCATCCGGGCGGCGCTCGCCGCCTCGCTCGGCGAGGTCGCGGCCGACGCGGGGGACCGGGAAGAAGAGACCCCGGCCGGTGGCCCGGCGGCTGCACTCGCCGACAGCTTCGGTCCATCCCGCTGGCGCCTGCCCGGCGTTCGCATCGCATTCGGCGGCCCTTCCTGGCAGTTCGTGGACGGCGTGCCCCGAACCACTGTCTACGGCCGGTTCCGCGGGACCGACGCCTGGGTCGCCCTCGCGTTCACGCCCGACTTCCGCCGCGTCGACTTCGTCGAGAACGCCTTTGGTCCGCGCCCGGCGACGGTCCTGTCGAGCATCGACGTGCCGCCGGACGACGTCGAGGTGCTGCGCAGCGCGTACGCCCACCGCTGAACGCCGCCGGGGTGCCCCGCGGTTCAGGGCCCGCAGGCCGGGTCGACGTGTGCATAGTAGACGGCCTCCGACCGTGGGCCGGAACGAAACCACGTCACGCCGAACCCCCGCCCGTCCCACGCGGCAACGGCCTGCAGGTCGTCGCCCGGTTCAGGAGAGATCGTCAACGTGGGGCCCGTCGGTGTCCCGTCCGTCTCGAGCAGGCGGAAACGCAGATCGCGCAGGCCGTCCGAGGTCTCCTCGGCGTCCGACCAGAAGAGGCCGACCGGCCCGCCCGTTGCCGATCCGCCCGCCAGCGTCGGCTGTTTCGCTCGCGCACCGCGGGCCACGACCCGGGCCGCCGGACCCGGTGCGATGGTCTCCCCGATGTCGACGACGCGAACGAAGACGCGTCCGCCGGGCTCATCGTCCCACGCGACGAGCGCCTGCGAGCCCCCCACCAGCAGGACGGCGGGGTGGCTGGCCGGCGCGTCGTCGTCCGCAACGATCGCGGGCGTGCCGGCCGAGAGTGTTTCGTCGAGCCTCGAGACGAGGATCGGGTCGTGCCCGTCGGGCCACCGGGTCCAGACGAGCACCGAGCCATCGCCTTTCGGCCCCGCGACCACCGCCGGTCGGGCCGCACGCTCCGCATCGTGTGTCAACTGCACGATGGGACCTGCCGGGTGCCCGTCCGTCCCGATGGCGCGTCCGAACGCTTGGAGACCGCCCCGTCGCTCGTCGAGCCAGACCGCCACGAACGCATCGTCGACGAACGCGAGGCTCGCGGCGTAGGACCACCCCGCCTGTTCGCTGATGCCGCGTTCCGCGCCCAGCGGGCGGCCGGCGCCGGAGACGCGCGCGAAGAAGATGTCGTCGGCATGACCCCCGCCGGCGTACCAGACGACGCCGAATCCGTCGCCGGGGGCCGCCGCCGCGACCCGGGGGCTCATCGCCGGGCCGACGTCGGAGAGGTGGACCGCGGGGCCCGCAGGCAGCCCCTCGGGGGTGACGGCCAGAAAGCGAATCCGTCCCGAGGCGTCGCCCCCCTCGCTCCACGCCACCCCGAAGACATCGTCGTTGTACGCCAGGCCCGGCCGGACGTGCGGGCCGGGGCCGTCGCTCAACCGGACGGGTGTCACGTCGACGCAGGGACCCGGTCCGGCGTCGCGTCCTTCGAGGTCGCGTCCGACCGCCGGGTCATCCGAACACCCGGCAATCGCCGGGATTACGACCGCGACCACGACCACGACCGCGTCGAACACGAGCGTACCGCCGAGCCTTCGTCGTCGAGACATTCGACCATCCTAGCGCGCCGCCCGCCGAGGTGCCCACCACTTCGGCGAAGCGCCCGGGGGCGCGCGTCACGCGGAGATTGCGACAAACGCGTGAACGATGTTAGGCAAACGTACCCATTTCACCCCTGACGCTCTTCACCCCTCGTGGGCCTCCGCGCGCGCGCACCGCCGCTCTCGGGGAGGACTCACCCGACGCACTCCCGGAGCCTTCTTGAACCCATCCGCACTTCGACCGATTCAGATCGGGGTTTTCCTGTATTCGTCGCTGGCCTCCGGGTTGGCGTGCGCCGTCACGACGAACTTCAGCGACGATGTCGAGACGGCCATCGATCGCGGCATCGACTGGCACGACGCGCAGGGTCACCTGAACGCGGTCGGCAATACCTGCGGCGACGGCGCCGGTCTCGCCGCGCTGGCGGTGCTCGAGAAGCGCCGGGACGCGAGCCTGAACGCCCTCAGCCAGGGCTGGGCCTTTGCCAACGCGGCCGACCGCACGCGCATCGAGAACGCGGTGAGCTACGTCGCCAACCGCGCCGCCCTCCCGCTGGCGCCCTACAACTACCGCGACGGCGCGGACGCGATGGCCCTGTCGCTCTACCTGCGCACGAGCGGCCCCGACACGAACGGCTTCTCGGCGCCGAATCTCCCGCAGGCGCTCGCCGGCCTCGTGGCCGCGACGGACCGTCTGCTGCAGCATCAGCAGGCGTTCGGATACTGGTGCTACACGGCCGTGGCGGATGGCGAGTGCCCGGATTCCTCGGTCACGCAGTTGGCGATCGCCGGCCTCGCGGGGGCGCGCGCGGCCTTTCAGACGCCGGCCTTCGCCGATCCCGCCCGGGTGGCGGCCATCGATGCGGCGCTGACGCTGACGGGCAACCTCTACGCGACGAACAACCACGTCGGCGCCCTGGAGCCCGGCGAGCGGGCCCACGGGTACCAGGGTCCCCGCCCGGATCTCGGTCAGCCGGGCAGCGGCGGGTCGCTCCAGCAGACGGCCTCGGGCACCTGGGCGATGCTGGTCGGGGGGCACACCGTCAACGATCCCGCCGTGCAGAGCTACCTGCGCTGGGTCCGCAACCGCTTCCGCTACACCGACCTCTCGCAGGACGGTGAGGGGTGGGTCCACTCGCTGCGCTACTACATGTGGTCGGCGACCAAGTCGTTCCGGCTCATCGAGACCGGCGTGCCGGCGCTGCCGGGTCTGCTGACGCCGGCGGACATCGGCGGGCTCGACCCGGTCTCGGCACCGGCCTATGCCAACCGGCAGCCGCACCTCGACCCGACGGCCGTCGCGCGGCCCGCATCGTTCGGTCCCGGCGCGCCCGGGTACTACACCGATCCGAACGAGCCGGCGCGCTGGTACTTCGACTTCGCCTACACCCTGCTGACCCACCAGGAACTCAACGCCGGCGCGCCTGCGACCTTCGGGTACTTCGTCCCCCCGAACGCGCCCCTGTGGAATCCATGTGCCGATCAGGCCTGGGCGATCCTGGTGCTCGAGCGCGCCCTCGGCGGCCTCTGCGTCGACGACGACGGCGACGGGATCTGCAACGACGAGGACGACTGCCCGCAGGAGGCCGATCCCGGCCAGGAAGACCTGAACGAGAACGGCATCGGCGACGCCTGCGAGACGTGCTGCGGTCAGCCCGACGGCGCCCCCGCGACGACCACCGTGCAGGCCTGCGTCTCCGGGGGCGGTCAGCTTCTGCCCCCGGCGGCGTGCTGCGTCGACACGGACGCGGACGGCATCTGCGACGTCGTCGACAACTGCGTCGACACGCCCAACCCGAACCAGGGCGACGCCAACGAGAACGGCATCGGCGACGCCTGCGAGTCGAGCTGCTGCCGCCTGCCCGACGGCACGCTGCTCACCCTCGACGTCGAGAAATGTCTCAACGGGCAGGGCGTGGTCGAGCCGGCCGCCGTCTGCGACGCCCTCGTGTGTTGCCAGGATCACATCGGCGGCAACGCCTCGCTCGTGAGCGCGGCGACGTGCGAGTCGGGCGGCGGATCGGTGGTGGACGACCTCCTCTGCTGCGCGTCCGAGATGTGTTGCCTGCTGCCGGGCGACGCCCTCGAGCAGACGCTCTTCGCCGACTGCGTGGCGCGCGGCGGCGCCTCGGTGCCGCAGACGCTCTGCGATCAGCCCGTCTGTTGCCGGCAGGGCGATGGCCACTACGCCGCCCTCTCGCCGCATGACTGTGCGGCAACGGGCGGTGCGCCGGCGGTCGCGGTCCCCGGCGGCCCGGCGGACCCGAATGCCATGTGTGTCGACACCTGCTGCCGCCTGCCGGACCTCGGTTTCGTCACCGTGCCGACGGGGGACTGCATCGGCGGCGGCGGTCTGGTCGCCGAGCCGGCGGCCTGCCAGCACCCGATCTGTTGTGGCACGGAGGAGGGCGCACAGATGCTCGCGCCCCTGAACTGCGAGGCGGTCGGCGGCGCGGCGCTCGACGGCGTCTGGTGTGAAGACGCCTGCTGTCGCGGCATCGGGCCCGAGCCCGTCACGGCCAATCGCCTCGCCTGCGTGCAGCAGGGCGGCATCATCGTGGACGCCGAGGCCTGCAGCCCGGTGATCTGTTGTGCGCTGCCGCAGGGGGGCGTCGCGGAGTTGCCCGAGGTCGCGTGCCTGTCGCAGGGTGGCAACCCGACGGCACAGGAGAAGTGCGACGCGACGGTCTGTTGCATCACCGCGGCGGGCACCCTGGCGCTCCTCTCGGCCGCCGAGTGCGGACAGGACGGCGGCACGGTGGACGGCACCGGCGCGGCCTGCAACAAAGAGGTCTGCTGCCGTCGCGCCGACGGCTCGGCCGGCATCGCCAGCTTCGCGGCCTGTGTCGAGGCCGGCGGCACCGAGGCGCCTGCGGACGCGTGTCAGCCCCAGCAGTCCATCTGCTGCGCATTCCGCGACGGTTCGGCGCAGTTCCTCGAGTCCGGCGCCTGCCGGGACGCCGGCGGTGTTCAGACCGAAATCGCCGTCTGTCAGCGCGAGGTGTGCTGCGAGCTCCCCGGGCGTCGCCCCGCCTATGCCCTCGCCAGCGACTGCGCCGCAGCGGGCGGCGCCTCGGTCGACGTCGCCCTTTGCCAGCCGGCCGTCGAGGTCTGCTGTCTCGCCAAGAACGGCGCGACGTCGTTCACGACCCCCGACGGTTGTCGTGAGATCAGTGGTCTGCAGGTGCCCGTCGCCGAGTGTCAGGACCCCGTCTGCTGCGCGCTGCCCGACCGCACGGCGTATGCGCTGAGCGACGTGACGTGTCAGGCGAACGCCGGCGGCGTCACGACCGAGAACTACTGCGCGGGGGCGATCTGCTGCGTTCTGCAGGACGGCACGAGCGAGACGACGACCCTCGGCGCCTGCGAAGCGCAGCAGGGCCGCGTTCTGCTCGACGCGAGCTGCGTGCTCGACGTGTGTTGTGAGACCCGCGCCGGTGCCTCGTTCCAGGATCCGGCGACGTGCGCCGTCCTCGGTGGCACGCCGACGCTCGACAATGCCTGCCTCGAGCCCATCTGCTGCCGCACCAACGACGCACTCTCACTCGTGACCCCGCCGGTGTGCGTCCGGGGCGGCGGCGCCCGGGTCGACGACGCGACGTGTGATCGTCCGGTCTGTTGTGAGACGGCCCCGGGTACCTTCGAGGTCTCGACGGCGGTCGCCTGCGGCCCCACCGAGATCTCGATGCGTGTCTGTCTGACCCTCGACCCCGCCGCCGCCGTTCGCGCGGGCAACAACCCGCTGACCGAGCCCGCGGGGCGCCGCGCGGCCGCGACCTCTTCCGGGTGCTCCGCGACGGCGGCCCCCGCGGTCGGCCCCGGCGCGCTCCCGCTCGCCCTGCTCGGCCTCGCCCTTTTCCCCCGCCGCCGCCGCGCCCACCGCGCAGGCCGCCAGGAGTCCAAATGACCCGCTCTCTGACCCTCGGGCTGCGCGCCCTCGGCGGTGCGGCCGCGATCTGTTTCGCCGCGCCGGCCCATGCGCAGATCACCCAGCCCATCACGAATTTCAGCAACGACGTCGAGACGGCCATCGACTGGGGCATCGCGTGGTTGGAGGCGAACGCCTTCCTGAACGCGGCGGGCAACGTCTGTGGCACCTTCTCGGCCGCCGGTGACGGGGCGGGTCTCGCCGCCCTCGCGGTGCTCGAGAAGCGCCGCGCCGACCCGAGCCAGAACGCCCTCTCGCAGGGCTGGCAGTTCGCCAACGCCGTCGATCAGGGCCGCATCGCTTCGGTCATGGCCTTCATCATCAGCCGGCCGCTCGGGCTGCCGAGCGCGAACTACCGCGACGGCGCGGATATGATGGCCCTGTCGGTCTACCAGCGCACCGGCGGCCCCGACCAGGCCGGCGCGCTGACGGCCCTCGCCGACCGCGTCGACCGCGTGCTCGCGAACCAGAGCCCTTCGGGCTATTGGGACTACGCGCTGCCGAACCCGCGCCTCGACTCGTCGGCGACGCAGCTGGTGATCGCGGGCTTGTCCGGCGCGCGTGCGGTGTATCAGGACCCGGCGACGTCCGATCCGGCCCGCCTCGCGGCAATCAACGCGGCGCTTCAACTCGCCGGCGATGCCTATGCGACGAACGGCGGTGCGGGAACGGTCACCCCCACCGAGCGGGCGCACGGTTATGCCATCTGGGCGCCGGGTGCCATCGTCCCCGGCTCGTTCGGCGCCAGCCTGCAGCAGACGAGCTCGGGCCTGTGGGCCATGCTGGCCGGGGGCCGGACGGTCAACGATCCCGAGCCGCAGGCGTACGTCGAATGGCTGCGCAATCACTACCGTTTTACGGACGTGTTCCAGAACGGTCAGTTCTTCACGGGCTCGATCCACTACTACATGTGGTCGGCCACCAAAGCGTTCCGCCTCATCGAGTTGCAGAACAACGCGCTGCCGGGGGTCCTGACGCCCAACGACGTCGGCGCGCTCGTCGCCGATCCCGCCGCCCCCGCGTACCGGCAGGCCCGCCTCGACCCCGGCCTCGTGAGCCGGCCGGCGTCGTTCGCCAACGCCGCCAACTACACGACGTTCGCGCCCATCAACCCGGGCGTGGGTGGCGCGGGGTACTACCTCGACCCGGACGAGCCGGGCCGCTGGTACTTCGACTTCGCGTTCACACTCCTGAGTCAGCAGGACCTCAATGCGGGCCTGCCCACCACGTTCGGCCGCTTCTGGGGCGGCCAGCTCTGGGACCCCTGCGCCGATCAGGCGTGGGCCATCCTGGTGCTGGAGCGCGCGCTCGGCGGCATCTGTACGGACCTCGACCAGGACGGCCTCTGCGACGAGGAAGACAACTGCGTCCAGGCGCCCAACCCGGACCAGACGGATGCCAACGGGAATGGCATCGGCGACGTCTGCGAGATGTGCTGCGAGCTGCCGGGCGAGACCCCGGCGTCGTCCTCCATCGACGTGTGCGAGCAGAGCGGCGGCGTGCCCGTCGCCGAGGTTCTGTGTCAGAACGTCGTGTGTTGCGCGGGGGCGGCCGGTGTGGTCGAGCCCTACCTGACGCCTGCGGGCGAGTGCAGCCAGGCCGGTGGTACGCCCATCGACGAGGCGATTTGCTGCGACGAGGCCCTGTGCTGCCGCCTGCCGGACGGCACCGCGATCGACACGAACCACGCCGACTGTGTCGCCCGCCAGGGTGTCCCGGTGCCCGACGAAGTCTGTGCCGAGCCGCTGTGCTGTCATCTCCCCGACGGCACGTACGAGGTCGTCCCGGCCAGTGAGTGCGCCGAGAGCAACGGCGCGCTGGCCCGGCGTCGCGCCTTCATCGCACAGGGGCCCATCTTCGCGAATCTCTGCGAGGAGATCTGTTGCCAGCTCCCCGACGGCTCCGGTCAGACGCTCGTCGCCGGTGTGTGCCGCGACCAGGGCGGCGCGCCGGCCGGCGACCCCGCCCTGTGCGAGGCGCCCATCTGTTGCGGGACGCCCGACGGCGCGGTCTCGCTCACGGCCGACGCCTGTGCGGAAGCCCAAGGGGTCGTCCTCGGCGCCGACCTCTGCCTCGAGATCTGTTGCCGCGGCATCGGCCCCGAGCCGGCCCCGGCGACGCTGTGGGCGTGTCAGCAGGGGGGCGGCATCGTCGTGCCCTCCGAGACGTGCGAGCCGACCGTCTGTTGTGGTCTGCCCGACGGCGCGCCGCAGTATCTCAGCGAGAACGACTGCAGCGACCAGCAGGGCGTCGTCCTCGCCGCGGACCGGTGCGAGAGCGCGTGCTGCGTCACGCACGGCCAGCCGTCGATCACCTCCGTCGCGGCCTGCACCGCGGGCGGCGGTGCGGTCGACGCCAGCGGCGCGGCGTGTGCGGCCGAGGTCTGTTGTGCACTGCCGAACGGCCAGGCGACCACGCTGCCCTTCACCGAGTGCACCGCCGCGGGCGGTACCATCACCGCTGCCGAGAAGTGTGTCGACGAAGAGGTCTGCTGCGCCCTGCCCGACGGCACGGCGGCGACCCTCGCCGCGTCCGCCTGCGCGGCCGCGATGGGTCAGCCGACCGCCGCCGAGAAGTGTGCCGACGAGGAGGTCTGTTGCGCCCTGCCCGACGGCTCGGCGGCAACCCTCGCCGCGTCCGCCTGCGCGGCCGCGATGGGTCAGCCGACAGCCGCCGAGAAGTGTGATGCCCCCGGCTGCTGCAAGCTGCCGGACGGCACGACGGACGACCTCTCGCCCGACGAGTGCAAGGCGGCGAACGGCAGCTACATCCCCGATGTCGAGTGCGTCCCCGACGTGTGCTGCAAGCGCAAGGACGGGTCGCTCGCGTTCGTCGACCCGGCCCTGTGCACCGGGACGGGCCAGGCCGTCGTCTCCGACGAGCTCTGCGAGGTGAAGATCTGCTGCCGCGTCGACGGGCACGTCGAGTGGCTCGCCGCCGACGTCTGTGACGAGCAGAGTGGGCAGAACGTCGAGCCCGCGGCCTGCAGCGACGTCATCTGTTGCGAGATCGAGACGGGCGTCTTCGACGAGATCCCGGCCGGCGAGTGCGGCGACCGCCCCGTCGCCCACCCCAAGCGCTGCAACGTGCCCGTCGAGATCGACGGCGGCCTCGTCGACTCCGAAAAGGACGCCGGCAGTGGCAACGGCAACGGCAACGGCAACGGCAATGGCAACGGCGGCGGCTGTGCCGTCTCCGCGCCGGTCTCCGGTGAGGGCGGCGCCCGCTTCCTCGCCCTCGCGGCCATCGGTCTCGCGGCCATCCGGCGTCGCCGCCGCCGCTGACCCGCTTCCCGGGCCGCGCGCCGCGTGTCACGATGCGGGCTCCCGACCGGAGCCCCATGAACACGCCCACGCCGCCCCCCGAAGCCCCCCGATTTCTCGACTTCGACGTCGAGGCCCTCGCCGCGCACGGTGACGCCCTCGAGGCGGCCTACGACGGGCGCCTGACCGGCCTGGTCGTGCGGCGCGCGCTGCCCGCCGAACTCGTCGCCCGCGCGGCCGCCGCGCTCCAGGGCTCGACCGCCTGGACCTCGCCCAATCAGGGCATGCGCGGGGGCGAGATCCGGACCATCGGGGACGCCGCCACCCCGACGTTCACGCACCTGCGCGGCCCGCCGGACGACCTCTACGCCCAGAGCGCCGCCGCCCACGCCGAGCGGACGGCGGCCATTTTCGGCGACGGTGACACGGCCCTCGCGACCGTGCGGCGCCTGCTCTCGACGCTCGCGGGCGGACGCCCGGCGGCCCCCCCCGCGTTCGACGAGCGGCTGACCTGGCCGGCGTTCAACTTCCGCGCGCTCGACCCCGGCGAACAGATCTTTGCGCACCACGACAATCACTTCGGGCTCGGTGTCTATCGACACATGCCACTCGACCTCGACCGCAGCACGCTCCTGAGCTTCTTCTTCACGCTGCAGGCACCCGAGAGCGGGGGTGAACTGGTCGTCTATGGCGTGCGCGGCGATGATCCCGCCGTGCCCCGCCTGCCGTCGCGCTTCCTCGACACCGCGACCATCGAGGCCCACTACCCCGCCGCACGCCTGGCCCTCGGCGCGGGGGATCTGTTGGTTTTCGACGCCGGCCGCATGGTCCACCGCGTCGCGCCGGTAGAAGGGGCCCGTGCGCGCCTCACCTTCGGCGGGTTCATGACACTCTCTACCGACCGCAGCCGCCTGGCGTTCTGGGGCTGACGGGCGCGCCGCTGGCCATGGACGCGGCGATTCCGTAGAGTCCGGCCATGTCGACCCGCCCGCTCATTCCCGGTTTCCCCGGCTGCTCACGCGCATGGACGCTGGTGCTCGCCGCCGCACTCGCGGCCTGCACGAGCAGCAACGACGCACTTCAGGCCACCACCGACGCACGCCCGGCCGAGGGGGGCAGCGGCGGGGCAACCGGCGGCACGGGCGGCACCGGTGGCACGGGCGACCGGGGCGGCGATGTGTCGGACGCACGCGGCCCGGTGGTCGATCCGACCGACGCCATGGCGCTTCCCCCGGACGGCCCGCGCACACCCCGACCGGATGCCGGGGGGCCCGACGGGGACGCCTCGCCGGGCGAGCCGGACGAGGGTGCCGCTCGCCCCGACGACGCCGCGGGTGCGCCACCCGATGCCGCGCCCGTCGGTCCGCCCGGAGACACCGACGACGACGGCGTGCCCGACGCCGGGGACAACTGCCCCGACGCGGCCAACAACCGCCAGGAAGACGCCGACGGCGACGGGTTCGGGGATGCGTGCGACGTCTGCCCGGCCGTGCCCGACGCCGACCAGCGGGACTCGGACGCGGACGGGGTGGGCGACGCGTGCGAGGCGGCCCCCCCGGCCTGCGAGCCCGGTGCCATTCGGGGCTGCGGCTCGGACGTCGGCGAGTGCGTGCGCGGCGTCGCGCGGTGTGTCGACGGGGTCTGGGGCCCATGCGAGGGCGTCGAGCCCGTCGCCGAACGCTGCAATCAGCGCGATGACGACTGCGACGGCGAGGTCGACGAGGGCCTGCCGGGCTGTGAGATCTGTCAGCCGAATTGTGCCGGCCGCCGCTGCGGGGAGGCCGATGGCTGCGGCGGCGTCTGCGATCCGTGCGCACCGGGCCAGGTCTGCGCCAACGGGTTCTGTCTCGCCACCGGCCTCGGTCGCTGCGATGGCTGCCAGAGCAGCCAGCAGTGTACCGGCGACGGCGCAGGTCTGTGTGTCAACACGGGGCCCGACACACCGAGCTTTTGTGTGTTCCCCTGCCCGGTCGGCCGAGCCTGCGACGGCGGAGACCTGTGCAATGCCGTCGACGGCCGGGGGGCCTACTGCATGCCACCCGATCTGGACTGCGTCGGCGACGCCGAGGACTGCGCTTCGATGGCGGACTGTGTCGGCGGCCAGTACTGCGGTCGGGGGGACCGCCAATGCCATGTCGGTGGACGGGGCAACGTAGACATCAACGGCCGCTGCGCAGCCGACGCAGACTGCCGCCCGGGTCTGCTGTGCTCGGACGTGCTGTCCATCTGCACCCAACAGTGCGACGCCGACGACGACTGCGCCGAAAACCTCATCGACCGCGCCTGTCGCGTGGCCAACGACGGCAACCGGGCCTACTGCACGGTGTTCTGAGGCGGGGCTTCAGGGCACGCGCACCGGCAGCGGGCGCAAGACCCCCGCCGAATCCCCGAACTCGGCCCCCGGCCGGTGGTGGAGCCACTGTGTCAGCCGCTCTTCGAGCTCGGCGTCGGAGGCGTCGGGATGGCGCCGCCGCAAGTTCTGTCGCATGAGGGCGACCCCGGCGTCGAACAGCTCGAAAGTGACACGCATACGCTCGCGGATGCGCTCGGCGGCGGGGTCGTCCATCGGGTCACGATAGCAGCTCGGGCGGCGCGCCGCGCGTTCATCCGCAGCGGCGACCCCGCCCGCACCCGCGGTGGGCGCCCGGTGCGCCGAGATCGAGGCTCGCGGGCCCGGCCTTCTCGCCGACCGACAACTCGAGCGTCGTCACCGCGCCGGCGCGCAGCACGCGCAACGTACCCGGGCGGCCGGCGAGGGCGTCCCGGGCGGCCACGAGCTCTCCGTGCGAGCCCACCGGGCGGTCATCGAGGCGCAGGATCACGTCACCGAGCAGGACGCCGGCCCGCTCACCCGGCCCCTCCGGCTCGACGCTGACGACCACGAGGCCGGCCCGCTGGCTCTCTTGCAACGCCACGTCCGCCGGCAGCGCGACCGGCTGCGTCCCCAGGCCCAGGTGCCCGCGCGGCATGTGTCCCCGCGTCGCGAGCAATTCGAACACCCGGCGGACCGTCTCGACCGGCAGCGTCGTCCCGCCCCGCACGAGCGCATGGGTGTTGAGTCCGAGGACGCGGCCGTCGAGGTCGAGGAGCACGCCGCCCGAGAAGCCGTCGGGCAGGCGCCCGTCCACCTCGATGAAGCGCGCGACATCGGCGCCGTGGCCCGTCTGCCAGGGGCCGCCGACCCCCGCCACGAGGCCGAGCATCGACCGCACGCGGCGCCCGGGGCGGCCCAGCGTCAGCGCGAGGTGCCCGGCGGCGAGCCCCTCGGTGTCGTCGGCGAAGGGGGCGGCGGCGAGCCCCGTCGCGTCGGTGCGCAACAGGGCCAGATCCGTCCGGGGGTCCCACCCGGCGAGGCGGGCCGGCGTGCCGGGGCCGTCACCACGGGCCACCGAGAGGGCGTCGTCGCCGGCGAGCACGTGCGCCACGGTGGCGATGAGCGCCTCGTCGCCGTCGATGCGGTAGACCACGCCGGTGGTGCGGCGCCGGCCGGCCTCGACACGAACGAGCCAGGCGTCGGCGTCGGCCACCAGGCGGGCGAGGTGGGTGTTGAGGCTGGCGAAGGGGTTTTTGGGGGTCTTCACGATGGGCTCCTGATCCCGGTGTCCGGGTTTCGTTTCCAGGCGGCGGGGTCGAACACCGACCGCGTCGTCGTGAAAGAAACCTGGGCGCCGGCGGCCCTCCGCCCACTGGTCGATGGGGCGGGCCCCCCCTGCCCGATCGGGCAGGTCCTCAGAGCCGCAGCACCCCGTGGCGGACCGCCCGCGCGACGGCCTCGGTGCGCGTCGTGGCGTCGAGCTTGCCGAGCACGGCGTTGACGTGAAACTTCGCCGTATGCGCGCTGAACCCCAGGCGCTCGGCGATCTCGCGGTTCGAGAGCCCCTCGGCCAAGAGCGTGAGCACCTCGAGTTCACGGGCCGTCAGGGTGAAGTCGCCCTCGGCCGGGGCCGGTCGCCGCCAGAGTTCGGCGAAGCGGTCATCGAGGACGAGCAGGCCCCGCTCGACGGCCGCCAATGCGGGTCCGAGACGGTCGGCCTCCGTGTCGCGGGCCAACGCGCCGCGGGCCCCCATCGTCAGCGCACGCGCCGCGTGGTCGGCATCCGTCGCCAGCACGAGCACGGGCACGCCGCCCACGGTCTCGAAGGCGCCGGGCTCGATCTCCGGACCCGGATCGACGAGCACCGCGTCCGGCCGATGGAGCTGAATCGCCGACGCCAAGCCGCCGCCGAGGCCGACGGGGCCCAGGACCTCGAAGGCTTCGCGCTCGGAAAGCAGTTGCGAGAGACCGCGCCGGACCAGCGGATCGGCGCCGGCCACGAGCACGCGGAGGGGGGAGACCAGGGGTTCGGTGTGCATGGGAGCGATGACCGTGCGCACCGAGGGACGGGCGTCAAGCGACCCCCCGCACTTCTGGGGGACACTCGCGCGGCCGATTCGTGGGAAGGTGTCGTGGGGCGGTTCGTGCCGCCAGGACGGGAGGTCTCGAGTCTGCGGTCGCGTTCATCCAGGAGGGGGAACTTGTCGGCGGCGTGCCTGCCGTGGGGTGCGCTGCCGCTGCTGGCGGCGCTGACGGCGGGGGCGTGCGGTGGGACGGGCGCGGACGACGCGAACCGGCCGACCGCGGATGCCTCGCGGACCGGGTTCGATACGGGGAGATCGCCGGCGGACGCGGCGGTCAGCGGCCTGGATGCTCGCCGGGCGCAGTCGGTTGATGTCGGACGCCCGCCCGAAGCCGACGCGACGGGCACGACCGAGCCCGACGCGGCTCGTGGCCCTGAGGCCGACGCCGCGCGTGCGCCCGAAGCCGACGCCGCGCGTGCTCCAGACCCCGACGCCGCGCGTGCTCCAGACCCCGACGCCGCGCGTGCTCCAGACCCCGACGCCGCGCGTGCGCCCGAAGCCGACGCCGCGCGTGCGCCCGAAGCCGACGCCGCGCGTGGCCCCGAAGCCGACGCCGCGCGTGTTCCAGACCCCGACGCCGCGCGTGGCCCCGAAGCCGACGCGGCCCTCGCCCTCGAAACCGACGCGGCCCTCGCCCCGGACCCCGACGCCGCCCGTGTCCCCGAACCCGACGCCGCTCTCGTCCCCGAACCCGATGCCGCCCTCGTCCCCGAACCCGACGCGTTTGCGCCCCCGCCGGACCTCGCCCCCGAGCGGGACTGCACCGCGCTCACTCCGGTCCTCGCCTTCGGCGTCTTCGTCGCACCCGGCTCCGCGGGCCTCGACGTGCAACCCCGCGTCGGCGTCGGCCCCGAACCCCCGGCCCCCCGGCGCGCGTTCGACTTCGAAGCCGGCGAGGCGCCTGCGGGTCTGACCGCCCGCACCACCCCGGACACCCTGGGCGCGGCGAGTGTCTTCCAGGCCCTTCGCGACGCGGCCGCCGGCGCGTGCCGCCTCATCGGGGTCGACGTCGACGCGGGCCCCGTCTGGGCCGCCGACGCGGCGGACGTGCTCGACTGCGCCGGTCCGACCGCGGCCGCCGACGTCGTCCTGTGGCCGGTCACGACCCGCGCGGGCGAGGCGCTCCGGGTCCTCGACGCGGACACGGGCGCGCTGCTCGACGAGGTCACGCTGCCCCTGCGCGCAACGACCGCTCCGGTATTCGTCGGGGGCGGGCCCGATCCGCGGGCCAACGGGGGCTCGCACTGGCTCGTCGGCGGCGCGGACGGCCTGCTGGTGCTGCGCGGCCTCGATGGAATCGGACCGGCGGAGGTCGTCGGCCTCAGCCCCGTGGCCGGCGAGGTGTCGGCGGTCGCTGCGGCCGCTTCGACGGTGGGCCCGGACGCCCCGGTGGACGCGGCCGTGGCCCTCTTCCGGCGCGCACCCGACGACGAGGGCTTCGGGCGGGGCCTCGCGCGCTTCGACGTGGGGGCCGACGGGGCCCTGACCCCGCGCGCCGACGTCGACCTGGGCGCGCCCGCACGCACGCCCCCGGTGCTCGCGCTCGACTGCCCGGACGCGCCCGGGGGGCCCATCGACCCGTTGGCCAACGGCGGCTCCCACTGGTGGTGCCCGGGCGGCCTGGTGGCCGTCGGGCAGGACGGCGCCTTGCGCGCGTACGCGTTCGACACCGGCGCGCTCGACCGCGAGATCCCGTTGAGCCCCGCCCTCCGCCCGACCGGGCTCACCCTGGGCCGCGACGACCGCTTCTACAATGGCGGCAGCCACTGGCGGGGCGGCGTGGACGGCTTCTTCGCCCTCAGCGCGACGGATCCCGTGGCCGGCCACCCGGCGACGCTCGCCGCCGGTCCCGCCCCCGTGGGCACGTGCATCCCCGCCCCGGTGCTCGACTCGGACGGCGCGCTTTCGACCTTCCGCGTCGACCCGGCCGGCGAGGCCCTGCCCCTGCGTTTCCCGACCGATTCCGGCGGCGAGGGGGTCGGTTTCACGCGGCCGGGTGGCGACACGCTCGGCAGCGGCCGCCCGCGCTCGAGCGAGGCACCGTGCCCCGGCGGCGACGTCCTGCTGACGAGCGGACCCGTGGCCACGCTCGCCGGCCTCGAGGTCTTCGACGCGGTCTCGCTCCCCGATGGCGGGCGGGTCATCACGGCAGACGAGGTCGATCGCCCCGGGCGCGCCCCCACCCTCGTGCGCGTGACCGCGGGCGGCCGAATCGTGTGGCGGCGGACCTTTCCCGACGGCGCGGGGCGCACCGTGATGCTCGGCGGCCTGGTCTACGACCCGCCAGCGGACCGCGTCTTCGCGACGGGCGGCACGTTCTCGCTGGCCGTTGGTCTCGAAGGACCGACGGTCGTGTCCGTGCGCACCGACGGCAGCGACCCGCGCTCGACCGTGATCGCCGATGGCGGCCACCCGCGGGGCGTGGGCCTGATGCCGACGGGCGATGGCGGTCTGCGACTCTTCGTCGCGAGCGTCGACACCGGTGACACGGACCTCGTCACGCTCGACGCGACGTTGACGGAGACGGGGCGTGACCCGTTCCCCACCCTGCGAAACCGAACCATCGCCGCAAGCCGCGCAGTCGGACCCGGCGGCGAGATGCTCGTGCTCACGCGCGACGCCGTGACGCGCTTCTCCCCCGCGGGCGCGGTGCTCGCCGAGTACCGCCCGGCGCCGCCGCCTCTGCCGGTGAGCGTCGAGCGACAGGCGCTCACCGTCGATTCCGCAGGCGGGCTCCTGGTGGCCGGCACGGTGAACGACGGCGTCGGCGGCATCTCCTACTTCGTGGAAGCCCTCGACGCGAACCTCGGCCGCGCCGGCGGCCAGGTAATCCCCGACATCGACCGCGTGCAGGGCCTCGCGTTCGGGCCCGACGGCGCGTCCGCCTGGCTGTTCTCGAACGACATGAAACTGCTGCGCCTCACCCCCGGCGGGGCCGCCGCCCCCCCGGTCCTCGTCCCCGGAGGCAACGTGCGCACCCTCGGCGTCGCCCTCTCGCTCGACGCGGCCGGGCGCCCGCACGTCATCGCCAACACACTGCTCGCCGACCGTCAGACCCGCGCCCCGTTGCTCGCACAGGCGGACTTCGACGGTCGCACGAGCTGCGGCGCCGCCGGTCGCTGCGTCGGTCGCGCCGCCGACGCCTGCTCACCCCCGGACGCCTGCCAGATCGGCCGCTGCGTGCCCGAAAGCGGCGCCTGTGTCTTCGAGCCGCTGCCGGATGACGCCCCTTGCGGGGCGCGCCGCTCGTGTCTCTCGGGGGCTTGCCAGTAGCGCGGACGTGCTCGGTGGTGCGCGGGTGAAGGAGTTGCGTGGGCGTGGGGGTGGGGTGCGCAGGGCGTTCGGTGATGGAGAACGCCGCGATCGGGCGGGACGGCGGTCCTAGGAGCGTGTCTTGGTAACCACTCCCGTCGCCCGTTTCGTGTTTGCCGGCCGATCCCGGCGTTGCTCAACCTTGCAATACTTCCAAGTATTGGCGCGGTCTCGCGCCTTGGGCTCGGCCGACACCCACTTCCCGGCCTCGGTCCGGGTTACCAGAACACGCTCCTAGCATCGCGGGCAGGGACGGGTGTGTCGATCGGAGGAGAAGCCGCTCCTCGCTCAGGCCGCTCGCGTGAGCAACCGGCGCATGGTGTCGGGTTCGCGTTCAATGGCGCGCAGGAGAGCTCGCGCAGGGGCATCGGGCGTGCTGCGGTGCTGCTCCCAGTCGCGGAGCGTGCCGACGGGAATGTCAAAGGCGTCGGCAAACTCCTGTTGGGTCATGCCCAGGCGGCGGCGAATCACCTTGACGCGTGAGACGCGCTTCATGCGGGCGAGTTGCTCGTCGGTGAGCGGTTGGGCATCCGGATCGGAGAGAGCCGCGGCGATGACCTCGTCGTCAGTCATGGCGTCGAGGCGCTCCCAGTCGGTGTCGCCGGGGGGCGGCATCTCACCAGGTCTGACGAAGATTCGCGTGGTACCGGACTTGCTCATTTCGCGTGGCCTTCCGGGCGGAGATGATGCGGCACGTGTCGGGCGCCCGCAGGGTGGTGACCACAAACAGGACTCGGTCTCGGCTCATCCCGATGGTCTGAATGCGATCCTCGCCGTAGTCGCAATGGTCGTCGATCTCCTCGATGGCGAGCACGGCATCGACGAAGGCGACGCCGTGCTTGCGGACGTTGTCGGCCGCCTTCGCATCATCCCACTCATAGAACATTGCATCCCCAGAATACGGGAAACCCGCAGTCAGGTCAACCGAAACGGCCTCCTGCCGCTGCGGCAGTCGGCCGCAATTCGCACGGCCGACGCCGCGGGGCGGGTGGGCGGGCGGGTCCCGCACGCCCCCGGTGCTCGCGCTCGACTGTCCGGACGCCCCCGGGGGGCCCATCGACCCGTTGGCCAACGGCAGCTCCCACTGGTGGTGCCCCGGCGGCCTGGTCGCCGTCGGGCAGGACGGCGCCTTGCGCGCGTTCGCGTTCGACACCGGCGCCCTCGACCGCGAGATTCCGTTGAACCCCGCCCTCCGCCCGACCGGGCTCACCCTGGGCCGCGACGACCGCTTCTACAATGGCGGCAGCCACTGGCGGGGCGGCGCGGACGGCTTCTTCGCCCTCAGCGCGACGGATCCCGTGGCCGGCCACCCGGCGACGCTCGCGGCCGGCCCCGCTCCCGTGGGCACGTGCATCCCCGCCCCAGTGCTCGACTCGGACGGCGCGCTTTCGACCTTCCGCGTCGACCCGGCCGGCGAGGCCCTGCCCCTGCGTCTCCCGACCGATTCCGGCGGCGAGGGGGTCGGTTTCACGCGGCCGCGCGGCGCCACCCTCGGCAGCGGCCCCCCGCGCTCGAGCGAGGCACCGTGCCCCGGCGGCGACGTGCGGTGGACGAGCGGACCCGTGGCCACGCTCGCCGGCCTCGAGGTCTTCGACGCGATCTCGCTCCCCGATGGCGGGCGGGTCATCACGGCAGACGAGGTCGACCGGCCCGGGCGCGCCCCCACCCTCGTGCGCGTGACCGCGGGGGGCCGAATCGTGTGGCGCCGCACCTTCCCCGACGGCGCGGGGCGCACCGTGATGCTCGGTGGCCTGGTCTACGACCCGCCGGCGGACCGCGTCTTCGCGACGGGCGGCACGTTCTCGCTGGCCGTTGGACTCGAAGGGCCGACGGTCGTGTCCGTGCGCGTCGACGGCAGCGACCCGCGGACGACCGTGATCGCTGACGGCGGCCGCCCGCGGGGCGTGGGCCTGATGCCGACGGGCGACGGTGGCTTGCGACTCCTCGTCGCGAGCGTCGACACGGCGGTGAACGACGGCGTCGGCGGCATCTCCTACTTCGTGGAAGCCCTCGACGCGAACCTCGGCCGTGCAGGTGGCCAGGTGATCCCCGACATCGACCGCGTGCAGGGCCTCGCGTTCGGGCCCGACGGCGCGTCCGCCTTTCTGTTCTCGAACGACATGAAACTGCTGCGCCTCACCCCCGGCGGGGCCGCCGCTCCCCCGGTCCTCGTCCCCGGAGGCAACGTGCGCACCGTATGCGTTCGACGATCCACGCCAAGATCAGACTTGACCGGCGGCGACCGCTCAGCCGTCGTCCACGTCATTGCC
>JAKLJY010000107.1 GCA_023150895.1 Myxococcota bacterium | reverse complement strand
TTGACCCGGATGTGCCCCTTCGACTGCTCGACGAAACCGTGGACCGAGGCCAGGCCGAGCCCCGTGCCCTTGCCACCGGGCCGCGTCGTGAAGAACGGCTCGAAGATGGAGGGCAAGACTTCCGGCGGGATGCCGCGGCCGTCGTCGACCACGGCGAGGCAGGCGTGCGGCCCCGAAAGCACGAGATCCGGCCACCGCGCGGCCGCCGCGGCGGGCTCGACCGGACCGACCGTGATGTGGACCTGGCCACTGCCGACGATGGCCTGTGCGGCGTTGGCCACCAGGTTGACGATGGCCTGTTCGAGCTGTCCGCGATCGGCCCGCACCGGGGCCGGCTCGGCGCTGACCACCACACCGACGTCGCTGCGCAGGAGGCGGCGCAGCATCGGCAAGAGCCCGTCGACGATCACCGCGAGGTCGACGGCGACCGGCCGCAGGTGTTGCCGCCGCCCGAACGCGAGCAGTTGCCGGGTGAGGCGGGTCGCGCTGCCCGAGAAGTCGTCGAGCTCGTCCAGATACTCGGCCACGAGCGCGCCCGGCGCGGGCCGAAGCTCGTCGCGCAGCAGCCTCAGGCTCGCGACGGCGACCGTGAGCAGGTTGTTGAAATCGTGCGCGACGCCGCCCGCCAGACGTCCGATGGCCTCGAGGCGCCGCGCGTGGTCGAGCTGCGCCTGGAGTGCGAGCGTCTGCGCCTGCTCTTCCCGGAGCGCCGACTCGGCGCGGCGTCGCTGCTCGACCTCGCGGGAGAGGGCCGCGGTCTGCGCGCGTAGGTGCGTCAGACGCCGTCGAACGGCGAGCACCACCAGCAGACCGACCGCCAGGACTCCGCCGAGCCGGACGGCGGTGTACTGGTGCCACGCCGGGACGATCGTGAACTCGACGACGCTCGGTGCGGGCGACGTCTGGTCGTCCTCGTCGCGGGCTCGCAGCTCGAACCGGTGGCGCCCCGGCCTCGCCTGCGCGATGTGCACGGCGCGTCCGGCGGGGACCGGCGTCCACGGCGTGTCGACGGCACCGACTGCGGCCAGGCGATACTCGAAGTGGAGCAGCTCCGGCCGCCGCAGCCGCGCCGCCACGAACTGCACGACGACGTCCCCGGTGCCCGGCCCGGCCTGCGCCGTCCCGTCGAGGGGCAGCGAGGCGCCGTCCACGGTCAGCGCCTCGATCACCGGCACGGGCGCCTCGGCCCGCGGCGCGATCTCGGCCGGGGGCACGACCACCAGACCGTCGATGCTCGCAAAGAAGAGCGTCCCGTCCGCCGCGCGCAGGCCCGCCGGCCGCCCCGTCCCGTTGCCCTCGCCCGTCGGAAACGAGAATGATCTCACCGGCCGGGCCGGCCGGACCGGCACGACTGACCGCTCGGGCAACGCCAACGCCGAAACGAGATCCGCGCGTGCCACGCGGAACAGCCCCCGATTGCCGTTCATCCACAGGCGTCCGTGACCGTCGTCGACGATGTGCGAGAGCGCGTCGTCGAAGAGCCCGTCGTCGCGCCGCAGCACGCCCCAGCGCCCCTCGCGAAGGCAACCGACGCCGCCCCCGTACGTGCCCACCCAGACCGTGCCGTCCGCTTCGACGAGGTGCGTACGCACGATGCCGGCGGGGTGCCCGTCGGCCTCGGTGAACGCCTCGAACCGCCCGTCGCGAAAGCGGGTCGACGCGCCCTCGTGTCCGAGCCAGATCTCACCCGCCGGGCCGACGGCCAGCGCGCCGACGCGGTCCGAGGCGAGCCCGTCGGCGCGGGTGAACCACCGGGTCGAGCCCGCGGCGAGGGACAGCGCCCCGAGCCCCATGGTGCCGACCCACACCGCGCCCTCCGCGTCGACCGCGAGGGCGAGGATGTGGGCCGCTTGCGGGTGCGGTACCGGGGCCGGCGCGCGCACCTCGGCCGGCCGTGCGATCGTCAGGGTCCGGTCGGGTACGAGCCCCTCGGGCGACGCCTGAAGGTGGACGAGCTGATCCCCCAGCCCGGCCCAGAGGCCCCCGGCGGGATCCGGTTGCAGCGCCTGGATACACGTATCGCCGGCGCCGGCGTCGAAGGCCGTCACGAGACGGTCGCGCGCCCCTGCCGGGTCGTGAACGCGCCGCGCAATCGACGTGCAGGCGGTCACGGCCCAGATCGTCCCCGCGGCGTCGGCCACGATCGCCCCGACCGAGGCGTCGTGGCGATCGGCCTCCGGTTGCTCGAGCGCGAACGGCTGGCGCCAGAATCGGGCGAGCCCCTGGCCGGCCGTCCCGACCCAGACATCCCCCTCCCGGTCGACGAGCAGCGACCGGACGCCGCCCGGACGCCGCCAGGCATGCATCTCGGGGGGCGACGCGCCGGCGGTGAGCGCGGCCGCCACGTCGGCGGAGGACCCCAGATCGCCCAGGCCGGCGCTGCTGCCCACCCAGAGATGGCCGCGCGGATCGACCACGATGTCCCAGATGGGAAGCGCGTCGTCGAGAAACGGACCGAAAACGTGCGCGCGCCGACCGTCCCACAGGCCCAACGCCGTCCCCATGCCGAACCACGTCCCCCGGCCGGGCTCGGGTCGCACCGCGAGGACACCGACGTCCGGCGGGGCGGCGTGCAAGAGCGTCCGCCGACCGTCGACGGCCCGAAGCTCCAGGCCGGCGGCCGTGCCGAGCCAGGCCGCGCCGTCCGCCCCGACCCACGCGACGGACGTCACCCCGGGCGCCGCGCCGCCCATGCTCTCGAAGCGCCACTGCCGCCCGTCGAAGTGGCCGAGGCCGGCGCTCGAGCCGACGAGCACGCCGTCGGGCCCCGCGGCGAGATCCCAAACGGTCGCCGCGCCGAGCGGCTCGGGCTGCGCCGGCCGAACGAAGCGATCCCCGTCGAGAAAGACGACCCCACCATCCTGCAGCCCCAGCCAGAGACGCCCGTCGGCGGCCGCCTCGACGGCCGTGAACCGGACCCGCAACGTGCCTTGCGCGCGCACGCCGCCGTACGTCCGCAACTGCGTCCCGTCGAAGCGAACCAGCCCTCCGAACGTGGTCAGCCAGAGCAGCCCGTCGGGCGTCTGCGCCATGTCCGTGACGGTGTCCTGTGGCAGGCCGTCGTGGCGCGCCCAGGCATGCACGAGATACGGCCCGGCCATCTCGTCTTGGGCGGGCCACGGGCGCGCGGTGGCGTCTTCGGCCGACGCGAACGACGGTGCGCACGCGAGGCCGAATGCGATGGCGAATCCGCATGGGTTGAAGACTCGAATCACGCCGGTGCGCCTTCCCTTCGTCCGCGCCGCCATCCTGAACGCGAGACATGGCCCGCGCAAGCCGCGCGTCATGGGCGACCGGCAGCGCCCGCCCCCGCCGGCGGGCCGTCAGTCGCACGCGCCGATGGGCACGCGTGTCGCGAAGTCCTCGTTCGAACGCAGCGTGAATCGGGTGGGATCGGCCGCGCCCTTGGCCTTCCGCGCGTCGTCCTGATCGAAGACGACGATGAAGTCCTCGCCCCAGACGTCGAAGCCCTCGGGCTTGCCGCGCAGGGAGAGGCAGATGCGGCTCGTCGCCGGGTCCGGACGTCCCGCGCCATCGACCGCCGAGACGGCCAGAAGACCCGCGACGTCGTTCACCGTGCTGCCCGCGCCCTCGTAGCTCCAGAGCGAGTAGAAGCGCCCGCCGTGCGAGCGCGCGTCGCTCATCTGATAGGCCCGACCGTCGGGTGAAAGGCTGCCCAGACTGACGGCGATGCCGGCCTCGTCGGCCACACGGGACGGTGTCGCCCGCGTGCCGAGCCAGAGACGATCGCCGACGGGCGAGAGGGACTCGATGCGGGTCCCCGCGCCGAGCGCGGCGAGCTGCGACGCGATCGCGACGGACACCGGGCCGACACACGCGATGCCCGGATCACACCGCCAGAGGGTGTTGCCCGTCGCATTGTGGAGCAGCATCGTCCCGGCCGGTTCGAGCCGCAGCGCCTCCCACTTCGGCGTGACGCCATTCGGGCGGACGGCCATGGACGTCACGGGTGGATTGGCCCCGTCGACGAGGGGGAGCGCATAGGCGGCCAGCACGCCGTCCTTGTCGTTGGCGACCCAGAGCCGGTCGCCCGCGACCGCCGCGCCGCTCGGCTCCCACAGCGTCGAGCCCGCCGGCGCGACGAGGCGAACGGCGTAGGGCGCCTCGGCCGGGCACGGACCGCGGTCACAGCCCCCGCAGTGCGCGGGGTCGAAGCCTTTGTCTCCGTCTTCGTCGACCAGCCCGTCGCAGTCGTCGTCCGCCCCGTTGCAACGGTCGTAGCCGGCCGTCGGCCGACAGTGCAGGGCGCACGCCTCGAACGTGGGCGGCTCGCGGGTGCACGCCGCCGAGCAGCCGTCGCCCGGCGCGGTGTTGCCGTCATCGCAGGCCTCCCCTTCTTCGACGTCGACGCGCCCGTCGCCACAGAACGCGAACACGGCCCGCCGCCCGCGGATGGCCGGCGCCGCGAGATCCGGCGGCACGTTGCCCGAGTCGGCCCACGCGACCAGCAGATGTCGACCCGACCGCGCCGGCAACGCGACCGCGGCCTGTGTGCCATATGTGGCGGTCGTGAGCGTCTGATCGTCCCCGTCGAACACACCGTCGAAGCGCAGCAGGCGCCCGCGAATCCCGGACCCCGAGACGTCGGGCGCCGTGCGGCTGTCGTCGACGAAGGCCACGAGCCACCGCCCGGCCGTGTCGAGGGCACCGACGACCGGGCCGCTCTGCGCGCGGTCCCGCGTGGTGGCCACTTCGAAGGCCGGCCCGATGGCGACCCCCGACGCATCGAAAGTCCGCCCGAGCACGTCGTACCCCGTCGGCGCACCCGCGAGCTGGCGGTCCGTGAAGACCACGAGCAGCGTTCCGTCCGGCGCGAATGAGACCTTCGCCTGTCGCTGATCGCCGTCCGTCCGTTCGTTGACCCGGACGTCGGGCCCGGTCGGCAGGTCGTCGGCGCCGAAGAACCGGAGCCTCACCTGTGTGCCGCTCGCGTCGCCGTCCCCCAGGCTGCCATCGGTGAACGCCACCGCCCAGCGGCCGTCCGGCGCGACGGCGAGGGCCGGCTCCGACTGATCGCCGGCCGTCGTCGAGTTGACCAGCACCTCCGTCGCCGAGAGCGCACCGTCCGCCCCCAGGCGCCGCGCACGGATGGCCCCGCTCGAGGTGTCCGGCGCGCGCCGACCCGCGTCCCGCCAGGCGATCAGGAACCCGCCGTCGGGGGTCGCGGCCACGGCCGGTTGGTGCTGATCCCCGCTCGTGCCGAGGTGGACGACGAAGTCGGCCTCGTCGAGGGGGGTGCCATCGGCCAGAAAGCGGCGGGCCCGCACGCCGTACCCCGACACGTCCGGCGCGGCGAGGCGGTTGTCGGCCCAGAGAATCAGCACGACGCCGGCGGTCGAGATCGCCACCACCGGCGTCGTCTGCAGCCGCGTCGTGTCCGTCTCGACGCGCACGTCCTCTCCGAGCGGCTGCCCCTGCGGGTCGAAGAACCGCGCCCGGATTGCATCGCCGTGGGCGGCGTCGAGGGCCGTGCCCGAGCGGTCCCGGAACACGACCACTGCCCCCCCATCGGGCCCGAGCGCCACCGCCGGCATCTCCTGTGCACCCGTGACCGTCGTGTTGAGCAGCGTATCCGGCGCGAGAAAACAAAGCGGCTCTCCGCAGTGGCCGAGCGCCCGCTCGACGGTGGCGGTACGGGGGACGGCCGTCCCCCCGGCCGAGCCGTCGAGCGGCGGAAAGCCCTCGCACCCGACCGCGCCGAACCCCAGCATGACGAGAACCGGAAAACGAAGGTGCTGCATATCGCCTCGCAGTCGTCCGCCCTGGACCCGAGAACGCTACGCACCGGTCGCCCGGCGGAAACCGACGCCTTGACCCGAGTCAACTCGGCCGCGCCACGCGGCGTCGCATTCGTCGCGGCGATGGCGTCCGGGCTCGCGCTCCCCCTCGCATCGAGAACGCGCCTGGGCTACCCTCCGCCGCCGTTTTTCTTTTGCTGAATCCAACGCGCAACCGCGCAACCGCGAGCGAGAGTCCATGTCGACGCCCAACACCCCCGACCTCATGCAGAAGATCGTGTCGCTGTGCAAGCGGCGCGGCTTCGTCTTCCAGTCGTCCGAAATCTACGGCGGCCTCAAGAGCGCCTACGACTACGGCCCGCTCGGCGCCGAGCTCAAGCGCAACATCATGACCGAGTGGTGGAAGGACATGGTGCACGGCCGCGAGAACGTGGTCGGCATCGACGCGAGCATCATCATGCACCCCCGCGTCTGGGAGGCCTCGGGGCATCTCTCGGGCTTCAGCGATCCCCTGGTGGACTGCAAGGTCTGCAAGGAGCGCTTCCGCGCCGACAAGGCCCCCCGCGCCGAGCCCGGACAGGCCCTGACCCTGACCTACGCGGACAAGGGCGCGGCCAAGGTCGCCGAGGAGCTCATCGCCAAGCAGTTCGAGGTCACGCTGACCCGCGATGGCAAGGATCTCAAGGGCGCCGTCGCCGGCGATCGCGGCTACGTCTGCCCGGTCTGCGGCTCGCCGTTCCTCTCGGACGAGCGTCAGTTCAACCTGATGTTCAAGAGCAGCATCGGCCCGGTCGACCCCCTCGGCGCCGTCGCCGCCGCCATCGAGGCCGGCACGCTCGGCGGGCTCACGGGCCGCGAGCTGCGCTCGGCCATCGAGGAGATCACCAAGCCGACGGCCGTGTACCTGCGGCCCGAGACGGCGCAGGCCATGTTCGTGCAGTTCCTGAACGTGCAACAGAGCATGTCCATGAAGGTGCCCTTCGGCATCGCGCAGATGGGCAAGTCGTTCCGCAACGAGATCACCGTCGAACACTTCATCTTCCGTTCGTGCGAGTTCGAACAGATGGAGATGGAGTTCTTCTGCGAGCCCGGCACGGACGACGAGTGGATGGACTTCTGGTGCAAGGCGCGCATGGAGTGGTGGCAGCGCTACGCCAACGAGCCCGGCAAATTCCGTTTCCGCGCGCACGACAAGAGCGAGCTGGCGCACTACGCCAAGGGCTGCTTCGACATCGAGTACGACTACCCCTGGGGCTGGGGCGAGCTCGAGGGCATCGCCAACCGCACGGACTACGACCTCAAGAAGCACGCGCAGTACTCCGGCGCGAAGATCGACTACTTCGATCCCACCACGCAGAAGCGTTTCGTGCCCTATGTCATCGAGCCCGCCGCCGGGGCCACGCGCGGCCTGCTCGTGTACCTCATCGACGCCTACCACGAGGAAGAGGTCAACGGTGAGACCCGCGTCGTGCTGCGGTTCCACCCCCGCCTCGCGCCCATCAAGGTCGCCGTCCTGCCGCTGGTGAAGAAAGAAGGCATGCCCGAGATCGCCCGCGACCTCGTCAACGCCTTCCTCAAGCGCGGCATCAACGCCAAGTACGACGAGCAGCACGCCATCGGCAAACGCTACCGCCGGCACGACGAGATCGGCACACCCTGGTGCCTGACGGTGGACGGCGAGAGCGCCACCGACGGCACCGTGACGCTGCGCGACCGCGACACGATGGAGCAGCGCCGCATCAGCATCGCCGGCGCCGTCGACGAGATCGAAGCGCTGCTGCGCGCCTGACCGCGAGCGTCCCTCCGCGCCGGCCGGGGCCCGCTCATGCCGGCGCGCCGGGCTGCCGATGGGTGTCGCTGGACGCGCAGCCCGCCGATGACCGCCCGCACCGAGCACGAGACCCCCGCCGAGACCCCGCCGGAACCCCCGGGGCGGTTCGGACGCCGGTTCAGCATCCTCTTCGGGCTCGTGGTGCTGATCGTCGTCGTGGCCGGGCACCTGGAGCATCAGGACTTCGAGGCCGCGCTCCTCGCCGACCGGCAAGGTCAGCTCGGCGCGATCTCCGAGTTGAAGGCCGAGTGGGTGGCGCAGTGGCGCCGCGAGCGGCTCGGCGACGCGGCGGCGATGCGGGCCTCGGCGGCGCTCGTCGACGTCCTCTCCCTACCCCCGGACGCCGTGCCCGAGCCGGTTCGCACCGCGGGCATCCGACGGTTGGCCAGCGTCTCGGCGTATCGCCAGTACCGCGGCGTCTCGCTCTTCGACACCACGGGCCGGCTGCGCCTCCGCTGGCCGGAGGACGGGCCGGCCCCGTCCGCACGGTCCGAGGCCGTCGTCTCGCGGGCCCTCGACGAGCGGGGCCCCCTCATCGTCGACGGGCTCGACCCGCGAGCGAACGATGAACCGTGGTTCACCGTCGCCACGGTCGTCGATGCGCCGCCCCCGCCGGTGGCCACACCGGACCCCGCGGGCGCTGCGCCCCCCGAAGACGCGCCTCCCCTCGGCGTCGTGCTCCTCGAGGTCGACGCCGACGCCTCGCTCGGGCCCTTTCTCGCGTGGTGGCCGACCACGCTGCGCACGGCCGAGAATCACCTCGTCCGCCGTGACGGGACGGACGTCATCTTCCTCGAGGCGCTGAGCCGCACCGGTCATGCGCCGCACGCGCGCCGGGTGCCGATGACGCGCGCAGACGTGCTGGCGGTGCAGGCCGCCACGGGGCACGACGGCCCGACGCGCGGCCGCGACGCCGGCGGTGCGGTCGTACTGGGTGCCATCGAACCCATCGCCGAGGCCGGCTGGGCGGTGGTGACCCACATGGACGAGGCCGAGTTCGCGGCGGAGGTCGCGACACGCCGCGCCGCCGTCGTCGCCTTCATCGGGCTCATCCTCGTCGCCGCGGGTTCTCTGCTCGCCCTCGTCCTGCGGCGCGCGGCCCGTCATGCGGACCGACGCCACGGCGTTCTGCGGGGGGCCCTGGCGGCCAAGTCGACGGCCCTCGACGACCTCGTCGCGCGCAGCCCCGTGGTGGTCTACGGCATGAGCCTCTCCCACGGGGCGCCGTATGCAAGCCGCATGACCGAGAACATCGAGCGGGTGCTGGGATACACGGTCGCCGAAGCGACGGCGACCCCGTGGTGGCCCTCGAACGTCCACCCGGAGGACCTTCACCTCGGCCCGACCGCCTTCGGTCGCATCGAGACCGAGGACACGGTCGCCCTCGAATATCGGTTCCGTCACAAGGACGGGCGCTGGCGCTGGGTGCGCGACCGCGTCGAGGTCACCCGCCGCGTCGACGGCCGCCCCGTCGAGCTCGCCGGCGCGCTGGAGGACGTCACCGAACGTCGGCAGACCGAGCGCGCGCTGAGCGAGAGCGAGGAGCGCCTGCGCATGGCCCTCGCCGCCGGTCAGCAGGGGCTGTTCGACCTCGACCTGCCCACCGGGCGGGTGGTCGTGAGTCCCGGGTTCGCGCTGATGCTCGGCTACGACCCGGACCGGTTCTCTCTCACGTACGACGGCTGGCTCGCCAGCCTGCACCCGGACGACGTCGAGCCGGTGACCCGCGCGGTCGCCGCCTACCTGGCCGGTGAGTCGGGCGATGTGTATCACACCGTCTTCCGGATGCGGACGGCCGGCGGCGAGTACCGCTGGATCAGCTCCACCGGGCGCCTCGCCGCCCGGGACGCCGACGGGCGTCCGCTGCGCATGCTCGGCACGCACACGGACATCACCTCGCTGAAGAACGCTCAGCTCGACGCGCAGCGGATCACGCGGCTCTACGCGGCCCTGAGCCGCTCCGCCGAGGCCGTGGTGCGCAACACCGAGGTCGTCCCGCTGCTCCAGCAGGTGTGTGAAGCGGCCGTCGACGACGGCGGGTTCGACATGGCCTGGGCCGGCCTGCACGAGCCCGAGACCGGCCGCATCGAGCGCGTGGCCCAGGCCGGCAACACCCGCGAGTACCTCACCGGGCTGAACCTCGGCACGCGACCCGAGAATCCCACCCACACGGGCCCCGCCGCACAGTCGATTCTTCGGAACGAACCGACGGGGATCGACGACATGGTCCGTGCCGACCTCGACGCGATCTGGAAACAGCGCGCGCTCGCCTACGGCTGGCAGTCCATTCTGGCGTTTCCGCTCCGTCGAGGCGGGCGCCCCATCGGCAGCCTCGTCCTCTACGCCCGGACGCCACACACCTTCGACGCCGCCGCCCGGCGCCTGCTCGGACAGATGACCGAGAACGTCGGTTACGCCCTCGACGCGCTCGCACAGGATGAACGGCGGGTCGCCGCCGAGGGCGAGGTGCGGCGGTCCCTGAAGGAGCGCGAGGCGCTGCTCAAGGAGATCCATCACCGGGTCAAGAACAACCTGCAGGTCATCACCAGCCTGCTGCGTCTCGAGGCCAATCGGGCCGCCTCGCCGGACGTGCGCGCCGTCCTCGTCGAGATGAAGAATCGCGTGCTCTCGATGGCGCTCCTGCACGAGCTGCTCTACCGCTCGGACACAATCGCGAGCGTGAATCTTTCCACCTACCTGACCGAGCTCGGGCGGCAGGTCTTCGAGGGCAGCGCGCTCCATGCGGGCGTGCGCCTCGAGAGCCGGATCGACCCCGTCGCGGTCGACCTCGATCAGGCCGTGCCCTGCGGTCTGCTCGTCAACGAGCTGCTCGCCAATGCCCTGAAGCATGCCTACCCGAGCGGGCGACGGGGCGTGGTGCGACTCACGGTGTCGCACGCACTCGACCCGGCGACCGGCGCCGACGCCGTCGCGATCACCGTCGAGGACGACGGCGTCGGTCTCGCGCCGGACTTCGAAAGCCGTCGGAAGCGGTCGCTCGGGTTGCAGATGGTTGCCGATCTCACGCGCCAACTCGACGGGACGCTCGAAATCGACGCACCATCGGGGGCGCGTTTTCGCGTGCGGTTCGAGCGCCGGGGGACGATCGCGGCCCACGGGCGTCCGAGCCTCCCGCCGACGGCGCCGCCCGAAACCGTCCCCGCTTCCAACCCTGGCCGCTCCTGAGATGACCTGAGAGGCGACCGCCGTGCCCGAACGTCGTGCCCGCTCGAACGCCCCCGCAGAGGCCCCTGCGCGCCCCACCGAGGCGCCCTCGGCATCTGCCGCCCCCGATGCCGCCCCCCCCAAGCCACCGCGCCGTCCCCGGGCCCGCCGGGCCGCCGCCGGGGACGTCGCCCCCCGCCCCACGCCGACGGGCCTCGAGGACTTCGCCGTCACGACGAACCTCGACGCCGCGCGCGAGTCCCGCCTCGGCGCGATGCAGGACGTCATCTCGGGGCTGCCGCCGGAAGAGTCCGTCAGTCTGCTGAAGGCCGCGCTGAAGGAGCGCCGCCTCGAGCTCGAGGACGCGCGCCCCAACCCCGACGAGGAGCTCGCCAAGGACTGGCGCGAGGGCGGCTACCCCTACCGGCACCTCATGCTGCGGCGCAACTACGAGCGGCAGAAGTACCGCCTGCAGGTCGAGCTCCTGAAGCTGCAGGCCTGGGTGAAAGAGACCGGGCAGAAGGTCGTCATCCTCTTCGAGGGCCGCGACGCCGCCGGCAAGGGTGGTGCCATCAAACGCTTCATGGAGCACCTCAACCCCCGCGGCGCGCGCGTGGTCGCCCTCGAGAAGCCCACCGAGAACGAGCGCGGGGAGTGGTACTTCCAGCGCTACGTGCAGCACCTGCCCACGCGGGGCGAGATCGTCATGTTCGACCGCTCCTGGTACAACCGGGCCGGGGTCGAGCGCGTCATGGGCTTCTGCTCGGACCAGGAGTACACCGAGTTCATGCGGCAGGTGCCCGAGTTCGAGCGCATGCTCGCGCGCAACGGCACGCACCTCATCAAGTTCTGGTTCTCGGTCAGCCAGGACGAGCAGCGGCGCCGGTTCCGCGAGCGCGCCGTGCACCCCCTCAAACAGTGGAAGCTGTCGCCCATCGACAAGGCCAGCCTCGACAAGTGGGACCAGTACACCCGCGCCAAGGAGGCCATGTTCTTCCACACGGACACCGCCGACGCGCCGTGGACGGTCATCAAGTCGGACTGCAAGAAGCGCGCGCGCCTCAACGCCATGCGCTACGTCCTGCACAAGCTGCCCTACGAGAGCAAAGACGTGCAGCGCATCGGGAACCTCGACCCGCTCATCGTCGGGCGCGCACACGTCGTCTACGAACGGGGCGAGAAGTCGCTGGCGCCGATTCTCTGAGCGCCCCCCGCCGGTTCTTTCTCTGCGACCGCCCCTTGTGCACGGGCGTCCTGGTGACGACAGTGTGAGTGTCCCTCCCGAACCGGCAGGACCGAAAGGGTTCCCATGTTCTCGAAGGCCTGGACGCTGATGCGCATCCGCGGCATCCCCATCCGCCTGCACATTTCGCTCGCGCTCGTGCTGCCCTTCCTGGCGTGGTCGGTCTCGACCAACCAGCTCCCGCAGCTGCTGCGCTCGGCGCACGTCCCGGCGGAGGCGCTCACGCTGCCGGCGAGCCTGCTCGGCGTGCTGGTGGCCCTGGCGCTCTTCGTGGGCATCGCGCTGCACGAGCTCGGCCACGCGCTCGTCGCGCTGCGGCAGGGCGGTCACGTCAAGGGCATCACCCTGATGCTGCTCGGGGGCGTCGCCGAGATCGACCACGAGGGCGCCACGCCCCGTCAGCAGGCGTGGATGGCCTTCGCCGGGCCGCTGGTGAGCCTGCTCCTCGGCGTCGGCTCGCTCGCGCTGTCGCTGGTCGACGGCCTGCTGCTCGACCTGCGGGCGGCCCTCTACATCTTCGGCGGCATGAACCTGGCCCTGGCCATTTTCAACCTCATCCCGGCCTATCCGCTGGACGGCGGCCGCATCCTGCGCGCGCTGCTCGCCGCCCGCCTGCAGCCGATGCGGGCGACGCGCATCTCGGCCTCGGTGGGGCGGGTGCTCGCCCTCTGCGGCGTCGGTTTCGCGCTGATGCTGCCCGATCCCATGCTGCTGCTGGTATCGGTCTTCGTCTTCCTCGGTGCCAGCGCCGATGAGGCCGCCACCACCATGCGCCTCGGGCTCGCGGGGCTGCGGGCGCGGCAGGCGATGGCCCGCCGGGTCGCCAGCGTCGAGCCCTCCCGGTCGCTCTCCTCGGTCGCGCGCCACATGCTCTTCCAGGGGGCGTCGGCGGCCATCGTGCGCGACGCGCAGAGCGTGCGGGGCGTGCTCGGCGTGCGCGACGTCCAGCGCGGGCCCCTGCGCCGCGCCGACGAGGTCCTCGAGGGCGAGCCCGTCTGGGTCCACGCCGACGACGATCTGTCCGAGGTGGTCGGGCGCATCCAGAAGTCGAAGCAGAGCGGCGCCATCGTGGTCGACGACATGAACACCATCGTCGGCGTCGTCACCTACGAAGACCTCGCCCGCGCGGTGGCCCTGCGCGGGGCCGCCGACGCGCCGGGCGTCACGCCCCCGGCCCCGACGGTGCCCGCCCGGCAGGACGCGCGGCGCTGATCGCTTTTTTTCGAACTTCGTAGATCGCCGGGCGAACCCCGCGCGTTGAGCACTGTCGAACCACGTACACCCGACAGGAGACCTCGATGCGCCGCTCGAACCTGACCTTCGCCCTCGGTTTCGCCCTCGCGTGCAGCAGCTTCGGCCTCGTGGCCGCCACCCCCGCCCCGGCGGCGGCCTGCGCCATGTACCGCCCGAAGGTCGCGCAGTCGACGGAGCGCCTGGTGGCGCAGGCGGCCGAGGCCGAGCGCAAGGGCGAGCTGCGCACGGCCATCCGGCTCTACGAGCGTGCGATGAACGACGACGCCGGGGCCACCGCACCGCGGGTGCGCGCCGCGCTGAAGGCCGGCGAGCTTCAGGCGAAGGCCGGCAAGGGCAAAGAGAGCCTGCGCCGCTTCGAGAAGGCCGTCGCCCTCGACCTCACCCACTACGAGGCCCGCATGGCGTACGGCCGCGCGCTCGTCCGCAAGGGCGACTTCGCCATGGCGCAGACGCAGTTCGGGGCGGCGGCCGCGAACGTCCGCGCGACGGAGATGGAGCGCGGGCACGCGCAGGCCGCCCTGGCCATCGCGCTCGCCAAGCAGGGCCGCGCCCACGAGGCCCGCATCGCCCTCGACCGGGCCCGCGCACAGGGCGCGCTCGCCGAAGCCCTCGCCGAGGCCGAATCCGTGGTCGGCCCGGCCGCGCCCGTCGCCCCCGGTGCCGCCGAGCCCGGCGCCCTCGCCGTGCAGATGTAGTCGCGCCCGTGTCCGCCCGCGCGCGCCTGCTGCTGCTCGCCCTGCCGGTCGTGCTGGGCCTCGCGATCGCGGGCCTGCTGCCCGGCCGCGCGCTCGCGGCGCCGAAACACCCCGGCCGCGTGGTGGCCGAGAAGGCGCAGTGCAACCGCTGCCATCCGATCACCGGCGGTTTGCCGGCGTTCAAGCGCGAGATGCACTGCGTCGACTGCCACACCTGGATTCTGGGCACGAAGGGCGACGCCGCGGCCATTGCGAAGCAGCGCGAGGCTTTCCCCGACTGGGATCGCTACCTCGAGAGCATCGTTCACTTCACGCGCCTGCCGGATCTCGGCACCCTCGCGCGCCGCGTGCGCCCGGGCGCGCTGCGCGCCTACCTCGACGCCCCCTACGACCTGCGCCCGCACCTCGAGGAGTCGATGATCCCCGTGCGGCTGAGCGCCCGGGAGAAGGACGCCCTGGTCGACTGGCTCGCCGGCCTCGCCGGGCCGGCGGTCGCCACGGACGCGCCGGACACGCACGCCGACCCGGCCGGCGCGGGTCCGCTCACCACCGACCGCATCGCCGCCGGGCGCGAGACGTTCGTGCAGAAGGGCTGCCCGACGTGCCACGTCTTCGGCAACGTCCGGTTCCAGCCGGGCTTCGATGCGGCGTTCTACAAGGCGATGGGGCCCGCCGCGCAGCTCGCCCCGAACCTGCGTTTCGCCCGGGAGCGCCTGCCCCGCGCCGTGTTCCTCCGCTTCGTGCAGGACCCCCGCGCGGTCGACCCCGCCGTCACGATGCCCGCCCTGGGCGTCACCCCGGCCGAGGCCGAGCGCCTCGCCGACTTCGTCTACGGCGCCGATCCCGAGCTGTCGGCCCCCCTCCCCGCCGCCGCGCCCGAGGTCCCCGTCTTGTCGCGCCCGGTGCCGTTCGACGAGGTCTACGACGAGGTTCTGGGCAAAATCTGCGTTCATTGCCATATGGACCCGGCCATCAACGACGGCGACGGCGGCGCGGGCAATACCGGGGGCCTGACCTACCCGGGCAAGCGCCTCGCCCTGGAGAGTTACGCCGGGCTCGCCCGCGGTCTGCGGCGCGACGGCAAACGCGTGAGCGTCACCACGCCCGGTCCGAACGGCGAGCCGCCCCTGCTGCTCGCGGCCCTGCTGCGGCGCCATCGCGAGGCTGCCCGCGACCAGCGCCCGGCCTTCGGCGACCACGCGGGGCTCGCCACCGCCGCGGCCCCCGATCCCCAAGCACCCGGCATGCCGCTGGGCCTGCCCGCCCTCGGCGTCGCCCAGCTCAGCCTGATCAAGACCTGGCTCGCGCAGGGCGCCCCCGGCCCGGTGGAGTAGCCCGCCCGCATTGCCCCCGCGCGTCACCGCCCGTATCGTCGCCGCATGGCCACGGACGCCTGCGACCTCCCCCTCGAGCCCCCCGCCGCCCCCGAGCGGCCCCCGGCCCTCGCCCCGACGACCTCGGGCGGCGAGGCCGTCCTGCTGTTCCGGCGCGCGCTCGCGCTCGTCCACCTCTTCGCGTTCGGCTCGTTGTGGGTGCAGGTGCAGGGGCTCATCGGCCCCGACGGCATCCGGCCCGCGACGGCGACGCTGACCCGGGCGGCGGCCGTCCTCGCCTCCCGCGAGGAGAGCGCGCTGTGGGCGATGCCGACCCTGGGCTGGTTCACCGGCGGCGGCGCACTCGCGCTGCACGCCCTCTGTGGCGCGGGCGTGGCCCTCGCGTTGGTCCTGCTGCTCTCGCCGCGCCTCGCGCTGCCCGCCCTCGCGGGTCTGTTCGGTCTGTACCTCTCGCTCTTTCACCTCGGCGCGGAGTTCCTGCGCTATCAGTGGGATCTGTTGCTGCTCGAGGTGACGTTCGCCGCGCTCTTCTACACGGCGCGGTTCCCCCTCTCCGTCTGGCTGCCGCGCCTCGTGCTGTTCAAGCTGATGTTCTCGTCGGGGGTGGTCAAGCTGGCGAGCGGCGATCCCACCTGGCATGCGCTGACGGCGCTGGACTACCACTACTGGACGCAGCCGATCCCGCACTTCGGCGGACTCGTGGCCTGGCACCTGCCCGGGCACGCGCTGTCGTGTCTGGCGATGTTCGCCGTCGAGCTCGTCGTGCCCTGGTTCATCTTCTTCCGGCCCGCCTGGGGGTTCTTTCCGTTCCTGGGTCTGTTGGGCGTCATGGGCGCGACGGGCAACTACGGCTTCTTCCATCTGTTGAGCGCGGCCCTCTGCATTCCCCTGGTGGCCGACGGGATGTGGCGGCGCTGGCTGGGCGGGCGCCTGCCCCTGCGCGGGCGCTCTGTCCCGCCCGTGCCATTGCGGCGCCCGGCCCGCGTCGCGCTCGCGGTACCCATCGTCTGGCTCATGACACTGTCCGTCCTGCACCTGGGGATGCTCGGGCAGCGCCGCGACCCGCCGGCGGCGCTGATCGGCGCCTACCGCGCGCTCGTCGGCCCCTTCGATGCCTGGCAGTTCGAGAACGGGTACGGCCTCTTCGCCACCATGACGACCCATCGCGACGAGATCCACGTCGAGGGCTCGGACGACGACGGCGCGACGTGGCGCCGCTATCGGTTCCGGTACAAGCCGGACGACGCGCACGATCTGCCGCCGCCCGCGCTCTTTCACATGCCGCGCCTCGACTGGCAGATGTGGTTCGCGGCGCTCGGCACCTGCCGGCGCAACGAGTGGTTCCTCGCGTTCCAGCGGCGGCTGCTCGAAGGCGCGCCTTCGGTGACGGGTCTGTTGGCGCACGACCCCTTCCCCGACGCGCCGCCCGGGCGGCTGCGAACGCGGACCGAGCGTTTCACCTTCGCCGAGTCGCCCGCGGACGGCGTCTGGGCCGTGTCCCCCGGGTCGCCCTACTGCCCCGAACTGACGCTCGCGTCGTTCGGCTCACCGCCCGGGCGCTGAGGCCGCCCGTTTCTCGATCGTCCATCGCGCGAACGCGACCCCGCCCCCCCCGTCGGCGACGACGACGTAGAGCGAATCGGGGAAGTCGGGCACCGCCGCCGGCGCACGATAGTCGAGCCACGCGCCCGCGAGGGCCAGCGTCTCGGCGAACTCGACCTGTCCGCCGACGGCGTGCAGCCGCACGAAGTCGGCCTCGCTGTCCACCACGCGCTCGATCGCCGCGCCCGGCGCCTCGGGCAGAAGATACCGGAGCCGCGCATAGACCGAGTCGTCGGCAATGGTCAGCCGCAGGCGCTCCCCGGGCGCGACCGACAAACGCCCACCGGCGAGCAGGTCGATGAGGGGCGATGACTCGCGCCCGTCTTGGGACACGGCGCCCTCGGCCGAGGCCGCCAGCGAGGTCGGCGACGTCTCGGCCGTGCGGGCCTCGCGCCAGCCCGTCTCCTGGTCGAGCACGATCTCGTCCCCGTAGTAGCCCAGCACCGCGAAGGCGCGGGCCCGCGCACCCCCGGCCCCCTCGACCTCGACCTCGAGCCGGACGGAAAGCCGGTCGAAGCCCGCCCAGGGATCGGCCGCCAGCCACCGGTTGAGATCGGCCACGCTCGGGGCGAACGTGAACGTCACGACCTCCGGCCGCACGACCGCGCCGACGACGATGGGCAACGTCGCCTCCGCGCCGGCCTCACACGGCCCGAAGATCGCCGGGCAGGCCGCCACGAAGAGGCGCACGGGCGCCTGCGGGGCAGTCGGGTCGACGACGAGCGCCCGCACCTCCGCCGGTGGCGGCGCCGCGGCGAACGTGTACAGCGGCCGGGCCGCGTCGGGCGGCCCGAGCGGCAGCGGTGTCCCCGACTGCGCGGTTGCCACCGCCAGGACCCGCAGGTCCCGCACGACCGACGCATCGAGTTCCGGCTCCGGTGCACAGGCCGGCCCGGACCCGAGCGCCGCCGCGAGGCCGAACGTCGTCCGCAGACCCCCCCTCACTGAACACTCCACTTCAGCCCGAGCGCGGGAAACACCGGCAAGCCCCGGATGGGTCGCGGCGCGGCGTAGCGATAATCCCAATCCCAGCCCTCGGTATTGGCGACGTTGCCCACGTTGTAGAGATCGACGTAGCCCTCGAGCGTCGAGTCGGGGCTCGTCTGCCAGGCCTTGGCGAGGCGCAGGTCAATCTGGTGATGCAAGGGCATCCGCAGGTCGTCGTCATGGGGGTCGGGTACGGGCTCGAACAGACCGGAGAGCGGGCTCAGCGTCCCACCGGCGACGCCGTGCAGGTAGCCGGTCGCGAGCTGTCCCGTCAGCCCGACGGTGATGCCCGATGGCAGCTTCAGCGTCCAGGCCGTCGTCAGGCGGTGCGTGGCGTCCCAGCGCACGCGCGCCCACTGCTCGTCCCGCGCGTCGCGCTCGTCGGAGGCGGCCAGGCTGTATGAGATCCACCCGGACACCCGCGCCCCCGGCAGGCGGCGCAGCATCAGTTCGAAGCCGTGCGTGCGCGCCTGCGGAATGCGCGTCGTATCGGCGGCATATGGCCCCCCCGCCGCGTCGACCCCGAGCGCGAACCGCGTGCGCGGGGGTCCCTGTCGGCGCACCAGATACACATCGGCGTCGACGCTGGTGTGCGCGTCCGCGAGCCACTCGAGACCCAGGCCATAGTGCCATGCGCGCACCGGTTCGAGGCGCAGGCGTCCGTCGGGCCCCGCCGTCTGCAGGTTCGGTGGGAGCTGACTGAAACGACCGAGCGCGGCCTTGAGCGTGAGCACCGCGTCGTGCCCGCCCGGCGCCGTGACGAGCGTCTGCCGCACGGTGAGCCGCGGATCCGTCGTCGCGCTCGGATCGTCGGCCCGCTCGACGAGGTAGACGTCGCCTCGCAGCGCCGGCGTGACCGAGAGCCCGAACGGGAACCGCCCCGTCGCCTCGACATAGGGCGACGCCACGCCCACGTCGATGCGCTCCCGCGCCGTCGGGGCGCGCTGCCAGGTGCCATCGGCCGCCCGCAGCAGTGGCCGGCCCCGGTCGACCCGCAGCCGCCCGGGCGCCTGTGTGAAATACTCGAAGCCGAACACACCGCCCCACGTCCGCTCGGCCGCGCGGCGCAGCTCCCCCCGGAAGCTGTATTCGAGGCGCTCGTCCGGCTGTCCCGCGGTCTCATTGCCCTCCTCGTCCTCGCCCGCGTCGGAGGCGCTCGCCGTGTCCCGCCCCAGCGCCGGCGACAGCGTCAGCGTCGTGCCCGCAGCAAGGCGATGGCGCCAGGTGCCCTTCAGACGGTCGTAGTGCTGCCGCCGCGTGACCGTCTCCGCCGAGCGCCGGGTCCTGCCGCCGTTCGAGTCGTCGTCGTCGAGGATGCGGATCTCGTCGTCCGAACCGAAGAGCATCACCGACACATCGGTGCCCGGGGCCGGCCGATGGTCGAGCCGCGCCTGGTAGTCCCAGTAGCGGGGCACGACGTTGGTGGCGTCCCGCAGGTCGATGAACTCGGCGCCGGCCAGCAACACGGCGTCGACGTAGCTGCGCCGCACCGAGAGTGAAACCGTCGTGTCTTCGCCGAGGGGTCCCTGCGCGAAGACCCCGGCGTCGGCCAGGTCGATTTCGGCGGCGCCCCGCCAGTGTTCCGCCGAGGCGGGTCGCAGGGTGACGTCGACCACGCCCCCGGTGAGTTGCCCGTAGCGCACGGGGAAGTTGCCCGGGTAGTAGTCGATGCGCTCGATCATCTCCGGCGCGATCACGGACGGCCCGAACCCGAAGTGAAAGACGTTCGGCACGCGCAACCCGTCGATGAACACGGCCGAAGCCCCGTCGCGGGCCCCCCGGACGACGAGCGCGCCGAAGCCGTAGGGGACGCGCCCGAAGCCCGGCATCAGCATGAGCGCCCGCAGCGGATCGCCCCCCGTGCCGGCCACCGTCGTCAGTGTCTCCCGGTCGAGCGTGTGTCGCGTCTGTCCGGCGGGCGCGCGCCGACCGCGCACGGTGACGCCGTCCCCGCCGGTCGCCGCGGGTTCGCTGGCCGGCGCTTCCGTCGCCACGGGTTCGGCCGGGTGGGCGGTCGCAGCGTACAGGCCGCACGCGAGGCCGACCGCGACCCGCCCGAGCCTCATGGCGCGGGGCCCGCGCGCTCCACCGTCGCGGGTCGAACGGTGCACCCGCCGCGGTCGTCCGACTGCACGAAGTACAGCGTCACCGGGAAGTCGGCCGGCGCCGTCGGCGCGGTGTACGTCGCCTCGATCTCGTCGATCTCTCCGAAGACGTTGCGATTCGTCACCGTCGACTGCGCCCACTCGCCCGCGGTCGAGAAGAAGGTCAGAAACAGACGTTCTTCCAGGATCTCGTACCCCGGTTTCTCGCTGCGGCTCTCGGGGAAACGGGCCACGGCGTACGGCGGATCGTCGCCGGTCAGCGTCACCACCGTGTCCCAGCGTTGCCCGGGCGCGAGCCGCACGGTCAGCGGCATCGCCGTGCCGTCGAGGACCGGCCCTTCGTCGCGGCCCGTGAGCGTGAACCCGAGCGGATTGGTATTGGGCAAAGGCGGCGGGGGCGGGTCCTGGCCCTCGGCGGGCGTGATCGCGGGGTAGGTATAGGTGACGATCTTGTTCACCAGGAGCGACTCGGCGGGCAACTCGGGCGTCGCCGCGCGCTCGACGTCGATTTCGACTTGCAGAAAGAGCGAGCCATAGCTGAGCTCCGGCCGCGAGGCAATCCACGCGTTGAGCTGGTCGGCCGTCGGCGCGAACGTCACCGCGAGCGCCGCCGCCGGGCCGCGCCCCGTCGCGAGTTCGACCACGGGGCCGTTGTCCGGATCGTCGCAGAGCCCCGACGCACCGCCGTGACAGGCCCGCGCGCGCCAGGTGTATTCCGCCGCCGGCGCCCGCGGATCGAGCACGAGGCCCGTCAGCGTCACGGGCGGCGGCGTCGCGGTGACGGTGTACGGCCAGCCGTTGACGCTCGCCGGCCCCGCGGGCGAGACGGCCTGCAGAAAGACCTCCGGCGTGTCGGCGCACACCGCCAGCACCCGGAAATCCGAGACGTCCTGCGGGCGGTCGTCGAGATCGGCGCCGCAGGCGACGAGCAGCGCCCCCGACGGGAGGACGACGGACGCGAGGCGTCGGCGCGCGTGTGTCATTTCAACACCACCTGCACGCCCAGCGAGGGCAGAATGGGGAACCCGCGCACGGTGGCCGACTCGCGGAAGCGGTAGTCGTAGCGCAGGAATTCGGGGTTCCAGGCGTTCTCGATGTTGATGAGATCGAGGTACGCCGTCGTCTCGAAGACGGGGCCTTGCCATGTCTTGTCGACCCGGATGTCGACCTGATGAAAGAGCGCCTGCTTCGACTCGCCGTCGTCGGGCGGGATGACGGGCTCGTACTGCAGGCGGTCCGCGCTGTAGGTCGCGCCGGTGTACCGCTGCACGGGGTTGCCCGAGACGAGCTGCAGCCGCGTGCCGACACTGATGTTCGAGGGCAGCTTGATCTGCCAGACCGCGACGAGGTGATGCGTCTGATTCGCGAAGACCCGCTGCCAGGGGGCGTCGGGGGCCTCTTTCTCCTCGGCGCGGCTCAGCGAGTAGCTGATCCAGCCGTTGGTGCGGCTCGTCGTCTGTCGGCGCAACATGACCTCGAACCCGAACGAACGCCCCTCGCCGATGTTGGCGAAGCGCGTCGGGGTCGGGCCGGCGTCCGTCACGACGATCTCGTCCGTGCGCTCTACGAGGTCGTAGCGGCGGGTGTAATACACCTCGGCGCTCAGCGTGGTGTCCGGCTCGGGCTCGACCTCGAGGCCCAGGGCGTATTGCATCGCCCACTCGGGGTCGAGCTCCGGATTGCCGAGCTCGTCGTCGAGGCGGAACTCCGTCGGCTGCTGACTGAACCGCCCGATGCCGCCCTTGAGCGCCACCGTGTCCGTCAGCGCCTGCCGGGCGTTCAGGCGGGGATCGATCATCGGGCGGGGATCCCCGTGAATGGTGAACGTGTCCGCCCGCAGCCCGGGCGTGAGCGAGAAGCCCGTGTCCTCCGGCGACCAGACCCCCTCGACGTAGAGCGCGATGTTCTGCACGGGCAGCGAGCGCGAGATGGACTGCGGCTCGTTGTCGAGAAACCCCGCGCCGGGGAAACCGCGGTAGTTGGGAATGCGGAACGGCAGCGAGGCCGAGAACTCGGCGTACCGACCGAGCACGTCGAGGCCCGTCCGCAGCGTGAGCGTCTCCAGGGGGCGCAGCGACAGATCGGCGCGCAGTGCGTACTCCCAGACCAGCGCATCGACCGTGATGTCTTCCGCCTCGGCGGTCGAAACGTCGACCCCGACGACCGGGGAGACGTTCAGCGTCGTCCCGCCCCCGAGGTTGGCGTCCCAGTCGAACTTGGCGCGATGGAACCCGAGTCGGCCCGAGGCGCCGCCCTGCGGGCCGTTGCCGCCGGGGTCGCCGACCAACGAGAAGTGATCCTCGCTGCCGAAGAAAAGGGCCGAAAGCTTGTGCCGGTTCGACAGGCGGTGATCCACGCGGGCCTGGTAGTCGTAATACACCGGCAGAAGGAGCGCGGTGTCCTCGGCCCCGGCCGCCGCCGTCGCGCCGCGCAGCACGGCGTCGATGTAACTGCGGCGCCCGGCCACGGCGATGTTCGTGTCTTCGCCGACGGGCCCCTGCGCGAACAGACCGGCGTCGAAGAAGTCGAGGTCGAAGCTGCCCGTCCAGTGGTCGCTGTCCCCGCGCCGCGTCTGCACGTCGAGCACGCCGCCGATGGCCCGCCCGTACCGCGCCGAAAAGTTGCCGGGCAGGTAGTCGATGCGGGCGAGCATGTCCGGCGCGAGCACGGACGGCCCCGCGAAGAAGTGATACAGGAGCGGGATCTCGTGCCCGTCGATGAACGTCGACGAGTCATTCGGCCCCGTGCCGCGGATGAGCAGCACCCCGAGCCCGTACGGTGCGCGATTGATGCCCGGCAGGTTCTGCACCGCGCGCAGGGGGTCCCCGAACGTGCCCGGTACTTGCCGCAGAATTTCGCGCTCGAGCGTGTAGCGCGTCAGGCCCGTCGGCTTGCGCTTGCCCTTGACCGTGAGGCCATCGTTGCCCGCCTTGCGGCCGCGACCCTTCGCTTTCGGATCGGGCGTGAGCGTGAACGCGAGCTCCGGGGCCATGCCGGGCAGCAGCGTCACGACGTAGGTCAGCGGCTGGAACCCCGCCGCCTCGACGACGAGGTGAATCTCGCCGGGCGGCACGCCTTCCAGGGCGAACGAGCCGTCGAGCACCGACCACGTCTCGTAGATGCCGTCGTCCGTCGCGACGCGGGCGTCCACCACGGGCACGCCCGCCGGCGTCAGCAAGCGGCCGCGGATGGCCGTGGCGGCCGGGACGACGGGGGCGACCCCGGGCGCGGCGCTCGGCGCGGGCGGGGCCTCCACCGGGGCGACCGCCGCACCGTCCGGCGTCGCCGCCGCGGCGTTCAGTAGGGCAATGAGAGCGCTTCGCACAGGAACGCCATGTACTCCCGGGACGGTTCGAGTCTGCGGCACAACCGCGCGGGGGCGTCCGGCGATTCCAGGTCCTCCCACTCGACCGGCGCCGAGGCCAGGAAGGACGTGCGCCTCAGCTCCGCGGCGCCCGGGTGATCGGCCGGGAACCCGCGCGGGACGCGCTTGAGGCCCTCGCTGAACTGCTCGAACCCGGCGAGCCCCGGGGCGCCGAGAATGCCCGACCAGCGATCCCATTTCTCGGCGACCGCCGTGCGCAGGCGGTGCAGCGTCTCGGGCTCCGGCTGCCAGAGCCCGAAGCCGATGAACGTCTCCTCCGGTGAGATGTGCAGGTAGATGCCAGGCGCGTGCACGTCTTTGCCGGCGTCGTGCCGGAACTGAATGCCCACGTTCGTTTTGTAGGGCGTCTTGTCCTTCGAGAACCGCGTGTCGCGGAAGAGGCGCATGAGCGACCCGCCGACCTTGCGATCGTCGGCGACGAGGTGCGGCGCGAGCACCGACAACGGCTCGCGCATCGCCCGCACGAAGGCCAGCGACGGCCCGCGCACGAGGGCCTCGTATCGCTTCTCGTTGGCCTTGAACCAGTCTCGATTGTTGTTCGCGGCCAACTGCATCAGGAACGGCACCAGGCCGGCGGGGAAACCCTGAAACTCGCTCAAGCGGACCCTCCGAGCAGGGGGGATGACTTCAGAATCTCGGCGATGCGCGCAAAACCGGGCAGGCACGCGTCGACCGGGTTGCGCTCGCACTCGAAGATGACCGCCCGCAGGTTCGGCGCGCGCGGTACGACGTACTCCAGAATCTCCCAGGTCGCGGGCAGCACGTCGGGCGTGTGATCGTCCTCGATGAAGGCATACCCGTCGACGCTCGCCTCGCGCCCGCCGGCGACGTGAATCTCGACGACGCGATCGAGCGGGAAACCGTCGAGCGCCGTCAGGGGGGGTAGACCCTTGAAGTGCTGATAGATGGTCAGGTGCGCGCAGTCGAGCACGAGGCCCGTGTCGGCGTGCTCACAGACCCGGGCGAAAAAGTCCAGGATGTGGAGGTCACCCACGAAGACCTGACCGGGCGGGTTCTCGGGCAGCACCTCGAGCCCGGTCTCGGCGCGCAGGCGCGTCAGACCCCAGGCCTGCGCCCGGGCGCTCTCCGCCGTGAGGATGGGCGGCAGAAGCAACATCGTGCCCGGCTCGCGGCGCCCGAAGTGCCACAGCCCGGCGTCGCCGCACAGCCACGCCGGCCGGATCTGCGAGACGATGTGCCGCACCTCGTCGAGCCACGCGGGCGTGAAGTCGTCCGGGTCGTCGAGGTTGACGTCGAGAAAGTGATAGGTCGTCGGCCGCCCCTCGGCCACCCACTCGTGCGTATGCGCGTCGAGGCCCTTCACCGTCTCGACGCCGACCTCGAGGAACTGCGCGAACGCCGGGTGTTCGCGCCGCAGTCGACGCAGATCGAGCGCGCCCCGGGCGAAGGCCGCGCCGTACTCGGTCGAGACCCCGAGCCCGAGGACCGGCAGCGCCCGCACCCGGGCGGCGAAGTCGCCTTCGGGCAGCGATGCGGGGACGGGCAGAAGCGCCGGCAACGGGGCCGGCGATCCGGTGAAATCGGGGGACGGGCGGGCGTCGATCGACATGGCCCGGGAATATGACGCGTTTCCGCGCGGGCGGAAACCGTCGCGAAGGGTCTTTACACCCCCGCCCTGCGCCGGTATGCGGGCCGGATGGTCCTTTCGCCCCTGGGGCTCGTCGCCCTCGTCGCCGTCATGATGGCCGCTCTTTTCTCGGCCGGGCTGACGGCGCTGCCCACCAACGCCGACGACGTCGCCCTGTTGCGGGCCGCCCTGGAGGGGCGCGCCGCGGCGCGCAACCGCCTGGTCGTGCGGCTCGCGCCGGTCGTGCGGGCACGGCTGCGGCGGGCGCTCTGCAACTGGCCGGGCGGGCGGCTCGGGGCGCACGACGTCGACGACCTGACGCACCTGACGTGGTGCCGGCTGCTCGAGCACGACGCGGCCCGGTTGCGCGCCTACGATCCGGCGACGGGCGTCTCGCTGGTCGCGTACGTTTCGATGGTGACGCAGCAGCTCTTCCTGAACGTGCTCGAGCAGCACCGCGCGGGCAAACGGGCCGCCGCCGCGACGGTGGACCTCGAGGACGCCGGCGACGTGCCCGCCCCGGTCGACGCCGGCCGCGCCCTCGAAGCCCGGGCCGATCTCGAGCGGGTTCACGGCCACCTGCAGCGCGAGCTGCCCGAGCGGGGGCGCGCCGTGCTCGCACTGCTCTACGTCGACGGCCTTGACGTCGATCAGACGGCCGCCGCCCTCGGGGTCAACAAGCAGGTCGTCTACAACTGGCAGTTCAAGATCCGGCAGCTCGCACGGGCCTTCTTCGAAGCCGGCGGCGAGGACGCGACGCCGTGACGACAATCGACACGCGACCGAAAGAACCCCGGCACCGCCCGGTACTTCCCGAACGACGCGGACGAACGGGAGAGAGACCATGCCGACTTTGACCGATATCGAGCTCGATCTGATGCTGCGCGGCACAGGCGCCGGGGCGCCGCCCTCGGCGGCCGCGGCCTGCGTCGACGAGCCGGAGTTCGACCTCGGTCGCCTGCTCGCCCTGCGCACGGGGACGGAGGACGCTGCGGCCCTCGACCACGTCTCGCGATGCGCGTTCTGCCGCGCCCTGCTCGTCGAGGCGGCCGAGCCCGCGACGGACCTCCTCGTCGCTCGGATGGACCGCGCCTGGTCCACCGTCGGGCGGCCCGAGGCCGAGGTCCACGCCGACGCAGCCCCGGCCCGCCGACCCGCGCGCCTCCTGCGCTTCGGCGCCCTCGGCGGAGCCATCGCGCTCGCGGCGGGTGTTCTGTTCTTCGCGCTGCGCCCCGGCGCCCTGCCCCCCGCCCCCGAATACACCCTCGACGGGCCGACCGGCGGGCTGACTGAAGTGCGTGCCGACGTCCCCGGCTCGAACGTCTACCTGCCCGAGAGTCAGGTGCGCCTCGTACTGCGCCCCGCCGGATCGGTCGTCCCCGGCGCCGCCGCCGCGCTCTTCCGCGTCGAGGCCGACGCCCGGCTCGTCGCCCTGCCCGGCGGACTCGTCGAAGCGATGCCCAACGGCGCCTTTCTCATCGAAGCCGCCGGCCGCGCGCTCTTCGGGGACACCCCGGGGCGCAAACGCCTCGCGCTCGTCGTCGCCCGCGAGGCGAGCACGCTCGGCCCCCTCGACGGCGCGTCCATCGAGGCCCTCGACGGGCGGGCCGGGCTTCGTCTGTTCGAGGTCGACGTCGAGTACCGCCTGACGCCCTGAACCCGCCGCGCGGGCTCGTCGACCGCTCCGTCAGTTGGCCATGAACACATAAAGCCCGGACGGGAAGGCGTCGTCGGGCATGTGCAGGTACTCCCAGGCGGTGACTCGGGTGGCCTCGGGCGCACCGGGGAGTTGCATGATGGGCAGCTCGGCGAAGGGGAGCACCTGCTCGGCGGGCTCACACAAGGGCAGCCCCCAGTTCCAGCTCGCCGCCCAGATCTGCGGCGGATCCGGCACGGTGATGCCCGTGAACAGCGGCACGCCGGCCGGGCAGTCCCCGGTCGGTACGTCCGGCCGTCGATTGTAGAGCAGCCAGGTCAGGTCCTCCGCGTCGAGCTCCGGCGCGTCGATGACATTCACGTCCGTCAGTTCGATGTGATAGCCGGCGTCCCAATCGGCACAGTAGCTCAGTCGGCGAATCTGCCCGCCCCGCCGGGGCCGAACGAGCGCGTGAAAGGTCTCCTGCGGTCGACAATCGACGACATCCCGGCCCGGCGCGTCCCAGTGATCGGGGATCGTCCACGAAGCGAAGATCTCCTGGTCGACGAGGTCGACGAGGCCGAGATCGGCGGCTGTATAGTGGTTGCGCCACACCGGCGGCCCCGGATCGATCGACAGCCAGTTCGTCAGAAACGCGTGCCCGCCCTCGGCCCACACCACGATCTGCGGGGTGTTGTAGAGCGCCATCGCCGACTCGACCCGCAGGCCCTGACCATAGGGTCCGTCCGGGCCGCCCATGTCGAAGCCCTGCCAGCGGTCCTGTCCGGCGTAGAGGACGTACAGATGACAGCCATCCTCGTCGACGCGTCCGTCGCAGTCGTCGTCGAGTCCGTTGCAGGCCTCGGGCGCGGGCGGGCCGGGCTCGACGTCACACCGCAAACCGCCATCCGGGGCGCAGACGGTGAAGCCCGCCCGGTGACATGCGCCCACCCCGACCTCGCAGATGCGGGCGAGCCCGAGCTCCTCGTCGATGAGGCCGTCGCAATCGTCGTCGCGGCCGTTGCAGGCCTCGGGCGCCACGGGGGCGGCCTCGAACGCGCATGTGACCTCCCCGGCGCGGGGGTCGCAGCGAAACACACCGGGGACGGGGCACGCGCCGGTGAAGCCCACACACGCGTTGCCCTCGCCGGGCAGGGCGTCGTCGACGCGGGTGTTGCAGTCGTCGTCGGCGCCGTTGCAGACCTCGGGGCCGGGCGTGTGTTGTCCGTCGCAGGCGCCCCAGGTGCGGCTGCCCGGGTCACACGTCTGCGTACCGCCGCGACAGATGCCGGTGCCCTGTGTCCCCGGCGGACCGTCATAACACGGCCGCGTGTCGCCGGGCGCGCACCCGCAGTCGCCCGCGCCGTCGTCGACCGAGCCGTTGCAGTCGTCGTCGAGGCCGTTGCACGTCTCGCCGACCGGCAGCACCTGACCCTCGCAGGCGGTCATGACGCCGCCCGAGCAGCGGCGCGTCCCGCCGACACACCGACCGACGCCCGAGGTGCCCCCCGGGCCGTCGTAACAGGGCTCGGCCGGTAGTCCGTCGTCGAGGACACCGTTGCAGTCGTCGTCGAGGGCATTGCATCGCTCGGCGATGGGCAGGGTTTGTCCCGTGCAGGCGCCGGGCGCGCCGTCATCACAGCGCCGCGTGCCGAGGCGACACTCCCCCGTCAGGCTCTCGCCCTCGAAGCAGGGCTGCGGCTCGGCGGCCGGGCCGTCGTCCACGCGGCCGTTGCAGTCGTCGTCCTGCCCGTTGCAGGTCTCGAGCGCCACGCTCTCGCAGCCGCCCACCGGCGGTTCGAAACCGACGTCGCCGGGCATGACGCGGGCGTCGGGCGCCGGTCCGGGGCCGAGGTCGTCACCGGGCCCCGGACCGGGCCGGGCATCGGACACCGGCGGCGACACACCGCCCGTCGCGGCGTCGCCGCCCGCCGGGGGCGTCGCGTCCGTCCGCGCGCCGCCCGCGGCCGCGCCCAGGGGCCCGCAGGCGGTCATCAACTCCTCCAACTTCGACGCCGACAACGGCGGCCTGGTGGCGTCGGTCGACTGGGAGTGGGGCGCGGCCTACGCCTG
>JAKLJY010000106.1 GCA_023150895.1 Myxococcota bacterium | reverse complement strand
GCGGCGCCGGTGGCTCGGGCGGCGCCGGTGGGTCTGGTGGCGCAGGCGGCGCCGGTGGCTCTGGCGGCGCCGGCGGGTCTGGCGGCGCAGGCGGCGCAGGCGGCGCGCCCGTCATCGAGACCTGGGACGACCTCCCGCCGGCCGCCGAGCTGGCCTACGTCGAGGCCGAGCGGCGCGTCCTCCCCGGTCGGGAGAGCACGGATCCGACGGACGCCCATCCGGGACTGGACGGTCAGGCCCCCGAGGCGGAGGTGGTCGCGTCGGACACCCTGGGTGACCTGGCCATCGCCGTGGAATGGGCCGAGGACGCCTCGTGGTACTTCAACGACGGGCGGTACAACGCGGCGGACTTCCCCGTCGGCCGGGGCGCCGTCCGCGGGCTCCCCGGCGATGAGCTGGTGGCCTACACCCTCGAACCCCCCCAGACGCCCCCGGCGGAGTTCCTGGCCACCTCGCACGTCGTCCTCTACCGCTTTCCGCGCGTGACCGACTGGCGCGTCTACGAGTTCGCGGACGGGGGCCTTCGCGTGGCCGCGGAGATTCCGGCGGCGAACGTGGCGGCGATGGGGTACACGCGCCTGCCCGGGCTGACTGCGAATGCGGACCGCCGGCGCACGCTGGTCTTCGCCCCGTCCGACCGTCGCGTCTCGACGTTCACCGATCTCGGCGCGGGGCTCGAGGGCGCGCGTCTGGCGGACACCCCGCTCGGGCGGGTCGTGCAGGTGCGCGTCCCCCTGCCCGGGGCGCCCATCGCCACGGTGGACAACGGGCGTGGACCGAGCGCCTGGGCGAACATCTACGGGGTCCACCGCAGCGTTTTCCCCGTCACGCGGCAGGCCGGCCCGGGGCTGGTCTGGCAGGAAGCCGGCACCGGCGCGGCGCATGTCACCTGGCTGTCGGACGAGCGGCCGGGCGGCGCCGAGACGAAACCACTGGCCGGCGGCGAGGTGGGCGCGCTGCTCGGCGCCTCGGCGGACGCCGATGGCACCATCACGGCCCTGTTCGTGCAGGTGGGGGACGGGCGCCCGGAGACCGCCCGGGCCGTCGAAGTGGTGCGCACCGGCCCCGACGGGCGCGAGGTGCGGCGCGTGGCCCTCGACGCCGGCCGCGGGGGGCTCGACATCGTCGAGTTCGGCGAGCAGGACGTCCGCGGGAACCACGGGGTGCTGGTGCGCTCCGGCGGCCACTACGCAGTGATGTTCACCCGCACCATCCACCGGACGAACGACGGGCTGAACCACCAGTCCGGGGGCGTCTTCCTGCTCGACGCCGAGACGCTCGAGCGCGTCAGCGACGTGCCGCAGACCTCGGGCCACTCCTTTGCCAACACGCTCCTCGCCGACGGCCCGAATCGCTTCCTGGGCGTCGACGTGGGCGACAACTACCCCCGGGGCATTCACCTGCACCGCTTCGCCTCCGCGCCCGACGAGCTGATGCGCTCGCGTGTCGTCTTCACCTTCAAGACACAGCACGGCGACACGGCCATGTCACCGGACGGCCGGACCTACCCGGTATACGAAGAAATCAGCGGAGAGGGGCGCACCTACTACCGCTGGTCCAACGACAACCGCACCTATACCGAGCTCGGCGGCCTCGCCAAGACACCGCAGGGCATCGTGGTGACGTTCGCGACCGAACGCTCGTTGCTGAACAACGCCCGGGTCGGCGCGGACTGGAACGAGACGCGCGAGCTGGCCATGGTCCGGGTCCGCGAGGACTTCGAGGCCGCGGGCGCCGGCCCGGCCGCCGAGTGGGTCACCGACGATCTGGTGCGCTCGGCGGGCGAGCCGCCCGTGGAGGGCCGCTTCTACACATTCGGGGGCGGTGAGTCGCGGCAGCGCGTCGCCGGCGTGGTCTTCCTGACGGCCCTCGGCGAGCAGGAGAGTGCGAGTCGGCCCAAGTTGCACCAGGGCCCCGCCGGTCTCACCGCGCTCTACGAGGTCTGGCGGACCGCCGCGCCCGCCGGGGGCGAGGGCCTCGTCGACACCTACGTCGAGACGCGCGCCCTGCGGCTCGGCGACGACGGGCTGCCCGTCGCGGGGCAGGACGCGGTCCTCGGCCGCACCGTCCGCCTCGGGAACCGCGACGAGGCCTTCACTCTGGCCGGCGGCGTGGCCGTCGCGGAGGCGCAGCGCGCCGAGCGCGCCCTGGTCCTGACGGTGGTCCTGCCCGCCCGTTGACCCCGGGTCGACGCCGCGCCCCCTGGGACTTCAGCGGCTGCCATCGGAGAGCGGGATCTGTTCGCCGGCGTCGTAGCGCCACTTCACGCCGTCCGGGCCGAAGACGAACACACCGTCATGTGCGCCCACGGAGCGGGCGAGCGGCGCGGCGGGTTCGACGAGCAGAAAACTCTCTTCGTTGAGGCCGACACAGAGGCGACTCGAAAAGCGGCGAGACAGATAGGCCAGGTTGTCCGGGTCGTCCGTGTGGATGCGGTCCATGCAGTGCGGCAGGATCTGCAGGCCTCCGATCAGACCGAGGCCCTTGTCGTGCAGGCGGAACTCGCGCCGGGACGGGTCCGGGCTGAAGTTGTCGTAGATGACGATGCGCTCGCACAGGACGAGGGAGCCGGCCGAGACCGACACGAACGTCGTGCCGCGCCGCAGCGCCTCGATCAGCGCGTGTCGCAGGTCGAAGAAGCGCAGGCTGGCGAGCAGCGCGCCCGGATCGCCCCCGAACAGACAGATCACGTCGGCGCGAAGGATGCGCTCGGTCAGCAGGCGCTGCTGATGGAGCCAGTCGCCGTCCGTTCGCACGCCGGTGCGGGCGGCGAGCACGGCCTCCTCCTCGGAGAGGGCCTCCATCATGCGCTGATCGTTCTGCACCAGATCGGCGAGATCGTGGCTCAGCTCGCGGACGAGCGCGCGCCGGAACAGATCGCGACCGGAGAGTGACGAGGCGGGCCGGACGGCGTCGCGCACGGTCACCGGCAGCTCGCCGATGCGGAACTCGCCCAGCAGGTCGCGGGCGTAGCGGGCCGCCTGCCGGACGCGCTCCGCGTGGAAGCGCGTCTTCTCGACGTAGAAGCGGCGGGTGGCCTCCTGCGCGGCCCGCAACTCGGCGTCGATGGCCGCGACACGCGGGTGGCGGGCGAGGTAGTCCTGCCAGACGTGCCACACGCAGAGGTTGTAGATGGCGCGATCGAAGCCGCCCTGCCAGTCGGAGGGCACCCCCACGGCGTTGAACGCCTCGCGCGCCGCGCCCTCGCCGTACTCGCCGGCCCCCCAGGCCGCGGTCACGAGCAGCACCCGGGGCGGCCCGCCGTTGCGGCCGCGCAGCCATGGGCGGACGCGCGCCGCCAGCGCCCCGGGCGAGCCGATGTTGCCGTTGAAGAGAAAGCGACCTGCGGACAAGGGAGACCTCCGCCGCGCAGTCGAGCCGAAACCGGGGGCGGCGGTCAACTTCGGGCGGGCGAACCCGCCCACCGCCGTCGGGCGACGAGACCGACGTGCGCCGCCAGCAGGGGCACGAAGACCTCGGTCAGCGCATGGTGGAGCTGCCGCAGCGTGATGCGAGCGGTCGGGCCGAGCGCGGCCTCGGGCAGCAGGAGCGTGCCGGTGGCGAGCAGCGCCACCCCGACGAGGAACAGGACCCGCGTGAGCAGCGCGTCGAAACGGAGCGCGCCCGCCGGGCCGCGCAGGCGTCCGACCCGGCGCCCGAGCGTGAACAGGAGTGTGACCGCGAGGGGCAGCATCGGCAGCGAGGCCCAGGCATGGACGCCCTCGACCGTGCGTCGGGCCTGCGGGCCGCCCGCGAAGAAGAGGACCAGGAGACCCGTCGCCGTGGCGACCACCGTGGCCGCCGCGTGCGTGTGATGCGCCGCGCGGAACGTCACGGGACGGAGGGGACGCGCGCGGCGGCGGCGGCCCGGAGCGATTGTACCGGCGCGGCGCCACGCACGTCGGGCGCGAGGGTGTCGAGCAGGCGCAGCGTCTCGGCGGGCCGCCCGCGGCGCAGGTGGATCTCGGCCATCGCCAGCGTGGCGCCCAGGTTGCCCGGATCGAGGCGCAGGACCTCTTCGGACACGCGCGCCGCCTCGTCGAAGCGCTCCGACGCGACCAGATACTGCGCGAGATCGGCGCGATGGCCGGGAATGCGCGGGGCGATGGTCACGAGGCGGCGCAGGAGCGACTCGGCCTCGGCGGCTTGCCCCTGGTAGAACAGCATCAGCGCCCGCTCGGCCTTGAGCGCCGGATCGTCGTCGCGAAGGACCTCGCGGCGCACGCGGGCCTCCTCCCGCGCGCGGGCGACCTCGGGGCGGGTGTCGGTGCGCCAGGCCTTGTCGATGATCTCCAGGCTCTCGAAGGCCCGGACCCGCACCGCGCGCTGTGGGTCTTTGAGACCGGCCTCCAGCGCCGGCAACACACGCCGATCCGGGCCCGTGACGGCCTGCGCGACGGATTGCAGCGCGTAGAACCGCACGACGGGGTGGGGGTCGCGGGCTGCGGTCAGCAGGGCCTCGGTCACCTCCGGGCGCGCGGCGGCGCGACCGAGCAACTGCGCCGCGCTGGCCCGCTCGACGACGCTGCGTGCGGTGTCTCCCAGCCAGCGGATGAGCGTGGACACCGTCTGATCGCTCGGGCCGGCCCCGCCGAACGCGTCGGCCAGCGTCGTGGTGCGTTCGAGCAAACGCGCGCGATAGGCCACGAACGTGGGCCGCTCGCCGTAGGTCTTCAGGACGTCGGCCTCGAGCGTCGCCTGGTCGCGGTCGGTATGGCACCCGGCGCAGGCGTTGGGGATGCCGTAGAGGCGCGTCAGCTCGGGCAGCGGGCTGCCGATGCTGTGGTCCCGCACCGTCATGCGCAGTCCGAGGGGCATGGCGGGCATGTGGCAGTCGATACACGCGCTGCCGGCGGACGTGCGCTTGTGTCCGGTGTGTTCGGTCAGCGCGTTGCCGATGTTCAGGTGGCAGCGCGTACACATGGCGTTGCGCTGATCGACCGTCTTGCCGCGCGCCGAGTCGAGGTCGTGCGGCGGGTGGCAGCTTCCGCAGTCGAGCCGCCCGTGCGCGTTGGGCGAGCAGCGGTTCTGCATGAAGTCCACGTAACGGTAGTTCAGGTTGCTCGACCGCCCGTCGACGAAGTAACCGTCGGCCTCCCAGACGTCCGGCATGAAGAAGTCGTAGAACGAGGCCCGAGGGGTGTATCCGGTGGCATAGACCTTCTTCTTGGCGTGGCAGCTCGAACACACCTCGACGGCGGCGGCCCAGCCGAGCCCGCCGAGGTGCGGCAGCCCGTCGTCCCGGTCGGCGCGGACCCGCCCTTCGAGGCGCGTCCAGCGGTCGACGTGCTCGCCGCCCGCGCCGTGGCACGACTCGCAGTTGATCGTCGGGTCGAACTGACTGTCGTAGCGGTTCGTCGCGCGGTCGTAGTTCTTGCGCCCCTGACTGCCGTGACACTCGAGGCACGAGAGGTTGAAGGTGCGGCTGTGGTTCGTCCAGTGGTCCTTGCTCGTCCGCGGCACGGGCGGCTTTGCGTCGATGGCACCCTCGGTGGCGTCGCGCCAGTGCCCTTCTTCGGTATTCCAGTATGTCGGCAGCACCTGCAGCCGGCCGTCCTCCATGCGGGTCAGGTAGACCTGATGGCGCGCCTGCCCGAGCGCCCAGTCGACGGTGTGCGTCGTCGACTGCCCGTCGGCGTCGCGATAAGTCATGGTGTATTTGTGGCCGCCGCCCGGCAGCGTCTCGTGTGCCATCTGCGAGCGCGTGCCCGCGATCTCGTAGGTGTTGTCCTTTTCGAAATCGCCGACGACGACGTCCGGGCTCGGCGGGGCCATGTGTCGACCGTGCAGGGACCTCTCCCAGACCTCGAACGTCTCGGGGTGGCAGGGTCGGCAGGCGGTCGAGCCGGTGTACCCCTCGGGCCGGTCGTCCGCCGCGGGCGCCGACGCGGCCGGACGCGCCACGTGCTCGCCCGCACAGGCGGCGAGTGCGACGACCGCAAGCATCACGGCAACGGCGCGCGAACGGACGACCCTCATGGCGCGGCCTCCCGGTCGCCCGGCGCCGCCGGTCGCCGCGCGGCCTCGAGCCGCAGCCGCCGGGCCTCGTCGCGGATGAAGTTCAGATCCCCCTGCATGGCCGCATAGCCCGTCCAGTGGGTGTGATCCGGCGAGAAGTGATACGCGCCCTTGAAGGTGATGGAGTGGTGGAAGCGCGCCATCTCGAAGAACCGCTGCTCCACCGCCGAGGTGTGCGTGTAGAGGCCGGCGCCGCCGAGCACGAGCGCGTGACCGGCGGTGGGGTGGGCGGGGCGATCCTCGGGCATGGGGGCGAGCACGCCCTCGGCCGCCAGGCTGCGCAGGATGTCCGCGGCCTCGGCCACCAGGGCGTCGGCGGCGCGTTTGACGAGGTCGGCGTCTTCGAGGGCCTGCCGCGCGAACTTGGCGCCGTGGCAAGGGCGGCACAGGGCCAACATGCGCTCGCGACGTTCGGTGAACTCGGCCTGCGTCAGCGTCTTCATGGGGACGGCCTGCGGCTCGCCCTCGAGCACGGCGCCGGCGGCCCCCCGACCGAGGGTCATGTTGGCGCTCTCGTCGTGCCCGGCTTCACCGCCGAGGTGGCAGCCGACACACGTCGGGGCGGTGTTCTCGTCGCCGAGCGCGCGGAAGCTGATGCCGTGTTTCGAGGCATTCCAGGCCTCGATCTGCGGGTGGTCCGGGCCCATGTGGCAGCCCTCGCAGGCATGCGGTGCGCGGGCTTCGGCCGCCGAGAAGCGATGGCCGGTGTGGCAGTGATTGCAGCGCCCCGAGCTGCCGTCGGGGAAGATCTTGCCGATGCTGTGACACAGCATGCAGCCCTGCCGCTGAATCTCCGGCGGGGCGGCCTTGAACAGATCGGCCTGTCGGGCGTCGCGCTCGGCGCGGGCGTGTGCGCCGCGCGAGAACTCGGTGACCTCGTCCGCGTGACACTCGGCGCAGACCTTCGGCGAGACGTCGCCATCGGCGGCGAACATGGCGTCGTGATCGACCCCGTGGCAGCCGGCGCAGCCGACCCCGGCGGTGAAGTGCGCGCTGCCGACCCATTGGTCGATGATCCGCGGGTTCTCGGTGGCGTGGCACCCGACGCAGCTCTGCCCGTCGAGCCGCTGCGCGTAGACCGACAAGTGCCGCCGCGCGCCGAAGGCGACGACGCCGAGCACGACGGCCACGGGCAGGGCGCCGCGCAGCCAGCGGCGGGGCGTTCGCGGCGGGCGGCGCTCGGGGGCATCGGTCGAGGGGTCGGGCACGGGGCGATGATTCCGGCCCGGCGCGCCCACGACAACGCGCCCGACGCGCCACTTGAGCGAGGTCACGCCGGGGCGCGTTGCGCACGGCGGGCAACCCGCTTTCGCAGCGCCTCGGCCAGCAGCACGACGCTGCCGAGCAGGCCGAGAACGACCGCAATCCCGGGCTCGATGGGCACCGTGCGGAAGAAGCCGCCGAGGGGGGCCCAGAAGACGACGGCGAACTGCAGCGCGTTGCCGAGCAGCAGGCCACCGACGAGCCAGGGGTTGCGCAGGATGCCCGCATCGAAGGCGGACGCGGTCTCGGAGCGGCAGTTGAGGACGTTGTACCATTCACAGATGGCCAACAGCGTGAAGGTCTCGGTCTGCACCTGTGCCACGGGCAGCCCGCCGGCGGTGCGGTAGAAGTACCAGCCGAGCGTCACCGCGACGATGGCCGGCACCATGATCGCCATGCGCCGCAAGAGCAGCGGGGTCAGCAGCGGCTCGTCCGGCGGGATGGGCGGCCGCCGCATCTCGTCACCCTCGGCCGGTTCGAGCACGAGGTTGACGGTGATCAGACCCTCGGTGACGAGGTTGTTCCAGAGAATCTGGACGGCGGCGAACGGCGGCGGCAGGCCGGCGAGCAGCGCGGCGAGCAGCACCGCGACCTCGCCCGCGGCCGTCGAGAACAGCAGCAGCACGGCCTTCTTGATGTTGCGGTAGACGACGCGGCCCTCCTCGACGGCGGCCACGATGCGCGAGAAGTCGTCGTCGCCGATGACGATGTCGGCGGCCTCCTTGGCGACCTCGGTGCCGCTGCGGCCCATCGCGACGCCCACGTCGGCGCGCACGAGCGCCGGCGCGTCGTTGACCCCGTCCCCCGTCATCGCCACGACCTGCCCGCGGCGCTGCCACGCCTCGATGATCCGCAGCTTCTGCGCGGGGTGGACGCGGGCGAAGACCGCCACCCGGTCGATCTGCGCCGTCAGCGCGTCGTCGTCGAGGGCTTCGAGCGCGCGCCCGTCGAGGGCGAGGTCGCCGTCGCGCGCGATGTCCAGCTGCCGCGCGATGGCGAGTCCCGTTTCGACGTGGTCGCCGGTGACCATCACGGGGCGGATGCCGGCCGCGCGACAGCGGGCGACGGCCCGGGCCACCTGCGGCCGCGGCGGGTCGACCTGGGCGGTCAGGCCGAGGCAGCGACCCCGGCCGGTGAACGCGGCGAAGCCCCGCGCGCCGTCCACCACGGCGCCGTCGATGCGGGCGAAGGCCAGTACGCGCAGGCCCCGGGCGGCCAGGTCGACCGCCGCGGCGAGGGGGACCCGGATCGGATCGACGTCGGCGCAGAGTCGCGCGACGGCCTCGGGAGCGCCCTTGACCAGGACGTATGGCCCCGCGGGGCCTTCGTGCTGGGTCGCCATCATGCTCGATGCCGCGTCGAAGGGCAGCTCGGCCATGCGGGGGTGCGCCGCCCGGAGCGCGTCGGGCACGAGGCCGGCCTTGACCGCCACCGTGAGCAGTGCGACCTCGGTGGGGTCCCCGAGCGGGCGCCAGTCGGGCGCGTCGTCGGTCGGGGCCAAGAGATGCGCGTCGTTGCACAGCACGCCGGCCGTCAGCAGGGCCTCGAGCGCCGGGTCGGCGGTCGCGGCGAGGGAGGCATCGCCCCGGAGACACATGCCCTCGGGCGCGTACCCCGTCCCCGAAACGCTCAGGGTGTCTCCGCCGGGCAGGACGAGCGCGGTCACGGTCATCTCGTTGCAGGTCAGCGTGCCCGTCTTGTCGGTGCAGATCACCGTCGTCGAGCCGAGTGTCTCCACGGCGGAGAGCCGCCGCACCACGGCCTGCCGGCGGGCCATGCGCTGCACGCCGACGGCGAGCGCGATGGTCATGGCCACCGGCAACCCCTCGGGCACCATGCCGACCACCTGACTGATCGCCACCAGCACGATGTCTTCCAGCGCGAGGCCGTGGAACAGACCGACGCTCAGGATCAGCACGAACAGACCGGCGGCGGCCCACAGCACCGCGCGCCCGAACCGGGCGATCCGGCGCTCGAGAGGGGTGGGCGGCTCCGTCGCGGTCTCGGTCAGCGTCGAGATGTGTCCGATCTCGGTGGCGAGCCCGGTGGCGACGACGACCGCCCGCGCACGGCCGGCGGCGACGTGTGTTCCGGCGTGCACCATGTTGTGCCGGTCGGCCAGCGGGGTGCCCTCGTCGAGCGCCGGCAGGCTCTTGGGCACCGGTTGCGACTCGCCCGTCAGTGCGGCTTCGGCGAGCTGGAGCGCCGCGCCCTCGAGCAGGCGCGCGTCGGCGGGTACGGCGTCCCCCGCCTGCAGCACGATCACGTCGCCGGGCACGAGCATCCGCGCCTCGACGGCGACCTCCACCCCATCCCGCACGACCCGGGCGGTGAGCTGCGAGAGGCGCCGCAGGGCCGCCAGGGAGCGCTCCGCGCGGCCCTCCTGAAACGCGCCGATGACCGCGTTGAGCAGAACGACGACGGTGATGACCCCCGCGTCGACCGCGTGCCCGAAGGCGAGCGCCAGCGCCGCCGCACCGAAGAGCAGCGCAATCAACGGGCTCTTGAACTGACCGAAGAACACGGCCGCGAGGGTGCGCCGTTTCGGCTCGGGCAGCGCGTTGGGTCCGAAGCGCTCGAGCCGCGCCGCCGCCTCCGCCGCGGTCAGCCCGGTCGAGGCGTCGGAGGCCGTCGCGGAGACGACCTCGGCGGCGTGCAGCGCGTGCCAGCGTCGTTCGGAGAGTGCGGCGGGCGCGAGGTCCCGCGCCGGGTCTGGCGAGGCGACCATGGTGTCTTCAAGATAAGCGCGCCGGGCAAGGGTGCCATCCCGCGCCCTCCGGTTGCCGCGAGGCGGCCCCCCGTGCGACCTTGCGGCGATGCGCCCCTTCGCCCCCCATCGTCCGTTCTCGTCGCGGCTCGCCCCCGCCGTCGCGCTGCTGACCTTCGCCACCCCCGGCGCCGCCCTGGCCTTCGAAGAGCGCTTCCCCGGCGGGCAGTATCAGCGCTTCGAGGGCGGCGGGCAGGATTACCACGTCCTCAAGGTCGACCTCTGCGCGCCGGGCATCCGGTTTCGAGGCACGAAACCGGGCGAACGTGCACAGGTCGTGTCGTCGTTTGGCGGCTCGGTCGGGGCGGCGGCGGCCATCAACGGCGACTTCTTCAACGGCTCGTACGAGACGATGGGGCCGGCGATGGGGGATGGCGAGCTCTGGGGCGGGGGGGATCACGAGTTCATCGCGCCGGTCACTTTCGGTCCGCGGTTCGTCGAGGTTCCGCACGAGAACGTCGTCGGCCTGCCGCCGGGCGCTCAGCAGGCGGTCTGCGGACGCCCGACGCTGCTCGACGACGGCAACCTGGTCGGCGACAACGGCGACGGTCTCTGCACGGCGCGCCACCCGCGGACGGCCATCGGCATCAGTCAGGACCATCGCACGATGATTCTCGTCGTCGTCGATGGCCGCCGGGGCGGCGCCGCAGGCATGACGTGCGACGAACTCGCCGGCGTGCTGCGCGATCATGGGGCGTTCGACGCCGTCAACGTCGACGGCGGGGGCTCGTCGACGATGTGGCTCGGCAACGGCGGGGTCGTCAACCGCCCGTCCGACGGCCGGGAGCGCACGGTGGCCAACCACCTCGCCATCATCGCGCCGGGCTCGGGCGACGCGGCCCACTGTCCCGAACCCGCCTACCGGGCCGAGATCGTGGGCACCGGGGGCTTTTCGCCCGCCGCGGACGGTGTCATCGAGATTGGTCTCGGCCGGGCCGCCGTCGGTTTCGTCGAGCTGCGCAATACCGGGCGCGCCGGTTGGGACGCCAATACCAAGCTCGCCCCGACGCCGCGCGACCAACCGAGCGTGCTCGGCGCGCCTTCGTGGCTCTCGCCGACGCGTGTGTCGTCCGTCACCGCGGCGACACCCCCCGGTGAGGTCGGGCGCTTCGCGCTGCCGCTCTATGGCAACGTGCTCGGCGAGTCGACGCAGACGTTCGCCCTCGTGCAGGAGGGCGCCGCGTGGTTCGCCGATCAGGGTGGACCGGCCGACGATGCCCTCAGCGTGCGCGCCCGCGTCGTCGAAGCGCCGGCGGGACCGCCGACGTCGCCGCCTGATGGCGAGGCCGAAGTCGACGCCGCCGAGGTCATCTGGCGCACGGAGGATGCCTTCGTTTCCGTTCCCGAGTCCGACGCCGTCGGTCCCGGACCCGCGCCGACGGGGGGAACGGCCGGGGGCGGCGAGCCGGGCGCGGGCGGACAGGCCCTCGACGACGACGGCGCCGATGCGGGGTACACCGCGGTCGAGACGGGCCCGGGGGGCGGCGGCTGTGCCGTGGCGCCGGGGGTCGCGGGGGCGGCCGGCGCGGGGACGCTCGGGGGATTGGCGGGCCTGTTCGGCCTGGCCCGAGCCCTAAGGCGGCGGCGGCGCCGTTATGGGTCCGGCCGCCCGCGCGGTCGCCCGCGCGTTCGCCCGCGCCCGAAGAACCCCCAGAACGTGAGCGAGGCCAGTACATAGAGACAGACCGTCGCCAGCATCGGCGGCGTGTGTCCGCTCGCGGCAATCCACAGCCCGCCGAGCTGCGTCGAGACCGCCCACGACAGATTCCACGCGACGTGCCGCACCGAGTTGACCGCGGCCTGCTCGCGCTCGGGGACCAGCTCGAGCGCGAAGGCCGATGAGATCGGCTGGTTCATCTGCATCAGCGCCGAGCGCATCCAGAACGCGACGAGGGCGAAGGGCAGGGTGGTCGAGAACGCCAGCACCAGAAAGAACGGGATGGACAGAAGCTCCGTCCCGACGATCGCGGCGACCGTGCCCACGCGTCGCGCCAAGGCCGGCCCGGCCAGGAAGGCGAACGTCGTCAGCACCTGCCCGACCGCGAACACCGTGCCGATCTCGCCCGGATCCAGATGGAATCGGTCGCGGAAATACAGGTTCAGAAAGGGGATGATGAGACCGGCGCCCAGACCCACGAGCGTCGTCGGCAGCATGAGGCGGGCGACGAGGCCCTTGTCGGAGACCCGCAGCGGCGCGAACCATCCCCGCCGTGTGCCCGGGGCCTGCGCGGGCGGCGCGGGCGCGCTCTCGATGCGGCGCAGCACGAAGTACGCCGGCAAGGTGGTGAGCGCGGCGACGGCCAGGCCGACCTGCAGCCCCCGCATCTCGGAGCCGACGGCGTCCCCCACGCCCCGGGCCAGCCAGCCGACGAGCAGCGCCGCGAAGAGGGTGGCGGCGGTCTCCACGGCCTGCGCGAGGCCGAACAGATCCGGCCGCAGATCCGGCGGCGCGACGCGCATGAAAAACGGCGCGGCCGCGACGTGGTGCACGGCGAACAGCACCCCGAAGGCCACGCTCGCCAGCGTCCACAGGGGCAGGTGCAGCCCCGGCGCGGGCAGATCGGGCACGATGATCTGCGCCAGGAGAGAGACCGTGAACCCGAGCGCGGCGACGGCCAGCACCCGCCCCGTCGGCCAGCGCTCGACCAGCGCAGCGGCGGGCAGGGCCACGACCGTGCCCCCGATGGACGTCACGGCGAGCAGCGTGCCGATGGCGTGCTCGTCGAGCCCGGCGGCCTTGTAGAAGAGGTTCAGGTGGACCCACGTCGCCCCGTGCCCGAGGCCCATCAGCGCCGCGCCGATGAGATAGAGGCGCGCGTCGCGCGGGAGCCGGCGCCGGCGGTCGAGCCACGCGCGCAAGGCGGTCGGGAGGCCGGGTCGGGGGGTCTGCGGGGGGGCGGGCACGGGCGCGCAGCATAGACCGGGGCCGCCCCCTCTGGCCACCGCTCGCGGAACGCACTAGGCTGCCCCGGCACGCCAACAGGAGTAGACGAACCATGAGCGCTTCCACCATCACGAACACCCCCTCCGACCCGAAGACCCCCTCCGACCTCCCCCGCGTCGACGGTCAGCGGCTCTGGGCCTCGCTGATGGAGCTCGCCCGCATCGGTGCGACGCCGAAGGGCGGGGTGTGCCGGCTGGCGCTCACGGATCTCGATCGGCAGGGCCGCGACCTGGTGAGCGGCTGGGCGCGCGAGGCGGGCATGACGGTCACGGTGGACAAGATCGGCAACATCTTCATGCGTCGGGCGGGCAAGAACGACGCGCTGCCCCCCATCGTCTGCGGCAGTCACATCGACACGCAGCCCACCGGCGGCAAGTTCGACGGCAACTACGGCGTGCTCTCCGGCCTCGAGGTCGTACGCACGCTGAACGACCGCGGCATCGTGACCGACGCCCCCATCGAGGTCGTCGCCTGGACGAACGAAGAGGGCTCGCGCTTCGTGCCCGTGATGATGGGCTCGGGCGTGTTCGCCAAGGCCTTCACCCTCGACGTCGCCTACGCCGCCAAGGACGTCGCCGGCCTGACCGTGAAGGACGAGCTCGAGAAGATCGGCTACGTCGGCACCGAGGAGCCCGGCGCGCACCCCATCGGCGCCTACTTCGAGGCACACATCGAGCAGGGGCCGGTGCTCGAGGACGCCGGCAAGACGATCGGCATCGTGACGGGCGTGCTCGGCCTGCGCTGGTATGACTGCGTCGTCACCGGCATGGAGGCCCACGCCGGCCCGACCCCCATGGCGCTGCGCAAGGACTCGCTGCAGGTCGCGACGCGCATCATGCAGGAGGTCGTCGCCATCGCGAACCGCTACCCGCCCTACGGTCGCGGCACGGTCGGGTTCGTGCAGGTGCACCCCAACAGCCGCAACGTCATCCCCGGCACCACGAAGTTCAGCATCGACCTGCGCAACGTCGACAGCGCCCGCCTCGACGCCATGGACGCCGAGATCCGGGCCTTCGGCGCCAAGATCGCCGCCGAGACGGGCCTGAGCGTCGGCATCGAGCAGGTCAGCTACTTCCCCCCGTGTCCCTTCGAAAAGGGCTGTGTCGCCGCCGTCGCCCACGGGGCAGAGAAATACGGCTACTCGGCCATGGAGGCCGTCAGCGGCGCCGGGCACGACGCCGTCTACATGGCTCGACTCGCCCCGGCCGGCATGATCTTCATCCCCTGCAAAGACGGCATCAGCCACAACGAGATCGAGGACGCCAAGCCCGAACACATCGAGGCGGGCTGCAATGTGTTGCTGCATGCCATGCTCGAGCGGGCGGGGGTGGTCGGCGCGTGACGGCTCCATCATTCGACAAGCAGCGCCGCGACAAGCTTCGGCGGCTCGTCGAGCTGTGCGCGGTCGATCGAACCCCGGACGATCTCGATGCAATCTACGTCGAGCCCGTGGAGTCGGCGGCCGAAAACATCCGGCGGCGGATCGAGGCGCTGGGGCCGGGCGAACAGCACTGGCTCATCATCGGCGGTCGAGGCTGTGGCAAGAGTACCGAGATCAGGCGTTTGAACCGCCTGCTTTCCGGGTCGGGAAGCGTCCAATCCTTCGTCGTCGACCTCGACGCGGCCCGGGTGAACGCCGCCGATGTCACGGCGTTCGATCTCTGCTATCTCATCGGACTCAGTCTCGTCGGCAGCCTGGATGGCAGGGAACGCGAAGCGGCCTACCGAAAGCTGTCCGCAGTGTACTTCGGGAAAGACGCAACGCCGGCACTGGAACAACAACTCGGCGCCCTCGGGCGCTTCGCGGAAGGCGCCGGGACGGTCGGGTCGATCGTCGTCGGATCCGCAGGTGGTGCGCCGGTCGCCGCTGCCGGTCTCGGACTGGCAGCGGCTGCCGCCGGTCTGCTGCTCCGCGACCGAGGCAAACGTGAGGTCGTGCACGAGAACTCCCCGGCCGCGAACGCGATGCTGGCGGCGAACACCGAGATTCACGCATCGGCAAGGCAGAAGGTCGGTCAACCGTTCGTTGCGCTCGTCGATGGGCTCGAGAAGATGAACGGTGAGGCGGCGGAGCGCTTTCGGGACGTCTTCGAACGAACGCTCCTCTTGCCGAAACTCCCCTTTGCGTTCGTCATCGCAGCGCCCCCGAGCAGCATGACCAAGGTGACGACGTTGCCCGACCTGGGCTACCAGCCCGTGGAGGTCTGGTCGTTTACGGGTCGGCCAGGGGCGATCGGGGAGATGATCAAGAAGCGCATTCGGGCAGCCGGACTCGATGCGGAGGAGGTCCTGCCGGAACCGCTCTGTCGGCAAGTCGTCGCATGGTGCGGCGGGCATGCCCGGACGGCGATGTATCTCATGCGCGAGGCCATCCCAGAGATGATCGTTGCGGGCCGCTCGTCGCTCGCGGCTGCCGATCTGGACAAGGCCCACCGCGTCGTCGGTCGCCGACTCAATAGCGCGCTGACGGGAGCGGACGCCCGTCTCCTCGCCGGCGTGCGAGATTCAGGCATGATGGCATGTACGACGGAAGCCGATGAGGATCGGGCGTCCCGGCTCTTCGAGAGCAGTCAGATCCTCGCCGTGCCGCCGTCTCCGCCGAGCACGAGGACCCTGTTTCGCGTGCATCCATTGGTGGAGTCGGAGCTGCCACCGTGACGGTGAGATATCTGGCAGCCGTTTCGAGGCTGCTCGATTCGGTGTGTGGCCGGACGGGCGTGATTCGTGTCATGGTGCCGACCACGCAGGCCGAGGCCGTGGCCCGCGCCATCGAGAGCCAGATCCGGGCGCGCAGGCTCGAATGGTCGGCGGTCGCGCAGCTCGGCGCGGGGCCGGCGCTGCTCGTCGGGCCACCGGTCAGCGTCGACCCCGAGGCCGTCGGCCGCTGGATGGCGGGCCTCAACGGCCTCCGAACGTCGCTGAGCCTGAGGGGAGCGCAGCTCTTCGTGCTTCTCGAGCCGGCGGCCATGTCTTTGTGGTACCGACACTGTCCGGACGCGGAGGCCGCGTTGGCTGCCGAGGGGGAGATCGCCTACGAACCGCAAGGCCGGCCTTTGCTCGCGGATGCTCGCCGCGAACTCGGCGCGGCTTATCGCGCGCGGTTTGCTCGTTTCGACCTTCGTGGGCTGATCCGCTCCGAGATCGAAGACACCGCGTTCGAGACGCTCGACGCCTATCAGACCCTACGCGGCCGAGTGGTGGGTCCGCCGATGGACGCTCTTTCCGGCGCGGCGGCGCTGCTCCCCGCGCCAGGCGCCGAACCGGAGCCGGTCGATCGCATCATTGCGCGACTTGCCGCAGCCCCGGGCGCGGCAGGGCGCGTCGTCCTCGTCGGCGGTCCCGGATCGGGGAAGTCGTTCTACCTTCGCCGATGCGCGTTGCAGGGCGCGGTCCGCGCCGTATTTGGTCGGAAGCGGCCCCTGGCGGTGCTCGTGCACGCCGCGTCGTTGACATCCGGGCGGGAGCTCCCCCTCCTGGCGCAGATTGTCGACCATCTTCTGGGCATCGCGCCGACGGCGGCTGACTTCCTCGCAACGCCGGGCCGTGCCCGCTCATTGGTTCTCCTCATCGACGGTCTGGACGAGGTCGCCTTTCCCGGGCGTCTCGCCCGGTGGCTCGGCGCGTCGCTTCCCGAGCTCGGCCGCTGTGTGGTCGTGATGGCCACGCGGCCCGCCGGGTACGATGAACGGTCAGTGACAGCCGGGACGGTCGTCACCCTTGAGCGCCTGAGCGGCTCTCAGATTGAGGACTTTCTGGTTCGGTTCTGTGGTCGGTATGCGCGAGACCGCAGCGGCCCGGAGGCCGAGGCGGGTGGGCGTGCGGAGGGTCGTCGCCTCGCACACGAACTCCGGGCGCGTCCCGGGCTGGCAACGCTCGCCGGTGTCCCGCTTCTCCTCACGATCCTGGCCATCGTTCATCGGGCTGGGGTTCGTCTGCCGGACCATCGCGTCGAACTCTTCGGGCACATGACGCACGTTCTCGTCGAGCGATGGAATCGGGCGCGATCCTATTCGGGGGTGAGCGAATCGATCGGCGCGCCGTCCTTGCGGACCTCCGACGCGCTCCGGGTGCTCGGTCCGCTGGCTCTCGATCTGGTCGCCTCCGGCTTTCGCGCGGCGATCCCGGAGAGCGATGTCATTTCGGCGCTGAACCGCGCTCGACGTCGCGGATTTCTCGTCCCGGCCGATTCGGCCGCGGACGACCTGAGCATCATTCGGGAGTCGCTCGGCCTCTTGGTTGAGCAGTCGCCCGGGGCCTACGGGTTTCTTCACCTCTCTCTGGGAGAGTACCTGGCGGGTCGGGAACTGATCCGGTCCGGTGCGCTCGACGCGCTTCTGGCCGACGCGCATCGCGTTCTGAATCCCGCATGGCGCGAGCCCATCTTGCTCGCCATCGGCGAACTCGGCCTGGTCCGCGGCGAGGATGCGTCGGTCGAACACCTCGTCCTGGCCTTGTGTCGAACTCTCGAACATGCGACGCAGGACGTGCTCGGCGCCGTGTCGCTTCTGGCCGCCCTGCTCCTGGACGACCCGATGCTGTCCGAGGGCGCGGCTCGGGGGGCGATCGGCGTGTTTCTGGCCCTGATGGGCGCACCGTTCGCCGGTTTCCCGACCCCGTCGGAGCCTGCGGTCGAAGCATGGTTCGATGGATTCGCGGCGATTTCCCGCGCGCTCGAACGGCTCGCCGACCCCCACGCGCGACTTCATCGCGCCGCCCGGCATGTTGTGGCGGAGCGGTTCTCGGGGGATCTCGGGCGGATCTTCACCGCCGCCCCGGCCCCCGCGCTCGGCTGGTTGACCTTGTTCCACGATCCGACGTTCGCGGCCTGGGGTCGACTCGGCTTCGATCCGGACGGCTATCTCGTCGACGAGGTCCGGACGCGTGCGACCTCCGCGCTCATCGACGGCTTCTGCATGACTCGGTCGCTGGCCGGCGCGGCGGCCCGCGTCTACAAGCCGGACCACGCGGACATCGTTCTCCCGGCCCGGTTCTTCGATGCGCTCCGGTCGCGAGAACCCGGCCTCCGCGTGGAAGCCACGTCCACGCTCGCGCCCTTGGGCGAGACGCAGGCGCACGCGCTCGCGAACACGCCCACTGCGCGACGAATCTATCCAATCGAGGCCATTGAACTCCACGCGAGGGACGACGGAAGCGTGGAACTCCGCGTGCCCCGGGCGCTCGACCAACGGAGTTCGCCCGGTCTGCTGTCCATCGCGTTCCTCGTCCCATCGTCCGCGAACGTGGCGAGCGATCCGACCTGACCCCCCCTCACTTCACCCCGACGGCGAGCGCGAACTCGATCTCATGCAGGTCGTTCTTCACGTTGAGCCAGCCGTCCCCGTCCGAGTCCGAAACGCCCCGAATCCACCAGCGCAGCCCGTCGTTCAGCGCACACATCGGCACGGCGTCGTCCGTCATGCCGTCCTGCGCGCCGTCGTCGAGCAGGTACAGATACCGGCTCCCGGCGGACTCACCGCACCCGAACACACGCTGCATGTGGGCGCTCTGGGCCACCTGATCCGTCTCCGGATCGCCGCCCTCGGGCACGGAGTAACGGACGGTGCTGATCAGCACGGCCTCTCCCGCGGCGACGCGGTCGCAGATCCACTCGAAGGTCGGTTTCGTGCCCGCGCGCAGGCTCACGGGCTCGTCCTGCGGGATCATGCTGCACCCGCCGGGAAAGACCTCGTGCTCGCCGCCCTGGTGCGCGATGGTGAGTCGATCGGCGTCGAGGTACCAGCCGATGTAGCGATACAGCGCGTCCATGAAACCCCGGTCGTGACCCTTCGCCCAGCCGTCGTCGGGGTCGAGCCGGCAGGTGTAGGCGCCGTCGCCGACACACGGACCGTCCGACGGCCGGTGGCCGAGGCCGTCGAGCCACGAGAGCAGCATCAGCCCGTCGGCCGGCGCGAGTCCGCGTCCGGGCAGGTGCGGGACCCCGATGGCATACGCCGCGTCGAGGAAGAGCAGGCCGTTGGCGATGGCTGCCGTGGTGCACTGATCGCGCGCGGCCTGCACATTGATGTCGTGGGGCTGGATGAGACTCCAGGTATTGCCCGCGGCCAGCGGCAGGTCCGGCAGCGCCGGTGAGTCCCAGGGGGCCTGGAAGGTGAGTGGCGGCTCGGGGAGGGACACGCCGGTGTCGTCGGCCATGAGCACGGGGGTGACCGGAAACAGGGTCAGGGGCGCGCTCTGGGCGACCTGGAACGCGGCCCGACCGACGAGCGGGGACGCACTGTAGACGACCGTCGCGCGCAGACCCCGGAGCGCCCGGGGCGTCCCGAGGTCGAACTCCACGCTCAGGGGGGCCGCGAAGTCCGTGTCCGCCGCCGTGCCTCGGGCGAGGCGGTCGGGCAGGTGCGATTGCAGATCCGCGTGCACCGGCACGTTGAGCGCGGTGAAGCGGCGACCGTCGTAGACGCTGACGTAACCCGTGCTCGAACCCGTGAGGGCCTCGATGCGGGCCGGGTCGACGGTCAGAATGCCCGTCTGCGACGTCGCGCCGCCGGCTTCGCGCCAGCGCACCTGTTCGAAGCGCACGGCGTCCGGACCGAGGGCGAGGGGTGGGGTCGTGCCGGCAACGCCGGCGACGCCCGGGGTGGGGCAGGCGAGGGCGGCGGCGAGGGCGAGGGGGCGAAAACGGCGTGTCATGTCGGGGCCTTTCGGTGGTCTCGACCATGAAGTGACGCTCGGCGGCGCCCGGTTCACGACGACGCGCAGATTTTTCGGGTCGACCCGGCGCGCCCGGCCTATCGTCGCGCTCGATGGCTGCCCCGTCCCCGCAAACACCCGCCCCGGGATCGATGCAACGCACGATCGCCGCCGTCGCCACCGGCGTCGCCTGGGCCGGGATTTGCCTCGCCGCGCTGCTCGCCCTCGCCTGGGGGCCGCTGACCCTGCCCGACGACCGCCGCCCCGACGCCGTCTATCTGAACCGACCGGGCGCGGCCGACTGGACCCCGCTCGGCCATCCGGCGCCGGTCGCGCAGTTCATGGACGCGGTGGTGCTCGACGACGGCCGCCTGGCGGTGGCGCTGCGCAGCTTCGGCTCGGGGGACGCGGCGCGACCGCGCGCGGCGCACCTGTACGATCCGCGGACGGGCGTGTGGTCGGCCGGCGAGGCCGTGATGGCGATTCCGGCCGTGGAGCCGCCCGTTCCCGCCGGGGTGACGCCGCCGGACGGCGGCACGCATCACTGGGTGGTGCTCGACGCGCAGACGCTGTTGACGCTGCCCCGCGCCGCGACGCCCCGCGTGCCGGCTCTACGGCGGGCGGCATCGCCGGAGGAGCCGCTGCCGGCGTTGCCCGAGGATGCGCCGGCACCGGACCGCTTCGACGCCGTGCGAACCGCCGAAGGCGATGTCGTGCTGATGCTCGCCCGCGGGGGCGAAGCCCGCGTGTATCGGCGGACGCCCGGGGCGACCTCGTGGGCGCCCCTGCCGCCCGTGCCCGGCTCGGGCACCTGGCATGCCCTCGAGCGCCTGGGAGGGGGCGCGCTGGCCCTCCGCGGGGCCCCGGAGATGGTCTACGAGGGCGGGGCGTGGCGGGCCCTGCCGCCGGCGGCCGGCGAAGTGATGGGGGCCGCGCTCGTGCGCCTGCCGGAGGGGGCCATCGCACAGGTCGGGGGCTTCGTCGCGCACGGGGCGCAGGGGCAGCGGTTGGCCCCCGGCGCGGCCGGGCGAAAGGGGGCGGCCGCGGTCGTCCTGGCGCTGGCGCTGGTGGCGGCCGGGATCTGGCTGCGGAGGGGAGCGCGAAACGGGCGGGCGGTCCTGGCCGGGGTCCTGCTCGGCGGGGTGTCGTTGGGGTGGCTGCTCGTGACGGGTCTGCGCGCGCTGGCGTGGGGGTGACACGACGCTGCGGCGGGCGGACCCGAACGGGGCTTGACCCAGGTCAATTGCACATGGGGGCTCCGTGTTTAGGGAGAGCCCGCCGGTTGGGCGTACGAGCCTGAACCGCGCAGATAGGCACTCTCCCGAACACCGGGAGAAAGGGGAAAGTCATGGGCATCAAGCAGCGCGTCGCGGGGACCTACTTCATCGCCAGCGGTCTCGTGGGCATTTCGGCCGGCGACAAGGCGCTGCTCCTGAAGATCAACACGAGCATCGAGACGGTCCGCAAGCTGAAGGGCGAGCTCGTCGGCGCGTGGGGCCTCGGCTGCGGCGGCAGTTGGTCGCGCCCCCTCGAGGACCTCGGCACCGTCGCGGCGCAGCCACGCTGAGGCGAACATGCACGACCCGGCCGCCACCCGGCGACGTCTGAGCGCGTCTACCCACCTCGGTGAGGGCAAGGTCGGCATTCTGTTCGACCGACAAACGCTCGACGTCAAGCCCCTGGGGGCCGAGCTGGCGGCGGCGCTGGGTGGCGTCGTCGAGAGCGCGGCGTCCATGCCCGACGACGCGCCCGACTGGGACGAACTCGCCGCGCTCGTCGAACGCATCGACGCGCAGCCGGGACTGGACACCATCGCTTCGGCGGTGCCGCGGGATGCGGTCCCCCGGGCCGAGGGCGGCGAGGGCTCGAACCGCCTTTTCAAGCTGGCCGTCAGCGTGGCCGACACCTGCAATCTGGCCTGCACCTACTGTTACGCCAATCGCGGTCTCTACGAACGCCCCGTCGGGCGGGTCATGAGTCCCGAGTGGGCGCAGCGGGTGGTGGAGAACGCGATTGCCCGGTTCGATGCCATCGAGACGGTGCAGTTCATCGGCGGCGAGCCCTCGCTGAACCTGCAAGCCGTCGAGCGGGTCTGCGAGACGTTCTCGCGCGCGGTCGCCGAGGGTCGCCTGTCGGCCCCGCCGCGGTTCGTCATCACGACCAACGGTCTGCGGCTCGGGAGCGAGTTCTTGCGGCTCGCCCGACGGTACGGCCTGCGCCCGACGGTCAGCCTCGACGGCCCCCGGGAGGTGCATGACCGCGGGCGCGTCACGGCCGACGGCGCGGGCAGTTACGACCGCATCCGGGCCGGCATCGAGTCCCTGCGCGACGCGGGGGTGAGCGTCGAGTACGAGGCGACGTTCAGCCGCCTGCACCTCGACGCCGGCCTGCATCTCATCGATCTGGTGCGGTGGTTCCGCGATGAACTCGGGGAGCGTGTGCTGCACGCGCCGCCGGTGAGTCCGGGGCCGTACACCCGGCCCGAACTCGCGCTGACGCTGGCGGAACGCATCCGCGAGTATTGCGCCGCGGCCGAATGGAGCGTCGACAACCTGCTCGTCCGCGGGGACTGGATGGCCAACTCGTTCAGCGCGCGGGTCCTGCAGGCGCTGGCCGCGCGGTCGCCGAGCCGCTCCATCTGCGCGGCGGGCCGCGATCTGTTGTGTATCGCCGGCGATGGCGACGTGTATCCGTGCTGGATGTTCGTCGGCGAGCCGTCGTTGAAGCTCGGGAGCTTCGCCGAGCCCGATCCGCGTCCCTGGGACTGGTCGCAGGCGCGCGCACTCTTCGAGCCGGGCGATCTCGGCGCACATCCGGACTGCCAGACGTGTTTCGCCCGGAATCTGTGTTTCGGGTGTCGCGCGGCCGACCTCCGTGCCACGGGTGATCGGGGCGGCAAACCGGACTGTCTGTTCACGCAGGCGATCATCGCGTCGGTGCTGCTGCGCATTTTCCATCGCACGGACCCGACCGCCGAGCGCGCCGAGACGACGGCCGACTACCTCGACCGCCCGAGCTTCGGCGAACGTGTCTTCGGCGCCGCGCTGGTGGAAGGGTGATGCCCGCCTCACGGACCTACACGGCCGCCTTCGAGCACACCCTGGCGGCGCTCGGTGCGCCCCCGGCCATGGCGGCGGCCTTGCAACGCGCGTTCGAAGACATCGCCGTCGAGTGGGCGGGGCACGATCCGGAGGCGCCTGTGCCGTTTCCGTCCGGCGTCTGCCCCGACGGGCGTCCGGTCGAAGTGTCCATCCGCGTGCGGACGGACGGCCGGACACACGTGCGTTTCATCGCCCAACCGGGAGAACCCGGTCTGTCCGACGACCGCCGGGCCGCCTGGGAGGCCGACCGCGCGCGCCGATTCGTGTCCCGGTGGGGCGGGGAGAACACCCGCGCGCGCCTGGACGCCGCACTGTCGATCTTCCCGGACGGTCCCGATCCGACGTTCGGCGGCAACTTCCGGCTCTGGCTCGGGCTCGCGGCCGACGGCGCGGGCGGGCACGGGGCGAAGGTGTACTTCAACCCGTGGGCGTCGCGTCCGGAGTATCGGGGCGGGTTGGCGATCTATCACCTGCTGGCGACGTCCGGGTTGCCGGGCGCGGGGCCCGAGGCGCTCCTCCCCTGGTTGCAGCCGGAGATCGGCGGCACGCCGCACATCGTCGGGTGGAACCTCGTCGACGACCGGGTCGCCTCGGTGAAACTCTACGTGCAGGCCGTGCTCGACGCGCGAAGGCTCGCCGTGTTCGCCCCGGACGCGTGGGCCCCCTGGGCGGCGATCGGCGGGCCATTGCGACCTCGAGGCGAGGTCCACGTCGCCCTCACGCACGACGGCGTGCACCGACCGACGCCCCGACTCAATCTCTTTTGCCCCGACTGGTTCCGCTCGGACGCCGACGTCGTCGAGGCGCTCGGTGCCGCGTCGCCGCCCCTCTCCCGGGCGCTCGCCGGCTTGCTGCCGAGCGCGGACGCGCTCCCGGACGCGGACTCGATGCGCCGTCGATTCACCTTCGTGGCCCTCGATCCCGACGCGGTCACGGCCTACTGCCGGATCGGGTGAGCGCGTGCGGCGCGGCGTCCGGAGGCTGCTCGGTGTCCTCGGCTTCGCCGTCGGCGTCGCCGGCGTCGCGCTGGCGGTCCTGCCCGAACTGCGCACGTTCGCCCTGCTGCGGATGGCACCGACACAGGCCCGCGATGCGTTGCTCGTCCGCCTGCGGGGCGCGAATGGGGATGTGTTCCTGCTCGGGACGATCCACGGCGACCATCTCATCACCGCCGAGTACGGACTCGAACACGTCGAGGCCGTCGTGACACATCTGCGCCCGGCCCGCCTGCTCGTGGAGAGCCTGCCCGCCGAACTCGCCGCCGGACATCTGGCCGATGGGCCCATCGAGATGGCCTTCGCCCACCTCGTCGGGCGGGCGAGCGGTGCCGAGGTCCGCGGCATCGACTGGGTCGCGTCCGGACCCGCCGGGCGGCGGCGCACGGACGACACGCGCGACGATCACATGGTCGAAAACGTCCTCGGGGCCCTCGACCCCGCCGGCCCGACGCTCGTCCTCGTCGGATACGCGCACGTCCCGGAGTTCGTCGAGCGATTGACGGCGCGTGGGTTTGTCGAGGTGCCCCTCACACCCGACGAGAAGACCGCACTCTTCGACCCCGTCGGACTCTCGAAACAGTACCCCGCCGGCCTCGCGGCCGCCGTCGAGGACCGCATCGCCCGGGACGAACTCCGCCTCGCCGGCGAGGGCGATCCGGGCACGGCCGAGCGCTTGCGCGACGCGGTCGCCGCACGGCGCGTGTTTCTGGAGACGATCCGCGCGGTCGGGGAACGGCCCGGGACGCCACGCGCGCTTCCGTGACGTCCGCGGGCGGCGTCAGTTCTCGGCAGCCGGGTCGAGCCCGAGTCCCTTGAGACGCGCGCGCAGCGCCCGGTCGGAGACCCGCAGTCGCGGCACCATGTCGGCGATGGACCCGCCACAGTCTGCAAAAACGGCCCGGACTTCCTCGTCGGGAATGTCGGCTGCGGTGCGCAGGGCGGCGCTTCGGTCGATGAGCTTGTAGAGTGTCGTGCGCGGCATGCCCAGGCGCCGGGCCGCCGCGTGGATGCGCCAGCCGCTGGCTTCGAGGGCGGCGAACACGACGGCGTCGTCGGGGGGCGCCCCTTCGGACGGCGGGCTCACCGCGGGCCCGGCCGGCCTCCCCGGCGGGCTCGTCTCGACCCCCGAGAGCAGCGCGTCGAGCGTCGGCCCCGCTTCAATCGCGTCGCGGTCGAGGTTGCCGCACTCGGCGTGATACACATACGCCGGGCAGGACGGCACCATCCACGGATCCTCGGTGTCGATGCCCCGCGCCGCGCACCACTGGTACTGCTGGCAGGTCATGGGCTCGAGCGCGTTGAGACGCCGGTTCCACTCGGCGGCGCCCTCGACGGCATTGTAACACATGAAGCAGTGACCGAGGGCCGCCGGGCCCCCCGTGATACACGCGGTACAGTGGGTCAGGACGTCGAACAGCGGATCGACCTCGTCGGGCGCGGCGGCGCAGGTGTCCCCCGTGGCATACGGGCTCGCCGGGCAGCCGCCGTCGCAGCCGGAGCCGCCGCCCGTCGTCTCGGGGTCGAGATACGCGGGCAGGAGGATGTTCGGCTCGGACATGACGGCCTGGACCTGGACCTCGGTGGGCTCGCCCTCCGTGCAGATCACGGTGTTCGCGCCGTCGAAGTGGCACTCGGGGGCGCGCGCAACGACCGCCGGATCGCCCTGGGTGCAGACGCGCCCGTCGTTCACGTCGACGCAGCGTTCGAGAGACGGCGCATCACAGCCGATGGTGAGGGTCAGCGCGACGAGGGCGGTCAGGGTGGGCAGTGAGTGGCGGGTCATGGGAGCCTCCATTTCGGGGTCTGCCCTGTGATTTTGCATCGCTCGTGCCAGCGGCGCACGGTGACCCCGGCGGCGGCTCGCCCGCGCGGCGCCCCGCCCTCGTCGCTCGAACGGGGCGGCGGCGACCGTCCCACGACTGTCCTACGACCGTCCCGGGACCGTCCCGCGACCGTTTCGCTCAGCGACCCGCGACGCCTCGCCCGGCCGGCGTATTGCCCAGATGGCCCAGATCGGCGCGGCAGACGCCGTCGGGATCGGGGGGCTCGAGATCGCAGTCCGACTCGGGATCGCCCGCGTCGACGGCCGGCGAGCCCGCGGCGAGGCCGTACTCGACGGGGTTGAAGCTGAACAGCGGATCGGCGCGCAGCACGTTCACACCCGCCGCCGCATTCACGACCCCCGGGTCGAGCGTGTCGAACATCAGGACGTAACTGTGACTCAGACGCGCGGCCTGCCCGGCGACGTCGCCCCGCAGGAGTTCCTGCACGCCGGCGACGATGCCGTGGGTCACCGCGGCGTTCATGCCCCCCTCGGCGTTGAACACCCGCACCGCGGTCTCCTGTGTCGCCCCCGAGTAGTCCGCATGTGTTTCGTGGGTGAACGTCGCGTTCCGGCCCGGCGCGCGGAACGCGTAGCCCCAGACCTCCCTGCCCGTGAGCGTGTGGAAGAGATTGTGATCGGCGGTGACGGCGCGGGCGGCGTCCACGGCGACGACATGGCCTTGTGCTTCGCGGGCCCCCGGCAGCGCGCGCCCCGCGGTCAACAGACCGAACACGTTGCCCGACAGGACCAGCGTGTCTGCGGCGTGGGCTTCGGCGAAGATGGCATGCACCGTGCCGCCACGCTCCGTCATGGCTTCGGCGGGGTCGCTGTAAGGTCCGGCGGGCCCGCCGACGAGGTTCGTGAACTCGGAGCCGCGCACCGCGACGCCCGTGGTCTCCGCATCGATGTAGAGGCCGACGGTCGGGGGCGGGATGCCCGGGTCGCCGCCAGCGCCCCGGATGCGCGCGCCGCCGCCCGTGAGGCCGAGGACGCGTGTGCCCCGGACCTCGGCGCCGCTGACGTTCCGCAGCGTAATCCGGCCCCAGTTGGTCGGCCAGACCGGCGCGTCGAGCACCTCGTCGGCGATGACGACGCCGCGCTCGCCGTCGTAGTAGTGGAAGGCCTCCCCGTGGACGCGGGAGGCCGCGTCGAAGGCGGCGCCGCGGCTCGTTGCGTCGATGGTCGCGCCGAAGGCCACGCCCGGGACGCCGCCGCCGGGGGTGCCCCCGTCGCCCGGACGCAGACCGTCGACGCCGAGCGCGGTGAGGGTGACGTCGAGGCTCGTGACGACGTTGACGCCCACCGCGCCCCCGCCCGTGCCACCCGCGGCGTTGCGCGCATATGCGCTCGCCCGGACCGTGCCGCCGCCCGCCCCACCCGCGACGGTGAGCACGGTCAAAGCGTCGAGCATCGCCCCGTCTGCGCGCGTCAGCGTGATGGCCTCGGCCCGGCCGCCGGAGTTGCCCGCGTACGCGTAGCTTCCATTTGCGCCCGAGGCACCGGCGCGACCTGCCTGGATGCGGGTCACGGTCGAAGCGCGCACGCGAGCGCCGGGCGCGTCGGTCAGGGTGAGACCGAATGCGGGCCCGCCCGAGCCGCCGTTCTTCTCGCCGTCGAAGGTGACGCAGCAACCGTTGCCCGCCGTGACGCCGTCGACCAGTACCCCATGAATCAGCGCGTCGACCGCATTGCGAATGCCGACCGCGACGGCGGAGCCGCCGGGTCCGTGAATCGTGTCGGCGCTGGGATTCACCCCGCCGGCGCCGCCTGTCGTATCGGCCACGGTCACCCGCAGGATCAACGGCGCGCTGCCGTCGACGAACAGACCCGTGGCGCTCTGTCCATTTCGGGTCGCGTCCGAAGCCTGGCGCCCGGCCATGCCGCGGACGTTGCCGATGCTGATGTCCGAGAGACGTGCCGCGGGACCCGTCGCCGAGAGGCCGACCCCGCCGCGGGGCGGGTTGACGGCGCTGGTGGTGTTGACGTTCCCGACGACGACCCCGCTGGCCTCCATGCCGGCGCCGACGAGTTGCACCGCCCGCGCCGAGTTCTCCGCGGTGAAGACGATGCCCCGCACCCGGCTGTGATCGCCCCGAAGCTGCACGCCCGCGACGCCGGCCACGATCGGCCACGTCACGGTGCCGGGCGTATCGGCCATGAGGGTGATGCGCTCGGCGGCGATGGAGAGATCGCCGGTGGGATACTGACCGGGCAGCATGACGACGGTCGTGCCGGGGGCCTCGCCCGTCGACGCGAGCGCGGCGACCACCGTGGGGAAGGGGTCTGCCGGGCTGCCATCCGGCTCGGCGTCGCCCCCCTCGCCCACGTAGACGAGTCGTGGCTCGTAGCTGCGCTCGCAGCCCGTCGCCGGATCGAGGTCCTGATCGTAGCGGCCGTCTTCACACCGGACGAGAACACACTCGCCGGCGAGACACTCCTCGAGGGCGCCGCGGCCCCCGCAGACGATGCCGCATGCGCCACAGTTCGCCGGATCGCTCTCGAAGTCGAAGCCTTCGTCGACGTCGCCGTCACAGTCGTCGTCGAGTGTATTGCAGGCCTCCGGTTCGGGCAGGACCTGACCCTCGCATGCACCGAAACCCTGGCGATCCGCGCGGCAGGTGCGTTCACCACCGAGGCAGAGACCGAGGCCCTCGGTGCCGATGGGGCCGTCGTAACACGGGGCGGTTTCCTCCGCGACGCAGAGGCAGCCGGCGTCCTCGTCGAGCGCCCCGTCACAGTCGTCGTCGAGGTCGTTGCAGACCTCGGGCGCGGCGGCCCCGGGTCGGGCGTCGCACGTCTGCTGCCCGTCGACGCACCGTTGCACCCCGTCCGCGGCGCAGACCCCCAGGCCGAGCACGCAGGCGTCTCCTCCGTCGGCGTCCGGCCCGTCGACTTCGCCGTCGCAGTCGTCGTCGAGCAGATTGCAGCGCTCCTCGCCGGGTACGCCGGGGCGCGCATCGCAGGTCTGTTGCCCGTCGACACACCGGAGGACGCCGTCGGCTGCGCACACCCCGAGGCCTTCGGTGCAGGCGTCGAGCGCGTCCGTCGCGGGGCCGTCGACCGCGCCGTCGCAGTCGTCGTCGAGGCCGTTGCAGATCTCGGGCGCGGCGGGGGAGTCGACCTCACCCGGGGCCGTCGAGCAGCGGACGGGCTCCATGTCGTCGGCCACGCAGACATACACGCCTTCGCCACAGACGCCGGGCAGGACACACGGCGTGCCCAAGCGGGGGTCGGCGCACGGACCGGCGGCGTCGGGCTCCGGGGGCGCCGCGTCGGGCGACGGCGGGGCGGCGTCGGGGTCGGGCGGCAGGGCGGCGTCC
>JAKLJY010000105.1 GCA_023150895.1 Myxococcota bacterium | reverse complement strand
CCGAACGCGCCGCCGCCGAGGCCGAACGCGCCGACGCCGCCCTCGCCGCCCTGCGGACCGCCCTGCGCGGCGTCCTCGCGGCCCGCGGCCTGACGCCCTCCGCCGCGACGCTCGCCCGCATCGAGGCGACGACGGACGCGGCGCACCTCGCCACACTCTTGCCCCGCGCCGCGACGCTCCCGGACGCCGACGCCCTCTTCGACGACTGAACCGGCGGACCCGGGTCGTCGACCGGTCACGACCGCTGGCAAGCGCCCGCTGCCCGGTGTAGATCTCGCCCATGGCCAAAAGCACCGCCCTCAGCGATCTGATCCTCTGCGCGAACCCCGACATCGAGGCGATCGCCGCCTTCCTCGACGGCAAGGCCCCGAACGTGCGCATCGAGGAGACGCGGGCCCTCGGGGTGGCCGAGCAGAAGGCCCTCTGGCGCCTGACGGCGGGCCGGGCAATGACGTTCGACGATCTGGTGCCCCCCGACTACGGACCCCTGGAGCCGGTGCGCCACTACGGCAAGAACACCCTGCCCGTCTTCACGCACTTCGAGAAGCGCTTCTGTCGCCCGAGCCCCGGCGCGGCCGGCGGTGAGCGGCTGCTCTGGGGCTACAACGAGGGCGCGTCGCGACCGCTCATCGGCCCCGGCTACTTCGTCGTCCGCGAGACGCCGACGGATCCCCGCGGCGCGACGGTGGTGGACTACTTCCGCGTGCCGCCCGAGAAGCCCGACGGCTGGCCGAAGATTCTGCCCAACGAGCACGGCCTGCAGCGCCTCGTCTACGCGCACATGCACGACTTCCTGCGGCGCGTGAGCACACACGTCTCCATCGGGCGGGCCTGGCGCGAACACCGCGAGACCCCCAATCACTTCCTCCTCTGCCGCGAGGGCTGAGCCGGGCCCCCTCAGGGTTGGCGCGGGGGCACCTTGGCGGCGGGCAGGACTTCGTACCGGGCGAGCTCGACAGCTTCGACCGTGCCGAGCCGGATGACGTTGCGGTAGCGCTCGAGCAGGTCGTTGGCGAAGCGGTCCCGCCCGGCCTCGCCGAGCGCGCCGTCGGCGACGCGGTGGCTGCCCAGGAAGAACGCCATGCGGATCAGGTCGTCGCGACGCAGACGCGTTTCTTTGGCGGCCGCGGCGTTGCTCACGGTGACACGCAGCTCGAAGCGCATGACCCGCTTTTCGGTCGTCGTGTCGTCTTTGAGATAGACGTTGTGGGTGCCGAGCTCGACGGTCTGCGGCCCCCGCGGCTCGGGCGGGCCTGCATCCACGACTGCGGGTACGAGCTTTGGCGGGGCGTCCCCGCGGGAGGCGGGGGCTCGCGCGGTCGCCGGCGCCACGACGGCGGGGGCGGACACGCTCGCGGGGTCTTCCTCACCAGCCGGCGCCGGGACGTTCACCGCCGATGCCGCACGACGATCGGGCGTGTACCAGAAGAGGAACCCGAGCAGCAGCAGGGCCACGAGGCCCACGACGATCCAGGGCAGTCGGTTCACGCGCGCGCTCCTCGCTGACGGAAGTCCAGGGTCGGTGCCGTCTCGATGACGGTCACCCCCGCATCGACGCTCTGGGTGAGCCAGACGTTGCCGCCGATGATGGCGCCGCGGCCGATCACGGTCTCCCCCCCGAGCACGGTCGCGCCGGCGTAGAGGACCACGCGATCCTCGATGGTGGGGTGGCGCTTGGCCCCGGCGAACGTGCGGCTGACGGACAGCGCGCCGAGGGTCACCCCCTGGTAGACCTTGACGTCGTCACCGATCACCGTGGTCTCCCCGACGACGACGCCCGTCCCGTGGTCGATGAAGAACCGCCGCCCGATGGTCGCGCCGGGGTGGATGTCGATGCCCGTGCGGCCGTGCGCGTATTCGGCCATCGCCCGGGGAACGTACGGCGTGCCGGCGCGGTGCAGCCAATGGGCCAGGCGGTAGACCGTGATGGCCTCGAACCCGGGGTAGGTCAGCACGATCTCCTCGATGTTGCGCGCCGCCGGGTCACCGTCGAGGGCGGCCTGCGCGTCCTCGAGCAGCGCGTGGCGGATGTCGGGCAACGCCGCGAGCAGGCCGGCGGCGACCCGCGCCGCTTCCGAACGCACCTCTTCGGCCGCCCGCTCCGGGGCCTGGTGCGCGATGGACAGCCGCACGATGCGCCCGAGATCGCGGTGCAGGTCACACAACCAGGTGCCGACGTGGTAGCGCAGGCTCGCCCGCGGCAGGCTCTCGTCGGCGTAGATGCCGGGAAACAAAACGCGCCGGAGGTCCTCGACGACGGCCACGATGGCCTCGCGCGGGGGCAGCGCGGCGCACCCGGCCTGCCCCACCGGCTCGCGGTCGTAGGCATCGACGAGCGCGTCGACGAGCGCCGCCATGGGGTCGTCGGGGGCGGGCGTCGGGCGGGGCTTGAGTTCCATGGCTTCGGACATTCTCGCTCTCTGTTTGCCGGGCTGTCTCGCGGGGGTCCGCAGCGTAGGGCAATCACGGCGCGAGCGGCAAGCGGGCGGAGACGTGGCGGCCCGACGGTGTCACGCCGCGTCCGGTTGAAAGCCCGGGCCCGTTTTTGCTATTCGTGCGCCGCTTCCCGAACCGAGCGACCGAGCGAGCGAGAGCGCATGTATCGAGGCCTGCGCGTGGCCGTGGTGATCCCGGCCTTCAACGAGTCGAAGCTGCTGCCGCAGACGCTGGCCGGCCTGCCCCGGTACGTCGATCACGTGCTCGTGGTCGACGACGCGAGCACGGACCGCACGGCCGTCGTCGCGCGCCGCCGGGGGCCGTGGGCGCTCGAGGTCATCCGGCACGCGGCCAACCTGGGCGTGGGCGGGGCCATCGTCACGGGTTACCGGCGCGCGCTCCACCTGGGGGTCGACGCGGCCGTCGTCGTCGGTGCCGATGCGCAGATGGACCCGAACGAGATGCACCGCCTGCTCGACGCCCTCGTCGACGACGGCGCCGACTACGCCAAGGGGGACCGCCTCGGACACGCCGAACTCTGGCGCCGCATGCCGTGGATCCGCCTCTTCGGCAACCTGGCGCTGACGCTCATGACCCGCCTGGCGAGCGGTTACGGACACATCCGCGACTCGCAGTGCGGCTATACCGCCATCGGTCGGCGGGCCCTGCTCCGGTTGCCGCTCGGCGACTTGTATCCGCGCTACGGGTTCCCCAACGACCTGCTCGCCAAGCTCGGCGAGATGGACGCCCGCGTCGTCGACCGGCCCGTGACGCCCATCTACGGCGAGGAGGTCTCGCGCCTGCGCATCCCGCGGGTGATGGGGCCCATCTTTCTCCTGATTCTGCGCTCGGGCGCGCGGCGCTGGTGGCGCGCGGCGCTGCGGGCGACGACGGCCCGCGCCGGCGGCGGCGAGACGGCCGGGTCCCTCGGCGGCGCAGCCGGTCGTTCCTGAGCCCGTGAGCGCGGCCGCGCCCCGGATTCGGTGCTTCACGACGTCCTTCCCGGAGCACCCGACGGATCCGGCCGGCCGCTTCGTCGCCGAATGGGCGGCGGGCCTCGCGGCGTCGGGCGCGGTCGTCTCCGTGGAGGCGGCCCGCTCGACCTGGGCTCCCGCCGGTCTCACCACCCGCGCCTGGTCGCCGTCCAACCCCCTCTTCGGGGCCGAGGGGGCGCCCGATCGCCTCGCGAGACCTCGCGTCGAGACGATGCTCGCCGCACTCTCGGCGGGCGCGCGGGTCCTCGGGCGCGGCGTGGCCACCCGCAGCACGCACACCCTCGCCGTCGGCCACTGGCTCGTCCCCTGCGGGCCGGCCGCGTTGGCCGCCGGGGGCCGCGTCGTGCTGTACGCCCACGGGAGTGACGTGGCGCTGCTCGAGGCGCTGCCGGGCGGCCGCGTCCTGGCCCGGGCGCTCGACGTCGGGGCCGCCCACCTGAACTTCGTCAGCGCGGATCTGGCCCGTCGTTTCGAAAGCGTACTCGGCCGCCCCTTGCGGGCGCAGACGTCGGTGTTGCCGATGGGCCTCGCCGATTCAGCGCCGGACCCCGCCGCCCTCGCCGCCCGCCTGGCGGCCTGGCCCTCCATCGCGCCCGGTGCCCGGCACGTGGTCACGGTCGGCCGTCTCGTGCCCCTCAAGGGCCTCGACGTGCTCGCGCGGGCCCTCGCCGGGCGGCGCGACGTGGTCTGGACGGTCGCGGGCGAGGGACCCGAACGCGCGACGCTCACCGCGCTCTGTGCCTCGCTGGGTGTGCCGCTGCGCCTGCCCGGGATCCTGTCGCCGAGCGAACGGGATGCCCTGCTGCGCACGGCGGACGTCTTCGTCTTGCCGACCCGACCGATTGGGCACCGCAGCGAAGGGACGCCGGTCTCGCTGCTCGAGGCGCAGCTCGCCGGGCTGGCCTGCGTGGCCTCCGACGTCGGCGGCGTGCGGGACGCGGCCGCCCCCGACGCCGTGGCGCTCGTACCGCCGGGAGACGTCGACGCGCTGCGCTCGGCGCTCGCCCGCTTTCTCGACGGGCCGGATGCCCCTGCCCGGCGCGCCGAAGCGGGTCGGGCCGCCGCCGGGTTTGCCGACCGCTATCGCTGGGCGCGGCTCCTGCCGGCTCACCGCGCCATCGTGTTCGGCGAAGCGGGCGGCCAGGCCATCGACGCGGGCGATACCCCGACGCGACTCAGACCAGGCGATACCAGTTCCGCTTGGCGATGAAGGCCCAGAAGGCCGTCGCGAAGAGGAACACCAGGCCGAACCCGATGACGCCGCCCGCGAGCGAGGCGATGCCGGCCGCGACGCCCGTCACGACCACGCCGACCGCGCCCGCCTTGCGGAGAAACAACGCGAGCAGCGCCAGGGGGGCCGTCGCGGCGCCGAGCGCGCCGAGCGCCGTCACCGTCCACGCCGGCGCAGTCGCCAGGGCCGGCCCGCCGTTGGCACCGAAACACAGGGCCGCCAGGAACACGTTGTTGATGATCGTCGCGATCAGAAAGAACCGGTAGAACTGGATGCGCTTCTGCTCGAGAACGGCGGCGGCGTCGGGGGTGCTCATCGGGATCGTCGTTTCCATGGGGGCCTCGGGGTGATCGCGGCGCTCGCCGCAGGTTTTGTGCAACGCACAAATTGCTAACGAGTCGACGCTCTGCCGGCAAGGCGATTTTGATGGTGCGGTGCAAAAAAGCAGTGAACGCCCGCGGAAGGGCTCACCCCTGCTTGCGGACCAGCACGACCAGAAACCCGCCAAACCCCGCCGTGAGGGGCTGATCGCGCGCCCAGCGCTCGGCCGTCGACAGGACGTGCCGGACGCCGGGGACGAGGTGCGCCTGCGCAAACGGGGTGAAGACGCGCACGCCGCGCACGCCTTCGACCCGCAGGCCCGCGGGGAGGTAGCTCTTCACGTCGTCGAGCGAGTCGTAGCGGGTGTAGACCTCGTGGTCGTTGGTCCTCTCGCTGACCTTGTTCGGTCGCTTGAACCGCTTGATGGCGTAGCGGATGGACCGCTTGTTGTAGAACTCGAGCGCGGCGACGCCGCCCGGCCGCAGGACGCGGTCGACCTCGGCCATCGCCGTGCGGATGTCCTCGACGTGGGCGAGCACCTTGAAGCTGTAGGCGGCGTCGAAGCTGCCGTCGGCGAAGGGCAGCGCCGTCGCCGAGCCCTCGACGACGTCGAGACCGCGCTCCCTCGCCTTCTGGAGCATCCCCGGGCTGATGTCCACGCCCCGCGCGTGGCGGGCGAGGGGGGCGATTTCTTTCAGAATCATGCCGGTCCCGCACCCGATCTCCAGGACCTCGCGGTCGCGACAGAAGTCGGCGGCGATCTCGACCTGCAGGCGGTCGAGGAGCGCGTGATACCCGTGGTGCCGCTCCTTCTCGTACCAGGCGGCGAAGTCGTCGTAATAGCTGCGATTGTCTTTGCGGGCGTCCTTCATGGCGGCGCATCTTGCTCGCCGGGCCCGTGCGGATCAACGTCCGCGGCGCGCCGCGTAGAACTTCCCGAGACCCCGTCCGTAAGATAGTCTGGTGCGCCGGGCACCGGTGCCGGTGCCGCGTCGACTCCGAAACGAGCGAGGACTGCTGCCCGTGAAGACCTGTCCGCGCTGCGGATTCACCGGAGACATCTCACACTGCCCCAACGACGGGGAGGTCCTGCTCGCCTCGGACGACCTCGCCCGGCGGCAGGCGGCCGATCCGACGATGGCCCCCGAGCCCGTGGCGCGCGCGCACCCGGCCGTGCCCGTCGCCGTCGCGCCGACGATCGCCGACCTCTCGAACCCGGACGTGATCGCGTCGGCCGGGGTCTCGACGTCCGCGGATACCGTCATGGGCCTGCCCGATCCGCCCCCCGAGCCGTCGGCCGGGCACGATCACGACGCCGACGCCGAGCACAAAGGCCCGCCCGTCGAAGAGGTCCTGCGCGACGAGAACTTCGGCAAGTGGGCCGAGCCCGAGGTGAAGAAGAAGGCCGGCGATCCCATGATCGGCCGCATGCTGAGCGGTCGGTACGAGATCATCAGCCTCCTCGGGCAGGGCGGCATGGGGGCCGTGTACAAGGCCCGCCAGCCCGCCGTGAAGCGCATGATCGCGCTGAAGGTGCTGCTCAAGGAGTTCGCCGAGAACGACACGGTGGTCAAACGCTTCCACCAGGAAGCCCTCGCCGCGAGCCGGCTGACTCACCCGAACACGATCAAGGTCTTCGACTTCGGCCAGACGGAGGACGGCATCCTCTACATGGCCATGGAGCTGCTGCGGGGCGAGAGCCTCGCGCACGCCCTGTCCCGGGGCGGTCCCATGGCACCCAAGCGCGTGGTCCACATCATGCGCCAGTGCTGCAAGTCGCTGTCCGAGGCCCACAAGGCCGGGATCATTCACCGCGACCTGAAGCCGGACAACATCTTCCTCGTCGAGATCGAGGGCGAGCGGGACTTCGCCAAGGTCCTCGACTTCGGCGTCGCAAAGCTCAAGGAGTACGAGGGCAAGGAGGGCACGCTGACGCAGGCGGGCATGATCTTCGGCACACCGAAGTACATGTCGCCGGAGCAGGCGCGCTCCGCGAACCTCGATGCACGCTCGGACGTCTACGCCCTCGGCGTGATCATGTACGAAATGCTCATGGGCAAGCCGCCGTTCACGGCGGACAACCCGCTGAGCATTCTCATCTCGCACGTCAACGAGCAGCCGCGCCGGTTCGCGCAGTTCAACCCCGGTTTGCAGATCCCCACCGCTCTCGAGGCCGTGGTGTTCAAGGCGCTCGCCAAGGACCGCGAGCAGCGCCACCCCTCGGTCGACCACATGCTCGCCGAGCTCGAGGCCGTCGACGAGCTCCTGATGGGCACGCCGTACGAAACGCTGGCGGGCCGGCTGCCGGCGCTGTTGCCGGGGGCCGAGGGTGATCCGTCGCTCGTCGGGCCGGCGTTCGTGCCCGCCGGTCAATCGGGCACCGCGCCGGCGACCCCCCTCGAGAAGGGCGGCACGATCCGGTTGGGCGAGGACGGTCAGCCCATCCTGGGCGACCAGAGCCCGACGACGTCGATGCCCGTCGGTGAGATCATGGCGACCTCGGAGCTCGAGGTCCCCCGCAAGAAGAGCGGCCTCGGCCTCTTCGTAGGCATCGGCCTCGCCGCCGCGGGGATGGCCGCCGCCGCGGTCGTCGCGCTGAAGCCGGCCCCCCCCGCCCCCGACCCCCTGCCCGACGCCCCGGCCTCGTCCGGGCTGGCCGCCGCGGGGGCCGGTCCGGCGACGAACGCACCGACGGCCGCCCCCACCGAGGCCCCCAACGCGCTCGCGTCCGCCGGGCAGGCCGACGGGAAGAACCTCAAGGCCTGTCTCATCGTCTCCGAGCCCGCCGGCGCCAAGGTCTTCGAGGCCGCCGCCCCGGACGTGCAGGTCGGCGTCACCAAGGCCAACGGCCTGACGGTGCGCATCGAGGCCACGACGAAGTATCTCGTGAAGCAGACCGGCTACCGCGACGGCGAGGTCACGGTCGACGTCGGTGCGGATCCATGCGTCGCCCAGGTGCGACTCAAGGCCATGCCCCGCGCGATCTCGCAGTCGGGAGGCGGCACGGCGGGCGCCAACCCCACGCCCGGCGGCGGCACCATCGTCATCGGCACGCCCGGGGGCGACGGCGCGAAGCCGGCCAATGCCCCCGAGCGCCCTTCGACGCGGCCGGACATCTCCATCCAGTGAGTCCCGGGCCCGGGCGGCCCCCGGGGGCCGTCGACCTCGGCGAAGGCGCCTGGTTCTGGCACGCGGCCGGATTCGTCGCCGCGCCGGACCGGGCGCCCCTCTTCGCGACGCTCGTCGACACGCTGCCCCTGCGCGTCGAGATGCTGCGCATCCTGGGGCGCGAGGTGGCCACGCCGCGGCTGACGGCGTGGATGGGTGATCCCGGCTGCGCTTACCGCTACTCGGGCCGCACCTTCGAGCCCGCCCCCTTCACCCCGGCCCTGCTGGCCGTGCGCGCCCGCCTCGCCGAAACGCTCGGCGCGGACTTCAACACCGTGCTCGCCAACCTCTACCGCGACGGTCGCGACGCCATGGGCTGGCACGCCGACGACGAGCCCGAACTCGGACCCGCGGCCCCCGACGACGTCCTGATCGCATCGGTCTCGCTCGGCGCGGCCCGCAAGTTCGTGATGCGCCACCGACGCCATGCCGGGCGCGGTGATCCCGAGGGCCGGCGCGCGCTCGTGCTCGCCGACGGCGACCTGCTCGTGATGGGCGGCACGATGCAACGGCGCTGGCAGCACGCCGTCCCGCGCACGACGCAGCCCGTCGCCGCGCGGCTCAATCTGACGTTTCGGATGCGGCGTCCGGCGTCGTAGGACGAAGTCGAAAAGCATGGTCGCCAACGGTTCGGGTCCACCGTAGGATGGAGGACGCCGTTCTCGGGAGGACCTCCATGCTTCGTCGACGTCTGACCTCGACCGCTCTCGCGGTCTCTGGCGCGCTCTCCGTCGCCCCCGTCGCTGCCCAGACGGTGCCCGCCGCCATGCATCAGGAGGGCGTGTTGCTCGACGCCGACGGGGTACCGATCCCCGGTCCGGTCTCGCTGACGTTCCGGATCTACGCGGCCGCCAACGGAGGCGCGCCCGTCTGGACGGAGAGCTTCAACGGCGTCGTGCTGACCGAAGGGTACTACAGCGCCCTCCTCGGAAGCACCGTGCCGCTGACGCCCGCAGTTCTCGCGCAGGGCACGTACCTGAGCATCGCCGTGAACAATGTCGAGCTCGCCCCGCGCACGCGCCTGGTCTCCGTGCCCTTCGCGCTCGTCGCACAGTCGGTCAGCGGCGGCTCGGTCACCGCCACGCAGGTCACGGTGGGCAACCGACTGGTCATCGACGCGCAGGGCCGGTGGGTCGGCGACCAGGCGGGTCTCCAGGGCCCCGCGGGGCCGGCGGGCCCGATCGGTCCCCAGGGTCCCGTCGGCCCGATCGGTCCCCAGGGCCCCGTCGGCGTCGCCGGGCAGCCGGGCAGCCCGGACACGCCCGCCCAGGTCCTCGGCAAGCTCGTCACGGTGGACGGCGCCGGCTCCGGGGTCGATGCGGATCTGCTCGACGGCCTCAACGGCGACCGCTTCATGCGGACGGATCAGAATACGGGCACCTCCGGCAGCTTGACCGCCGGCAACGGGCTCGTGGTCAACAGCGCGGGGTCCACCGTGGCGCGCGTCATCGGCGCGACCGGAGCCGGCAGCGACAACGAGAAGCAGGTGCGCCTCGAGCCCCAGGACGGTGTGTCCGAGGGTGGACATCTGCAGTTCACCGGCGCCGGCAACCATCAGGACTGGGCCATCGACACGGTGGGCGGCAGCCTGCGCATCTACGAGCCGAGCCCCTCCCGCGATCAGGCCCGTAACGACGGCGGCATCCTGATCTTCCGTCCCGGCGGCACGGTGAGCGTGAACATTCAGGGCGATCTGACCGCGACGAGCATCTCGACCACGGGGCTGACGGTCGCCGGTCGGCAGATCATCGACGCCACCGGGCGCCTGCGGCAGTCGCCCTGGGATCTTTATGCCGAGATGCGGGTTCTGACGAATACGCAGGGCGCGCCGGACCACAACATGTACGTCAACTACCCCAATCGGGGTGATTCGCGGACGTACCTCTACAACAACCCGTACGTCGACGGCACGCTGACGGTGGCGGGCGCCGTCTCGCTCTCGTCGCCCTACGTCTACACGGCGGGCGTGCAGTACACCTGCGCGCCGAATGCCGGCGGCGTCCTCGGCGACTGTGCAAACGGCGGTTTCTGGACGTTCGACAAGATTGTCCTCGAGCACAATCACGCCGACGTCCCGGGGCGGATGGCGGCCACCCCCAACGCTTCGCTCAATCTCGAGGGGCAGGTCCTCGCCGACGGCGAGATCCGCTCCGCAACGGGCTTTCGCGCGGGCAACGCCTCGTTGTTCGACGCGAACGGTGTCCACTGGCGCACGGGGATCACCTACACCTGCGAGACCGGCGGCGGTCAGGTCGGTGTCAACTGCCCCAACAGTGGCTTCTGGACGTTCGACAAGATCGTCCTCGAGCACAACCATGCCGACGTCGCGGCGCGCATGAACGTCACGCCGACGGGCTCGATCAACATCGAGGGGCAGATTCTCGCCGACGGGAACATCCGCACCGGCGGGGACGTGCTCGCCGGCGGCAGCCTGCGCGTCGGGGCGAGCCGCTTGAGCGACGGCACCCTGCAGCTCGGCGGCGGCGCAAACCAGACCCTCACGGCGGCGCAGCTCCAGACGCTGACCGGCGGCGGCAACGCGGACGCGCTGCACACCCACGCCGGTGCCGCCAGCCCTTGGGTCGAGGTGGGCAACCTCAATGACTATTTCCGGCTCGTCAACGGCAACTACCCGGTGCGTCAGTATGAATTCGGCGTGACCTACAATACCCAGACCATCCTGCCCATCGTCGTCAGCGGTTGGAACGCGGGCTACCGCGCCGTCGGTCAGTATCCGTATGTCATCGGCGACCGTTTCCCGTGGGAGGGCGGCAACAGCTTCCAGCTCGGCGGCGCGGCCTGGTTCTGGCAGACGCACAGCGGGCACGACGACGGCTGCAACGCCGGCGGTCAGTGGTACCACATGTATTACCACTCGTACGGCAACCCCAACCCCTGGAACGGCTGGGGAGACACCTATTGGTGGGCCTCGAACGGGTGCAGCATCCCCACTCTCTACGCACGCCGTCTCTGACCGGCGGGAGCTTCGGCATCATGATCAGGCGGCAGGTGTGTCTCTCGGTTTCCCTCGCGCTCGTCTCGGCGGCCGGTTGCGGCGGCGGCGGGGGTGACGGCGGCGGCAACGGCAACACCGGCGGTGATCCGTTCGGTGCGTCGGACGCGACGACCGGTGGCGGCGGAGAGCCGCAGGGCGGTCAGCAATCGGGCGGCGAAGACGGAGAGCCCCAGGGCGGCCAGCACGCCGGTGGTCAGGGTGGCGAGGCGCAAGGCGGTCAGCAATCGGGCGGGAGCGGCGGCGACCCGCAGGGCGGCCAGGGCGGCGAGCCTCAGGGCGGGGCCCTCCCTCCGCTGCCGGACGCCGGCCCCGAGACCCCCGATGGCCCCCCGCTGCCTCCGCCCTCGGACGCCGACGGCGACGGCGTCGAGGACGGGGCCGACAACTGCCCCGCGGCCGCCAACCCCGACCAGGCGGACGGGGATGCCGACGGCGCGGGCGACGCGTGTGACCGCTGCCCGGACCGTGCAGGTCTGGCCGATACGGACGCCGACGGGGTGCCGGACGCCTGCGACCTCTGCCCCGCGCAGCCCGATCCGGAGCAGCTCGACGCCGATGAGGACGGCGTCGGGGATGCGTGCGAAAACCCCGTGATGCCCCCCGAGCCGGACGCCGGCGTGCCCCCGATGGGCATGGACGCCGACGGCGACGGCATCCCGGACGCCCTCGACGTCTGCCCCCTCACCGCGGACCCGGCGCAGGCCGACGCGGACGGCGACGGCATCGGCGACGCCTGCGATGCCGGGGCGCCGGACGCCGACGCGGACGGTGTGCCCGACGCGGACGACAACTGCCCCTTCGCACCCAACGCCGATCAGCGCGATGCCGACTTCGACGGCGCTGGTGACGCCTGCGATCCGCCCCCGGCGGGGATGGACACGGATGCCGACGGGGTCGTCGACATGGCCGACAACTGCCCGCGCGCCCCGAACCCCGATCAGCAGGATCTCGACGGGGACGGCGTCGGAGACGTTTGCGACGGCGGCGAGCCCGACGCCGACGGCGACGGTGTCCCGGACGTGGACGACAACTGCCTCTTCGCGCCCAACCCCGATCAGAGCGACTGCGATGCCGATACCTTCGGCGACGTCTGCGATGCGGCGCCGGGCTGCGACGTGGTCGGTGAGCCCGACGGAGACGGCGACGGCGTGCCGGACGCCCGCGACCTCTGCCCGGCCGTCGTCGACCCCGCGCAGGGGGACTTCGACTTCGACGGCGTCGGGGATGCCTGCGACAACTGCATGGGCATCCCGAACCCGGATCAGTCCGATGCGGACCTCGACGGCCGGGGCAACCCGTGCGACCAGATGGGCGCGGACTTCGACGCGGACGGGGTCGATGACGCCGATGACAACTGCCCCGGGCAAGCCAACGCCGATCAGCTCGACACGGACGACGACGGCGCAGGCGATGTCTGCGACCCGGTTTTCGACGCCGACGAGGACGGCGTGCTCGACGGGCCGGACAACTGCCCGGCGGTGCCCAACCCCGGTCAGGCCGACGCGGATCGCGACGGCGTGGGCGACGCCTGCGAGGCGGACGGGGACGGGGACGGTGACGGCATCCCCAACGGGCGCGACAACTGCCCGGCGGTCCCCAACCCCGATCAGGCCGACTTCGACCGCAACGGCCTCGGGGACGCCTGCGACGCGGCCTTCGACGCGGACGGCGACGGCACGCCCAACGGCCAGGACAATTGCCCGGCGGTCGCCAACCCCAACCAGCTCGATTCGGATCGGGACGGCCTCGGCGACGCCTGCGATCCGGCCTGAGGCGTAATGAGCCCGTCGTTCGTCGGCCTCGTGCTCGCGGTCGCGCTGCGGGCGCCCCTGCCGGTGCCCTATGTCGCGCAGCCGCCGGGGCCCTTCTGCACCGCGGCGGCGACGGCCATGCTCGCCGGGGCCCACGGTCGACCGACCGACGCGCTCGCCCTCGCGCGCGAGGTGCCCGTCCACGCCGACGGCATCGCCTGGGTCGATCTCGCGGATCTCATGCGGCCGCGTGGCCTGGAGCTGCTCGTCGTGCAGCTCGACGCCGCGCGCCTCGACGCGACGCTCACCGCCGGGCAGCCGGTGATCGCCGCCGTGCGCGACGGCGCCCGGAAACACGTCTGGGTGCTCACGGGGCAGGACGCCGGGGGGTACGACCTGCTCGACCCCGCCCACCCGGGCCGCCGCCGGGCGACGCACACCGAGCTGGCCGCGCGCTGGGCCGCCGGACAGGCGGTGATCGCGGTCGGACCGCGCTCGCCGGCGGGCCTGCCGCTCGTGGACTGGCGACGACAGCACGCGCGCTTCGCTGCGCTGGAGTGGGGCCTGCGCGCCGAGGCCGCGGGCGGGCGCGACGCCTCGGCGCTGGCGCTCTACGACCGCGCGGTGGCACTCGATCCGGGCATCGCGGCGCTGCACAACAACCGCGGCGTCGCGTTGGCCGCGCTCGGGCGCGCGGACGAGGCCCGCGCGGCCTTTCGCGAGGCGCTGCGCCTCGACCCGGGGTTCTTACCGGCCCGCGACAACCTCGCCGCCCTCCGACGCTGACGCCGCCTCAGCGCACGGCGGCGAGACGCTCGCGCGCGATGCGGACCCGCTCGGCCTCCTCCGGGCGAGCGCCGGCGAACTCGACGTACCGCTCGTACTCGGCCCGGCTCTCCGCGGGGCGCCCGAGATCGGCCAGCAGCCCGGCGCGCACGAAGCGTGTCTCGGGGACCCGATCGACGTCGGGCAGAAGTGCCGTCGTCAGCTCGAAGGCGTCGGCGAGGCGCCCGCCGGCATGGAGGGAAATGACGGCGCTCAGCAGCGTGCGCGGTTGCCGGTCCAGACTGAACGCCTTGCGGTACAGCTCGGCGGCCGCGGCATATCGGCGCAGGTTGTGCTGCGCGAGCGCGAGCAGGCGCACGGCGTCCACCTCGGCAGGGCGACCCCGCAGAACCGTCTCGAGCGGCTCGATGGCCTCGGCCCACATCTCCCCGGCCAGGAAGGCCCGCGCGAGATCGAGGGCGACCTGCGGATCGTCGGACAGGCCCGCAGCCTTGCGCAGCGCCGCGATGGCGGCATCCCGGCGCCCACCGGCCAGCGAGACGACACCCATCTGATGCCAGCCGGGACCGAAGGCGGGCAGGGCCGCGACGACCTTGCCCAGGGCCGCTTCGGCGTCGGCGAGTCGGGCCTCGGCCAGCGCCAGGCGGGCGAGCTGCCAGTCGAGCCAGGGGGAGGTCAGCCCGTCGGCGACGGCCTTCTCCAGGCGGGACCGCGCGGCCAGGAAGGCCCCCGTGCCGCGGAAGAGAGCCGCGTCGAGGGCGGCACCGAGAGCCCGATCCTCGAGCGCCGGGCCCGCTGCGAGGCGCGCTGCAGTCGCGCGCCCGCGGCCTGGAACGCCCTCCGGCGGCGTGATCTCACCCACGATTTCGAGCGCCACGGCACGGTCCCGGCAGCGATCGGCCCGCTCCGCGAGCGCGAGCCCGTCGTGCAAGAGGGACCCGATTGCGGCGGCCCGTGCGCACGCATCGGCACAGGGGACGGTCTCGAAAGCCGCGCACGCCGCCTCGCCCGCGCCGACGAGCTGCTCCGCGCGGGCGAGCACCGCGGCCGTCGCCGCCCGCGCTTCGAGCTGCGCGCGGACCAGCCACGCCACACCGCCGGCGGTGGCGAGGGACACGAACAAGGCCGTCACGGCGAGGGGTCTGGAAGAGGGCATGGACGGGTCCCGTTCGCTTTCGTCGCGGTCAGTCGTTGCCCGCTTCCGGGGCCGATCCCGGAGGCGACTCTTCGTCCTTGAGGCGAATCGGCCCGAACCACTCGGGGTTCTTGCCTTGTTTGTCGGCGTAGAAGGCCCGGATGCGGTCCATATCGGCCTTCATGTCCCCGGTGAGGACGATGGCCGGCCCGAGGGTGGCTTCCTTCTTCACGAAGTCGAGGGCACCGAGCACCACCGGAACGTTGGCCGCCCGGGCGATGTGATAAAAACCCGACTTCCAGTACTCCTGGCGCTTGCGCGTGCCCTCCACGGGCACCGCCAGGGCCAGCGTCTCCGACGCCGCGAAACGCTCGGCGAGCTGCTGCACCAGGTTGTTCTTCGAGCGGCGGTCCACCGGAATGCCGCCCATCGCCCGGAAGAAGCCCCCGAAGAAGCCTTCGAACAGGGTGTGTTTGCCCACCCAGTGGAGCTTCACGCGGTGCTTCCAGAACGTCGCGATCGTGAACGGGAAGTCCCAGTTGCTGGTGTGGGGGGCGGCGACGAGAACGTACTTCTTGTCCGGCGGAGGCTCGCCGACGGTCTTCCAACCGTAAGCGCCGAGGATCATCCGGCCGAGGAGGGGCGTGATGGCCATGGCCCGGCATGATGCCGGTTCGGCGCGGGGGGTCAACGAATCTCGCCCGCGTTGACAACGCCGGCCCGCAGTCCGTAGCGTGCGCGCGCCCATGAGCCCCGCCATCTCGTACATCATCCCCTTCATGAACGAAGAGGCCACCCTGGTGGAACTCTTCGACCGCATCGCGGCGGCCACCCGCGAGGCCGGGCGCACCTTCGAGGTCATCTTCATCGACGACGGCTCGACGGACGCGGGGGTGCAGCGGGTGGCCGACCTCGCGGCGAAACACCCGGACGAGGCGCGGCTCATTCAGCTCCGCGGCAACTTCGGCAAGAGCGCCGCCCTCGCGGCCGGGTTCGACTACGCCCGGGGTGAGATCATCTTCACGCTCGACGCCGATCTGCAGGACGACCCGAAGGAGATCCCTCGGTTCCTGGCGGCCCTCGACGGCGGCCTCGACGTGGTCAGCGGCTTCAAACAGACGCGCCACGACCCCTGGCACAAGGTCCTGCCGTCGCGGGTCTTCAACTGGCTGGTGCGCCGCATGACGGGCGTACCGCTGCACGACATCAACTGCGGCTTCAAGTGTTACCGGGCCGAGGTCATCCAGAGCGTGCGCCTCTACGGCGAGCTGCACCGGTTCATCCCGGCGCTGGCCATCTGGAACCGCTTCAAGGTGGGCGAGATCGTCGTGGAGCACCACCCGCGGCGTTTCGGCGTGTCGAAGTTCGGCGCCCGGCGCTTCTTCCGCGGGCTGATGGACCTGATGACCGTCACGTTCCTGCTGAAGTACGACCGCAAACCGCTGCACTTCTTCGGCAAGCTCGGCGCGCTGTCGTTTCTGACCGGGCTCGGCGTCTGCGGCTACCTGACCGTGCTGTGGTTCATGGGGCAGAGCATCGGGCACCGCCCGCTGCTGACGCTCGGGGTGCTGCTCATCATGATCGGCGTCCAGATTCTGGCGACGGGGCTCATCGCGGAGCTCATGGTGCACATGACGGGCGACTCGAAGCCGTATCAGATCCGCCGGACGATCGGGCTCGAGGACGCCTCGCCCGCCCGAATCCCCGGCCGCGATCGGCGCTGAGACCGTGGACAAGAGCGTCTACGACCGCTTTCTGGCCCTCGACGAGCGGCACTTCTGGCGGCGCGGCAAGCGCGAGCTGGTGCTCTCCTGGCTCGAGGCCGCGGTGGGGGCACCGGGCGGCGCGCTGCGCCTGCTCGACGTCGGCGGGGCGACCTCACTCGTCACGCGCGAGATGTCCGCCTTCGGCGCGGTGACGGTCGTCGAGCCCGAGGCCTCGTGCGTCGCACTGCTGGCCGGTGATCCACGGGTGACGGCCGTGCAGGGCGGCCTGCCGGGCCTGCCCGTGACCGGCCCCTTCGACGTCATCACCCTGCTCGACGTGCTCGAACATCTCGACGACGACGTCGGCGGCCTGCGCGAGCTGTACGACCTGCTGCGGCCCGGCGGCCACCTGCTGCTGACGGTGCCCGCCTACCAGTGGTTGTGGAGCGATCACGACGTCGTGCTGCACCACCGCCGGCGGTACACCCGCGGGCGGCTCGAGCCAGTGATGCGCGCCGCGGGTTTCGAGCTCGTGCGGGCGAGCTACTACACGAGCCTGCTGTTGCCGCTGATGGCCGCCCAGCGGGTCGGCAGCCGTTTCAAACCGGGCCGCAAGGCCGACAGGCACCCCGAGTACGACGTGAAGCTGCCGGCCGCGCCGCTCAATGCCGCGCTGTCCGCCGTGATGCGGGTCGAACGGGCCGTCGTCGACCGGCTGGCGCTGCCCGCGGGCGGGGCCATCGTCGCGCTCTGCCGACGCCCGGAGTGAGTCGGCGCGGCAGCACGTACTTGATGAAACCTCTCCGGTTCTAGTTGATCTAAGATCAAGTTCAGATATTTTGTCGTCGATGATTGATTTGACGACTGCACTCTCCCAGACGGAGGCGAGGCGGCTCGCAATCGCGGGAGTCTCGGCGGGCGGACGTGCGCGTTATACGAATCACTTCCGCGTCGAAATCGCGAAGGACGACATCAAGATCACGGACATCCCGAACATCATTCACGGCACGTATTCGCCGGGGGAGTTCGAAAATGGTGCATGGCGCTATCGCGCCGAGACGCAGCGCATGTGCGTTGTCGTCGAGTTCGAAGAGGACGGGACGGTGGTCTTTGTGACCGCTTGGAGGAAGAAGCGATGAGGTGCCCGAACTGCCGGAGCGAAATGACGGTTCAGGCGGAGACATACCCGTACCAGGAGTCGGGACTGAACGTGGTGTTACTTGGTGTGACCGTCGGCCGATGCCCGAACTGCGGGGAGTCCTGCGTCGAGATTCCGAACATGGACGGGTTGCATGAGTGCCTGGCAAAGATCCTGGTGAAGAAGAAGGGTCGACTGAGCGGTGACGAAGTGCGCTTTTTGCGGACGCACCTGGGGTGGTCCGGCAAGACGTTTGCGAAGAAGATCTCGTTCAAGCCGGAAACGGTCTCCAGGTGGGAGTCGGGCGTGCAGAAGATCGGGCCACAGGCCGATGCGCTCTTGCGGGCATTCGTTTTGCTCGGCAAGAAGGAGCGAGACTACCTGGAGCCGCATGAGGACGCCGCACCGGACAACGTGCTGCCGTTCCGAATTCGGATGAGCGATCACCGCTGGAGTTCGGAGAAGCCAACCGGCGATGACGGTCCTTCACGGGCCGTTGGTAGGTAGGCGAGTCCCCAGGCAGGTGACTCTCCAGGGTCGCGGGAAGCGCCGCTCTGGCCTTACCGGACCAATGCTTCAGGTGAATCACGCCCCGCGCGGCGGTCGCCTTTGCGCTGCTCTGCGCGTGCGATAGACTTCAGGGTTCACGAAACATCCGAGCCTTGGGAGGAGACCGCGTGCGACCAACATCGACGCAGCGTGGGGTGACGACGCTCGAGTACCTGGTGCTCGGCGCCGTGCTCGTGCTCGGGCTCGTCGTGGGCGTGAGCGCCTTCAAGGGTCGCGTCGGCGAGTCCCTGCAGAGCGAGGGCAACGCGGCCGTCGAGGTCGCCCGCGGGCAGATCGGCCCCGTCGCCCGCCGCTACGGCGAGTCCGGCGGGCCCAACCCGGCCGGCGCGCAGGCGGCGCAACAGGGCGCGGGATTGACGGCGGAGCCCGAGCAGGCCGTGCTCGCCCGACCACCGGCCCCCGCCCCGCGGCTCGCCGCCCCGGCCCCCGCGGGGGGCGACCCCGAGCCGCCCGCCGGGTTCACGTTCTGGGACGGCGTGTCCATCGGGGTCGGTTTCGTCCCCATCGCGGGGTCGGGGCAGTCCGTCGTCGAGCTTTTCTCCGGGCGGGATTACATCACGGGGCAACCGGCGAACCGCTGGCTCGCCGCCGTGGGCATCGTTGCCGGGCTCGTCCCGGGCGGCAAGGCGGCGGTCAAGGGCACGACCACCGCCGTTCGGGTCACGGCGAAGGCCACCGATGCCGCGGCGACGACGGTCAAGGCGACGACCCGCGTGGCGGACGCCACCGCCGCCGCCGGGCGCGGGATCGTTCGCCACGGCCCGACCAACCCCGGTCCGCTGCCCGCCAACATCGCCGCGACCTTTCGGGGTGGCAGTTACACCGCCCGGGTGCTCGACGAGCCCGTCGAGCTCTACCGCGTCTACGGCGGCAAGGCCGGCGAGCTCGGCAGCTACTGGACGCGCGTGAAGCCCTCCGGCCCGCTGCAATCGCGCATGGACCTCGCCCTCGACCCGTCGTGGGGCAATACGGCCGAGAAAGTCACGACGATTCGCGTGCCGAAGGGCACGACGATCTTCGAGGGCGCGGCGGAGCGCCAGGGCAACCTGCTCGGCGGCGGCAACCAGGTGTTCATCCCCAAGGTCGACCCCGCCTGGGTGGTCAAGTGACGCCCGAGCAGCCCATCACCAGCCCGGGCGCACTGCGCCACGCGCTCGCCTCGCTGCGGGCCGACGTCGCCGCCGGTCGGCTCGAGCAGTACTTCGACCCGAACGCCCTGATGGGCACCGAGCGCCGGGTGGACGAGCTCCCCCTCGACGGCCCCTGGGAAGACTATCTGGAGCTGTATTTCCGCGATCCACGCACCGGGCAACGCTACCGGCTGAGCGCGGAGACCTACCACGGCCAGGGTGGCAGCTTCGAGCGGCTGCCGTGAGACCCGGGCCGCGCTGAGGTCGCCCGCCGCCGACGCCCGATTGTGGCCCGGCCGCCCTGGGCGTAGGATGGCGCGGCTTCTGTCGCCCCCTGCCCCACCCCGGAGCCCGCCATGTCCGACTCGACCTCCCAGTACATCGGCTACCCGAACCCCTTCGCCGCCGAGCCCTACGACACGCAGACGATGATCGACCTGTGCAAGCAGCATACGCTGTACACGTGGTCGGCCAACGACGCCGTCCACCCGCTGCCCATCGCCCGCGCCGAGGGCGTCTACCTCTACACGCCCGAGGGGCAGCGCATCCTCGACTTCAACTCGCAGTTGATGAGCGTGCTCATCGGTCACGCCCACCCCAAGGTCATCGCGGCGATGAAGCGGCAGCTCGACGAGCTCATCTTCGTCTACCCGCAGACGGCGACGCAGGCGCGGGCCCGCCTCGGCAAACTCATGGCCGAGATCACCCCGGGGGACATCAACACCTTCTTCTTCACGCTCGGCGGCGCCGAGGCCAACGAGAACGCCGCCAAGGCCGCGCGCCTCTACACCGGCCGCCAGAAGATCATGGCCAGCTACCGCAGCTACCACGGCGGCACGGCCCTGACGATGGGCCTGACCGGCGATCCGCGCCGCTGGGCCAACGAGCCCGCCCCGCCGGGCATCGTGCACTTCATGGATCCGTGGCCCTACGACTACCGCTTCGGGACGACCGAAGAAGAAATCACGGCCAACCACCTGAAGTACCTGGAGGAGACCATCGTGATGGAGGGCGCGCACACCATCGCGGCCCTCTTCCGCGAGACGGTCACGGGCACCAACGGCCTGCTCGCCCCCCCGAAGGGCTGGCTGCAGGGCGTGCGGGCGCTCTGCGACAAGTACGGCATCCTGCTCATCTGCGACGAGGTGATGGCGGGCATGGGCCGCACCGGCAAGATGTACGCGTTCGAGCACTTCGACGTCGTGCCGGACATCGTCACCCTGGCGAAGGGCCTGACGAGCAGCTACTTCCCCCTCGGCGCGATGGGCATGCGCGACAAGATCGCGGACCACTTCCGCAAGAACGTCTTCTGGGGCGGCCTGACGTACAACTCGCACCCCGTCGGCCTCGCCACCGCCGAGGCCGTGCTGCGCGTCATGCTCGACGAGGGCATGATCGACAACGCCGCCCGCATGGGCGCGGTCATGCGCCGCGAGATGGACCGCTTGCAGGCGAAGCACCCCAGCATCGCCGCCGGCCGCCAGATCGGCCTGTTCGGCATGATGGACGTGCGCAAGAACGCCAAGGGCGAGCCGCTTGCCCCCTACAACGGCAGTCACCCGGCGATGAACGCCCTCGCCAAGTTCTTCAAGGACGAGGGCCTGTTCACCTTCGTGCGCTGGTCGCAGTTCACCTGCAACCCGCCGCTCTGCATCACCGAGGCGCAGCTCCTCGAGGGCTTCGCGATCATCGACCGCGGCCTCGACATCACCGACCAGGCCTTCGAGGGCTGAGGGTCGGCCCCCCGGGCCCGCCGACCCGGTCCGAGCCGGTCGGCTCAGCTCAGGCCGTAGGCCCGACGCAGGATGCCCGCCTTGGTGACGGCGCCGACGAGGCGCCCCGCCGCGTCGACGACGGGCACGATGCTCAGGTGACGCGCCACCATCTTCTCGGCGATGGTGGCGACGCTTTCGTCGGGCGCGGCGGTGACGACGTTCGTGCTCATCACGTCCCGCACGGTCGCCCCGGCGATCTTTCTGAGGTCCTGTTCGACCTTGGCGGTGTTCTCGAGCGGAATGAGCGCCTCGAGGAAGTGAAAGAAGCTCGGCAGGTGGGGCGGCTGGCTCTGGAAGACCAGATCCATCGCCGTGACCACCCCCCGCAGCCCGCCATCCTCGACCACGCAGGCGCCGTCGATCTTCTGTTCGACGAGAAACGCCGCCAGGGCGGTCACCGTCATGGCCGGCGTCACCGTCGGGGGCGCGGCATCCATCACATCCGTGGCACGCAGGGTCATGGCGGGTCTCCGCGCCGGCGGGGCGGTCAGCCGTGCCAGCTCTTGAGGATCTTCACGTAGTTGGCCCGTGTGAAGACGTCGGGGTCCGGGCAACGCTCGAGGCTCATCGTACCGACGAGCTCGCGCACGCCGCCATACTCGTGCGTCGACAGCCACTCGACGAGGTCCTGCTGAAGCTTCTGGAAGCCCGGCAGGCCGTCGTGCAGCAGCAGACTGGCGAGCTGCACGCACGAGGCGCCGGCCATCATGGCCTTGATGGCGTCGGCGGCGGTGTGGACCCCGCCCGTGGCGCACAGATCGCTCTCGACGCGCCCGTAGGCGGCCGCCAGCCAGCGCAGGCGCAGAAGCAGCTCGCTGGAGTCGGACAGGCGCAGCGTGGGCGCCGCCGTCAGGTGCTCGATGTCGATGTCCGGCTGGTAGAACCGGTTGAAGAGCACGAGCCCGTCGGCGCCGGCGTCGGCCATGCGGCGCATGAAGTGGACCGGCGACGAGAAGAACGGGGACAGCTTGACCGCGACGGGCAGCTCGACCTCGTCCTTCACGCCGTCGAGGATGTCGACATAGCGGTCCTCGATCTCGGCGGCCGTCTCGTCCGGATCCATGGGCAGGTGGAAGACGTTGAGCTCGATGGCCTGCGCGCCGGCGTCCTCGAGCTGGCGGGCGTAACTCGTCCAGCCCCCGGCCGTCGTGCCGTTGAGGGACGCGATGACCGGGACGTCGCCGGGCAGGACCTCGCGCAGGCGCTCGATGCGCTTGAGGTAGAGGTCGGGCCCGGTGTGGTGCGAGTCGAACTGCGGGAAGAAGCTGAGGGCCTCGGCGAAGGAGTCCGAGACGTCGTCGACGTGTCGGGCCATGGCGGCCTGATCGGCGGCGAGTTGCTCCTCGAAGAGGCTGTTCATCACGACGGCGCCGGCCCCGGCGTCGACGAGGCGCTGCACGAGGTCGAGGTTCTCGGTGACGGGCGAGGCGCCGATGACGAGGGGCCCGCGCAGCTTGAAGCCGAGGTAGCGGGTGTGGAGATCGACGGGGGCGGTCATGTTCCGATCACTCCGTAGCGGCGCCGCCGGCGAGGCGGGTCAGGAGCGCGAAGCGCGCGTTGACTTCTTCCTGGGCGTGGGCGAGCAGGGCCGTGGCGCGCGCCGGATCGGAGCGCATGAGGACCTGGAAGCGGGTCTCGTTCTGCGTGAAGCGGCCGAGCGGGGCCGTCGGCGTGCCCGAGTCGAGCACGAGGGCGTGTTTGCCCTCGGCCTTGCGCCGCGGATCGTAGCGGAACAACGGCCAGTACCCGGTCTCGACGGCCAGCTTCTCCTGATCGGGCCCGTGCACGAGGTCGTACCCGTGGGCGATGCAGGGGCTGTAGGCGATGACGATGGAGGGGCCGTCCCAGCTTTCGGCCTCGAGCAGCGCCTTGTGGGCGTGCGCGTCCTTGGCGCCGAGGGCGACCTGCGCCACGTAGACGTGGCCGTGCATCATGGCCAGGAGGCCCAGGTTCTTCTTGTTGCCGGCCTTGCCGTCCGCCGCGAACTTGGCGACGGCGCCCGTGGGGGTGGACTTGCTCGCCTGACCACCGGTGTTGCTGTAGACCTCGGTGTCCAGGACGATGATGTTCACGTTCGCGCCCGAGGCGAGGACGTGGTCGAGGCCGCCGTACCCGATGTCGTAGGCCCAGCCGTCGCCGCCGATGATCCAGACGATCTTGCGGACGAGATCGTCGGCCACGGTCAGCAACCGCCGCGCGTCGGCGTCGCCCTTGGCCGCCAGCGGGGCGAGGGCCGCCTTGAGGGCGACGACCCGCTCGCGCTGCGCCTTGACGTCGGCCTCGGTGCGGCCCTGCGGGGCCAGGATGGCCGCCGCGAGGGCATCCCCCACGCCGAGGCGGGTGGCCTGGCCCGTGAGCAGGTGGGCGGCGAGGGCGGCGCGCTGGTCGAGCGCGAGGCGGACGCCGAGGCCCATCTCGGCGTTGTCTTCGAACAGCGAGTTCACCCACGCCGGGCCGCGGCCGTCGTCGTTGGTGCAGTAGGGCGTCGTGGGCAGGTTGCCGCCGTAGATGGACGAGCAGCCCGTGGCGTTGGAGATGACCGTGCGGTCACCGAAGATCTGTGTGATGAGCTTGACGTAGGGCGTCTCGCCGCAGCCGGCGCAGGCGCCGCTGTACTCGAACAGCGGGCGCAGGAACTGGCTGCCCTTGAGGGTGTCGGGCACCTGCTCGCGCGGGGGATCCGGCAGCTTCAGGAAGTACGCGTAGTTCTCGTTCTCGGCCTCGCGCAGGGGGGCATGCGGCGTCATGTCGATGGCCTTGTGCCGCGGGTTCTTCTTGTCCTTGGCGGGGCAGTAGGCGACGCACAGACCGCAGCCTGTGCAGTCCTCGGGGGCCACCTGAACGACGTAGGACCGGTTCTCCCCGTACTCCTTGCCCTTGTAGGCCGTCGTCTTGAAGGTGATGGGCGCCGTCGGGGCCACGCTCGGGTCGAAGACCTGCGTGCGGATGGCGGCGTGCGGGCAGATGAGCGCGCACTTATTGCACTGAATGCAGATCGACGCGTCCCAGACCGGGATGTCCTGCGCGATGTTGCGCTTCTCCCAGCGGGTGGTGCTGACCGGCCAGGTGCCGTCGGGCGGGAAGGCGCTCACGGGCAGCTTGTCGCCGAGGCCGGCGATCATGGCCGCGGTGACCTTCTGCACGAAGTCCGGCGCCTCGGGCGGGACCGTCGGGCGGCGGCGGACGGTGCTCTCGGGCGCGCCGGCCGGGATGGGCAGCGGGTGCAGGTGCGAGAGCGCGGCGTCGACGGCGTCGAGGTTGACCTTGACCACCTCGTCGCCCTTGCCGCCGTAAGACTTGCGAATCTTCGTGCGGATGGCGTCGATGGCCTGCTCGCGCGGCAGCACGCCGGACAGCGCGAAGAAGCAGACCTGCATGATGGTGTTCACGGGGTTCATGCGGCGCGCGCCGCCGGCCTCGCGGGCGACCTTGACCGCGTCGATGACGTGGACCTTCAGCTCTTTCTCGATGATCTGCTTCTGGACCTCGAGGGGGAGGGCCATCCACACGTCCTCGGCGGCGAGGGGCGCGTTCAGCAGCACCGTGGCCCCGCGGGCGGCGATGCTCAGCACGTCGAGGCGCTCGAGGAACGCCCACTGGTGACAGGCTACGAACCCGGCCTGCCGGATGAGGTACGTGCTGTTGATGGGGTTGGGGCCGAAGCGCAGGTGCGAGACCGTGACCGCACCGGCCTTCTTGGAGTCGTAGACGAAGTAGCCCTGCGCGTGGCGATCGCCGTCCTCGCCGAGGATCTGGGCGCTGTTCTTGTTGGCGCCCACCGTACCGTCGGACCCGAGGCCGTAGAAGACCGCCTGCACGACGTCCGGCGTGTCGAGCTCGAACGTCTCGTCGTACTTGATGCTGCGGTGGGTGACGTCGTCGACGATGCCGACCGTGAAGCCGTGCTTCAGCGCGTCGACGGCCGAGGCGTCGTACACGCCCTTGCACATCGCGGGCGTGAACTCCTTGGAGGAGAGGCCGAAGCGCCCGCCGATGACCTTGACCATCGGGCGCGCTTCGCGCAGCGCGCACAGCACATCGAGGAAGAGGGGCTCGCCCGTCGCGCCGGGCTCCTTGGCGCGGTCGAGGACGATGACCGTGCGGCAGGTGGTCGGCAGCGCCGCCACGATGCGCTCGGGCGAGAACGGCCGGAAGAGCCGGACCGTCAGCACGCCGACCTTCTCGCCGCGGGCGTTCAGGTAGGCGGCCGTCTCCTCGGCACAGAGCGCGCCGGAGCCCATGATGACGATGACGCGGTCGGCGTCCGGGGCGCCGACGTACTCGAAGGGCGCGTAGCGGCGGCCGGTGCGGGCGGCGAAGGCGTCGAAGGCCGCTTCGACCTGCGCCGGGCAGGCGTCGTAGAAGACGTTGCACGCCTCGCGCGCCTGGAAGAAGGTGTCCGGGTTCTGCGCCGTACCGCGCACGACGGGGCGATCGGGGCTCAGCGAGCGGTTGCGGTGCGCCTCGATGGCGGCCTCGGGCATGAGCGCGCGGAGGTCGTCGTCGGAGAGCTTCTCGACCCGGTTCAGCTCGTGCGAGGTGCGGAACCCGTCGAAGAAGTGCACGAACGGGATGCGCGACTCGAGCGTGGCCATCGCCGTGACGGCGGCCATGTCGTGCGCCTCCTGCGGGGTGCGCGCGCAGATCATCGCGAAGCCGGTGCTGCGGGCCGAGTAGACGTCGCTGTGATCACCGAAGATGGACAGCGCGTGCGTCGCGACCGTGCGCGCCGCGACGTGGATGACCGCCGGCGTGAGCTCGCCGGCGATCTTGAACATGTCCGGCAGCATGAGCAGCAGACCCTGCGACGCGGTGAACGTCGTCGCCAGGGTGCCGCCCTGCAGTGCGCCGTGCAGCGCGCCGGCGGCGCCGGCCTCGGACTGCATCTCGACGACGCGGACGGGCGAACCCCAGAGGTTGGGCCGCTGTTTGGCCGACCACGCGTCGGCGTATTCACCCATCGGCGAGGCCGGGGTGATGGGGTAGATGGTCGCGACCTCGGAGACGCGGTACGCGACGTCCGCCGCCGCTTCGTTGGCATCGAGGATATAGGCTTTGGCCACGGGATTCCCTCGGCAGGTCGAAATGCGGGGGTGCTCGAGAGCGAGCACGAAACAAACCGCGGCCCCGGTGTGCAATGGGCGTTCCAGGGCCAGCGGGCGCGGCGATGCGGCGGACGTTACGCGCGGGTAACAGGAGGGGACTTCGCCGTATCGGAGCCCGCCGGGTCGTCTCACGCGCGCGATTCGCGGAAAGCGGTAGACTGACCCCGACGTGGTGTCGGAGGGGTGCAGAGGATGTCGGTCGTTCGCTCGGGACATCGGGGGTGGTTCGCGTTCGTCGCGCTCCTGGGCTGCGGGGGGAACGGGCCCGGGGGGACGAGCGACGTGAGCGACGCCGCCGTTTCCGGCCGGGACGCCCGGCCCGGTCGGTGGGATCAAGCGGGCGACGCGCGCCCCCGACCGCTCGAGTCTTTGGACGCACGAGGCGGCGGCGGCGCAGCGGGCACGGACGCCTCGCCGGCGGATGCGGCGGCTCGTTCGACGGATGGGATGGCCGCCCCCGGCGACGCGGCGACGGCTCCCGGCGGCGACGCTCGGTCTGAGCCCCCGACGCCCGACGCTGCGCCCGGTCCCGAGGCCGACGCCGCCCCTCCGTCCGACCTCGGCCCCGACGCCGCGCGTCCGTCCCCCCCGGACGTCGACCTCGACGAAGACCGCTGGCCCCCCGGCGACTTCGCCGCCGAGCGCCCGGCCATCCCGGCGTGTGAGCCGCTGCCGGGGGCGGGCGCCGGTTCGCCCCTGATCGTCAGCAACAACCCCGAGGCCTTCGACGGACCGGGTCTGCTGATGGGCACGGCCCGGCCGACCGAGACGCGCGGGGGCGCCGAACACCGCCTGCGGCGCCACTTCGGACTGTATCTGCATCACCTCTACCGGGGTGCGGACCCCCTGTACCTGCAGGTCGTCGTGACCAACCCGAACGCGGCGCCGGTGCTGCTCGACATGCGTGGCTCGGCCTACACCCAGAGTGAGACGGGCGGCGTCGGGCTCGGCCAGAGCCCGGACTTCGCCGTTACGCGGGACGCGGTCGACGACACGCCCCGGGTGATGCAGCGTGGGGTTCAGGTGCCGAGCCAGCGGCCGGTGCGCGTCTGGTCCGGCCGTCTGGAGCGCAACCGCGAGGTCGACGGCCGCTTCTGGTTCGACGCCTCGGACGAGGTCTATGTCTACGTCGTGGCGACACGGACGGACGACCTGAACGACGCCGTGAACGCGGTCTTTTCGGACGCCCCGGGCGACTACCGCATCTCGGGCGATCCGCCGCCGCCGTTCGGCCGCGAAGCGGGGGTCTACGCGCACGACACCTGGCGCGGCGACTTCTCGGTCGGTGTGCCCGCGGCCGGTCGGCGCCTGGCCTTCATCGTGAACACCGCGACGGGTGGCGGGCATCCGCAGGTGCAGGCCTCGCCGGCGCTCATGCACCTCGACGGCAGCGCGCGCGAGTCGGTGGGCATGTACGGCATGACCTACGACCTCGTGCTGCGACTGCGCAATCGCGGTGAGACCCCGCGGCGGGTCCGCGTGGCCTTCGCGAGCCTCGTGCGCGCCGATCTCTCACGCTATTGGGACGGCATGGCGATGCTCGACGGCGCGCCCATCGTCGTGCGGCACACCCCCGAGGCCCCGACGACGCCGCTCGTCGAATGGGCGCTCGCCCCGGGCGAGGTCCGTCCGTTGCACTTCACGGTGATGGTGCCGGGCCTGACGTCGATTCCGCAGGCGCTGCTGCTCGAGAGCGTCGAGTAGACCGGGGCCCTTCGGCACGGCTCAGCGCGGTTCGGCGACCCAGATCTCGCTGGCGACGTAGGGTGCCTGGTAGAAGGCCGAGAGCACTCGACCGTCGGCGAGCGCGGCCACGCCGAGCATCCGGCCGGGGCCGGGCACCGCGATGGTCTCCACGAGATGACCCGCGGGCGTGTAGTGCAGCAGGCGCGGACCCGTGTCCGGGTTGGCCTCGCTGAACCAGAGGTCGCCGTCCGGCGCGATGCTGACCGCGTCGGCCCAGCGGACCTCGTCGGCGGTCAGGAAAGCGTCGACGGCCCCGTCCGATGCGATGCGCAGCACGCCGCCGGCGTGATCGTCGGTGACGTACAGGGTGCCGTCCGCGGCGCGTTGCAGGCTTTCCGGGCTCGACGCCCCCCGCGCCGGATCGGCGAGGACGACCGGTGCCTCAGCGCCCGGCGCAAACGCGAGCACCCGCCGGGCGCCTTCGTCGGCGACGTACAGCGTGCCCTCCGGCCCCACCGCCAGGCCCTTCGGCTCGACGAGGCCGTTCGCCGGCCCGACCGCGACCCCGTGCGTGCCGTCCGGCGCGATGCGATAGACGGAGAACGACGCATTGTCCGAGACGTAGATCTCGCCGCCCGGGCCGTCGGCCGTCTCCTCGGGCTTGCGCAGCCCGGGGAAGGCCGGAATGAGCGTCGAGACCGTGTCCGTCGCGGGGTCGATGACTTGCACGTCACCCGTGACCTGATTGGCCACCAGCACCCGACCGTCGGCCATGCGGTGCAGGCCGTCCGGCGCGGCGAGGCCGTCGTCGGCCGTGAACAGACGGCGGACCGCCCAGACACGAGGAGGAGGCGGAGCCGCGTCGGGCTCGGGTGGCGGGCCGGCGGCGTCGACGGCGGCGTCGACGGGCGTGCAGGCGTCCGGGCAGCGGGCGGCGTCGGGCTCGGGGGG
>JAKLJY010000104.1 GCA_023150895.1 Myxococcota bacterium | reverse complement strand
GACGCCGCGGCCCCACCGGACCCCGAGCCCGACGCCGCGGCCCCACCGGACCCCGAGCCCGACGCCGCGGCCCCGCCGGACCCCGAGCCGGTCTGTGCGCCGCCCGAGGCACCGTGCGACCGGGCCCTTTTCGACAGCGCCCGGGACTACGCCGCCGCCAATCCGCAGCGGGACGGGGCGACGTGGCACTTGTGGTGCGGCTCGTTGATGTGGCGTTTCGGCGGCCTCGCCGAAGCCAACGCCCGCCCGAGCGCCATCGAGGCGTATCGCGACTCCGACATCCGCGGGGCCGCCGCCGCCGACGCGCCGCAGGGCGCGTTGCACTGGTGGGACATCGGCGAAGACGGGCACGTCGGCCTGGACGTCCAGGGCGGCGGACACACGATCTTCATGGCCACGCGCCACCTGCGCGAGGTCTGGGGGGACGCCCTCGGGGTCAACGGCGAGGCGAGCTATTCGGCCGAGACGGGCGCGCGGTACCTGGGTTGGTCGCTCGACTACGCGGGCGGGCGATTCCCGAGTGTCGGCCTGCCCGCATGCGATCCCCCTCCGGGCATCCCGGCGGCCTGTGACGTGGCCGCCTCACGCACTGCGCAGACGGGCGAGACGGACCTCGACTTCTGGCGGCGCATGCAACGCTTCGCTGGCGCGCACGCGTACGACGGCCCGGTGAACGGTCTGATGGATCGTCCGTCCTGGGCCGGCGTGCAGCGGGGCCTGCGCATGGCCGGGTACGAGGGGCCGGACGACGGCTTGCCGGGTCTCAACACTTTCAGTGCGATGCAGCGCGTCGCCGCCCGTTACGGATACATGGGGCCGGTGGACGGCGTGCTCGGCCCGAATTCGTACCGCGGGTTTGCCGCGTTCCTGAACGCCGAATACTGAACGGCCGTCCATGGATCTGTTCGATCACGCGCAGTCGCAGGCCCGCGAGACACAACCCTTCGCCGAGGCGGTGCGGCCCGTCACGCTCGAGGGCTTTTTCGGGCAGCTTCGAGCCATCGGTCCGGGCAAGGCGCTGCGGCGCGCGATCGAGCGCGATCAGGTGCCGAGTCTCATCCTGTGGGGGCCGCCGGGCACGGGCAAGACGACGCTCGCCCGCATCGTCGCCGAACGCACGGGCTATCACTTCGAGCCCTTCTCCGCGGTCCTCGGCGGGGTGAAAGAGATGCGCGTCCTGATCGAGGCCGCGCGGGAGCGTCGGCGCCTGCACGGGCGACGCACGATTCTCTTCGTCGACGAGATCCACCGCTTCAACAAGGGGCAACAGGACGCCCTGCTGCCGCACGTCGAGGACGGTACGGTGACGCTCATCGGAGCGACGACGGAGAACCCGAGCTTCGAGCTCAACGCCGCCTTGCTCTCCCGGGCGCGGGTCGTGGTGCTCGAGTCGTTGAAGCCGGCGGACGTGCGCGCCGTGCTCGACCGTGCGATGACACACCCCGTCCGGGCCGCACGCTGGCCCGAGGCCCGCATCACCGACGAGGCACTCGAGTATCTGGCCCACTTCGCACAGGGGGACGCCCGCCGGGCCCTGACCGCCCTCGAAGCCGCCCTCGACGCGGGCCGCGACACACCGGACACTCCCCTCGACCCACCGGCCGTCGCGCAGGCGCTCGACCGCAAGATCCTGCTCTACGACAAGGGTGGCGATCAGCACTACGAAGTCATCAGCGCCTTCATCAAGAGCATGCGCGGCACGGACCCCGACGCGGCCGCCTACTGGCTGCAACGCATGGTCGAGGCGGGAGAAGACCCCGTCTTTCTGTTCCGCCGCATGGCCGTCTTCGCCAGCGAAGACATCGGCCTCGCCGACAGCGCCGCCCTCGGCGTGGTCATGGACTGTCTCAACGCGTTCCGGTTCATCGGCCTGCCCGAGGGCATGTTTCATCTGATGCACGCCGCCACCTACCTGGCCTGCGCGCCGAAGAGCAACACCGTGCTCACGACGCTCGCGGCCGCCCGCACCGCCGTCTCGCGACATGGCAATCAGCCCGTGCCCATGCACCTGCGCAACGCGAGCACCGGCCTGCAACGCCAGATGGGCTACGGCGCGGGCTACAAGTATCCGCATGACTTCGCCGGCAATTACGTCCATCAGGACCACCTGCCGGAGACCCTGGCGGGTCAGCGTCTGTTCGAGCCGAAGGGCAGCGGGGCCGAGGCGGCAATTCGGGCGCGGCTGGCCGCCCTGCGGACGCCGCCGGGGTCGTTCGAGGCGGGTGACGGCGAGGACGGGCCCCCGGCTTGACGGGTCGGGCCCGGGTCGGGAGACTGGGGGCATGAGCCGATCTCTCCACACGATGGGCGCCGGCCCGTTTCGCACCGAGCAGCTCGGCGGCAAGTCGCGCTACGAACTCTCGGACGGCAACGCCATCTTCTGCTCGCCGTCCGGAGGCGACGGCGCGCGCGGCGTCGTCGCGGGCGGGCTCGTTCTCGACACCGATCCCGACGTCGAGTCCTCCGGCTTCGACGCCGGCTTCTCGCCGGACGCGAAGAACATGCGGGCGCCCGACATCGCGGTCGGCAACGTGCCGGACCGCCCGGGGTTCGTCGACGGTTCGCCGCCGCTGGCCGTCGAGTATGCGAGCACCGGGCAGGACGAGGCCGAGCTCCAGACCAAGATCGCCGAGCTGCTCGAGCGCGGCACGCGGTGGGTCTGGGTGGTCCGGCTCCTCGGCGCCCGCTACGTCGAGGTCCACGAGAAGGGACAGCCGGTGCGGGTCCGGGGCGTCGGCGACACCCTCACGGCCCCCGGCGTGCTGCGCAACGCCGTGCCGGTCGAAGCGCTCTTCGACCGCGGTGTGGCGCAGGACGTCGCGCTGCGCAACCTGCTTCAGCGGCGCGGGTACGAGGACCTCGAAGACATTCGGGACGAAGGCCGTGAAGAAGGCCGCGAAGAAGGCCGCGAAGAAGGCGCCCTCATCGCCGCCCGGGAAGGGCTCGAGAAGGTCTGCGCCGCCCGGGGCATCCCCCTGACCGGTGCCGCGCGCGCCCGCATCGCCGCTTGCCGCGACGTCGTGCGCCTTCAGTCGTGGCTGGTGACCGTCGCCACGGACGGCCACCTGCCGGATCTCGACGCGACCTGACGCGCCGTCGGGCATCCCCGCCGCGCGGGACGAAAAAAGGCGAACGACCCTGAAAGGTCTTTGCCCGGCCCGGCGAAGAGGGGGCTGAGGCGCTTGCGACGACGCAAGTGCCCCTCGATTCACCCCGATGGAAGGGAAAGGCCCTCGCCATGCGCAGATCCGCGCTCCGTCTTCTCGCGTCCGCCGTCCTCGTATCAGTCATCGCCGCCCCCGCGGCAGCCCGGGCGCAGTGCGCCATCACACTCGCGAACTGTGGCGACGCCGCGCGCACGAAGAATTGCGCCGTGACGACGCCGAACTTCGTCGGGCAATGCGCGGCGGTCTGCGACGCGCAGCCCACCCCGCTGCCCGCCAACACCTGCACGAGCGAGGCCTGGTATTCGAGCGCCTGCGGCCAGCACGAACAGGCCCGGCTCGAGGCCAACCGCAACACGACGAAGTGTCGCGGTGTCATCGAGAACGGCGCGCGGCCGGCCCATGCGCTCAAGCGCATCGCCGTCGCGTCGACGGCGCTCGGCGACCTGTGGCAGCGCTCGAACACACGCCCGGGCAACGCGGCGTGCCAGTCGGGCAGCGGGGCGTGCGACAACGTCCGCGCGGTGGCCTCGACCCGCCCCGTGACCAACCCCATCCCGATGACCGGCACGTTGGTCGGCAAGCTCACGGGGCAGGCCCAGGGACCCAACGTCAACGGCAAGACCCGGCTCGAGAACGACCACGCGGCCTGGCGCGCCAACGGGGCCGCCTCGAGCAGCTGCGAGGAGTACGTCTTTCACAAGTACGAAGGCTACGCGCTCTTCGAGGACGCAACGCTCGTGGGGCTCGGCAACCCGCGCGTGGCCATGACCGTGGCCTTCACGGACATCGGCGGCGACCGCGCGCGCCGGGCGCTCGGGGTCCGGGGCGGCATCCTGGACTGGAACAACCGGATCCTGCGCGGCGCCGATCTCTTCCCGGCCGGTCAGCAGCCGAAAAACGACTTCACCGCGACTCCGTTCTCGAATATCGCGACGAACATCGTCCGGATGCCGATCTTCGGGCCGAATTTCCAGGTCACGGGGTACATCGACACCCCGGACCTCGACACGGTGGGCGTCCTGCCGGCCTTCGTGGACGTGACCCTGAAGAACAAGCTCGCCGCCCTGGTCGAGAGCGGGGACGGTGTGCATCAGGAAACCTTCGACTGGCACGCGCAGCGGAGCGCCGGGGCGAGCCGCGCCCGTCTCACGGACGAGGAGCTCGAGCGGGGCGCGCAGCTCGGGGCAGAGCTGCGCAGTCTCCTGAACCTCCGGACGCAGACCATTGCGTCCCGGGTCTTCTGCGCGCCGGCCATCGATCTGGTGACGACGACCGACGTCCCCAATAGCCTCGACCAGCTCTCCCCCGTGTGGAACCCGGCCGACGGCCTCGACATCGCCTCCCCCTACTTCGAGCCGATCGGCGTGTCGCTCGACCTCTTCGCGCAGGTCCCCGGGGCGAGCTTCTTCGGGCCCCTCGTGCAGATGGCCGACAACCCCGACGGGTGCATGACGGCCTGGGACGACGACCTGAAGCGCGCCCTCTTCGCCATCGACCGCGACATCGAGGCGGTGGTGAAGCGCGCCGACGCCTACGGCTGCCTGCAGCCGGGCTTCACGCGCTGCGACTGGTCGCCGGGCCTCTTCGCGAGCCGGGTCCGCGGCCTCTTCGAGGTGCAGCGCCAGGGTGACTACGACCGCTGCCTCGGCGAGACCGGCGGCACCGCCCAGACCTTTGCGGCAACCCTGGTCTCCGACGCCGGCGAGTTCAATTACGAGGACGCGAACAACGTCTGGCGGACGGCCACCGTCGGCGGCATCGCCTGTCAGGCCGGGCTCGACTTCCGCAGCAACCCCGACCAGGTCGAACGGTACTTCGCCTGCCGCCGCGCGAAGCTCGAGGGTCAACGGGCCGGCGACGAGGCGCGGATCCGCAGCGCGGTGGGCGCCGCCGGCACGCTCACCGCCCCGCCGGGCGGCCCGAAGACGCTGAAGCAGTGGAAAAGCGACCAGTTCTCGGGCGGCAACGCCCTGTTCGGGACCACCGTGAGCTACGGCGCTGGCTGGGAAATCTCGAATCTGACTCGGGAGAACCTCTGCGAGTCGAAGGCCGGCCTGAACGCCAACGCCGCCGTCGACGCCCGGATCTTCACCGCCGAGACGAAGCTCCTCGGCGTCGACGCCAGCCTCTACGCGGGCCAGAACACCCAGAGCAAGCTGAGCGTGAAGATTCTGGGCCAGGAGCTCGGCCTGGCGCAGGTCGACAACGAGTCGCTCGAGTTCAACCTCATCACGGGCGACATCGCGCGGGACCAGACCTTCTTCTCCGTCTCCCAGATCATCATGGTGGGCCCTTTCCCCGTCCGGGTGGCGGCCAGCGCCGCCGGGTTCGCGGGCTTCGACTACGACGTCTCCGGGGACTGCGATGGCGGCACGGCGTCCCTCACCGGCGCCTTCAGACCGTACGCCGGCATCAAGGCGCAGGCGAGCGCGGGGATCTCGGCGGTCATCGTCGAGGTCGGCATGAAGATCGACCTCATGCTCGCGAGCCTCGGGCTGCCCCTCAAGGCGGGCATTGCCATCAGCGACGTGAATCAGGACGACGCGAGCGTCTCGTTCGACGCTGCGCTCGACCTCGAGGCCCGCTTCCTCGACGGCCGCGCCGCTCTCTATGCCGAGGTCTGTTACCTCGTCGGGTGCGAGTCGTGGGACTTCGAGCTCTTCTCGTGGACGGGTCTGCGGAGCACGGCGCAGCTCTTCGCCGCGTCGTTCAAGGCGCCCTTCGACGCGTTGCAGTCGAACTGACCCCTCGCCCCGACCGAAAACGGAAAGCACCGGTGACCCCCATGTCTCACCTTCGACTCGTCTCTCTCCGGTCTCGCGCCGTGCTCGCGCTCGGCGTGCTGTTCGCAGCCGGACTCGCCCTCTGCGTCCGGCCGGACCATCTCTCGGTCTCGCCGGTCACGGAGGCCGCTCCGGCCGCGGACGAGACGACCCCGATCCTCGACCTGAACGGTCTCTACTCACTGCGGTTCGAGAGTCGGCAGTGGGCCGATCACACCGACAGCGGGCTCGGCCCCCTCGAGACGGGCTTGACGGTGGAGGCCCGTCTCGCCCTGGAGCCCCGCGGGCCGGGACGGCTCGCCGTCGCCCTCACGAAGGTCCGCACGGTGGCCGGGACGTTGGCGACGGGCGCCCTGCGCGGGCTCGATACGGTCTTCGACGACGCGGTCGATCGCGTGGTCATCGCCCGCTACGACCCGCGGGGCGCCTTCGTCGGACTCGAGGTGCCGCCGGGCGTGGGCGAGGCTGCGCAGGGCTTCTTTCAGGTTGTGGCGGGGGTCCTTCAGCGCACCGCCGAGGGCGTGCCCGAAGAGACGGTCCTGGCGCGGGTCGACGCGGTGTGGTCGGCGGCGCCACCGGGCGACCTGCGGCGGGTCCGACACCCGAGCGCCGACCCCGCGCCGCGCCACCCGGGGGCCACGCAGGTCGAGCTGCCGAGGTCGGAGACGCGCTTCGAATCCGCGGCGGACGGTCGGGTCATCGGCGTGCACCACGGCGAGACGATGCGCCTGCTCGACGAGACGGGCCGCGCGCTCGTCGTGGACCATCTGACGGTCGACCTGCGTCGCGTCGGTGAGACCCCGAGGCTCAAACGGCCTCCCATCGCCGGTGTCCGCGTCGTCGGGCCCGGTCAGTTCGCGCCGGACGGGCGCGCAGAGGCCGACCTCCTGCGGACGACGGCGGCCGGACTCGACGCGGAGACGATGACCCGCACCATCCGGTTGCACGGGGTCGCCGGGCGCGTGCCGGACTTGTCGCGGTTTCTCTTCCGCGCTGCCGCGCTGCTGCGGCTCGAGCCCCGGGCCGTCGCGGCGCTGGCCGACACCTACGCGACGCTGCCCGCGGGGGCGCCGGGTCGCGGCCTGGTGCTCGACCTCCTGGCGCAGGTCGGGACCGAGGCCACGCAGCAGGCCCTCGTTCGGGTCCTCGACTCCGAGGCGGCGCGGCAGGATCCCCGCTACGACGTCCACGTGCAGCGCATCGGTTTTGTACCCGATCCCTCGCGGTCCCTGGTCGAGTTCGCGCAAGCATTCGCGGCGGACCCTCCGGCGGGCGCCGAGAAGGCCGCCGCGTTCGGCCTCGGCGCAGTCGCGGGGCAAGTGGCCCGTCGCGGCCGCACGGCGGAAGCCCTCGCGCTGGCGGCCCCCCTGCGGGAGGCGCTGGACGACGCCGAGACGCCCTCCGCCCGGGCAGAAGCGTTGCGCGCCCTGGGCAACGCCGGACTCGACGAACACTTCATTGCGATCCGGGCCCACGCCGACGCTTCGGCGCCCGAGGTCCGGGCCGCCGTCGCAGCCGCCGTGCGCAAGATGGGTCACCCGGGCGCCCGCTCGCTGCTCGTCTCCCTGGCGGGGGATGCCGACCGAGACGTGGCCCTGGCCGCGTTCGACGCGCTGCGCGGGCAGACCCTCGGCGCGACCGAGCTCGAGGCATTCGCCGGGCTCGCGGGGGGCGAGGGGCTCGCCGAGGCCGTCGCCGGGGCGCTGGTGAACGCCGTGGCCCCCTATCGCGAAGGGCCGCTCGGCCGGCGCGTCCTGGCGACGCTGGCGGCCCGGGGCGATCTGAGCCCGGGGCTGCGCGCGCGACTCGAAGCGTTGGGCGGTTGAGGCAGGCCCGCGCCGGGGTACTCTTCGACGCCGTCCATCCCGATCCCTTCGGTCCAGGAGTTCCCCATGCCCGACATCTCGTCCATCGTCTCGTTCCAGGAGCCCCTCGGGGCACCGTCGGTCGATCACCCGCGCCCCGACCGCCTCGTGCGGGGCAACCCGGCGCGTCGCACGTGGAACCTGTTCACGGATGCCACACAGACCGTGTTCTCGGGCATCTGGGCCTGCGAACCGGGTGCCTGGCGCGTCGCCTACCCGGAGAACGAAGACGAATTCTGCGCGATTCTGACCGGACGGGTGCGTCTGACCGACACGCACGGCGCGAGTCGCGAGTTCGGCCCTGGCGACGCCTTCGTCGTCCCCGGCGGCTTCGAGGGCGTCTGGGAAACCCTCGAACCCCTGTCGAAACGCTATGTGATCGTGTCGAAACCCCAGCCGGTCTCGTCCGAAGGCTGAGGCGCAGAGGTCGCCCTCAGGGCGCGGCGCCGGACGCGGGCGCGGACACCGGGGGCGCGGGCATCGGCGCCACGGGCACGGGAGCCGGCTCGGCGGGCAGGTCCTTGCGCAGCTTTTCGATGGCGTTGCGGATCTGCTCGGCGTTGCTGCCGTCGGGGTCCCGGTAGTCGGGGGCGAGGGCGAGCACGCGCTCCCATGCGGCGAGGGCCGAGCGCAGGTCCGGCTCGGCCCGGGGTTCCCGGCGGATGTAGATCGTGCCGAGCAGATAATAGAGCGCCGGATCATTGGCCACGGGGGCAATGCGGTCGAGGGTCTCCCGCGCCGCCTCCGTGCGGCCGAGGCGCACGACGATGCCCCCCCAGCGCCGGGCGATGTCGAGGTTCTCCGGCCAGCGCTTCATCCCCTGGTACAGCAGTCGCTCGGCCTCGAAGACCCGGGAGCCGGACAGCAGCATCTGCACGATGCTGAGCAGTAGACTCGGGTCCATCTGACCCGCGTCGAGCTTCTCCGGATTCTGCTCGAGCCAGGCCGAGAGCAGCTTCGGGTCGCGCGCGAGCGTCTCGGCGTCGGGCATCTCCCCCGGGGCGAGCGTCCGTTTCTCCCAGCTGATCGCCTGACTGCGCGGGGGCGCGACGGTCTCGGGGAAACGTTCCTCGAGGCGTGCGCCACCGGCCGCGAGGGCGGGCGCAGGCGCGAGCAGGCAGACGCTCAGCCCGAGAACGGCCAGACCCGACCCGGATCCGGGCATTCGTGCAGCAGCGCGACGATCGCTCGGCCGAGACCGGGGGGGGTCGCGTCGGGTGCGATCTCGCTCCACGGAAGCAGGACGAAACGCCGAAGATGCAGGCGCGGGTGCGGGAGCGTCAGGGCGGGGGTCTCGCATCGAAGGTCTCCGAAGGTCAGCAGATCGAGATCGAGGGTGCGCGGGGCGTTGCGGTCCGACCGGACCCGGCCGAGCCGCGCTTCGATGGCCAGCAGCTCGGTCATCAGCGTGACCGGGGCGCCGCCGTAGGTCAACGCGGCCACCTGGTTGAGATAGGCCGGTCCGGGGGTGTCGCCCCACGGCTCGCTCGTATAGAGCGCGCTCGCCCGCAGCCGCGTCGTCGAGAGGGCCTGCAACGCCTCGCGCGCGGCGCGAAACGTCGCCGGCACGTCCCCCAGGTTGCCACCGAGACCGACGTAGGCCTGCGTCGACGGGCCGGCGGGTGGGCGGTCGTCGGGGCAGCGGGCGGGCGGCGGGGCGGGAACGGACACGGGCGCACGGTAAGCAGAGCGCCGCGGGATGACAAGACCGTGGCACCGCGCGAGCGCCGGACGCCATTGCACCGGCGACGGTCGCGCCGGCATGATGCCGCCGCGCCAGACACATGCGCTTCAACCGTCTCGACCGAGGAACAGGACCTGAGTACGCATCACCCGCTCGCGCTCGCCGTCGTCGTTGCCGCCGCCCTCCTTCCGGGCCTCTGCGCAGCCCAACCCACCATCAAGGCACCGGCCATCCCCTCCGGCCTGCCCGCCGCCGCGGGTCAAGCCGCCGCGCAGGGCGCCGGCGCTGCGGGCCAGGCTGCGGGCAAGGTCCTCGGCGGGGGCTCCGCGCACACCGCCAATGCCGCCGCCAACGTCGAGGTCACTGCGCTCGACGAGGCGAAGAAGACGATCACGGTGAAGCTCGACGAGAAGCAGTCGCTGACCCTCGGCTTCGGCAAGGCGGTCGTCGCCGGCAAACTGGCCAAAGGCGCCAAGATCGACGTCACGCATGACGGCAAAGAAGCGCAGGCGATCAGCGTGCGCTGAGGCCGTGCGCCCCGGGGCGTGGCGTTGACAAGGCGACGGCCCCCTGACTACGGTGCGCCGCCCGATCGTGAAGTTTTCGCGCGCCACCCGCGTCGAGAACCACGACGCCGTACTCCCGCCCCCACCCGAGGATACCTCGATGCCTTCTGGATACTCCGCGCTCGGCCGGCTCGTGACGGCCTTTGCTCTCATGCTCGCCTGTGCCGCGCCGGCGGCCGCCGAGGGGTTTCTGCCCGGCGTCGACCCCAAGGGGCTCGATGCGGACGAGCAGAAGTTCCTGACGGACCTCATGAAGGAGGGGGTCTGTCCCTGCGACGCGAAGAAGAGCATGTTCGACTGCATCCAGGCGAAGTCGTGCCCGAAGGCCGACGACCTCGCCCGATACGGGGCCGACAAGTTCCGGGAGGGCCTCGGCGAGGACCAGGTCCGGGAGGCCGTCGTCAAGAAGTACTTCGACGACAACGTCAGCTTCGACTTCTTCGACCTGAAAGACACCCCCAAGAAGGGCGCGGCGAAACCCAAGGTCACCATCGTCGAGTTCGCGGACTTCGAGTGCCCGCACTGCGCGATGGTCAGCAAGACCATGTCCGACCTCGTCAAGGCGTTCCCCAACGACGTCGCCGTCTACTTCAAGAACTTCCCCCTGCCCTCGCACACCCACGCCGAAGCCGCCGCCCGGGCCTGCGCCGCGGCCGGCAAGCAGAACAAGTTCTGGCAGATGCACGACCTCGTTTTCGCCAACCAGATGAACCTCGGGCCCGAGCGTTTCGTCGAGTTCGCGACCGAACTCGGGCTCAATCTGCCGAAATTCAAGACCGACATGGAGAGCGACGCCGTCCGCAAGCTCGTCGAACGCGACCGCGCCGAGGGCATGCGCGCGCAGCTCACCGGTACGCCGACGCTCTACATCAACGGCAAGCTCTACCACGAAGAGAAGACCCTCGAGGCGCTCAGGGCCCACGTCGGCGGCGTGCTCAAGGCCAAGCCGAAGCGCTGACCCCTCGCCGTTCGCCTACAGCGAACGGACCCAGTCGAAGAGCAGGCGACGCTCGGACTCGGGCAGTGCATCCCCCGGGGGCATGCCCTCGCCGGACACGCCCGGATAGCCGGGCAGGATCTTGAGGATCAGCGCGCTGCGCATCGGCGCGCCCGGGTCGAGGAGCACACGATGGGGGTCCGCGCGGCTCGGCGTGAAGGCCAACTCTGCGGGTTCGAGCGGCGGCCACTCGGCCGGTGGAGGGCCGTGACACCCGCACCGGCGCTCGAGCAGCGGCCGGACATCGGCGTCGAAGTCCGGCGGTTCAATCGGGGGCCGCACGCCGGTCGCGGTCGCGACGAAGTCCAGTGTGAAGACCGCCCCGAGGCGCCGCCCGTCCAGCGCGCGCACGCCCTCGGGCTCGACCGTCAACGTATAGGCAAGCCCCGGCACCAGCTCGTCGAGGGGTCGCACGACGAGCGCGCGCGCCACGGGATCGCCGAGCAGGCCGACGGGGATCTCCACCTCGCCGGACGTCAGTCGGACGGCCGCCGACGAGAGCGGCACCGTCGCGAGATAGGCGTCAAAACGGACCTCGAGCGCGGCGGTCGCCGGATGTGCCGCCCCCTCCGGCGGATCGGTCGCGACCACGTGCAGGTTCGGCTCGTCTTCTCCCGTGACGCACGCGGAGACACCGCCCGCCGCCGCTCCCCCGACGAACGTGACGACGAGGACCCGGCCGATCGCCGCAAATCGGCCCGCGGAGCGCCGATTCGGGAAGTTTGCGAGGGGTGGAACGGTTGACATTCGGACTTCGATGGTCTAGCGTGCCCCGGAATCTGGGCCAGAAGTGCCCATAACTTCGCGAATTTACACCAATTTTCGCACGGAAGAAACTATGAGCAGCAATCGCAACCTGTTCCTCGGCCTGATCGTCGGTGGCGCGGCCATCGTCTTCGGCGGCTGTGGGCCGAAGTACCCCAAGTGCGAGAACGACGAGCACTGCCAGGAGAAGGGCGAGTTCTGCGTGAACGGCCTCTGCCAGCAGTGCCGCGACAACAGCCACTGCTCCGGGCCGGGCATGGTCTGCGCGAGCGGCAAGTGCGAGCGCAAGCCCGGCTACTGCGACGACACCATCGCCTGCCCCGGCAATCAGAAGTGCCGTGACAACGAGTGCGGCGCCGAGTGCATCAACAACGACGAGTGTGGCGCCGGCAAGTTCTGCCAGGGCGGCTCCTGCGCCGAGCGGCCGCAGTGTGGCGAGAACGCCGACAACCCCATGTGCCCCCCCGGCCAGGATTGCCTCGGCGGTCGCTGCCAGATGAAGGTCGCGTCCTGCAACATGGCCGATCCCGTCTACTTCGACTTCGACAAGTACAACCTCCGCGCCGACCAGCGCGAGAAGCTCGACGGCATCGCCGCCTGCCTCAAGAGCAACGGGCTCTCGGCCAACGTCGACGGCCACTGCGACGAGCGCGGCACCGAGGAGTACAACCTCGCCCTCGGCCAGAAGCGCGCCGACACCGCGAAGAAGTACATCAGCAACCTCGGCGTCGCCTCGGACAAGCTCAACTCGGTCAGCTACGGCGAGACGCAGCCCGTCTCCGCCGGCAGCACCGAGGACGCCTGGTCCAAGAACCGCCGCGTGGAAGTCCGCTCCCGGTAATCGCGATGGGTCTTCGCCGACTTGCCCATGCCGCGCTGCTGCTGGCGTCCGCCCTGTCGGCCTCCGGCTGCGTCTCCTATTGGCGCGGCAAGGAGATCGACAGCGACATCGCCGCGCTGAATGCGCGGATGGATGCGCTGACGGAGGCCCAGCGCGAGGCCCAGAAGAAGCAGCTCGCGCTGCTTCAGGAGCGCCTGACCGAGCTCGAGTCGCGCCTGACGGACGCCATCTCGCAGCTTCAGCGTGGCTCGGCGGACGCCGGTCTCGAACTCGACAAGCTCCGCGAGGAGCTGCGCCAGACGCGCGGCGAGCTCGAGGCGGCCAAGCAGAAGGCCGCCCAGCAGGAGAACACCGGCGTCGTCGTCGCGACCCCGCCCGGTGCGCCGCCCCTGCCGACGACGGACGCCGAGCTGTACGCGTACGGCTACGACCGCCACAAGGCCGGCGACTGGGACGAGGCCGTGCGTGCACTCAATGAGTACGCCACCAAATTCCCGGGCTCCGAGCGCGCGGACAACGCGCTCTATCTGATGTCCGAGGCCCTCTCCTCCAAGAAGGACTTCGCCCAGTCCAGCCGCGGCCTGCAGACGATCCTCCAGAAGTATCCCAAGGGTGACAAGGTCGACGACGCCTACGTGCTGATGCACGACAACTTCGTCGCCCTCGGGCAGTGCAAGAACGCCATCCCCTTCCTCGAGACGCTGATCTCCGACCAGCCGACGAGCAACCGGGTGGCCGAGGCCAAGAAGAAGCTTGCGGTGACCAAGAAGGGCTGCCGCTGAGCACCGGTCGCTGACGCGTGGAGCGGGTCCCGAGTGACCCGCCCGCGAAGACAGGCCGACGGATCGCCGTTTCGCAGGTGGCGCCCCTGCGCCCCGGAGGCCGTCGTGACCATGCCCGCCCTGCGCAACGACCCCACCCCCCGACCCGAAGCGGTCGTCGGGACGTGGTGGGTGGGCGCCCGCCCGCTCCCCACCTTCCTCGATGGCATCGTCCCCCCCGTCCAGGCCACCGACCGCGCCGAGTTCCTGCCGCTGCGCGGCGTCGACGTCGTCGTGGTCGAGCTCACCGCCGAGCCCGGCCCCGAACGCCTGATCGAGCGCATCCGCGAACGCTGCCCGCGCGCCGACGTCGTGCTCGTCTGCGCCGGCCTCGACCCCGAGCGCGAGAGCAGCCTGCTCGAACTCGGCGCCGCCCTCGCCCTCGACGCCGACGCCCCGGACCGCCTCAAGCGGGCCCGCTTCGCCCGACTCCACCAGTCTGCCGCGCAACGGGTCCAGCTTCGCAACGCCGATCCGGGCGGGGACACCGACGACGCCGCCCACGGCCGCCGGCTGATGGCCCTCTCGTTCGCGTCCCGCCTGATGACCACCGTGCAGGATGAGATGGAGGTCTTCCAGCGCCTCGTCGAAATCGTCGCGCGCGAGTTGTCGAGCCGCCGCGTCTCGCTGATGCAGGTCAACCGGGAGGCGGGCATTCTCGAGATGCGCGTCGCCGTCGGCCTGCCGAAGGAGGTCATCCGGGCGGCGCGCCCGCGCATCGGGCAAGGCATCGCGGGCACCTGCGCCCTGCTCGGCAAGCCCCTCTTCATCGACGACCACCAGCGCGCCCGCGCCCGGGGTGACCTGTCGGAGTTCGTCCCGGACACCAGCGAGTTCAAGAACCTGCCGATGTCCCTGACCGTGCCCATCAAGGTCAAAGGCGAGGTCGTCGGCGTCGTCAACGTGACCGACCGCAGCGACGCGGAGCCCTACAGTCGGCAGGACATCGCCTTCATCTCCGCGCTGATGGGTCAGGCCGGCTACCTACTCGAGAACACCAACCTGCTGCGCCACCTCAGCGCCCTGCGCGCCTTCAGCGAGCAGGTCATCAACACGCTGACCGACCCGCTCGCAGTCATCGACGACCAGTTCAAGGTGATCAGCTGCAACGCCCGCTTCGGCGGGAGCTTTCGGGCCCACGCAAGCGACTATCTCTTCGACCGCCTCGCGCTCGAACCCGCGCAGCGCACCGCCCTCGCCGAGGTCACCGTCGGTGGACGCACCGGCGGCCCGCTCAGCGAGTGGATCCTCGACGAACATGTCTACGAGCCCATCGTCACGCCGTTCGCGGGGGACCAGAGCGGTCGACGGTTTCTGCTCTTCCTGCGGGACGTCACCACCCGCCGCCAGATGGAGCGCCGCCTCGTCGGGGCGGAGAAGATGGCCTCCCTCGGGGTGCTCGCGGCCGGGGTCGCCCACGAAATCAACAACCCGCTCGCCTTCGTCAAGGCCAACGCCCGGCACGCCGCGGACTACATGCGCGACATGCTCTCGGTCATCGAGGCCTGGCAGGCCGCCGCCGGGAAAGTGGGCAGCCGACCCGAGTTCGCCGCTCCGCGTCTCGTCGAGCAGCAGGTCGACCTCGAGTTCCTCGCCGAGGACCTCGCCCGCATGACGCAGCAGAGCGTCGACGGCGTCGAACGGGTCGAGAAGATCGTCACCGGGTTGAAGAGCTTCGCTCACCCGGACACGCAGAAGGCCCACCAGGTGCGGCTTCAGGAGCTCGTCGAGAACGCCATCATGCTCACCCAGGGCAAATGGAAGTACAAACTCGACATGCAGCGCCGGTTCGAGGACCTCGACCCCCAGTGGTGCCTGCCCAATCCCCTGGAACAGGTCTTCATGAACCTGATCGTCAACGCGGCCCAGGCCGCCAAAGAGTGGGGTCGCCTGGAGGTCTCGCTGCGCCGGGTCGACGACGAGATCGAGATCGCGTTCGCCGACACCTGCGGGGGCATCCCCGACGACATCCGCGAGCACATCTTCGAGCCGTTCTTCACCACGAAAGACATCGGAGAGGGCACGGGGCTCGGGCTCGCCATCGCCTACAACATCATCGAGAACCACGGCGGCCGGATCTGGGTCGAGTCCGAGCTCGGCGTCGGATCGACGTTCCGGATTCGCCTGCCGACGGGCGACGACGGCCGACCGGCGGTCGCCAAACAGGGCTCCCGCTTCCGCATCTGAGGCGGGCGACCCCGGGGACCGCCTTGCCCCGTCAGGTGCCCGCCGCGAACCCCACCGCGTCGCGGAACGCCCGCACCGCCGTCGGCGCGCCGGCGTGGGCGCTGACGGCTTTGCGCAACAGCGCCACGAGCTGTCGCCGCGGGGCGTGATCGTCGCCGGCCTCGAGCGCAGCCCGCTGTCCTTCGAGGGCCGCGTCGGCGTGGTGCTCCAGGAGATCCTGCAGGAGCGAGTACGTCAGGGGGTAGGCCGGCATGCGGTCGACCGCGTCGAGGTAGTACCCGAGGGCCGCGACCGGCTCCTTGAGGCCGTACAGGTGAATCTCGCCGAGCGTCAGCAGGTACGTCACGCACAGCTCGGGGTTGGGGTCCCCCGCGCCGGCGTCGAGGGACGCGACCAGGTGCCGGCAAGCAGCCACGGCCGAGTCCCAGCGTTCGAGTTCGAGATCCAGTTTGAGCAGCTTGTCGACCAGCACCAGATCTTCGGGCGCGAGCGCCCGCGCCCGCTCGAAGAGCGCCCGCGCCTGCGCCGGCTCCCCGAGACGCCGCCAGTGCAGCATCCCCATGGCCTGGAGCGCATCGACCTGCGTCTCCGGCATCCCGGGCAGCTCCGTGATCCGCCGATAGTAGAGCAGGGCCGCCCGCCACTCGGCTTCGGCCATCGCCAGGGCCGCCGCCGCGCGCAGCGCCGGTTTGTAGTCCGGATCGGCGTCGAGTGCCCGCTTGATCTCCGCGGCCGCATTCAGACGGGCCGCGGACGGCAGCGTTTCGAGCACGGGATAGGCGGCGGCTCCTCCGGCGAGCTGCGCCTCGAGGGCAGCGTCGAGCGCGGAGGGCGACTCGAGTCCGTCGGCGGCGCCCCGCAGGAGCTCCGCTTCGATGGCCGCCCGGTTCTGGCCGAGTGCCAGCCGCAACCCGATGACGGCGAGCCGCCAATGCAACGCGCCGCGCCGCAGCGCCCCCCCGAGCGGGGCCACCCCGTTCAGGGCGCGACGCAGGTCGTCGGCGACGCCTTGCCAGGCAGCGATTGGCATGCTCTCCCCTCCAGGGTGCAGGGTATCACCGGGCTCGAAGATGTCGAAAATTCAGGGGGAGAACGTCACGGGGACGGCCTGCGTCGTCGAGGCGGTCAGGACGGCCTGATCGGTGCCGACCTGCGTCGTGGCGACCCGCGTGCGGGTCAGGGTGACCAGCGCGCCCTGACCGAACGGGCCGGCGCCGTCGGCGATCTGGTTCAGCGTCCCGGCGGGGATGTCGAAGCTGCCCGTGTCGGGGACACCGCAGAACACCCAGCTCCCCGCACTCGGCGTGAACTCGAGGCCGTCCGCGGGCAACACGGTGATGAGCAGGCTCTCGGCCCCGCCGGCGTTCCACCGCACGGAGAGCGCGTCGCCCGCATCCAGCGTCTGGCCGAACTGCTGGCGGGGCTCGGTGATGTTCAGGCTCTGCGGCGCCTGAACCTGCAGACTGAACGCCCCCATGTGGGGCCCGCCGGCCGCCTGGGCGGTGATCATCGCGCCGTCGGAGAAGACGTCGGAGCCGATCCCCGGGCCGGTGTAGGTCGTGCCCGCGCCGCCCGCCTGCGGCGAGAACGTCAGGGGTGCACCGGCCACGCCGCCGACCGTGATCGTCCCCGCGTCATACCCCGTCGCGGGGGCCGGGGCCGGCGCGTTCGGGTTGACCTGCACGACGCTGCATCCCGGCGCGTTCGGCAGCTCGACCGGCTCGGTCACCGTGACGCTGAGGCCGGCCTGCGGCACCTGGGGCGTCTCCGACAGCACGATGGCGGCCACCAGGGTCGCCGGGCGCTCGACCTGCCCGCCGCCGCCCTCACCGCCGACCGGGCCGACCGTGCCGCCGGCCTCGCCCCCGACCGGGCCGATGCCGCCGCCACCGCCCGTCTCACCGCCGATCGGGCCCACGCTGCCGCCGGTGTCTCCGCCGACGGGGCCGATGTTGCCACCGGTGCTCCCCCCGATCGGGCCGATACCGCCGCCGGTATTCCCGCCCGACGGGACGAACGTCCCGCCCTCGATGAATCCGTTTCCGCCGTCCTCCCCGCCCGCGCCCGTCGACTCGTCGTCGGGGGGCGCGTCGGAGCAGCCGAGGAACGCGAGGAGGCAGGCCGCCGCGGCGCGTCGGGGAAAGGGCCCGGCGACCGGCGATGGGGCAAAAGAAGCAGAGCGGATGCGGTGTTTCGTCGGGATGATGCGCATGGTGCGCCGATGGTAGCACCGGGGGTCCGGTTGCCAATACTTTCGCCCCTGTGGTAAGGGCGCCCGCTGCGCATCAGGAGCCCGTCCGTGTCCCAACCCGAGTCCACCGTCACCGAATCGTCCGGGATCGCCTCGCGCGAGCGCGAGTTTGCGGTCCTCGGGCAGCGCGCCCGCGCCGCGGCCCGTCGGCTCTCGCGCACGCCGGGCCCGCGGCGAGATGCCGCGATTCTGGCCATCGCCGCGGCCCTGGAAGCCGAGACCGACGCGCTCGTGGCCGCCAATGCGAAGGATCTCACGGCCGGCGAGGCGCGCGGGCTCGCCCCGGCCCTGCTCGATCGCCTTCGCCTGACACCGGCCCGACTCGCGGACATGGCCCGGAGCCTGCGCGAGGTGGCCGCCCAGCCCGATCCCGTCGGCGAGGTCACGGGTCTGACCGTCCGCCCCAACGGCCTGCGGGTCGGGCAGATGCACATTCCGCTCGGCGTCATCGGCATCGTCTACGAGGCCCGGCCAAACGTGACGACCGACGCCGCCGGCCTCTGCCTGAAGAGTGGCAACGCCGTCTTCCTCCGCGGGGGCAGCGAGGCGGCCCACAGCAACACCGCGCTCGTCGACCTCGTGCGGCGCGCCCTCGCCGCCTGCGGCCTGCCCGAGGACGCCGTGCAGACCCTGCCGTCGACCGAGCGCGAGTGGGTGCTGGCCATGCTGCGGGCCGAGCCCTACATCGACCTCTGCATCCCGCGCGGCGGCGAGGCGCTCATTCGCTTCGTGGTCGAGCACGCCCGCGTGCCGGTCATCAAACACTACAAGGGCGTCTGCCACGTCTTCGTCGACCGCTCGGCAGATCTGAAGAAGGCGCTGGACATCTGCTACAATGGCAAGGTTCAGCGGCCCGGCGTCTGCAACGCCCTGGAGACCTTGTTGGTGCACGAGGCGATCGCCCCCGAGTTTCTGCCCCTGCTCGCGGCGCACCTGGCGCCCGCGGGGGTCGAGCTGCGGGGCTGTGAGGGCACCCGAGCCCTCCTGCCCGGCATCCGGGCCGCGACCGAGGACGACTGGTCCGCGGAGTACCTCGACCTCATCCTCGCGGTGCGCGTCGTGCCCGATCTCGACGCGGCCATCAGCCACATCGAGACCTACGGCTCGGATCACACCGAGTCCATCGTTTCGGAAGACTACAGCGCCGTTCAGCGATTCCTGAACGAGGTGCAGAGCGCCGTGGTCCTCGCCAATGCCTCGACTCGTTTCGCCGACGGCGGGCAGCTCGGCCTCGGCGCCGAGATCGGCATCAGCACGACCCGCCTGCACAGCTATGGCCCCATGGGGGCGAAAGACCTGACCACCCGGAAGTTCATCGTCTACGGGAACGGTCAAATCAGGAGCTGACGTCACCGAATGAACTCGATCCAACTCTCCCATTTCCTCGCCGATTGCCTCGCCGACAAGAAGGCCACGGACATCACCCTGCTCGATGTCCGGGACCTCGTCGGATACACCGACGTCTTCGTCGTGTGCACGGGCCGCAGCGACCGCCTCGTCAAGGCGCTCGCCGACCACGTCGAGCGACAGGCCCGCACGGAGCTGCGGCTGCACCCCATCGGCGTCGAAGGCGTGGAGCGTGGACTCTGGGCACTCCTCGACTTCGGCGACGTCGTCGTCCACATCTTCCGCGAGCACGAGCGCGTCTTCTATGACCTCGAAGGGCTGTGGGAGGACGCGCCGCGCGTCCCCTACGAGCCACCGGCGCCGACCGCCGCCACCGGGACCTGATCACGGCCCGTGCGTTTCGTCGTCGCCGCGGTCGGCCGGCTCAAGGCGCCTCACTTCGCCGCGGCCTGCCAGGACTACCTGGCCCGCCTGGGCCACACCTTTCCCACGAGCGTCGTCGAAGTCCGAGACCCGCCCCGCACGGGCGGCGGCACGGCGGACCGCTGGAAGGCGCAGGAGGCGACCGGCTTGTTGGCCGCCCTCCCGCCGGCCGGGCGACTCGTGGCGCTCGACGAGCGTGGCCGCTCGATGACGTCGCGCGCCTTCGCCGAGTGGGTCGGTCAGCTCCGGGATCAGGGCGTCCCGGCGATCGTCTTTGCCATCGGCGGTCCGGACGGCCTCGATGAGAGCGTCCGACAGCGGGCGGACAAGCTGCTGTCGTTCGGCGCGATGACGATGCCGCACGAGCTCGTGCGGGTCGTCCTCCTCGAGCAGCTCTATCGGGCGGGGGCCATCCTGTCCGGCAGCCCCTACCATCGGGACTGACGAGAACGGCTATTCGTCGTCGTCGTCGTCCTCACCGCGGGCGGCGACATGGCCCTTCTCGTATTCGATGCTGTAACGCTTCAGCAGCCGCCGGAAGTTGGAACGTTCGACGTCCGCATGGCGGGCGGCGGCGGCGACGTTCTTGTACCGGTTCATCAGGCCGCGCAGATACACGACCCGGAAGGCCGTCTCGGCCCGCTCCATCGCTTCGCGCATGGTCAGCTCGAGATCGACCTGTCCGAGCATCGGGTCGTAGCTCAGGCCGGCGGCTTCCTTCGCGCCGATGTCCGGCGGCAGGCTCTTCGGGCCGAGCTCGTCGGCGGACTCGACGATGACCGCCCGTTCGATGGCATTGTCGAGCTCGCGAATGTTGCCCTTCCAGTCGTGGGCCCGCAGGACGTCCATGCACGGCGCGGAGATGTTGCGGATCGTCTTGCCGTTGCGCGCGGTGTGGCGCCGCAGAAAGTGATACGCGAGCCGCGGGATGTCCTCGCGCCGCTCGTTCAGCGACGGCAGCTTGATCTCGATGACCTTGAGCCGGAAGTAGAGGTCCTCGCGGAACAGCCCGCCGGCGATGGCCTGCTGCAAGTCGGCGTTGGTCGCGGCGAGCACCCGGACGTTGACCTTGATGTCCTTGGTGTCTTGCAGCGGCCGGATGACGCCGTCCTGCAGGACCCGCAGAAGACGCGTCTGCGCCTCGACCTCGAGGTTGCCGATCTCGTCGAGGAAGATCGTGCCCCCGTTGGCGGCCTGGAAGAGGCCCTCCTTGGCGCCGGCCCGGGCGCCGGTGAAGGCCCCGGGGGCGTGCCCGAAGAGCTCCGAGACCATGAACTCCTTGGTGAGGACGCCACAGTCGACGTGAATGAACGGCCCGTCCTTGCGCGGACTGCGATCGTGGATCGACCGCGCGATCGCGCTCTTTCCGGTCCCCGTCGGGCCCGTGATGAGCACGTTCGAGTTGACCTTGGCCACCTGGTTGACGAGCGACATCACCTGCTTCATCGCCGGGGCGACGCTGTCGACGAGGGCGCCGCTCGGTGAAGCGTCGACCTGGTCGCGCAGGGCCTGATTCTCGTCGTGCAACCGCTTGAGACGCGCGGCCTGCCGAACGCGGTTGACGCACTCCTCGATCTCGACGAAGGGCTTGGTCAGGTAGTCGAACGCACCTTCGCGCATGGCCTTGACCGCATCCTGGATGCTGGCCTTGGCGGTCATGACGATGACCTCGATCTCCGGCTTGCTCTGCTTGATGCGCTTGAGCAGCTCCATGCCGTCGATGCCGGGCATCATCACGTCGGTGACGACGACGTCGACACGCTGCGCGTTGAGGATCTGGATGGCCTCCTGCCCGTTGCTGCAGAGCGTCACCTCGAACTCGTCGCTGCGCAGAATGACGCGCCAGACGCGGAGGATGAGCTGGTCGTCGTCGACCACCAGCACCTTGATGGCCGCAGTCTGCGGCGGGGTCTTGCTCAACGGGGCCTGGGCACTCATGGTGTTTCCCTGGTGGAGGCGATTGCGGCGGGCAACCGGATGTCGAAACAGGCACCGCCTTCCGGCCCAAGGCCGACGCTGACGCTGCCGCCGTGATCGCGGACGACGTTGCGCACGATGGCCAGGCCGAGGCCGGTGCCGCTCTTGTTCTGGGCTTTGGTCGTGAAGAACGGTTGGAAGATCTTCTCGCGCAGCGCCGGCGGAATCCCCGGGCCGCTGTCGGAGACCTGGATGCGCACCATGTGCTCGCCCTGCAGGTTCTCCGCTCGAATGCGCAGGGTGCCCGGGCCGTCGATGGCCTGCACCGCGTTGTTGATCAGGTTCATGAAGACGGACTTGAGGCCGTCGGCCACGCCGCGCACCGGCCAGAGATCCGCCGGCTCCTCGCGCAGAATCTCGACGCGCTTGTGCTGCGACTGCGTCAGCGTCGACACGCGGACGACACCGTCGATGAGGTCCCGCAGGTCGATGTCGGCGAAGTCGATGTGGCCGCTCGGCCGCGCGTAGTCGAGCAGCGCCTGCACGATGTTGCGGCAACGGCGGGCGGCCTCTTCGATCTCGTTGGCCATGCCGAAGGTGTCGGGATCCGTCTGCTCGGTGAGGCGCGCGAGCACTTGCGAGAAGCTCAGGATGCCCGTCAGCGGATTGTTGAGCTCGTGCGCCACGCACCCCGCGAGCTCACCGATGGCGGCGATCTTCTCGAGCATGAGCATCTGCTTCTGCAGCTCGCGCTCCTCCGTGATGTCCTCGTAGTGGCAGACGGCGACGTTCTCACCCTCGACCGGCGCCGGCGACTCCCCCGCCTCGGCGAGCGGCCAGGTGGTGACCTTCCAGGTGCGGCCGTTGCGCTCGTCGACGATCTCCACGTTCGCGCCGGCGACGCCCGCCTGCGCGGCGCCGAGGGGACAGCCTTCACAGGCCGCGTCGCGCCCGAAGAGCGCTTCGTGGCACCGGCGCCCGATGAGCGTCCGGATGTCGAGCTCCGCCGCCGAGGCCGCCGCGAGGTTCGCCCGATTGATGTGCAGGTTCGCGTCGACCAGGGTCAGGGGATCGGCGATGGCGTCGAACGTCCGCCGCCACTCCCGGCTCGCCCGCTCGATGTCCCGCGTGCGGGCCTCGACCTTGCTCTCGAGGACGCGGTTCGTCTCTTCGAGGGCGAGCAGGAGATGATCGCGCTCCGCCAGGATGCGCCACTGATCGATGCACTCCTGCACGGTCTTGACGAGGTGCTCGTTCGACCAGGGCTTCGTCAGGAACCGGTGGACCCCGCCCTCGTTGATCGACCGCTGCAGGTCATCGACGTTGGCCTTGTATCCCGCGGTCAGGAGCACCCGCTGCACGCGCGGCGCGGCGAGCCGCACCTGCGACAGAAACCAGGCGCCGTCGTGTCCGGGCATCTGGAAGTCGGAGATGACCACCTGCACGTCGACGTTGGCCAACCGCTCGAGCCCCTCGAGCGCGTTGTAGGCCTTGTGGACCTTGATGCCCTGTCGCTCGAAGATGCGTTCGATCGCCGAGCAGATGAAGTGCTCGTCGTCCACCACCAGCAGGGCCGGGCGGAAGTCGATCAGGGGCTGTTCGACCGTGACAGTGGTGTTCACCGGGAGTCCGTTCCGTGGGTCCGACCCACGCCCTCAAACGTCTTCCTGGTGTCATCGGTCAAATGCGAGCGTTACGTGAGTCCTGGAGTATCCCCCTCGTCGATGATGATCGCCCCCGAGTCGTCCCGTTTGATCGAGGTGATCCCCGGATTCGACTTCTCGAGTGTCTTGATGACCTCGGCCTGCCGCTTGAGCAGGTCGACGAGTTGGCGATTCTCGCGCTCCGTACGCAGTTGTTCGAGGGCGAGGTGGATCGTCAGCTTGAGCTCGGTCTCGTCCCAGGGCTTGCGCAGGAAACGGAAGATCTCGCCCTCGTTGATGGCCGCGACCACCGTATCGAGCTCGGCCTGCCCGGTGAGGATCACCCGCGCCATGTCCGGGTAGAGCAGGCGCACCCGCCGCAGCAGGTCGAGGCCGGTCATCTGCGGCATCAGGTGGTCGGTGATGAGGAGATCCGGGCGGTCGTCCTTCATGAGGTTCAGCGCCTCGGTGGCCGATTCGGCGAACGATACCCGATACGACTCCTTGCGAAGGCTGCGGCGCAGGGCGGCGCGGACGCTCTCCTCGTCGTCGACGATGAGAATGTGGGGCGTGCTCATGGGGTTCTCCAAGGGGTCGAGGGGTCGTCTGCTCTCGTGTACCCAAAGTGCAAGACGGCGTCCACGGACCCGAAGTTGAATGTCGGGGTGCCGCGGACCCGCGCCCCTTGACTTGCCGTCGAGCGGCGGGCAAATCAGCGGCGGCCGCGCGCTGCGGTCCGCCCACGCCCCAAACCCCTGGGAGCTCCCATGGCCACTCGCAAGAAGTCCGCTACCGAGGCCGCCGCATCGAAGCCCGAAACGCCCGCCCCGGTGATGGCTGAGAAGGCGCCCGCCGACGCCCCCCCGGTCGAATCCGTCACAGCCCCGGCCAAGGCCGGGAAGACCACCGCCAAGGCCGAGAAGACCCCCGCGAAGGCCGAGAAGGCCCCGGCCGAGGATGCCCCCGCGGCCCCCGTGAAGGCCAAGAAGGCGCCCGCCAAGTCCCGGAAGGCATCCGCGAAGGCCGCTCCCGACGACGTCCTCGCCGCCGACGAAGACCCCGCCGCCGAGGAGGCGGACCCTGCGGCCGCGGCCGAGGTCGTTCTCGCGACCGAAGAAGAGCCCGCCGCCGCACCGCCGACGAAGCCCGCGCCGCGCGCGCCCTATGTCGCGCCGATGGCGCCCTTGCCGGATGCATTCGGGACCGATCGCGTGGTGATCATGGCCCGCGATCCCGAGTCCGCCTTCATCTACTGGGAGGTCACGGCGAACGGGGTCGGCCACGCCCGCACCGCCCTCGGTGACACCGCGGTCAACGCCCGGCTGACGCTGCGAATCTACGTGGGCGAGGGCGCGGCGGCCCGCTTCGAGGACCACACGGTTTCGGACTGGCTCGGGCGTTTCACCTACTTCGCGCCGCAGCCGGGCCTCCGCCTGGCCGCGAGCGTGGGGTATCTGGCGGAAAACGTGTTCGTCCACATCTCGCAGTCGCTGCCGGCCCGACTGCCGCGCCGCGGGCACGGCAATGATCCCATCCGGTTCGTGCGGGTGGGGCCGCGCCGCCTGACGCCGCCGCAGAAGGCGTCCGCGCCGGACATCGCCGGACTGCCGGGCACTCCCGGGGGCCCTGCGGCGGGTCCGGGCCTCGCCCCCTCCGCCGGCGGAAGCGGTGGCTCGGCGGGGGCCCCCGCGGGCAGTCACCATCTCGTGCCGAACCCGGAGACCCGGCGATGAACGCCCCGAAACCGGCCCCGAAGGGCACGCTGTCGATGGTCCTGCACCATCACCTGCCGTACATCCGCCACCCGGAGCACCCGTTCTTCCTCGAGGAACGCTGGCTCTTCGAAGCCATCTGCGAGACGTACCTGCCCCTGATCGAGGCATGGCGCCGGCTCGAGGCCGACGGCATCGACGCGTGTTTCACCCTCAGCATGACCCCGCCGCTGGCCAACATGCTGGAAGACGGCCTGCTCATGCAGCGCTTCCGGCGCCACCTCGACGGCCTCCGCGAGCTCGCCGACAAGGAGGTCCGCCGCACGCAGGGCGATCACGACTTCCACCGCCTCGCGCGTTTCTACGAGGCGCGGTTCGCCGAGCAGGCCCGGTTGTTCGATCACGTGCTGCACGGAGACCTGCTGGCCGAGTACCGCCGCCTGCAGGACGCCGGTCGTCTGGAGATCGTCACCTGCACCGCGACGCACGGGTTCCTGCCCCTGATGAACCACGACCGCGCGGCGATGAAAGCGCAGGTCTCCGTGGCCGCGGCAGATTACCGGCGCATCTTCGGCCGCACCCCGCCCGGCATCTGGCTGGCCGAGTGCGGGTACTTTCCGGGCTGCGACGACATGCTCGCCGAAGAGGGCATCCGCTACTTCTTCGTGGACACCCACGGCATCCTGGACGCCTCCGCACGGCCCGTTTACGGCGTTTTCGCGCCGATTTACTGTCCGGGGAGCGGCGTGGCGGCCTTCGGGCGCGATCCGGAGAGCAGCAAGCAGGTCTGGTCGAGCAAAGAGGGTTACCCCGGCGACTTCGACTACCGCGAGTACTACCGGGACATCGGCTGGGACCTCGACCTCGACTACGTCGCGCCTTACATCCACCCGGACGGCATCCGGCTGAACACGGGGCTGAAGTACCACCGCATCACCGGCGATACCCCCCACAAGCAGCCCTACAACCCCGACCGCGCCCGCGAGAAGGCCGCCGCACACGCCGCGAACTTCGTGTTCAACCGGCAGGCGCAGGCCCGCTGGCTCGCGCCGGGCATGGACCGCCCGCCCAACATCGTCTCGCCGTATGACGCCGAGCTCTTCGGCCACTGGTGGTTCGAGGGGCCGTGGTTCCTGGAGGCCCTCGCCCGCCACATTCACCAGCATCAGGACGAGATCGCGCTGACGACGCCGGGGCGCTACCTGGACGCGAACCCGGAGAATCAGGAGGCGCAGCCCTCGCTGTCGAGCTGGGGCGATCAGGGTTTCGCGACGTTCTGGTGCAACGAGACGAACGAGTGGATCTACCGCTACCTGCACCACGCCGCGGCCCGCATGGCCGATCTCGCCCGGGCGAACCCCGAGCCGGACGATCTGCGGCGCCGCGCGCTGACCCAGGCCGGCCGGGAGCTCCTGCTGGCGCAGGGCAGCGACTGGGCGTTCATCATGCGGACGGGCACCGTGGTCGATTACGCCGTGCGTCGCACGCGGGACCATCTCCACGCCTTCTCCCGCCTCGACGACATGCTCTCGGGGCGCGCGGCGCTGGACGCCGACTGGCTGGCCGGGCGCGAGGCGCAGTGGCGCATCTTCCCGCAGCTCGACTACCGCGCCTGGTCGCAGGGCTGAGGCGACGGGGCCCGGGTCGATGCGGCAGTACTTCCTCGATCCGGAGCCGGGGGGGGTCAGACGACCCGGGTTCCTCGACGACCTGAACGCCGAGCAGCGCCGGGTCGCCGAGGCCGGCTCGGGGCCTTTGCTCGTGCTCGCGGGGGCCGGCACCGGCAAGACGCGCACGCTGGTCTACCGGGCGGCGCACCTGCTCTCGCAGGGCGTCGACCCCGAGCGCCTGATGCTGCTGACGTTCACCAACCGGGCCGCGCGCGAGATGACCGACCGGCTCACCCAGCTCGTGCCGGTGGTCGCCGACCGCCTCTGGGCGGGCACGTTCCATCGCATCGGCAACCGCATTCTGCGGCGTCATGCCGACCGCCTGGGCTACGGTGCGCAGTACGGCATCGTGGCGCGGGACGAGGCCGCCGACCTCATGGGCGCGGTCATCGCCGAGAAGCTGCCCACCGTCGAGGGCCGGCGGTTTCCCAAGGCCGAAGTCCTGCTGGCGATGCTCTCGAGCGCCGTCAACACCGATCGCGCCCTGAAAGACGTCATTCAACGCGAATACGTCCAGTTCTTCTCGCTGGTGGAGAAGATCGACGACGTCCTGACCGGCTATCTGCAGAAGAAGCTCGAGTCCAACGTGATGGACTACGACGACCTGCTGGTGAACTGGCGCCTGCTGATGACCGACTTCGAAGACCTGCGGGAGCTGTATCAGGAGCAGTTCGAGCACGTCCTCGTGGACGAATACCAGGACACGAATCGCCTGCAGGCGGCGATCATCCGGTTGATGACCGAACGCAAACGCAACCTGATGGTCGTCGGAGACGATTGCCAGGCCATCTATTCGTTCCGCGGTGCGACGGTCAAAAACATCCTCGACTTCCCGCAGCAGTATCCTGGCTGCCAGGTTCACCGGCTCGAGACCAATTACCGGTCCATCCCGCAGGTGCTGGAGATTGCCAACACGTCCATCCGGCACAATCGGCACCAGTACGACAAAGCGTTGAAGGGCACGCGGGACCCGGGCGAGCGACCGGCCTACGCGATCCTGACTGATCCGGACATGCAGGCCCGGTTCGTGGCGCAGCGCGTGCTGGAGCTGCGCGACGAGGGCCTCGAGCTCAAAGAGATCGCCGTGCTCTACCGCGCCCACTACCAGGCGATGGAGCTGCAGCTCGAGCTCCAGCGGCGGGGCGTGCCGTTCACGATTCGCAGCGGTCTGCGCTTCTTCGAGCAGGGCCACATCCGCGACCTGCTCGCCCACCTGCGCGTGCTCGTGAACCCGCTCGATCAGCTCGCATGGCTGCGCGTGCTGAAACTGCGCGACGGCATCGGCAACCGGCATGCCTCGACGCTGTACGCCGAGCTCACCCGCGGCGGCGACCCCTTCGGCGCGTTGCGGGCCGGCACCGTCGGGCACGCGCTACCGACCCGCGCGCGCAAGAGCTTCGAGGAGGTGCGCGAGCTGCTGCTCGATCTGACGCGCCCGTCGATGGTCACCCACCCGCAGGCGCTGTTCGAACACATTCTCGGCAGCGGTTACGAGATGCACCTGCGCGCTTCGGCGGAGAACGCCGAGCAGCGGATCGAGGACATCCGGCAGCTCGGCCACTTCGCGGCGCAGTTCGACGACGTGCCGGGTTTCCTGGGCGAGCTCGAGCTCGTGGAGAGCGTCGCAGCGCAGGACCTCCAGCGCGGGGGCAACCCGGACGAGTGTCTGGTGCTGTCGACAGTCCACCAGGCCAAGGGGCTCGAGTGGAAGGCCGTCTTCGTCCTCGGGCTCTCCGAAGGGCTCTTTCCCATGGCGCGGGGCCTGAACACGCAGGACGACGAAGACGAGGAGCGCCGCCTCTTCTACGTGGCGGTCACCCGGGCCCGCGATCTCCTCTACCTCTGCCACCCGCAGTGGGGGCGCGACCGCGAGCGGCAGCGGGTGCTGCTGCGCCCGAGCCGGTTCGTGCAGGAGGTCCTCGCCCGGCGCCGGGATCTCGTCGAGACGTGGCAGATCGGGGAGCGCCGATGAACGGCGAACGCGGGTTCTGGTACTGGGTCGCCTTCTGGACGCCCGCCGTGGCGCTGCTGTTCTTCTTCGGGCGCCGGCTCTTTCGCGAGCAGTGGGGCGAGCTGCGCACGCTGCGCCTGCTGATGAACCGCATCGGACCCTACTACCCCGACTTCGACCCGCCCAACCTCAACACCTGGGTGGCCCGCTGCGCACCGCACGTCTTCCACGGCTGGCGCGTTCGCAGCTTCGCCGGCCTCGCCGACTTCGCCACGCCGGCATGCGTCGCGGCCGCCGAGACGGTCTTCGAGGCGCAGCGGCGGGCGGGGCAGGTCTTCGTCGGCCGGTTCGAGAAGGTCCTCAAGACGCACTTCCTCGACGTGCGCATGGGCGGTCCCGGACCCGCGCCGGCGGACGTCGAGCTGCGTCTGCGCATCGAGATCAAGGGGACCGACGAGGTGCACGGCCCCGGGGGCGAGCGCGTGGCCGGCACGGAGGCATTGAGTCAGCTCCAGCAATTCTGGACGCTGCGTCATGACGGCCGACAATGGCGCCTCGCGGCGGTGACCTGGGCGAAGGGCGATCTGCCCCCCCTGCCCCCCGCGGCACCCTTGCCGGGGCTGCTCGACTGGAAACGACCCGCCGTGGCGGGCGAGGAACGGGGAGAGACGACGTGAAGTACACGCTGATGGGCCTGCTCGTCGCGAGCCTGACCTTGGGGGCCTGTGGCGGCGGCGACTCGGCCGACGACGCCACCGATGCGGGGGCGGGCGGTGCAG
>JAKLJY010000103.1 GCA_023150895.1 Myxococcota bacterium | reverse complement strand
GTAGTCATCCTTCTATTCGATCATGCCTCAGAAATAACGTCAATGGTTACGGGTTGATAATTCAGCCGACCCTCTCAGGGGCTCGGCGGCCTCGGCATGACGGACGACACGCCGCTGGCGTTCTGGTACGCCCACGAGCGGGCCGCGCGCATCTACGACGGGGCGGACGAAGTGCACATCGAGGCCGTCGCGAAGCGCATCCTGCGCGGATACGGCATGGGCGGGCGCTGACGCCGCTCCCGGGCGGGCTCAGAATGCGATGCCCGCCAGGTGCCGAGCGTAGCCCACGAGCGCGCCCGCGGCGATGAGCCAGGTCGGGTTCAGCGACGTGCGAACGAGCAAGAGCAGCGAAACGAGCGCCAACCAGACCGTCGTCGCGTCCAGCAGCGCCGCCCGCCCGAGCTGCGCCGTCACGACGGCCATCAGGGCCAGCGAGGCGACGTTGACGCCGTCGAGGGCGGCCGACGCCGCGGGTGAGCGTCTCAGGCGCGAGACGAGCGGCCCGCTCAGCGCGACGAAAACGAACGCCGGCAGGAAGATGCCCAGCGTCGCCGCCGCCGCGCCCCAGGGACCGGCGAGGACGTACCCGATGAACGTCGCCGTCGTGAAGACCGGCCCCGGCGTGACCTGACCGATGGCGATGGCGTCGATCAACTGCGCTTCGGTCAGCCAGCCCGTGCGCTCGACGAAGTCCGCCCGCAGGAACGAGAGCAGCACGTACCCGCTGCCGTAGAGCACGGCGCCGATCTTCAGGAAGATGCCGAAGAGGGACAGGGCGGTCGGTGCTCCGGCGGCGAGTGCGACCACCGGCGGCGCGCCCAGGCCCACGAGTGGCCCGATGCCGGGCAGCGGACCGACGCGCGCGGCCACGACGGCGGCCAGGCCGCACGCGACGAGGGTCGCGATCTCGTCCGCCCCGAGGAGTACCGCGCCCGCCGCCGCCAGGCCGAGGACCCGGAGTTTCCAGGTGGCGGCGGCTTTCGGTGCGAGGGCGGCGAGCGCGTGCAGGACGACCGCCAGCATCACCGGCTTGACCCCGTACAAGAGCCACGCGGCTTCAGGGCGCGCGCCATGAACCACATACGCCCAGGCCAGAAGACCCGTCAGCACCGCTGCGGGCGCGATGAAGGCCAGCCCCGCGACGATCAGGCCCGGCAGGCCGCGGCGCAGCCACCCGACGTGCATGACCATCTCGGTGGAGTTCGGGCCCGGGATGAGGTTCGTGGCGCCGAGGAGGTCGAGAAACGCCCCGTCGTCCAGCCAGCGGCGGCGCGCGACGGCTTCGGTGCGCAGAAGCGCGATGTGGGCCGCGGGTCCCCCGAAGGTCGTGGCACCCATGCGCCCGAAGAGGGCGGCCAACGTCCACAGGGACGTCCGCGCCGGCGGATGCGCGTTCGTTTCGCCGGGCCCGGATTCGGGCGGAACGTCCACCGCGATCGCCTCAGACCGGCCAGCCGCGGACGAGAATCACCGCCAGGCCGACGATGACGAGCCCGAGCACGACGTTGAGGCGGCCGAGCCGCGACGCCAGCACGCGCAGACGCTCGGCTTCCGGGCTCTTGGGATCGGCCTGGACGGCCCGCGTGGCGCGGGGTCCGACCGAGAAGTCGTGCCATGCGCTCACGGCCAGAATGGCCACGAAAACGCCCAGCTTCCACAGGACCGCGCTGCCGAACGGCCCCGCGCGCCACCACGCCTCACCGAAGTGAGAGAGGTCGACGCCGCGGAAGTCGAGCAGCATGACCCCGGTGGCCAGCAGCGTGACGAAACACGCCCAGCCGACGCTGCGAAAGCGCGTCCCGGTCTCCTGTAACAGGCGAGCCGCCGTCACGCGGTCGCCCCGGCGCAGCCAGGGGACGACGACCAGCACGAGGAAGAACATCCCGCCGAGCCAGGTCATGGCGGCGATCAGGTGCAAGACGACGACGGCCTCGTAAAAGGCGTGCACGCGAGACTCCCGGGATCAGGTGAACCGGGGCATGAGTACATGATTCTCGAGGTGGACGTGCGTCAGAATGTCCGTCTCCAGGGCGAGCAGCTCGGCGAACAGCGTCCGGTAGCTGTTGCAGGCCCACTCCGGAAGGCTGAAGTCGTCGCTCGACGCACGAATCGTGTGGATGAGCTCACCGACGGCGAGGTGGTCGGCGAACATCGTCCGCAGCTCGTCGCCGATGACCGCCGCGTCGGGACGGGGTGAGGTCAAGGCCGGGAACAGCACCTCTTCTTCCTGGGCGAGGTGCGGCGGCAGGGCCTGGCAGAGCGACTGCACGGCGTCATCGAGCGTTCGCAGGCGCGGGTCGTGATCACCGTGCACCCGGGCGACCTTCGCCGAGAGCCCCTGCAGGAACGGCAGCGCCTCACGCAGGTACTCGTGATGCCGGGCGACGATGTGCGCGACGAGGCGGGGCGTCGAAGCGGCGCGCGCGTCGAACGTCGGGGCCTCGCCTGCGGCGCGGGCCGCGATGGCGCGCACGAGTTCGGCGGCGACGGTCGCCGGATCCAGCCCCCGATCGGCGCAGGCGGCCTCGAGGGTCTGGTGACCGCGGCAGCAGAAGTCGAGCCGGTGGCGCTGCAGCACCGGCGCAATCTCCGAGTGGTCGAGGACGAGGCGGGCGATGGACAGTTCGAGGTCGAGCATGGCGGCATCTCCGGGTTGTCAGTCGATATGGTTATCGATTGATAACATCCGGAACGCCTGGCCGCAAGACCGAATCGTCTGCCGTCCCCGCCGGCCGCCCTCAGTGCAGCTCGGGGGCCACGTCTGCGCGTTCGCGGCGTGCGGCGCCACTGCGCCGGCCAGGGCGGCCGCCGCCTGCGGCGTTGCGTCGTACGCCCCGCCTGCGAGGGGGCGCCTTTGCGTCGTCCGGCGACCGGCGCGGCGCGTTCTGGCGGGCCTTCGTGTCGGCGCCGACCATCGGCTTCAGTTCGGCGACGGCCTGAACGAGGCCCTCCGCGTGGTGACCGAGTTCGCGTGCGTGTTCGGCGGTCTCTTCGGCACGGCCCGCGTTGGCGTGCGTGCCGGCGCTCAGGTGGGCCACCGCCTCGTTGACCTGCTGGAGTCCCAGGGTCTCTTCCTGTGCGTCGTGGGCGATGGCGGCGATCAGCCCGTCCGCCGCCCGCGCGTTCCCGAGGATCTCCGCCAGTCCGCGGGCCACCTGCGTCGCCGCCGCGCGGGCCTCCTGGCTCGTCTGGACCGAGATCCGGATCTTCGCCGAGGTCTCGCGCGCCGCGTGTGCGCTGCGCTGCGCGAGGCTGCGGACCTCGTCGGCCACGACGGCGAACCCGAGGCCCGCCTCACCCGCGCGGGCGGCTTCGACGGCCGCGTTGAGCGCCAGGATGTTGGTCTGGAACGCGATCTCGTCGATGGTGTCGAGGATGCGGGCGATGCCATCACCGGCGGCCTCGATGGCCACCATGGCCCGCTGCATCGACTCGGCGTCGATCACCCCGCGCTCGGCGGCCTGCCGGGTGGCGTTGACCGTCTCGGCCGCCCGCCGGGCGTTCTCCGCGCTCGCGGCCTTCGTCGCGGTGATCTCCTCGAGCGCGGACGCGGCCTGCTCCAGAGACGCCGACGCCGCATGGGCTTCGCTCGACAGGGCGGTGCTTCCCTCACCGAGCAGGCCGGAGGCCCGGTCGATCTCGGTGGCGTTCTGCGCCAGGTCACTCGCCAAGGCCTCCAGCGGCGACGTGATGCTGCGCGAGATCCACCAGACCAGGGTCAGGGCGAACCCGAGCGCCAGTGCCGTCATCACGATGTCCAGCGTCTGCTCGCCCCCGAGGCGGTCGAGCCGTGCGGTCAGAAGGCCGTCGAGCTCGCCCACGCCGGTGTCGAAGAGCGCGTGCGCCGCGGCCATCGCGGCGAGCCCGCGCGCGCCCGTCTCCGCGAGGGCGGCCGGGGTCGCGTCCCCCGCCGCGAGCCCGAGGAGCGCCTCGGCGTAACGCGTGGTCGCGGCCTGCCAGGCCGAGACGGCGGGTCGCAGCCGCGGCGCGAGGGTCGGGTGTGCGCCCTGGAAGTTCGGGTCCTCGAGGATGGCGGTCTCGGCGCTCGCCACGACGCGGTCGCGGTCCGACTCGGCGAACATGGCGACGTGTACCTGCAGGCCGGTCCGTTCCGAGGCGTCGACCTGCCCATCTCGCAGGGCCCTGCGGGCTGCTTCCAGGGACTGCGCCACGCGAGACATCGTCTGCGGCACGGCCAGCAGCGTGATGTCCATCAGGTAATAGCTGTCGAGGTCCGGATCCAGAATGAGATTCGACAGATCCCCCGCGTGCTGAATCAACGTCCGGGCATCCGCGATCAGGTGAGCGTGATCCGGGGCGCCGGGGCGAGCCGCCCGCAGTGCCGCCCACTCTTCGGCGACGGAGGCGGGGAGCACATGGGCGCGGTTGCGGGCGCCGAGACCGGCGGCATCCAGAGCGAGCGTGTCTCCGTGCGCCGCCACGGCCGTGCGCAGGCTCGCGAAGGCCGCGTCGACGGCATCGGCCCCCGCCTTCTCGGCCGCTGCGTCGCCGGCGGCGCGCGCGGCGGCGTGCCGGGTCAGCCCTTCGATCACCTCGACGAGCGGCCGTTGAACGGCGTTCCCGCGGACCTCGGCCTCGGTGAAGTGAATGTCGGCGCGGACGGCGGACACGAGCAGCCAGAGCTGCGTCGCGACCGGGAACGCAAAAGCCAGGGCGATGAGCGCCAGGCGCGACGAGACGCGGGTGCGACGCACGAGGTTTCCGACCACTTTCCCACTCCTGGATCGTAAGGGCGGTGAGCCGCGTCGAGCACGACGAGCGCGGCGGATCATCGGGTCCGAGAACAGCAACGTCGTGTGGAATGCTCGGCTTGACTTCCGGGTCCGCCGTGACCGGGTTTCGACAGACCCATGCACGCGCCAGCCCGCGTCGAATCTGATTCTTGCAATCATGCGCATGATTGCATATTGTCTCCTCGTGCTCGCCCACCTCCCCCCCGTCCCCGGCACCGCCGCCCCCTCCGCGGCCGAGCTCTTCCGCGTGCTCGGGGACGACGACCGCCTGCGTCTGCTCGCCTTGTGTGCGGCCGACGAGCTGACGGTCGGCGAGCTCGCCGAGCTCACGCGAGACAGTCAGTCTCAGGTGAGTCGCAAGTGCCAACCCCTGCGGGCCGCCGGGTTGCTCCACGCCCGCCGCGAGGGCACGCGCACGCTGCTGTCCGCCGCGGCGGTGGCGGCGGGCAGCCTCGAGACCCCGGTCGTCGAGGCCGCGCTGCGAGAGGGCCGGCGCCTCTGCCTCGCCGACGGCAGCCTCTCGCGCGTCCCGCTGGTCATCGCCGCCCGGGAGGACGTCTCCCGCCGGTTCTTCGACGGCGGCGCCGAGGCCGAGGCCGGGCCCGTGAGCGAAGCCGACCTCCCCCATGCGTTCGCCGGCGTGATCGCGCCGCTCTTGCCCGGTCGCGCGCTCGCGGTCGACGTCGGGGCGGGGGAGGGCGCGTTTCTGCCCCTGCTCTCGCCCCTGTACGAGCGTGTCTTCGCCCTCGACCGCAGTCGCGCGCGCCTCGCCCGCTGCGCGGCCCGGGTGGCTCGCCTCGGCCTGCCCAACGTCCGGCAGCTCGAGGGCAGCGTCGACGACCCGGCCGTAATGGACGAGGTGCAGCGGCGCGGCGGGGCCGATCTCGTGCTCGTCGCGCGGGTGCTGCACCACGCCGCCCGCCCCGCCGAGATGCTCGCCGCGTGTGCGCGCCTGCTGCGCCGCGGCGGTCACCTCGTGGTGCTCGACTACGCGCCCCACGACGACGAGTCGATGCGCGCCGCACAGGCCGACGTCTGGCTCGGGTTCGCCCCGGCGCAGCTCGAAACCTGGCTCGCCGCGGCCGGTCTCGTCGGCGTGCACGTGCGCCCCTTCGACGGGCCATTGCCGGCCGGTGAACCGGACGCCCACGTACCCTGGGTGCTGGCCGCGGGCCTGCGCCCGCCGGGCACGGTCGCCCTCTCCTGAATCTCTCGTGTTTTTCGTTCAACCGCCGGCCGGTGCCCTCCGGCCATCACCCCCCGAGGAGTCCACAGTGCAGACCCTGCAGAAGAAGACCGAGTTCCCCGCCTTCGTCGTCCGCGACATGGCCACAGCCGAGCTCGGCCGCAAGAAGATCCGCATGGCCGAGAAGGAGATGCCCGGCCTCATGTCGCTGCGCGCCGAATTCGGCGCCGCGCAGCCCCTCAAGGGCGCCCGCATCGCCGGCTGCCTGCACATGACCATCGAGACCGCCGTCCTGATCGAGACGCTCGTCGCCCTCGGCGCCGAGGTGACGTGGACGTCCTGCAACATCTACTCGACGCAGGACGAGGCCGCCGCCGCCATCGCGGCCGCGGGCATCCCGGTCTTCGCCTGGAAGGGCGAGAACCTCGAGGAGTACTGGAAGAACATCGAGCTGCAGCTCACCGCGTTCAAGGGCGGCGTCGGCCCCAACATGCTGCTCGACGACGGCGGCGACCTCACCCTCCTCGTCCACAAGGGCGTCGAGGTCGAGAAGACCGGCAACGTGCCCGATCCGGCCACCGCGCCCAACGAAGAGGTCCGCGTCGTCTTCCAGACGCTGAAGGACTCCTACGCCGCCTCCAAGGACCGCTTCACGAAGATCGCGGCCGAGATCAAGGGCGTCTCCGAGGAGACCACGACCGGCGTGCACCGCCTCTATGAGATGGCGCGGGACGGCAAGCTCCTGATCCCGGCGATCAACGTCAACGACAGCGTCACCAAGAGCAAGTTCGACAACCTCTACGGCTGCCGTGAGTCCCTCTTCGACGGCATCAAGCGCGCGACCGACGTCATGGTCGCCGGCAAGGTCGTCGTCGTGGCCGGGTACGGCGACGTCGGCAAGGGCTGCGCCCACGCCGCTCGCGGCCTCGGCGCGCGCGTCTACATCACCGAGATCGACCCCATCTGCGCGCTGCAGGCCGCGATGGAGGGCTTCGAGGTCACCACGATGGACGAGGCCGCCAGCTTCGGCGACATCTTCGTGACCGCCACGGGCTGCTGCGACGTCGTCACCGGCGAGCACATGCGCCAGATGAAGGACGAGGCCATCCTGAGCAACATCGGGCACTTCGACAGCGAGATTCAGGTCTCGTGGCTCGAGAACAACCCCGAGATCAAGGAAGAGAACATCAAGCCGCAGGTGGATCAGTTCATCTTCCCCGACGGCAAGCGCATCACCCTGCTCGCCCGCGGCCGCCTCGTGAACCTCGGCTGCGCCACCGGCCACCCCTCGTTCGTGATGTCCAACAGCTTCACGAACCAGGTCATGGCGCAGATGGCCCTGTGGAACGCCGCCAACCACGGCGTCGACTCCATGACGGGCATGAAGTTCGCGCCCGGCACCGTGCAGGTCCTGCCCAAGAAGCTCGACGAGAAGGTCGCGCGCCTGCACCTCGCCAAGGTCGGCGTGAAGCTCACCACGCTGCGCCCGGACCAGGCGGCCTACCTCGGCGTCAGCGTCGACGGCCCCTACAAGCCCGATCACTACCGCTACTGAGCGGCCGACCGGCCTGAACGGCCGCTTTCACCCCTGCGCGGGTTCGACGACGCGCGCTCGGTGTTTCCCCGGATGCGCATTCGGCCGGGATGCGGAACACTCCTGCGCATGCTCGGAGGTCATCCGCGATGAAACAGGGGTCCCGTCGGTGGGTGCTGGCCACCTCGCTTCTCTCCGTGGCTTGCGGCTCCGGGGCGTCGCCGCCGGCGAGCGAAGACGCGCAGTCCGCTGCCGACGCCGCGGCCCACCGGGTCGACGCGCGGCCCGACGCGGCGCCTTCGGACGCGCGGGCCAACCCGACCCCCCCGCACGACGCGACGTCGGCCGACGCTGACGGGCCGCCCGAGCCCGACGCCGGCCGGCCCGATGCAGCCTCTCCGCCCGAGCCGGACGTCTTCGTGCCCCCGCCGCCCGAGCCCGACGCGTTCGTCCCCCCGCCGCCCGAGCCCGACGCGTTCATGCCCCCCCCGCCGGCCTGTGTGCTCCCCGACGCGCCGCCCCCCCGCGGCTTCCGGATCGACGCGCCGCCGCCCCCGGCGCCGCCCGGCGAGCCCGTTGCGTCGACGCCCATCGCCACCGACCGGCTCGCGGCCTACTACCCGCTCGACGGGGATTTCCGCGACGCATCGGGCAACGGCCGCGACCTCACGCCCGTCCGGGACGGCGGCTTCTCGGTGGCCGACTACCCGCGCGGAGACGAGAACCAGTGTTACGGCCCGACGGGCGCCACGGCCGACAACGGCGCGCGGCTCGAACCGTTCACTGCGCTCGACGGCGCCCAGGGCGTGACCCTCGAGGGCTGGTTCGTCTTCCCGAGCAACGCCAGCGCCGGCAACCTGATCGGCTTCGGCAACGGCGAGTGGAACGTGCCGAAGCTGCACGTTTCGTCGGACTGGGGGCACCTGAGTGTTGCGATGGGCGCCGGGCCACAGCGGCGGTACGTGCGCTACGGCCGCTATGGTGACCGATGCTGGCACCACGTCGCGCTCGTGCTCCCGCCCGGCCTCTCGGCGGCCGCCGATCCTACCTGGCGCTTGTACGTCGACGGCGTTCGCAGCCTGCCCCCGGGGGGCGACAGCGAGGCGCTGCGGCCCGAGCTCTTCGATGGCGCGGGCTTTCGCCTCGGGGCCTTCAACGGACTCGACGACGCCGGCTCGATGCGGCTCGACGAGGTGCGCGTCTGGGAGCGCGCCGTCTCCGAGGCGGAGATCGCCACGCTGGCGACCGCGCGCGGGGCGGGGGCGCGCTGTGCGCCCGTACCGTGGCCCGCCTGGGCGCCGGGGCCGCGTCACGCACCGCCCGCCGGCGAGGTTCTGCCCGACGAGCGCCTCGAGGTACGTGTCCTGACGCCGGACACGCTCGTCGTCGTCAGTGATCCGAGCGATTGGGTCCGCGATCGCATCGTGGTGGAGAACGGCGCTTTCCTGGCCGCCATGGAGGCGAACCAGGACCTTCTGCCGGACTGGCTGGCGGGCAAACACTACCTGGCGGCGACGATGGAGACGCTGGCCGACTGGAAACCGCGCTTGCTCGACGCGATGCGCCGGCCGGACCACCTGACGCTGGCCCGCGCCGAGGGCGATCGGTGTGACACGCTGGCGCCCGTCACGACCGTCGTCTGGCCGGGACCCATGCGCGAACTCCGGGTGCCGCCCGTCACACCCGACACACCGCCCGTCCACACGCACCGCGCCGATCTGGCCTACTTCACCTACGTCACGCTGCCCGAGCCATTGCAGGCCGGTGGGCACTACGAGATGCGCACGGCCTTCGGTCACGCGGTCGCGTTCACCTACGACCCGGACGAGACACACTCCTGGCTCTTCAAAGTCAATCAGGTGGGCTACGGCCTCGCCGGGCCGAAGCGGGGCTACCTCGGCGGGTACGTGCCGACGGAGGGGCCGCTCGATCTGACGCGTTTCGTCGGGGCGCCCTTCACGGTGCGGCTCGCCGAGACGGGCGCGGTGGCCTACGACGGGGTCGTCACGCTGCGGAGCGACCCGCCGGCGGGTGCGCCGAACCCCGACGGCGAGCAGGTGCTCGAGCTCGACTTCAGCGGACTCGAGCGCGCCGGTCGCTATGTGTTGCACGTCGACGGCGTCGGGCGCTCGTGGCCGTTCACCGTCGGTGACGACGCCATCGGCGAGATGCTCTACATCCACGCACGGGGTCTGTTTCATCAGCGGTGCGCGCCGCTCGAGCCCCAATACACCGCCTGGCCCCGCGGTGACATTCACACCGTGTTTCAGGGGGGCTTCCCCCCGAACTGGCGCGAGGACGCGGCCAATCACGCCGCGCAGGGCTGGGGTTTTCTGGACGCGAACGGCGCATGGGTCCGATACGACCGTGTGTTCGACGTCGTGGCCGCCACGGCGACGGCGGTCGCGCTCCCGCAGATTCGCGGTGGCTGGCACGACGCGGGCGACTTCGATCGCAACCCGGCGCACATGAAGACCATGTCGGACTTGCTGCACGCCTACCTCGCGCGCCCGGAGGCCTTCGAGGACGGGCAATTCGGTCTGCCCGAGAGCGGCAACGGCCTGCCCGATCTGCTCGACGAGGCGCTGTGGGGCGTCGAATCGCTCCTTACCGCGCAGGACGTGGCGGGCGGCGTCGGCACCTACCTGGAAGCGACGAGCCACCCCGTCGAGGGCGACGCCGGCCTGGACACGCAGCCATACTACCGTTCGCTGCCCACCCGCGATGCCACGCTCGACTTCGTGGCCATCGCCGCCCTGGCGGCCCGGGCGGTGGACGTCGCCGGGGACGCCGCCCGGCGCGACCGCTTGCTGGACGCCGCCCGCCTGGGCTGGCGGTATGCACATGATCCGGCGGTGCGGGTCGAGACGTCGTTCACGGACGCCCAAGGCCGCGTCGTGACCTGGCGCGAGGCCCCGCAGCCGAACGCCGCGCGGCGCCTGTGGGCAGCCGTGCAACTGCGCCTCGCGGCGCCCCTCGACCCCGAGTGGGCCGCGGCACTGGACGAGCCGGGTTTCGTCGCGGTGCTCACCGACGAACTCTCGCAGATTCGCGAGCGCAACCTGGGCTTCGCCGCGGCGGATCTGGCGGCCGCCCCCGAACTCTTTCCGCCGGGCTTCGGCGAGACCGCCCGCACGCGCCTGCTGGACGAGGCCCGCCTGTGGCGCGACCGGCAGGCGACACATGCCTACCGCCGGCCATGGTATCGCACGGACGAGAATCAGTTCGCGGCAATGGGGTGGGGCAATCACCACAACCAGGGGGCGCTGCGGGTGTTTGCGGCGGCCTACGCCCTGACGGGGCACGCCGATTGGCGCGACGGGCTCGTCGAGGCCGTCGACTGGCTCCACGGCGCCAATCCGCAGGGGGTGGTCATGACGACCGGGCTCGGGCACCGGCACCTCGGCACGCTGCTGCACAACCCGGCCGAGGCCGACGCGATCGACGATCCGCCGCCCGGTATTACGTTGTACGGCTACACCGGAGGCATCCCGTACCAGTTCCGGACGCACGTCCACGGGGTCTTCGAAGGCGAAATGGCGGACGTCCGCTATCCCGGCGTCGCGCACGCGCTGCTCCCACCGCCCGCCGACGACCCGACGACGTCGCTGAACGACCTCGGCGCGTACCTCTATGCCGAGATGCCCGGCTGGCGTCGTCTGGCGTTGCTCGAACACGCGCTCGTGATCAGCGCCGAGTTCACCGTGCACGAAACGATGGGGCCGTACCTCGCCGCCCTCGCGGCCCTCATGCCGACGGGCTGGCAGCCCCCCGATGCGCTGCGCCGTCGCGGCCCGCGCAGCCCGGACGCCGCCCGCGCGAACCTCTGGGTGATGCCGTGACGCTCGGCACGGAGGGTCGCATCGTCGCCGTCGCCCCCCTCGCCGAGCTTCGGGTTCGAGTCCTGCCCGGGGGCGCTGTCCGCCTGGAGATCGGGCACGACGAAGCGCGGATGCGACACGTCGACGTCACGGCCGGGGACCGCCTCGAGGTCGAGTTCGGCAGCGGCCTCGCCGCTCTCATCGGCTTCGGGCGCGTGAGCGCGCGTGTCATGCGCGGCGCGGACGTCAGCCCGCTCGTCGACCACAGCGTCGACCTCACCCTCGATGGCGAGTTCGACGACCGCCTCGCGACGGAACTCGAGGACGCACTCGGCACGGCCGCGCGCTTCGCCGGTGCGCACTTCGCGACCACCCGGTCCCCGTCGCGCTGAAAAATCGACCGACGGACGAAACCTCGAGGCCGCGCCTCGCGTCATGTAAGGCGTGACGCGGCAGCCGCCCCTCGCCGCGTCACCGGCCCCCGGCGGGTATCGAGTCGCGCCGCCCTCGTGACTCTGCCATCAACGCCGGGGGCCACTTTTTTCAGGCCTCGGGCACCTTCAGCGGCAACGCCTCGACGAACTGCGCACCGGCCATCGACGCCATCGCACCGCCGAGCGCGACGAGGAACCTCGACTGGAAGCCGACCTTCTCGGCCACCGTCGACACGGCGCCCGGCGCGGCGACGGCCTGGTCGTAGAACTTGCCGACCTTGCCGAGCAGGCGGTCCTTCACGCCGCCGAGGTCGAGCTTGTCGAGCCCGCCCCCTTCGAAACCGAGCGACACGCCGTCGAGTCCGATCTCGATCTTGGGCGTGATGGACATGGCGGCCTGCGCCTGCCCCCCGAGCTCCGTCATGGCTTCGTTGAGCCAGCGCTGCGCGAGCGCCTGCAACTCCACGGGCAGCTTGGGAATGGCCGTGACGGTCTGGATGCTGGCGGTCGCCGCGAGCACCCCGCTCTCGACCTCCATGACGGCGGCGTGCTGCGTCACTTGAAAGACCGTCTTCGCGAGCGGCAGCTTCTCGGGCGGCGGTTTGATCTGGCCGAGCGCTTCCACGGCTGCGATGAGTTTGTCCTCCGCCGGGGTGATCTCGGCCTCGAGGGCCTCGATCTGCGCCTCGAGGGCCTTCTCCTCGGCGGTAATGGCCGTCTTGCGCGCTTCGGGGGTCGCATCGGCGTCGGCCTCGACGTCGAGCGCCGCCAGCTGGCCCTTCAGCTCGGCCGCCTTGGCCGTCAGCGCCTCGACGAGCTCGTGCGAAGCCAGCACCGCCTGCCCGGCGGGTCCGGCGAGCTCGGTCAGCGCTGCGGCGACCGAGGCATACTGCGCCTTGGTCTTCTTGTGCGCGTCGAGCACGCCGGCGGTGTGCAGGCGCATGATCTTCAGCATCGGCACGGCGCGACCCGGCTGGTTGTAGGGCTCGACGGCGCGGATGGCGCGGGTCACGGTGTCGACCTTGCTCTGATCGAGGGCCGTCAGATCGCGGACCCACGCGGCGTCCGCTTCGACCGGCATCTTGAAGAGCAGCCGGTCGACCTGATCGAGCCCGACGGAGAGGTCCTCGATGCGATCGAGGCAGACCTGCACGGACGCGGACTCGCTCGCGCTCGCACGCACGGCAGCCACTTGCTGCATGACGCCCCGCGTGCCACCGCAGGCCGGGAGGCCGACGCTCAACACACAGACCAGAAGAAGGGGAAGGCGAGGCATGGAGACTCCGCAGCGTGACGAGGTGTGCCGCGTGTCTCCGATCCGGGCGGGCGCCTGTCAAGCGTGACGGCTCTTTGGTCGCTATCGCTCGTTGAAACCCCGCCCGGCCAGGATGTCGACCGCGCACCGGTCGACCCGTTTCTCGCGGGTCGCGGCCTGTTTCGCGCCCGAGACGTGCAGGATGTGGCTGCGCTGACGCCCGGGGGTGAGCGCCTCGAAAGCCTGCCGCAGCGCCGCGTCGACCTCGAGGCGGGCGGCGAGTTCGTCCGGCACGGGTTCGCGCTCGGTGGGGCGCTCGATGCGCCCGCCGGCCTTCTCGAACGCGATCGCCTGTTGCAGAAACCCGCGGATGGCCTCGCGACGCGCCTCGACGTCTGCGAGCGAGGTGAACCGCAACAGGCGAACGAAGTTCGAGTGGTTGCCGTGCGTCTCGAGCAGCCCCGCCGGATCGGAGAGCGCGGCGCCCTTGAAGAAGTCGAGGGCGCAGTAGCCCCGCAGCGAAGCGAGCATCACCACGTTCTTGCCGCCGAGGGTGTAACAGGGCGAGCCCCACTTCATCTCTTCGACGAGCTCGGTCTCGCGCAGCAGCGCGCGCAGGGCGACCAGGGGTCGCGTCCAGAGGTGCACCTTGCACGCCGGCGTCTGAAAGTGCTCGCAGCGGCCGCAGCCGTCGCTCAGGTAGCCATCCACGCTCGTCTGCATCATCTTCGGGGGCGCTCCGGGTCACGCGGTTCGGGTACGCGAGGGAGGGAGCCTGCGTCGGGCCGGTGCGTGCCGTCAACGGGTGCGCGCGGGCGAGTGCGCCGGTACGATGCGGCCGCCCACACCGAGAGGAAAGAGGTCCGGATGCGCACGAGACGACGATGGCTCCGGGTCCTGCTCCTCGCCGTCGCGCTCGCGGTGGTCGCCTTTGGCCTGTACGTGTACACCCGCCTCGAACCGCGGGGGTCGCAGCGCGTGGTCTACACGCCGGCCGCGCGGACGTGCGAGACCGCCCCCGAAGGTTTCACGTTCTGTGTGTTCCGCGCCGCGCAGGGGACGGACGGGCGGGTCGTCTACCACCTGCACGGCCGCAAACTCGATGCCACGGCCTGGAACGACGACACCTACTACACCTCGATGATCCAGGCCCGGTGGGCCGAGCTCGGGCGCACGCCCCCCGTCGTCGTCGGGGTCTCGTTCGGCGATCTCTGGCTGCTTGCGGAGAAGAACCCCGCGCCCCGCTCGGGGCTGCTGGAGGTCTTTCGCGACCGCGTGCTGCCCGCCGTCGAAGCGCGCATCGGCCCGCCGCGCGCCCGCGTGCTGCTCGGAGAGTCCATGGGGGGCATCAACGCCCTTGCCGCCGGGCTCGCCCTGCCGGGCACATTCACGCGCGTCGTCTCGCTCTGCCCGACCCTCTTCGAGACGTCGCCCTTTGCCGACGATGCAGCGGTGGAGGCGGCCCTCGAGGCGACGGGGGCGGATCCCAAGCGGGTGCTGGCGTTGCGGCACATCGCCGACGAGTACTTCGCCGACGAGGCAGCCTGGCGCGCCTTCTCGCCGAACGAACAGGTCCGGGCGCCCGCGACGGCCCCCGCGAACGGCCCCGACTTCTACGTCTCGGTCGGGCTCTACGACGCCTATGGCAGCTACGCCGGCGCCCTCGCGTTCGTCCGGGACGCCCGCGCGGCCGGGCACCGCGTGACGTGGCGACCCCTCTACGGCGGCCACTGCGCGGTGGACGTCGACTCGGTGGCTTCGGCGCTGCTGGGGGATTGACGCCGCTTCGACCACACTCGACGATGGAGTTCACTCTCATGCAGTGATTCGCCGTGGAGTTGCACCCGATGGAAAACGTCGACCTCAACCTGCTCGTCTCCCTCGACGCCCTTCTCCAGGAGAGCAGCGTTTCCGGTGCGGCCCGGCGCGTCGGACTGTCCACGCCGGCGATGAGCCACGCGCTCGCCCGCCTCCGCGAGCAGGTCGGCGATCCGCTGCTCGTCCGCTCCGGGCGGGGCATGGTCCTCACGCCGCGGGCCGTCGCCCTTCGCGGCCAGGTGCATCAACTCGTCGCGGACGCCCGCCGTGCGCTGCGGCCCGAGCGTCCCTTCGTCGCCCGGGAGGTCACGCGGACGTTCGTCGTACACGCCACGGACTACGTGCTCACCGTGCTCGGTAGCCCGCTCGACCGTATGCTTCGCGAGACGGCGCCGGGGATCGGCCTGCGGTTCGTGCCGAACAGCCTCGACGACGCGGCCCTGCTGCGCGACGCCGACTCGGACCTCGCCGTCGGCATCTACGGCGAACTGCCGCAGGAGATGCGCACGCGCCCGCTCCTCACCGACCGGTTCGTGTGCGTCGTCCGCCGCGGGCACCCGGTCCTCGGCAAGCGGTTCACGCTCGAGCGGTACGTCGGGCTTCCGCATCTTCAGATTGCCCCGCGTGGCACGCCGGGCGGGTACGTCGACGACGTCCTGCGCGAGCGGGGCCTCTCGCGGACGGTCGCCCGGGCGGTGCCGTACTTCCTCACGGCGCTGCACCTCGCCGCGACGACCGACTACGTGCTGACGGTCTCGGAGCGCATCGCCCGCCTCTACGCGCCGACGCTGGGACTCGAGGTGCTGGAAGTGCCGCTGACGCTGCGTCCGTACGCGCTCAGCCTGATCTGGCACCCCCGGGTGGACGGCGAGCCGGCGCATCGTTTCTTGCGCGAGACGTTCGTCGGCGCCGCGCAGGCCGCGGCCGGCGAGCGACATGAGGCCGCCCGCACCCGCCTCGACGCCACGGATCCGACGTCGGGGCAGGGGCGGCGACGGGTGCGGCCGACGACAGACTGATCATTGCACGCGATGGAACGATGACTTGAATGACATCGCGTTGTGCGCATGTCGGGCGGTGGCCATTCTCTGCCTCCGAGGGACACGGCGTCCCGAAACGAAGGAGCAGACGACATGAGCCTCAGCGACCCCAACCGCGCCACCCGAAACACCCCGAAGCGCGTCGCGATCGTCATCGCCAACCCCGCCACGTCGACCACCACCGGCTGGCCCGTCGGTTTCTGGTGGTCCGAGCTGACCCACCCGTACTTCGCCTTCCACGAGGTCGGCTACGAGGTCGAGATCTTCAGCCCGGCCGGCGGCCGTTGCGAGGCCGACGGCCTCAGCGACCCGCGGGATGCGAGCGGCTATTCCGCGTCGGACCTCGTGAGCATGGGGTTCATCCACACGCCAGCCCTCGCGGCGCTCGTCGAGCGCACGCGGCCCGTCTCCGAGATCGACCTCGCCCGCTTCGACGCCCTCGTCGTGGCCGGCGGCCAGGCGCCGATGTTCACCTTCGAGGGCGAGACGGCGCTGATCCGCAAGGTCGTCGAGTTCTACGAGGCCGGCAAGGTCACCGCCGCGCTGTGCCACGGCGTCGCGGTTCTGCGGTACGCGAAGGGCGCCGACGGCGCGGCGATCGTGCGCGGCAAGACGGTGACGGGTTTCGCCAACGTGGAGGAAGATTTCGCCGACGAGGCGGTGTGGGGCATGGGCGCGCTGCCCCGGGGTCAGCACCTGATGCCGTGGCGCATCGAGGACGAACTGAAACACCTCGGCGCGAACTTCGTGCAGGCCGGCCGCTGGCGCGCGTTCGCCGTGCGCGACGGCAACCTCGTCACCGGCCAGCAGAACTTCTCGGGCGCCGAGACCGCGCGCCTCGTCATCGAAGCGCTCGGGCGCTGAGGTCGAGGGCCATGGAGACCCCCGAGAACGACCGCCTGCACGGCGCCTGCCACTGCGGACGCGTGCGGGTGACGCTGCCCGCCGACTGCGCCGGTGTCATCGCCTGTCACTGCACCGACTGTCTCAGGCTGCACGGCAACTTCTTCGCGCTGCTCGCCGCCGACCGCCGGGACGTACGGTGGGCGGGCGAGGAACACATCGAGTGGTATCGTTCGTCGCCCGAGAACGAGCGCGGGTTCTGTCGACACTGCGGCAGCCGGTTGGCCAAGCGCCCCGTCACCGGTGATCGTCTCATGGTCTCGGCCGGCCTGTTTGCCGATCTGCCGGGCCGGCGAGTCGTGAAGAACCTGTGGGCCGAGCAGTGTCCGCCGTGGGGCGTCGTGCCGCCGGTCGGCCCGCTCACCCCGGAGGCCTTCGTCGCGACCGCGCTGGCCGGGCCGATCGAGTCACCCACCGCGCAGTACGGGTACGCGCTGCGCGCGGCGTCCGGCAACCCGCGTCCGCCGGGGATCATCGCCCTGACGTGGATCACCGCCAAGGACCCCGAGGAGCGGGCGCGGATTCGCGCGCACTCGCGGCAGAACGTGCAGGACTTCCTGGCCGAGCCGGGGTTCATCTCCATCGTGACGGGCTTCACGGGCCTGCGGGGCTTCACCGTCACGGCTTGGGAGGACGAGGCCGCGATGCAGCGGGCCCTCTCGCAGCATCACGCCACGGCGATGCGTGAACTCTTCGGACAGAACTTCGTGGCCTCGGTCTGGACGAGCGTGTGGACACCGACCCGCGTCAACCGACTCTGGGTGCGGTGCCCGAGCTGCGGCGCACTCGAGGACGTCGGCGACGACCACCGGGCCTGCACCCGCTGTCACGCACCGTTGCCGGCGCGCCCGGCCTATTGGTGAGGCCCGACCGGTCTGGCCGTTTGGCCGGGACGAGTCGCGGCGAGCGTCACCCCTCGTCGTCGCCGCGTTCGGCGGCGAGAGCCTGCTCGCGGAGGTACTCCGCCACCCCGGGGATCTCCCCGGCGTTGCGCTCGCGTTCGAGGGCGTTCTCTTCCTTTCGCTTCAGGCGGCGCGCTTCTTTGTCCTGCGCCTTCTCCTGGCGGGCCTTTTCTTTCTGGCGCTTCGTCGCGGTCGGGTTCGTGGCCATGGGGGTGTCTCCGGGCGGCCTCGGCCGCGATCTGGGTTGGGGCGGCAGTCTCGCACACCCGACCGCTCAGGGGGTCGCCTGCACCATCTCCACGAGCTGATCGAGCGCCGCGCTCCAGCCCGCCTCGAAGCCCATCGTCGCGTGGGCATCTCGGCCGGCCGCGTCGACGTGGTGCACCGTGGCCTGATACCGCGTGCCGCCGTCGGGCAGGCGGTCGAAGCGCAGCTCGCACACGAAGCCGAACCCGGGGGCCTCGATGGCCACCGGCTTGAAGTCCGGCCCCAGGATGTTCGTCCACACCAGGCGGTGCGGCGCCTCGACGACCAGATAGCAGCCGGCGTCGTTGGGCATGTTCACGCCGTCCGGCGACTGCATCGTCGTGGCGAACGCCCCGCCGGGCCGCAGATCGATGAGGCAGTCCACCACACGCCAGGGGCGCGGGCAGAACCAGGGCATCAGGCGCTCGGGCACCGTCCAGCCTTCGAAACACTGTTCCGGCGTGATGGGCACGTCGCGCACGAGGCGCAGGGAGAGATCGGGCGTCGTCATCGGGCTTCTCCGTCGAATCGGGTGAGCCGCGTACCCTACAGGACTTGCCCCGCGGACGTCACGGGGCAAGGCCCGCGTCGGTCGACCCATCGTCGGACGCCGACCAGCCACAGCCGCGGGCGAAGAAGTCGTCGGGCGCGCCCCCGACCTCGGCCGCCCAGGTCCGCCAGAAGTCCTTCGCCCGGGGGACGAAGTTGGCGATGTCCGGATCGGTGGCTGCCGCCGCCGTGAGCGCTTCGCCCTCGAGGTCGAGGCGGCCGTCGGGCTGCCCGAGACCGGGGAGCCGGGTCGAGAGCCGGGGGAACCCCGCGACTTCACCAAAGGGGTCCTCGCGGCTCGTCGAGCGAAGGCCGTCCACGTCGGACCAGGCCTCGATGAACGTCATCTCGCCGGCGTCGTTGAACACGAACTCTTCGTAGATGGGACACGGGCCTTTTTCGTACGCGAACCGGACGTAACACCGCGCGAAGGGCTGCACCGCAAAGAAGCGGCAGTCGCGTTCCGGGACCGTCGAGGGGTCGAGCTGCCGCAGGGCATCCGCGGTCGTCACGAGATTCTCGCGCCCCCAACCCGTCAGCAGAAGCCATGGCGGCCACTCCCAGCGCGCGACGAGCTCGCTGTAGGCGGGAACGCGGGCACGATCCGCGGAGACGTCCAGGGTGTCGAAGTAGCGCTGCGCCTGATCGATGTAGTACTCCGGCGGCTGCGTCGGCTCGAGGCAGCCGGCCGTCGCCGCCTCGGTGCCGGGCGAGCGACAGGACGTGGCGGGCGCGGCCGCGTCGAACAGGGCGTCGGCGGGCGTGTCGCCCGCGGCCGCAGCGTCGGCGCGGGCGTCAGGGTCGGCCGCGGCACCGGGCGGATTCGACGTCGACCCGCACGCCGCCAGCAAGAGTACGAGGGTGGGGGCGCGGTGGGACAATCGGTCTCCGTTTCGACGAGAAACCCGGGCAGCATACCACCGACGCCCGCCGGTCGCGGCTCAGCCGCCGACGATGTGTCGCGAGTATGTGTTCTGCAGCTCGTCCTGTACGACGGTCGCCTCACCGGGGGTCGAGACGACGAGCGGTGCGTCGAGGGTGCGTGCGCGGTACTGCCAGCCGTCGGGCAAGGCGAGGCGCGCACCGAGCCCGGGCAGATCGGAGGCCGACAGATCCGGATCGGCAATCCGGGCGTACGACTGCATCACATACACCGAGCCGCCGGGCGCGACGAGCTCGTAGACCTCCGACCCGGCGTGAAACGTGAACTGCGAGTCCCGACGGATGGTGCGCTCGACGTAAGGCATCGCCGAGGTCATGCCCGGGCCGAGCGTCAGCGTCGCCAGCAGGCGCATCTCGAGCGTGCCGAAGAGGCGCGGCGAACCCGATGGGATCTCCGCCGTCGCTTCGTCGATGAGCCAGTGCCGGGGACCGTTCAGGACCGCCCCGGTGGCCCCGAACGCGTCGCGCACCGCATCAGCGTCGACGGTGGCCCACGCGGACTCCGGGCAGTCGTTCAGACCCTGCGTCCCCCAGACCTGCGCCTCGACGGACCCGGCCTCCAGAAAAGCGACGAGCACCTCGCAGTAGCGGTTGCCCCGAATGCTCTCGACCGCCGCGTCGCCCCCGAGGGCGGCGTCGGCCCCCAGGGTCTCGTCCGCGTCGACGGATGCGTCCGGGGCAGCGGTCGCCTCGGGTTGCTCGTTTCCGTCCTCGCCGCAGCCGGCACCGATGCCGATCAAAGACACGACGGCGAAGAGCAGGGGGGTGGCGAAGCGGCGGGTCGAGCGTGAGAAGCGGAGCATGGGGCGTCCTTCGTGAGCGCGGGCGCGGTGGCCGAGGCGGTCGGTTTCGCCGGGCGGAGCGTGCATGTCAAGTCCTGTCGCCGCGCCCCGACTTCCGCGGGATTTCGAACCCCGCTGCGCTGGAAGCAACCCGGAGTATGCTCTCGAACGTGTCAGGTGCCACCCTCGCCTTGTTGTTGTCGATGGCAGTGCCCTTGACGGGCGCAGCGAACCCTTTGCGAGGCGTGGACTCCGCGCAAGGCGTGAGCGACGAGTCCCCGAGGCGGTCCTGGATCCTTCGTTTTGGCGCTGGAGTCGCAAAGCTCGCTTCCGAGGCGGACAACCACCGAAGGGCACGGGCCAATGTGGCAGGTGTCGCGCTGGGAATCGAGGCCCTCAGGGTGACGTCTCCTGTCTTCTCTTGGGGCTTGGCCTTGGACATCGAGATCATCGGCTGGTCCGGATACACGACAGGCTCACTGCCCGAAGCCAGCGCGGACGAGGACACTGGCCCGGACTTGCGGCTCGAGGACGAATGGCTCGTCACGAGCCGTGCCCAACTGCTCTTCAGGTGGGACTTTGCGCCGGGGGCGGTGGTCACTCCACATCTGACCGGTGGCGTTGGTCTGGGCGCCAGCCATGCCTCGACCCATAGCATCCAGTGTACGCCCCACGACCCGATGGGTCCTGTGGTTTCCACATCTGCTGGTCTCGATTGGGCGCTTTCGAGCCCGTGGAGGATGGGAGTCGACGTCCGCGTAGCCACGCCGCCATTCTTCCCGCCTTCGTGTACGGAGGCTTTCATCGTGGGAGAACCACCCGACCCGCCGCTTGGCCTCGGCCTCCGCGCGCTCCTGTCCGTGAGCCATCCGATTCCTTGGTAAGCCATGTCGCTCGTTTCGAGGTGCCCGCCGCCGACTGCAGCATCGGCATTGCACCGCCCGACGCGCCGCTGCCACTCCACCCGGGGGCCAGCATCTTCCGCTGCACTCGCACATCTGCTGGATGAGTGTCCGCAGGAGCGTCTTCATCTCGATGCACCAAGCCGACAACCCGCGCATCCGCAGGGAGGCGAACAGGCACCAGGGCATCGGGCTGAAGACGACCTAAACGGGCGAAGAGCATCTCTACCTGGCGGTCCTCGAGGGGGCTGCGAGAGCCGACGTCGACCCCGACCGCCCCGGGATGCTGATCACCGACGATGCCACGCTCGCGCAGCACGGCGGGCTGCGCGCCGATGACCGGGTCGATGTGCTGCCCCGGATCGCCCACGACCGGGATTGGAGCTTCTGCTCGTCGGATGTGCGGGTGGCCGACTTCGAAGGCTGCGCTCCTGCCGGTCGCCTCGCGCATCGCCACGGCGCAGGCGCAAGGGCGAAGGGTGACCCTCACGGCCCTGAAGCTCTCCGCAACGGAGCTCGCGGCCAGCGAGCGCGATGGACGTGCGGCGCCTGACGTCGCGGCGGCCCACTACGATCTCGACTCCGCGATGCGCGGGTCGGCGGCCGGGGCGTTGCGCTGGCCTACTCCCAGCAGGCGTAGGTGTAGGTCTCGCGGAAATCGATCGTGCCGTCGGCGTCGTTGTCGATCTCCTCGGTCATCAGGTTCCCGTTCGCGTCGTAGGTGTACGTGAAGCGGTCGTTGGCCGTGCCGTCGTCGTCGACCTCCTCTGTCAGCAGGTTCCCGTTCGCGTCGTAGGTGTACGTGAAGCGCCCCTCGACCGTGCCGTCGGCGCCGGTGTCGACCTCCTCGGTCAGCACGTTCCCGTTCGCGTCGTAGGTGTACGTCCTGCGCCCCTCGACCGTGCCGTTGGCGCCGGCGTCGTCCTCCTCGGTCAGCACGTTCCCGTTCGCGTCGTAGGTGAAGGTCGTGCGGAAGCCGACCGTGCCGTCGGCGTAGTCGTCGGACTCGGAGGTGCACGGACCTGGCCACTTGCGTCCCGCTGCCGCCTCGCCGCCGCTTCCCGCCGCCGCGTCGCCGCCAGACCCACCCGCGGCCCCACCGCCGACGCCCGCGTCAGCCGCCGACCCCTCGCCGCCACCCCCACCGCACCCGACGAGCGCCAGCGCCATGAACACCCAATGAAACGCCCTCATGGAAACCTCCGACCGTGTTGAAGCCGCCTCAAACAATACACCATCGCCTCGCCGCCCGGTCCCCGTCTACTCCGTCGCGCGATCACGCTCGCCGTCCGCGGGGGCAGCACACTGCCCCTCGGCGAACCGTCGGTGCGCCGGTCCGCCCGGAGCCGCCCGAGCGGAACCACGTCGCGCTGAAGCCATCGAGACCGAGGCTCATGACACCCGGTCTCCATCCGCCAGGTACCGCCCACGCAGGACAGCCGCGTCATCCGCCGCCAGCGCGCCGGGCGCGTCGAGCAGTGACTCGAGTGTTCGGAACTCGAGCGTCGTCGGATCCGTGAGAACCGCCCGGTAGGCCGCTGCAGCGGCGACGAAACTCGGGTTCTCGGCGGGACACACCAGCACGAAGCGGCCCCACGTCCAACGGCCGGATGGGTGCTGCAGCATGGACAAGACCAACAGATGGTCGAGCCAGATCTGTTGCAGCGGTGTCCCCACGATCCGTGAGGCCCAGTCGCCTGCAAACGCTCCGCTGCGTTCGGTCACCTCGCGGTATCGGGCCGTCGCGGTCTCGCGAGGCGGGGTCTCGGCCTTGGCGTGCTCGTGGTACTTGGTCTCCACACCGATGATCGCGCGCCCGGCAACGTGCTCGACCTCGAACGCGACGTCGAACGCGCTCTTGTTGCCGAGAAACGTGGGGTCCGTGCGCCCGGGGGAGTACTCGAATCGACGGGTCACGGCACCGGCGGGCGCATCGGGCCACCACGTCCGGACAGCAGCGGCGACCTGCGCGGGCCCGTCGAGGGCGCCGAACAGATTGAAGCAGAGCGGCATGGACGACAGGGCATCCGCGTAGAGGCGGTCGACGCGAAGGGTCTGGAATGGCTCCGGGTGCGCCACGCGATCGGCCGCCGCTGCGCGTGCCGCCGGGGTCATCAGGTTCGCTGCGGTCGCTCGCGCATGGCCGAGGTCGATGCGACTCCCGACGGGGGTCGCGCCCGTACCGCCGGCGTACGGTTCCGAGCCGATGGGCAAGCCGGTGGCCTCGCGCCAACGGGCCTGTCGCAGGCGTGCCCGACGCTTCCAGTCCGTCGTCGCCTGGTCGCGGGGCACGGAGTCGACGGAGAACCAGCAGTGGGCGGCCTTCAGGTCGGCGGCCGATGGGGCGGTCACCACGGTTCCCGGCCCGGAGACGTGTCCCCCAACGGGTCACACCCGCACCGACTTTCGCGAGGGGGGGCAAGGAGAAGCGGATGACATGCGCCAGAGCCGCCCGAGGAGGACCACTCCGCGATGAAGGTGTCGACGGTGAGGGTCATGGCGTCGCCGTGCCGTCGTCGGCCGTGAAGTACGTGATGGACGTCGGTTGGCCCGCGAGCGCGGGGTCGTGCCACATCGACCTTCGGCCGCTCGCTCTCGGTGGGCGCGCGACTCCGCACGCGCCGCACCCGCGTCGGCCGAAATTACCCCAACGATTCCGCGCCGTTCGCCGCCACGTCATTCCCCGCCATCGACCCAACCAAAAAAGCCGCAACCCGTGAGGGCTGCGGCTTCTTGAGGACTGGCTCCGCATGGGGAGCCGTTCACCAACCCGTTCGCACCGCTCTCGGCGGGATGGGTTCTCATCATTCGCACCGTTCCGAAAACGCGAATCGCTGCGAATCCGAGGGGGTGCGCGCGGCGATCCGGGACGCCCCTCCGATCCGCACCGTCCCGCGGCGATTGCGGGGGCCGTTCGTCGAGTGTCGACATTCGGCTGACCTGGCGGACAGAGTCGTCCGTCACTCCGCCAAATCGGGCTTCGCGGCAGCGGCGATCCAGTCGCGCGTGGCGACGTCGAGGGCGTCCAGCACCGCGGCGAAGTCCTCGGGCACCCGCGCCTCGGCTCCGTGCCGTGCTCGCCAGACGGCCCAATGCCTCTGCGTTTCGTTCGGCATGCCGGCCAGCACTTCGGCGAGCGGATGGAGGGGGACACCCCGATGCGACGCGACCGCGCGCACGGCTTCGACCACGTCGGCCTCGGGCAGTGCGCCTTCCACGAGCACGAACAGGTCCGCGAAGTCGCGCCAGCGCGTGCTTGCGCGCCCGCGCTGGAGCGCAGTGACGAGCTTCTCCGCGACGACCATGGACTTCGGGTAGGCCAGCACGTCGATGGTTTCGCTCCCGAGGAGAGCGGGGACCGCGGTTCGGGCAGGCGCGGGGACCACGGGGTCGCCGACGTTGACGTCGACGCTGAACTTGATCCGCGCGGTCGCGAGGTGCGCCTCGAGCACGGCGCGGACGCCGGGGTACACGTCACCGTCGCGGATGGTTGCGGTGGTGGTCGTATCGGGCGGGAACACCACGCCGTCCTCGACCTCGACCGACGCGACCTCGACGACGAGTCGCTCTACGGCCTGGGGGTCGTTGTCGGTGTGCAGGGCCAAGAGGTCGACGTCGCGGGTGGCGAGGCGCAGCTCGAAGGCCGCCAAGAGCAATCCTCCTTTGAGCACGAGCCGCTCGTCATGTCGTGAGCGGACGAGGCGGCGAAGGAAGCTCTCGAGGACGTAGAGCTGGAGCAGCTCGGCGGTGGGGCGCTTCTGCGCGCGAGCGAGGCGCTGCAGCGCGAGGTACCGAGCGCCTCCGACGTCGGCATGGGTGGGTTTCGGCGTCACGAGAGGATCCGCAGGGCCTGCAGGAGGGACGGCTCGACCTTGGGGAAGTGCCGCGCCATCGCGAGGAGCTTCGCAGGTGCAGCCCCGCGTCGCTCGAGCCAGCGCCTCAGCGCCTCCGCGGCGAGCTCCTGGCCCTCGCGGTAGCCGAGCCGGAAGGCGTCGATGATGCAGCGCTCGGCGCTGTAGAGCCCCAGGGCGACGCCGTCGTCGACCTCGATCGTCTCCCGCCCGACGAGGAAGGTGTCCTCGTGGAAGCGGTGCCAGCGGACCGGCGCGCTGACCCGCGGGGGGCGCTTGGCTCGAGGAAGCGCAATGTCGATCGCCGAGGGGATGGCGTCGGTCAGGTCGTGAACCGAGAGGGCGGACGTGAGGCAGAGCGTGGCCTCGGGAGCACGGAGCGCGATCTCGATCCGGTCGAGGTCGGCGGGCGGCGCATCGGACTTGCGATAGACCCCGTGGCCCAGTCGCTCGAGCACACCCTCCTCGACGTACCCCTTGAGCCGACGGTCCGACAGACCCCGTTCGTGGGCGAGGCTGTAGGTGAAGGCGTTGGGGAGCGCAGCGAGCATCTCGGAGGCGAATGTAGCCACATGCGCCAGACGTGGCAACAACTGCCGCCACGCGACGGCCGAGCCGCAGATCGAGATCCGGCTCCCGACGGGCACGAGCCTCCGGCGGGTGAGCGCCGCGCTCCGCCAACTCGCCGCCGACGTCGAGTTGGCCACACCCGCGCGGGGACGCTGGATCGTCCAGACCGAGAGCTTCTACGACGCCCCAGGCCGCGTGTACCTCGAGCTGGCCGACGCGATGCCGGCCGAGGCCGAGCGGGGGATGGCGATCCTCAGGAAGCGGGTGGGGTGAGCGTCAGCCCACGCTCTGGCGAAGGCGCTGCTGCTGGCGATCCCATTAAAGGCAGGAAGTACGCGAGTCGGTGGTCTGCGAGACGCCGCAGCGGGTGGCCGTGGCAGCCAGCGTGCGCCTCGGGCCCTGGCCCAGGCAGTGCTGGAAGGCGGCGCGGTGCTCGTCCGTCTCCTTGGCGATGACCTTGGCCATCCGGCGGGCTCGGTGGCCGGCGTCGTCGCCGGGGTCGACACGGCGAGGCCCTTCGCAGACAGGTACGCCTCGGCGAGGACCGTGCGCGCGCGCGGTCGTAGGGTGCCTCGACGCCGAGCTGGCCACCCTCGACGGCCTCCGGGTCGACCTCGTCTGGGACCACCTGACGCCGCTCAACCGCCAGCGCCTCGTGCGCGCGATGGTCACCGAGGGCCGTGTCGACGCCGCCGCCGGGGCCGTCACCGCCCGGCTCGTCGACCTCGGCCTCGAGGACGAACGGGCCGCGTCATGACCGCCACGCCGCGCGAGCTCGTGTTCACGGCGCCCGTCTTCCCGGTCCGCAAGGGCCGGCGTGTCTTCCTCTCCGAGACGCCCGCACCCGCACCGCCGCCCCGCGCGCGGCCGCTCGAGGTCGAGCGGCTCATCGCCCTGGCCCATGTGCTCCAGGCCCGCGTCGACGCAGGGGAGAGCCCCGCGGACCTGTCTCGGGCGCTCGGTTTTACGCGCGCTCGCATCTCGCAGCTGCTCGACCTGACCCTGCTCGCGCCGGACATCGCCGGGCGACTGCGTTTCATGACGAACGCCGGCGGGTGGGACCGGGTGACGGAGCGGGCGTTGCGGGCGTTGTGGCGCATCGGGGGTGGGGGGAGCAGCGGCGGGCATTCGACGACCTTCTCCGGACCCACAACATCTGAACGACAGGAGCCCGCCATGACCACACCCGTTGTCCGTCCTGAGCCCGGCGCGCTGCCGACCAACGCGATGGCCCGACTCGGCCGCACCGAATCGGACCTGTGCGTTTCTACGCGGCGCAGACGGCATGGACACGGCAGGCGATTCGCGCAACAATTCCGGCCCCATCTGGCTCCATCATTCTGCGAGGTCAGCTCATGAATACGGCACCGATGACCGCGTTCTTCTTCGTGTCGGCCTTGTTGCGTTGCGCTCCCCTGCAACGCAGACGTTGCGCCCGTCGCGGCATCGCTCGCCCCGTCCGCCTGATCGCCGTTCCGTTCCGAGCGCGCCCCTGGGAGTGCCCCAAATATTCGGCGTTCCCGCAATGAGATCAGGTAGTTAGCCGAGCCACGCGGGCGACCGAGCCTGCTAGGACGGGCGCGCCCGTAGAACGTCGGGAATTCGCTTGTCAATCTTTCAGCGTAATGATTGAAAGGCGACATGGACGACGTGGACCAGCGCATTGCGGAGTTGGAGAAGCGGCTCTCGGAGGCGGCGAGCGAGGTGCCGGACATCGCGGAGATGCTCCGGGGAACGGTCGGGGAGCGCTACGTGCGCTGTGGGAAGCCGGGCTGCCACTGCGAGGAAGGGGCCGGCCACGGCCCGGTCTTCTTCGTGAGCAGCAGCGTCGGAGGACGCACCAAGCAGGTCGCGCTGACGCCGGAGACCTACGAGGTCGCCAAGCGCTACGTCGGCAACTACGCGCGGCTGAGGGAGATCGTCGACGAGGTGTCGATGATCAACCAGGAGCTCCTGCAGGCTCGGCGCGCGAAGCAGCGCGCGGAGCAAAGTGCGGGCGGTGAGTAGCCGTGGCGCGGTTTCGACGACCGGACCGAGCTCTCCCGGTACGTTGGCGCGGTTCCTTGGACGGGCTGCTGCCCGAAGAACACCCCGCCCGGTTCGTCTGGTCGACGTTGCCCGACCTGGACTTCGGCGAGTTGGAGGCCCAGTACCTTTCGGTTCAAGGATGGCCAGGACGGTCTCCCTATGACCCGAGGCTGCTCGTGGCGCTGTGGATCTACGGCATGATGGTTGGGCTCGAAACGGCTGCCGCCCTCGCGGAGTCGTGCCGGCTCCGCGACGACTTCAAGTGGCTGGCGGGTGGGCTATACCCATGCGATCAGACGCTGCTCAACATCGTCACCCGGGGACGAACGGTGTTGGTCGCCATCTGGATCCAGCTACTTCAGGCCATGGCGAACGCCGGGCTCATCGACCTCAGCGTGGTCGTGGAGGACGGTACCAAGGTGCGCGCCAATGCGGGCCCGAGATCGTTTCACACCCTGGACGGCATCGCGGCCGAGATCGGGGCGCTCAAGGACCGGCTCGAACAGCGACTCGATCGCCTCGTTCAAGAGGGTGCCACCATCGATCGAAAGACCGCGACCGAGCTCACTGGGCTCCGAGGCCGCCTCAAGAGAGCCGAGCACGCCGAGCAGGAGCTTCGAGCACGCATACAGAAGCGCCGGCCACAGACTCGGGACGAGTCGGCGGCGGTGGTGGCCCGAGCCAGCTCCGTATTCGGGGCCGACGCCTTCCAACGACATCCGGATCGCGACGTCCTCACGTGCCCGGCTGGAGAGGAGCTTCGGCTGATCGGCGAGTACCATGATGGCGGCCGCGGGGCGCGGTACCGTCTCTACGGACGGTCGGATTGTACGGGTTGTCCGCTGAAGGACAAGTGTACCCGGGGCAGATGCCGACGAGTGAAGCTGCCCGTCGAGGCGGTTTCGCCGCCCGAGACCCCCTCGTCGAGCGCCGAGCCCGACGAACACAGTGGCGAAGAGACCAAGCCATCGAGCGAAGACGGCGACAAGACTGCTGCAGAGCCGACAGCGTCTCTCAGAGGCTCGGCGTTAATTGCGCATTCGTGGTATCGACAGGGTCCACGAGCCAAATCGCGACGAGACGTGGGGTATCGGAGGCCACGATGAACTCCAGCGCGAGCGCGCGCAAAGACGCCCGCCGGGTGCGGGCGGCGAGCAACCGGGTGAGGTTATAGGCCAGGGCCTTCATGTGGACCTCGGCGAAGACGGTCTTCGTCAGTCGCGAGGACGCCCGCGTGAAGTGCATGGCATCCTGGAGGTACGAGAAGATCGGCTCGATGGTGGCGATGCGTTTGTTGTAGCGCTCGCGACCGCCGGGCTCTGCGAGGCGGTCACGCACGGCCTGGTGAAGTTGGTCGGTCACTGGATTGATCGCGAGGGTGCGCTGCTTGCCGGTCGTGCAAGCGCTCTTCAGGGGGCAGGTCTCGCAGCCGCGACCCCGCCATTGCTTGCCGCCATCCGGCATTTTGTAGGGACCATACATCACTCGACCGGAGGGACAGACGACCTCGTCGGTGTCATCAAAGAGGAACTCGTCTCTGCCGAAAAGCGGCTCTCCGGTGGCGCGATTGATCCGAGTTGGTGGGGTCGCCTCCGGCAGTACGACGTCGATGCGGCCGGCATGGCGCTCGTCGAGTGCGAACTTCAAGTCGGCTTGTGACATGTATCCAGCGTCAGCAGCGACCTGCATGGCCGGCGCGCCTTGGCGGACTGGAATGCCCGCGCCGATGAGGGCGTCACGGGCGCCGACGACCGCCGGGCCGAGCTTGCCAAAGTCCGTCGGGTCACCGTCGACCAGGACCTTGACGATGAAGCGTGCGGCCGTGCCGCTGCCGACCACCGTAACGCGATGGCCGGGCAGACTGGCGCCGCTCGGGAACTTCATCAGCGTCGCCTGCGAATCCGTGACGGAGTGCCCGGTCCGGCCCTCGGCCTCGCAGCGGGCGACAGCGATCTCATGCTTGGCGACCTTGACCGCATGGGCCGCCTTGTCCTCAGCCGACATCGCGCCAGTGTCCACCTTGGCCAACTCGCGCAGGCGCTTCTCGGAGCGCTCCCGCGTGCGGTATGCGTTCGACGATCCACGCCAAGATCAGACTTGACCGGCGGCGACCGCTCAGCCGTCGTCCACGTCATTGCCCG
>JAKLJY010000102.1 GCA_023150895.1 Myxococcota bacterium | reverse complement strand
TGAGCCGCCGCCGCCGCCGCCGGCCTCACCGCCGCCGCCGTGGGCAGCGTGCCCGCCGACGCCGCCGCCGAGGGGTTTCAGGTGCAGCGCCTGACCGTCTCGCCGGGCGGTGACGAGAGCATCGTCGAGACGCAGGGGCCGCGCGTGCAGGACCACCTGCAGTCCTCCGCGGGTCTGTTCCTGCACTACGCCTACCGACCCCTCAGCGTCGAGGGGCAGGGCGTCTCGGGTGACATCATCAGCCACCACCTGCAGGCCGACGCGGTCGCCGCGCTCGCCCTGTGGGGGCGCCTCGAGCTCGGCCTCGCCGTGCCCGTCACTCTGTATATGTCCGAAGGCGACAGCGACTTCGGCGGGGGCGCCGACCTCTCCGCCGCGGGCATCGGCGACCTGCGCTTCGTGCCCAAGCTGCGGCTCTACCAGACGGAGCGCTTCGCGGTGGCCCTCGCCGCCACGATCACCGCCCCCACCGGCGACGAGACGACCTACATGGGCGCCGGTGGCGTGACGGGCGAGCCCGCCGTGCTCGTCGGCTTCCGAAGCGAGCAGTGGCGCCTCACCGCCAACCTCGGCTATCTCATCCAGTCGTCGTCGGACCTCGCGAACCTCGACGTCGGCAATGAGCTCACCTACAGCGCCGGCGCGGGTTTCCGCCCCGCCGACAGCCGCGTGGAGATTCTTGCCGAGCTCTTCGGCCGCATGGCCGCCGACGCGGCGAGCGACATCAACCAGGAGACGGTGCCCTTCGAGGGCCTCGGCGGCGTGCGGTTCCATGCCACGCCCGAGCACGCCGTCACCGCCATGGCCGGCACCGGCATCACGCACGGGTACGGCGCCCCCCGCTTCCGCGCGCTCCTCGGCTACACCTTCACCGAGAAGGGCCCGCGCGACCGCGATGGCGATGGCCTGATCGATCCGGAAGATGCCTGCCCGGATGACCCGGAAGACAAGGACGACTTCGAGGACAAGGACGGCTGCCCCGATCCCGACAACGACAAGGACGGCATTCTCGACGTCAGCGACAAGTGCCCCCTCGACCCCGAGGACAAGGACAACTTCGAGGACGAGAACGGCTGTCCCGACCCGGACAACGACAAGGATGGCATCCTCGACGTCAACGATCAGTGCCCGAACGATCCGGAAGACAAGGACGGCTTCGAGGACGAGAACGGCTGCCCCGACCCGGACAACGACAGGGACGGCATCCTCGACGTCAACGACAAGTGCCCGAACGATCCGGAAGACAAGGACGGCTTCGAGGACGCCGACGGCTGCCCCGACCCGGACAACGACAAGGATGGCATCCTCGACGTCAACGACAAGTGCCCCAACGAGCCCGAGACCATCAACGGGGTCGAGGACGCCGACGGCTGCCCGGATCAGGGCGCGAGCAAGGTCCGCGTCGTGGGTGACCGCATCGAGATTCTCGAGATCGTCCACTTCGACTTCAACAAGGCGACCATCAAGGCGGTGAGCCACGATCTGCTGAAGCAGGTGGCGTCGGTCATCAAGAACAACCCGGGCTTCAAGAAGATCCGGGTCGAGGGCCACACCGACTCGAAGGGCAACGACACCTTCAACCTGAAGCTGTCGCAGAGCCGGGCCAACGCCGTGCGCGACTTCCTCGTGAACCTCGGCGTCGAGCGCGAGCGCCTCGATCCGCAGGGCTACGGCGAAACGCGCCCGGTGGAGTCGAACGCCACGAACGACGGCCGCGCGAAGAATCGCCGCGTCGAGTTCGTCATCGTCGACCGCGGCGAGTGAAATCGGCGCGGAGGCCGGCCAATCCCGGTTTCCGCGTCCGCCGTGAATAGACGCCCCTTGACGGACGTCTGACGGCTGCCGAGACTGCTCGGCGTCGTCGCCGGGGAGCCGGGCCGCGTCGGCCTCGGTCCTCCCCGACCTCCCACCCGGCCTCACCGGTTTTGAAAGGTCGTCCGTCATGAAGAAGCTCGTTTTCCTCCTCACCTTCGCCCTCGCCACCCCCGCCTTCGCCGACGAGCCCGCCGCCGCGCCCGCCGCCCCGGCCGAGGGCGCCGCCCAGGAAGCCGCCAAGGAGAAGCTGAAGGGCGCCGCCGGCAAGCTCGCGAAGAAGGGCAAGAAGGCCAAGGAGAAGGCCGCCGAGAAGGCCGCCGAAAAGGCCGCCGAGAAGGCCGCCGAGGCCGCCCCCGCCGAAGCCGCCCCCGCGAAGCCCTGACCGCGGGCCCGCACGCCGGGCCTTCCCTGCACCGGGCGGTTGTCGCAAGATGCCGCCCGTGCCGTGCCTCCGCCTCAACCCGCGTCGTGCACTGCCGGCCCTCGGCCTCGTGTTGGCCATCGGAGTCGGCCCGGCGCGCGGCACGCCCCTGCTCGAGCTGCTCGGCAGTCCGCGGGCGGGGGAGTCCTTCAGCGCAGCGGCCACCGCCCGGGGTCCGGCCGCCGTCTATTTCGACCCGGCCCTGGTGGCCGTCGCGCCGGCCGGCAGCGAGGTCTCTGTGCTGGTGCTCTCACCGCACCTGACGGTGAATCGGGACGCCCGTCCAAAGGGGTACGACGTGCCCGAGAGCGTCTATGACGCGCGCCTGCCCGCCGCGGACGGCGGGACGACGCGGCTCGACGACCGCCCGCTGCCGACGGGTCGCCTGCCCCGCCCGGAGCGTCGCCCGGACGAGACGACGGTCTATGCGGTCGGCGGGTCGGTCTTTCGGCCGCACGACCGCATTGGCCTCGGGTTTCACCTCGTATTGCCCGGGTCCGGCTTTCAAGCACAAGACCCGCACTTCATCGACGAGCGCGAGCAGTTTTCGAGCAATGCGTTGCACTTCGAGCGGTACGGCGACCGCCTGAGCGGGGTGGCCATCGGCCTCGGCGCGGGCTTCCGGCTCGTGGACACGCTCGCGCTCGGCTTCGGTGCGACGCTGCTCAACGACGCCGTCACCCGGGCCGATGTCTACGTGCCCGACGCGACGGACCAGTCGACGGCGATGACCAACGCCCGGGTCGAGGTCGACAGTCGCATCGCGCCCCACTTCGGCCTGGCGTACTTCCCGCTCGGGTCCACGCGGGCGTCGGACCTCACCGTGGCCGCCACCCTGCACCTGGCGAGCGAGGGCGAGGTCGACGCCCGCACGCGCCTGCGATTCTGGGACTATGAGTACCCGGACGCCCGCGACTACCTGCCGCAGCGCGCCCGGTTCGTCTACCTCTCGGAGCCCCTGCGGGCGACGCTGGCCGCCACCGGGACCATCGCGCCGGGTCTTCGGCTGGCCGGGACGGCGCGTTACGCGGCCTGGTCGGCGTACCGCGACCGCCACGGCGGCGCCCCGGCCGGGTTCGACGACGTCTTCGAGGGCGCCATCGACGGGGTGTTCGACCACGGCGCCTGGCGCTTCGCCCTCGGCGGCCTGTACGCCCCGTCCCCCGCCCCGCCGCAAACGGGCCGCACGAACGTCGTCGACAACGACCGCGTCGCGGGCCGCACGGCGGCCGCCGTGACGCTCCCCGTCGGCGCCGTGCGACTCACCATCGGGCTGGATCTCACCCTCCACCGCCTCTTGCACCGGCATCAGTCGAAGTCCGCGACCGCCGTCGACCCCGTGCGTGACGAACTGCCCGATGACGCGGTCGACGTCCGTTCGGGGGCGCCGTTGGCGGGCGCGGCAGGCCTGCAGACCAACAACCCGGGCTTCCCGGGGTTCGCGAGCGAGGGCTGGCTCTGGTCGGCGGCGCTCGTGCTCGCGCTCACCCCGGGTGACGCGGCCCCCGGGTCACGGGTACCCTCCAGACCATGAGTCTCGCGCCCTTCGTCTGCTCCTCTTTGCGGCCCTTCTCACCGGCCGGTCGCCTCGCCGCGGCCGTCCTGCTGGTTTCAACCCTCTCGCCGGGTTGCGGCGAGTCGCGCAACGAACGCGGCTTCACCGATCTCGCCGACGCCGGGGGGGGCGGCGCCACCCCGGCCCCGGGCGGTGGCCCCACGCCGGACGCCCCGGACGCCGCCGCGGAACCGACCGACCTCACCGGCACCTGGGCCCAACGCCAGATCACGGTCTCCAACGTCGACGTCCCCGTCGTCGGGACGACACGGACCCCGACGGTCTCGCTGCTGCTCGTCGAGGCGACCCCCGCAGACGCACCCGGGGCCTTCGACCTGCACCTCACGACCTGTGGCATCACGATGGGCTCGGACGCGGATCCGGCGCGGACGGTGGTGCCCGACGCCTTCGTCTCGGCGCTGCCGGAGGTCGACCGCCGGGCGGTGATCGGCGACGACGGCACCTACACCGTCGACTGGCTGACACAGGTGCATGGCGCGCGCCTGACCGACCCCGAAAACGACGCGCTGCCGACCTCCGCGGACGATCCCCGCGTCGTCGATCAGGACGGGGACGGCCGCCCGGGGCTGACCGTGCGGGTCACCGGGCTCGTCGACGGCGAGGTCTACGTCGCGCAACGCGGTCGGGACCGCATGGTGGGCCGGTTTGCCTTGGGCCGGGTCGACGGCCTCGTCGAATGGACGAGCGAGCAGGCCGTGCTCGATGCCGAGGTCGAACTTCTGCGCACGCCCGTTCCGAGCCGGCCGGAGGCGGATCCGGCGGCGCACGTCTTCGGTCTGCGCCGACTGCCGGCGGGATCGACATGCGCGGACGTGGTCGCGAACGCGCCGGCGTCGTTCGGCACCGACGCGCCCTGACGCGCGCGCTCCGCTTGATCTGAACCGGCGGGCCGGCGAATCTGCCGACATGCACGAAAACCGACGCTCCCCGCCGGACCCGCTCCGCCGCGTGACACCCCTGCCCTCGGGCCCCGCCCTCGTCGCCGCCACGCTCGCGGGCGCGCTCGGCCTCGCCGCCTGCCAATCGGAGACGGATGATCCGCCCCCCGCCGACGCGCGCGCCGACACGGATGCGGGCGAGGCCGATCAGGGCGCCCCGGCCTCCGACCTGGCGGTGACGCCGCCCATGCCACCCCCGGACGCCGAGGTGTTCGTGCCGCCGATGGCGCCCCCGGACGACCTCGGTTTCAACATTTCGGACGCCGGCCCCGCCGACGGCGCGCTCCCGGCGGACCTCGGTGGCCTGGTGCCGGACGTCACGCCGCTGCCCGACGGAGAGGTCATCGCCCCCATGCCCCCGCCGCAGGACGCCGCCGTCCCGCCGGACGCGGCGCCGCCCCCCGACATGGCGCTCGTGCCGCCGATGCCGCCGCCCCCGATGCCGCCGCCCCCGCCGGATCGCTGAACCGTCCGTGGCGACCCCCGACGAGACCCTCTCGCACCCGCACCGCGCCTGGCTCGCCGAGAATCTGCTGCGCGGCGTGCCGGCCGAGAAGGCTCGGGAAACGCTCGTCGCCGCCGGTGTCCCCGACGCGCTCGCCGCCGCGGCCATCCGCGAGACGCTGGCCTCGCCCGTCTTCGAGGGTGCGCGGCGCCTCTTGCGCGAGGGCCGCCGTCACATGCAGATCGTCGGCCTGCGGCGCGCCGTCGCGACCGAGGCCGAGCCCCGGCTCGCCGTCGACGTGCGGACCGACCTCGAACCCGAGGCCTTCTACGCGCACTACTACGGCCCGGGGCGCCCCCTGAAGCTCGAAGGATTCGCGCGCGACTGGCCGGCCGTGCGCACCTGGTCGCCGCAGTTCTTCGCCGACCGCTTCGGCGACGTCGAGATCGAGTACGTCGCCGGCCGGAACGCCGTGCCCGACTACGACCGCGCCACCCCGAGCCTCTCCCGGCGGGCGCCGCTGCGAGACTACATTGCGCAGGTGCTCGAAGCGGGTGAGAGCAACGACCTGTACTTCGTCGCCAACAATCACAACCTCGAGCGTCCGGCGTTCGAGCCCCTGTGGGCGGACCTGCGTTACCCGGCGGGCATCCTCGACCCGAAACGACGCCAGAAGACGGCCTCGCTCTGGATTGGACCCGCCGGCACCGTCACGCCGTTGCACCACGACACCTGCAGCGTGTTCTTCGTGCAGATCTGCGGGCGCAAACGCTTTCGCATGGCCCCGCCGACCGAGACGCGCCTCCTCGAACGGGCGACGGCGATGTATGCGGACGTCGACCCCGAGGATCCCGCCGGCCCCGCCGCCGACCTCGACTTCGCGGTGGTCGACGTCGGCCCCGGGGACGTCCTCTTCATCCCCGTGGGGTGGTGGCATCACGTGCGCGCGCTCGACGTGAGCGTCAGCGTCGCCATGGCCGGCTTCACCCGGCCCAACTGGTTCGACTGGTACCGGCCCGGCAGCGTCGCGCCCTGACGCGGCCGCGCCCGCGCGGGCCGTCGGCCGCCCCGAATTGCCTCCCCCCCCGTCGCGGGGGTCTGTTAGGCTGCGCGCCGGTCGTTCTTCATCCCAGGAGATCCCCATGGCGAATGCAGACAGCGTGATTCTCATCAAAGGTGGCACCGTGGTGACGGCCGAGGGCGAGCGCCGCGCGGACGTCCTCATCCGGGGCGAGGTCATCGCCGCCGTCGGGCCCGAGCTCGAGGCCCCTGCGGGCGCGCGGATCATCGACGCGGGGGGCGCCTATGTGATGCCCGGGGGCATCGACCCCCATACGCACATGGAGCTGCCCTTCATGGGCACCACCACCAGCGAGGATTTCTTCACCGGGACGTCTGCGGCGGTCGCCGGCGGCACGACCACGATCATCGACTTCGCCATCCCCAATCCGGGGCAGAGCCTGCTCGAGGCCTACGAGAACTGGCGGGGCTGGGCCGAGAAGGCCGTCGCGGACTACACCTTTCACGTTGCCGTGACGTGGTGGAGCGACAAGGTCGGCGAGGAGATGGGCGTCCTGTGTCGCGATCGCGGGGTGAACAGCTTCAAACACTTCATGGCCTACAAGGGCGCCATCATGGCCGACGACGAGGTGCTGGTGAAAAGCTTCCGTCGTGCGGCCGAGCTCGGGGCGCTGTGTACCGTACACGCCGAGAACGGCGAGCTCGTCGTTCAGCTCCAGAAACAGATCTTCGAGTCGGGGGTCACCGGCCCGGAGGGTCACCCGCAGTCGCGCCCGCCCATGGTCGAGGGCGAGGCCGCCCACCGCGCGACGCGCCTCGCCGAGGCGCTGAACGTGCCGGTCTACGTGGTGCACAACTCGTGCATCGAGGCGCTCGATGCCATCACCCGCGCACGCCTCGCCGGACAGATCGTCTTCGGCGAAGTGCTGGCGCAGCACCTCGTCATCGATGACTCCGTCTACTACCAGAAGGACTGGAACACGGCGGCGCACTATGTCATGAGCCCGCCCTTCCGGTCGAAGGAGCATCAGGCGGCCCTCTGGCGCGGGCTGCAGGCGGGCATGCTGCACACGACGGCGACGGATCACTGCTGCTTCTGTACCGAACAGAAGCGCATGGGCTTCGGCGACTTCCGCAAGATTCCCAACGGTACGGGCGGCGTCGAGGACCGCATGGCCGTGCTGTGGACGCACGGCGTGCGCACCGGCAGGATCAGCCCGAGCGAGTTCGTGGCGGCCACGAGCACCAACGCCGCGCGCATCTTCAACCTGTATCCGCGCAAGGGCACCCTCAGCGTCGGCGCCGACGCGGACGTCGTCGTCTGGGATCCGGACGGCACGCGGGTGATCAGCAAAGACACCCACCACCAGAACATCGACTTCAACATCTACGAGGGCATGGTCTGCACGGGCGTCCCCGCCGTGACCCTGAGCCGGGGCCGCGTCGTGTGGCAGAACGGACAGCTCGACGTGGTGCGTGGCGCGGGCAAGTACGTCGATCGCCCGTGTTTCGCCCCCTTCTGGGCGGCGCAGAACACGCGCAACCTGAGTCGCAAGCCGGTCAAGGTCGAACGCTGAGCGGCGCCGGCGGGTCCGCGAGGACTCAGTAAATTTAGAAGCAATTGGAGAATGTCGAAGCTGCACTTGTGCAGAAAGGACACTCTCCATGAAGCCCCGCTCCCCTCGCATCGCGCTCCTCTCCGGCCTCGCCGTCCTGCTCCTGACGGGCTGCGGCGCCCGCAGCGGCGTCACGAGCTCGGAAGGCAGCGGCACGCAGGTCACCGCCAGCTCCGGCCTCGAGTCGGTCATCTTCGGGGCCCTCGAGGTGCGTGAGCACCAGCGCCTCGCCTACGACCTCTACGACCGCTTCGCCCGCATCCACGCCGACGCGACGTTCCGTGCGGCGCGCGATCTGCGGCGGTCGAACATCGACTCCCTCGGTCGCATGTTGCGTAACCGGGACACGTTCGACGCCGGCCCGATGCTGCCCCCCGGGCAGTACGACGACCCGGCCCTGCAGGCCGAGTTCGACCGTCTCAGCCGGCTCGGCGCCGAGTCGCCCCTCGCGGCGGCCCGCGTCGGCGCCCTGCTCGAGGAACGCGACCACGCGCTGCTGAAGGCGCAGAGCCGCGAGACGAGCGCGACGGACGTGACCCGACTCTATACCCGCATGCAACGCACCAGCCGCGCCCAGCTCTACACCTTCGTCACGCGGCTTCGCACACAGGGCGAGCTCTACGCCCCGCGACACATGCAGACGGCCGACTTCCAGGCCCTGCTCGACACCCGACCCCCACAGGAGGCGAATCACTGACACACGACCGACGTTCGCTCCCCCTGAACCCAACACCCGGACACCCGACAAAGAGGCCATGACAGCGCGAAAATGTGATCGCCCCAGTGGGGTGAGCCCGCCCGCGGAGCCGGTCGCCGAGCACAGACTCTCCCCCCCATTGCTCAGCGCCAGCCGTATGCAGCCAGTTTCCGTTTGAGCGTGTTGCGATCAATCCCGAGTCGCCGCGCGGCGGCGCTCAGGTTCTCGTTCGTGGCGGCGAGGGTGTCGGCGATGGCCGCACGCTCGGCCGCCGCGACGTGTTCCGCGAGCGTCGCGGGCGCGGCGTTCGTGTTTTCGGGGGCCGCGGGTCGGCCCTTCGCCCCTTCGCCGGCCCCCGGGGAGGACGCCGCGGTCGGTGCCGGCCGCGCATCGGTCTCCACCGGAATCGACAGATCGGCGACGTCCACGACCGACTCACAAAAGACTGCCCAGCGCGCCACCTCGGCCCGCAGTTCGCGGGCGTTGCCCGGCCACCGCCAGGCCCGCAAGGCCGCCCACGCCGCGCGCGTCGGACGCAGGTGAGCACCGCCGGTCTCGGCCAGAAAGTGCGCGACGAGGGGTTCGAGATCGGCGAGGCGGTCGCGCAGTGGCGGCACGTGGAGCGTCGCGCCGTTCAGGCGGTAGTACAGGTCTTCGCGGAACGTCCCGGCGGCCACCATGGCGGGCAGGTCGCGGTGCGTCGCCGCGACGATGCGGGCATCGACGGGCACCGCCTCTTCGCCCCCGACCCGGCGCAGCACGCCCTCCTGCAGGACGCGCAGCAGCTGCACCTGTACCCGGGCCGGCAACTCACCCACCTCGTCCAGAAACAACGTACCCCCGGCGGCCTGCTCGAACAGACCCCGTCGGCGCTTCGCCGCGCCGGTGAAGGCGCCGGCCTCGTGTCCGAACAGCTCGCTTTGCAGCACCCCCTCGGCCAATGCGCCACAGTTCTCGGCGACGAACGGCCCGTCGGCGCGCGTGCTCGCGTCGTGCAACGCCCGCGCGACGAGTTCCTTGCCGGTGCCCGTTTCACCGGTGATCAGCACGGGCAGCGGCGTCGGCGCGAGGCGGGCGACCCCCGCGGCGATGCGTCGCAACGCCTCGCTCTCGCCCACGAGCCGCCCGGAGACGGCGTGCACCCGCGCCCGCAGGCGGACGACCTCCTCGCGCAGCGCACGGATCTCGGGGAACCCGTCGAAGTCCAACCGCACCTCCCGAACGGGCTCGGGGTGCGGATCGGGCACGAACTGCGGCGGAATCACCTGCAGCAGCCGCGCGCGCAGCAGCCCGGCTTTCACGAGCACGACCCAGATCGTCTGCGCCTGCGGCGTGCCCGAGGACAGAAGGACGTCGACCTCCGCGTCGGGCGGCAGGCGCGCCGGCACGGCCGACAGCGCATGAAAGAGCTGCGCGTAGTCGCTCGGATCGGTCACGTCGAGCACGGACACCTCGGCGAGCACGCCCCCGTGCCCGAGTTCGGCGGCCAGGGCGCGGGCGGCGGGGCGGTCCCGCTTGACCGCGAAAAGGCGAACCTCGTCGTACGCCACGTCCCCGACGGCGAGCAGGCGGCGAATCGGCCCCGGATCGCCGTACGAAGACTGCGTGCGACCGCTGTGCCAGTCGGTGAAGGTCAGAAGAAGGCGCATTGGACCACCCTACACGCCTGGTGCGCCGTGCACCACCCCCTGACGCGGGCGCCCCGGCCCGGGTGGTGCATCACGCACCAGTTCATTCGCCGGCCCGCCAGCCAGGCCGTTGGCACGGGGCCTGCTCTCTGGGGCCGCCATGGACACGACGCCACGACCGACCTCGACCGATACGCCCCGGAGCCCGACCGTCCTCACCGGCGACGGGGTCCCCATCGAGAGCGCCGCGCTCGACCAGTTGCGGGCGGTCGCCGCGCTGCCCGGGTGCGTGCGCGCCGTCGGCATGCCCGATCTGCACCCGGGGCGCGGGATTCCGGTGGGAGCCGCCTTCGCGTTTCGGGGCGTGTTGCACCCCGCGCTCGTCGGGGGCGACGCGGGCTGCGGCGTGCGTTTCGTCCACGTCCGGCGGCCGCGCTACACCGGCGACGCCCTCCTGCGGCGGGTGGAAGCCGAGTTCGCGGGGCCCGCGCTCCCGGACTGCGACCCGACCGCGCTCGCATACGCCGCGTGGCGGGGCGGCCCGCGCGGGCTGCTGACCGTCGACGACCTGCCCGAATCCCTCGCGATCGTGATCGAAACGCTCGCGCCGACGGGCGGGCCGGCCCCCGCGGCGGCCCCCGACCCGGACGAGACCCCCCTCCCCGACCCCGCGAGTGCCGCCCACTTCGGCCGTCAGCTCGGCACGGCGGGCGGGGGCAACCACTTCGCCGAGATCGCGCGGATCAGCACCGTGACGGACCGGGAGGCCGCACGAAGGCTCGGCCTCTCGCCCGGAGAGGTCACGGTCCTGACGCACTCGGGCTCCCGGCACCTCGGCAACGTCGTCGCCGCCCGCTGGCGGGAGGGTGTGTTGACCGACGCCGCCGCGCAATCCGCTTACCTCGCCGAGCTCGGGGGGGCCGTCCGCTACGCGACCGCCAACCGCGTCATCCTGGCCTGGCGCCTGCTCGGGGCGCTCGGCGCCGTGCGGGAGACGAGCCTCGGCGCGAGCTTCGACCTCGTGCACAATACCGTCACCCCCGCCCTCGTCGACGGCTGTGACTGCCTCTTGCACCGCAAGGGCTGCGCCCCGGCCGGCGCCGGCGAAACGACGGTCGTGCTCGGCACGCGCGGCACCGAGACGTGGCTCATGACCGGCCGCGGCGCGGACGCGAGCCTGTCGAGCGTGGCGCACGGCGCGGGTCGACGCCTCTCCCGGGGGGACGCCGTTTCCCGATTGCGCGACCGCTATCCCCGGGCAAGCCTGAAGCGGACGAAGGCCGGCGGCACCGTGCTCTGTGACGACCCGGAGCTGCTCTACGCCGAGCATCCGGACGCCTACAAGGCCATCGAGCCGGTCGTCGAGGCGCTGGAAACGGCCGGGGCCGCCACCCGCCTCGCCGCGCTGCTGCCCGTCGTCAATGTCAAACACACCGGTGAAAGTGAGACCCCCTGACATGCGTCCCGACATGCACAAAGTCATCGTCGAGCGACCCCGCCGCGCGTGGGACCCGCCCAACCGCACCGTGCGCGCCGACCGCCGGGCGCGGCGCGATCTCGACGTCGCGGGCCTCGACGACCTGCCACACCGCGGCCCCATCGAGCCCGACCGCGGCAGCCGCAAGTGGCTCAACGAGAACCTCGCCCCCCTGCTGCGTTTCCTGCGTCGGCGGGTGGGCCGACCCTGGGATGCGGTCTACGGCGAGATGCGCACGCACCTCGCCCCGAAGAACGCCGTACAGATGCATGTGATCCAGCATCTGTTTCAGTACGTCGACCGAAACGTGCTCGTCGTCGACGGTCAGATCTGTTCGAGTCGGCCCTACTTCTGGCTCTCGGGGGCGCCTCGGCCGCTCTACGACGACGGACGGACGTTCTATGTGTGTCCCGAAACGGGCCGCCTGTGTCGACCGCAGGCGCGCCCGCCGTGGCGCGTTCGGACGCCGAAAGCGCCCGATCCGGACCGCCACGAGGCGCCCGATGGGCGGCTGTGCCTGCGCCTCGACGGGCAGTGGTATGCCATCTCGCGCGCCCGCATCCCGACGGCGACGCGCGAGCCGGCGCCCCGCGACGCCGTGTTTCACCTGCCCGCCGACGCGACCCCGGTCGAACGCCGACGCGCGCTGTACGGGGATGGGAATCTGTACGCGCGGACGAAACGGCAGCTGTCGCGCGCCGAACTGCGAACGCTGGGACTGCGATGAACCCGCCCGATCCGCACGCTCGGACACATACCCTGCTGATCAGCGCCGGCGTAGGGCCGGTCGAGGTGCGCCTCTTCGTCGCGGCCCTCGCCGACGCGCTTGCCGGCGAGCTCGCCGTGCGGGGGTATCCGGTGCTCACCCGCACGACGAGCGGCCCCGACGACGCCCCCCGCTCGGTCGCGCTGAGCTTCGCGAGCGTGGACACACCGGCCGTGGCCGACCTCGTCGGCACGCATGAGACCGTCGCCCGGAGCCCGCTCCGTGGTGGGCGGTCGCGCAAACGGTGGTTCGCCGGAGTGACGCTGCACGCCGATCCGGCGCCCACCGGAGCCGAAACGGGGGCGGCGCTGAACCCGGCGGACCTGGAGATCACCACCTGCCGCAGCGGCGGCGCGGGCGGGCAGCACGTCAATACGAGCGACTCGGCGGTGGTCGTGCTGCACCGTCCGAGCAACCTGCGCGTGCGCAGCGAGGCCGAGCGGTCGCAGCACCGCAACCGAGCCGCCGCCCTCGTGCGCCTGTCTCACCTGCTCGCGCGCCGTGCCGAGGACGCCCGCGCCGACGCGGTGGCCGACCGGCGGGGGGTTCACACCCGGGTCGAGCGCGGCGCCGCCGTCTGCACGTGGGTGGCGGCGCGCGACGGGCTCGTCGCCGTCAGCTCGCCGTCCGGGCGGGCCGCAACACGATGCGAGTGATCTCGCTCGGCGCGCCGAGGCGCAGCGGCGGCCCCCAGTACCCCGTGCCCCGGCTGGTGTAGACCTGCAGCCGACCCCACCGACGCAGACCGTGCGTGAACGGCTGCTGCAACGGCACCAGGAAGTTCCACGGGACGAACTGACCGCCGTGGGTGTGTCCGCTGAGTTGCAGGTCGAACCCCGCCTCGGCCGCCGCCGCCGCGCTGCGGGGCTGGTGCGCGAGCAGAATGCGCGGCAGGCCTTCGGGTGCCCCGGCCAGCGCCTTGACGGGGTCGCTCGTGTGGCGGGGGTGCATGCGTGCGGCGCTGTGGTCGGTGACCCCCGCCAGGACGAGGCGCGCGCCGTCGTGGTCGAGGACGCAGTGCTCGTCGAGCAGCACGGTGAGGCCGAGCCGCCGCAGTTCGGCCACCCAGGCGTCGACGCCGGAGTAGTACTCATGGTTGCCGGTGGCGAAGAAGACCCCGTGCCGCGCGCGCAAACCGGCGAGCGGCGCGACGTCGTCCGAGAGGGCGTGCACGGAGCCGTCGACGAGGTCGCCCGTGATCACCACCGCGTCGGCGTGCAGGTCGTTGATCTCGGCGACGAGGCGCTCGATGTGGGGGCGTTTGATCGTCGGGCCGACGTGAACGTCGCTGATCTGCACGAAGGTGAAGCCGTCGAGACGCGGATCGAGCCCGGGCAGGGCGACCGGCACCTCGAGCACGGGGGGCACGCGTCGCGCGAAGTAGTACCCCACGCCCGAGGCCATGACACCCGCCGGCACCAGAACGGCACCGGAGAGCGCCAGCAAGCCCGCCTGCACCCCGGCGTCGGCGGGCAGCGCGCCGAAGACCCCGAGCCCGAGCCAGATGACGTCGCGGGCGGCCGTGCCCACGAACAGGAACGACATGAACCCCATCAGCGTCAGGCCAATCCACGAGAGGCGATCGGCGACGGCGGCGCGGGCGAAGAACCGCGCCACGAGCCCGGACGGGATGAGGAGCGCGGATGCGACCAGCGCACCGTAGGCCAGGGCCGCGGAAAGGCCGGTCAGGCCCTGTGGCGCGACGATGCGTGCGCCGACGTAGGCATGCACGGCCCCGACGAACCCGAGGGCCACGGAAAAAAAGGCGAGAAAGGCGACGGGGAGCTTCTGCACGGGGGAGAGATGCGCGGTCGGGCCCTCCGGCTTCACGGGACCGCCGCTTCGATCCTGAGGAAGCGCCCGACGGCCGCCTCCCAGGTGGCGGCGAGGGCGTGCGCCTTCGGGCTGCCCGTCGCCGCGGCGAAGTCGGCGACCAGGGATCGCAGTCGAACGGCGTCCTCGACGTCGAGCCGGGCGACGCGGGCGTCCTTGTGCACCCGGCGCGCCGCGAGGCCGTCTTCGTCGAGCAGGTAGATCGTTCCGCCGGTCATACCGCTCGCCACCACCGGGCCCGTCGGGCCGAGCACCACCCCGACGCCGCCGGTCATGTATTCGAAGGCATACTTTCCGGTGCCCTCACACATCAACAGACCGCCGGACATGCGGACGCCGAAACGCTGACCGGCGCGGCCTTCGGCGAGGAGTGTCCCCCCCGTGCAGCCATAGGCCGCGGCGTTGCCGAGGCACGACTGCGTGTCGCGCTCCGGGAGAGCCGGCGGCAATCGCAGGACGATGCGTCCGCCGCTCATGGCTTCGCCGACCATGTCGTTGGCGAACCCGGTCAGGTCGATGGTCAGCCCGTCGACGAGGCCGAACCCGAGCGCCTGTCCCGCCGCGCCGCGCAGACGCAGCACGAGCCCGCCCGCCGGCAACGGCACCTCGCCGAGCGTGACCGCCCCTGCGAGCGTCGCCCCGATGGCCCGATCGCCGGTGGTGACGTCGTAGACGAGGTCGATGGAGGCGTCCGGCCCGCCGCGGGCCGCCGCCGCACGCGCGTCACCGACGATGCGCGCGTTGAGGAGATTCGTGTGGTCGACCGGCAGACTCGCGCCGCGCCCGCCCTTCGCCGTCCCCGGGCGGCCGGACGGATCGAGCAGGAGTTCCGAGAGATCCACCGCGTCGTGGCGGGGGTGCCCCGTGACGATCTGTTGCAACAGATCGACCCGCCCGACGAGGTCCTGCGGGCGCCGCAGGCCGAGCTGCGCGAGCAAGGCCCGCACCTCGCCGGCAAGCGCCATCAGATAGCGGGACACGCCTTCGAGGGCGTCCTGATAGCGCAGCGTCTCGTCATCGGGCAGCGCGACGTCCTGTCCGCGGCCCTTCTTGTCGGTCATCAGCCGGCGGGCGACGAGATCACTCTGCGTCGTGATGCCCGCCGGGCAGTTCCCCGCCGCGCAGCCGTGACAGAAGATGCACTGCTCGGCGATCATCAGCGCGGTGCCGAGCGAGACCTCGTCGGCGCCGAGCGCGAGCACGACCGCGACGTCGAAGCCCGTCTTCAGGCCGCCGTCGCAGCGCAGCCGCACCTGCGCGCGCAGGCCGTTGATCACCAGGGCCTGATGGGCCTCGGACAGGGCGCGCTCGAGCGGCAGGCCGGCGTGTTCGATGCTGCTCGCCGCCGCCGCGCCGGTCCCCCCTTCCATGCCGCTGACGTCGATGACGTCCGCGCCGGCCTTCGCGACGCCGACCGCGATGGTGCCGATGTCCGTCACCCCGGGGATCTTCACGCTGATGCGCGCCCGCGGGTTGATCTGCCGCAGGTTGTGGATCACCTGCGCGAGGTCCTCGATGGAGTAGATGTCGTGGTGCGGCGGCGGGCTGATGAGCGCGACCCCGGGGCGCGTGCGGCGGATGCGCGCGATCTCCTCGGTGACCTTCTCGGCGGGCAGGTGGCCCCCCTCGCCCGGTTTCGCGCCCTGCCCGATCTTGATCTGCAGTTCGTCGCCGTGCACGAGGTAGCGCGCCTCGACCCCGAAGCGACCGCTGCCCACCTGCCGGATGAGCGAGCGCGACTCGGCCCACTCGCCCCCGCGGTCGCGGCGCGGGTCCTCGCCCCCTTCGCCGCAGTTGCTCGCCGCGCCGAAGCGGTTGAACGCCGCCGCGATGGCCCGGTGCGCCACGCGATGCAGCGCACCGTGACTCATCGCCGCCCCGCGGAACGTCGAGGCAATGATCTCGCCCTCGCCGACGACGGCGGCGAGCGGGGCGGCGCGGCCCGCCGGCGCCCGGAACGACAACAGATCGCGCAGATACACCGGCGGCGTGTCGCGCAGAAGCTGCGTGAAGCGGCCCCAGGCGCCCTCGTTGCCGCGGGCCGTCTCCTGAAGGGCCTGCCAGACCTCTTTGCGATACACGTTGGGGTCGAGGTCCGTCACCGGCCGCGTCCCGATGCCCGCCCGGTGCCGGATGTCTTCGTAGATGTCGGCGAGCTCGAGCCCGCCGATGCGGGATTGAATGCCGGGCAGGTAGTAGTCGACCACCGCCGCCGAGAGACCGACGACCTCGTAGAGACCGGAGCCCCGGTAGCCGTCGACGGTGCAGATGCCCATCTTGGACATGACCCGCTTCAGGGCGTCCTCGAGGCTCCGGAGGAGCAGGCGGACGGGCTCGAAGGGCTTGTCCGGGGCGGGTTTGGCCTCGCTCGCGCCGAGGCGCAGCAAGACGTGCGGACACAGCGCCGTCGCGCCCGTCGCGATGAGCATCGCCGCGTCGTGCCCCTCGAGGACGTCACCGCACTCGACGAGCAGGCCGGTGTGTCGACGCAGTCCCTCGGCCACCAGCGCGTTGTGGATGTGTCCGACCACGAGCAGCATCGGCAGGGGCAGCAGCCGCGTCGGGCCCGCCCCCCCGTCGCCGCCGGCCGCGGGCTCGGGCCACGACGCCGCCAGGCGATCCGACAGACACAGCACCGGCGCTTCGCCACGTTTGACCAGCGAGACGGCCTGCCGGGTCAGCTCGGCGATGCGCTCCGCGAGGGCCCGCCCCCCCTGGCCGGCCGCCGCGCGGGAGAGTTCGACCCCCGCCGGGGCGGGATCACCGAAAACACAGTCGAGCGTAGCGCAGCGCGGCTGTCCCGGCTCGGCGGCGGCCTTGATCCACGCAGCCTGTGCCGCGTCGAGGAACGGGCTCGCGAGCCGGTACTGTGTCACGATGTCGTAGTTCGGCGCGTCCTCGTGAACGATGGGGCTCTCGCCGATGTGAACGGTCAGGTCGAACGCCGAGCCCTCGCGCAGGGGGTCGAGCGGCGGGTTGGTCACGACGGCGACGATCTGTTTGCAATACTTGTAGAGGGGCGGTCGCTGCGCGCTGAAGACGGCCAACGGGCGGTCATACCCCATGGAGGTGACGGGCTCTTTGCCGGTCTCCGCGAGGGTGCGGGCCATGCGGGTCCGGGCCGGCGTGACACCGAACAGACTCGCGACGGCCGGATCGAGCTTCGGACCGCCGGGGGCCGGCTCGACGCGCGCCGGGGGGCTCATCAGGCCGGTCTCCGACAGATCGGTGAAGTTGATCCGGGTGCGAGATACGACCCGCCGCAGCAGCGCGGCCGGCTCGAGGACCTCGCCCGTCCGCAGCTCTACGCCGAGAGCCTCGCCCGGATCGAGCTGCCCGGTGCGGGCGATGTCTTCGTCGGCGACGACGTGCGCACCGAGTTCGCTGCCGACGAAGACCCGCCCCGTGCGCGTCAGGACGTAGCGCAGCGGTCGCAGACCCATCCGGTCGAGCCGCGCGACGAGCGTGTCGCCGTCGGTGGCCACCAGCGCCGCGGGCCCCTCCCAAGCGCCGAGGGTGCCGAGCGCGCGCTGCACGCCCCGCCCGAAGCGCTTGATCTCCTCGATCTCGGGCCCGCCGACGAGATCCGCCGTCGCGGCCGGCATCATGCGCATGAGCGTCTCGGGCAGCGACACGCCGTGCGACCGAAACATCTCGACGACGCGGTCGACGTCCGCCGAGTCGGAGCCCTGCGGCATCAACAGACCCGGCCAGTGCAGCTCGGCTTCCAGGTTGCGCACCGCGTTGCGGTTGGCTTTGATGGTGTTGATCTCGCCGTTGTGACCCAGCGTGCGGAAGGGCTGCGCCAGATACCAGTTGCTGAAGGTATTGGTCGAATAGCGCCGGTGATAGACGACGAGATCGGTCTCGAGCGCCGGATCGGTGAGATCGGGGTAGTAGCGGTCGAGCTGCTCGCCGGTCGCGAGGCCCTTGTAGACGAGCGTCTTCGGGGCGAACGACGGTACGTACAGATCCCGGAAGCTGCGCTCGATGGTGGCCTTGGCGCGGAACATGGCGCGGGCGAACTCGTCGCCGAAGACGAGCCCCTCGCCCACGATGCAGTGCCAGACCTCGCGGCGGGACTCGAACGCGGTGCGTCCGACCGCCCGGTCGTCGACCGGCACGGGCCGCCAGCCGAGGGGCAGGATGCCGCAACGGCGCAGGGTCGCGTCGATCTCGTGCTGCCAGAACGGCACGTTGCTGCGTTCACCGACGGGGAAGAAAACGACGCCGACCCCGAGCTGATGGCCGGCCGGCAGCTTGCGGCCCGGGGCGATGAAGCGCTCGAAGAAGCCCCGCGGCGTCGCGAGCAGCAAGCCGGCCCCGTCCCCCGTGTCGTCGAGGGCGCCGCCGCGGTGCTCCATGCACCGCAGCCCCTCGAGTGCCATGCGGACGAGGTCGTGCGATGGCCCGGACGGATCGGCGATGGCACCGACGCCGCAGCCCCCGCGGCCGGGGTGATGGCGGAAGCGCTCGACGAGGGCGGCCTCGGGCGAGGGCGAAGGCGTGAGACCGGGGACCCGGGCGCGCGGCGGGACGGGGACGTGACGTGCAGACATGGGGGGATCAGGCCACACCTTGACGCGCCGCGTCAAAGGCCATCGCCCGACCGCGACCACCCTTGCACCGGACATCCGCCGCCCGTAGCGTGCAGCGGATGTTGCGCCCGCCTCGCCCACCCGTGCGCCCGCCCTCGCCGCGGCCGGGGCTTGCCCTCGCCCTGACGGTCGCCGGCGCCGTGCCCGTCATCTCCGCCGCGGCCGAGGCCGCCCCTCCCATGGTCGACGGCCCCCGCACGCTGCGCCTCGACGCACGGGCCGAACGCTCCGTCCTCGGCGGGACGCCCGCCGACATCGCCCCGGACGGCACGTTCGAGGCCGTGCGCGTCGTCACCACGGCGCAGACCTACGGCAAGATCACGGTGTATTTCTCGACTTGTTACGCCGAACGCACGCCCCCGGGCGGGCAGACGACCCAGCGCGTCCTCGCCCGGTGGAGTTCGGCGCAGATCGGCGCGATGCCCTGGACGCCGCACGCCGCGCGCTTCACGCCCGACGGCCACTTTCTGTCGGTGGTGAGCATCGGCGGCACGCTCTGGCTTCTGAAAGACCACCGGCCGTACCGCCGGCTCACGCAGAAGACGGGGCTTGCGGTCAGTGAAGCGCGCCTCGTCCTCGACGCCGACGACGAGCCGCATGTGTTCTTCCGGCGCTCGCTCAGCGGCGACGTCGAGCGCGTCGTGGGGCTCGACCGCGTCGAGACGGTCGTCGAGGGGGTGGACTACGACTGGAGCGTCGGGGTCGACGGCGCAGGGTTCGTCACCGTCACGGCCTACGACGCGACCGCGCGGCACCTGGTCGTGGCGACGGCGCGGCGGGGCGAGTGGCAATGGACGCGCGACGTGGCCGACACCCGCGAATCGGGCTGGCAACACAGTCTGTTCGCCACCGAGGACGCGGTGCATGTGTTGAGCTATTACTATCGCAACGCGTTCAATCGGGGGCTGAACGTCGTCACGGTCCGCGGCGGGGCGGTGGAGGACCGTCACACGTATATCCGCCTGCGGGACGAAAACGGCGGCTGGTCGCCGGTGGTCGCGCGACTCCCGGACGGACGGGTGCGCGTCGCCCACCGATTGCGGGAGCAGGCCGAAGAGACCGTCGTCGAGGTGTTCCCCGACGTCCCCGCGTTCCTCGCACGGCGTGCCGAGGCGCTCACGGGCGCCTGGGAGGACGACTATCGGGCGTGGTCGCTCTCCGTCGCCGCGCTGCCCCGCTGGCGGAGCTGGACGTTCTCTGCGCCGCGGCCGGACCGGAACGACGCCCCCGGCCGAATCGACGCGACGTATGACTTCGAACCGGCGCTGGAGATGGGCGCGAGTCTCGAGGGCCGGCTCGGCGACTGGGATCTCGGGCTCATCTACACCCAGAGTCTGCTCGACGATCCGTATGCGCACGGCGTGCAGCTCGTTTCCGGGTTCATCGGGGTCGACCAACTGCTCTTCGGGCAGGATCTGAAGGTCAGCACGAGCTACGGCACCTATCGGGGGACGTACCGAGACGCGAACGGCGAGCGCGATCTGTCGACGCCGGTGGCCGAGGTCGAGGTACGGCTTCTGACGCAGCGCCGGCTGGCCTGGGGCCTCTACGGGCGGCGGTACCGGCTCCCCCTGCCGCACTATCTGTACCGCGCGGAGGCCGGTGACACCGAATACACGTTTCTCGGGGCGGGCACGGCGGACACGACGGTCCATCGGTTCGAGCTCTTCGGCGGGTACTCGCGCATCGACTACCTGACCAAGTACGAGAACAGCTTCCACGGGTTCGACGTCGATCTGCGCGGTGGCGTCGGCCTCGCGTTCCTGGACTGGCCGAGGCGCCGATACGCCGGCACGCCGGTCGACGGCATGCTCGATCTCGCGCTCAGCGCGCAGGCCCGGCTCGGGTACCTCGTCTATCACCGTTTCTACGCCCTGCAGGGGGCCGGGGGCTTCGTGCGGGGCGGGTACGAGGGCGCATGGCTCGGCAGCGGCCTGACGAACGATCTCTCCCCGCCCCGCGACCTCGAGGACGCCGGGGCGCGCGACACGGACCTCTCGGCGGCGCACCATCAGCTCTTCCATGGCCCCTATCTATCGCTCGGGCTCGTGTACTGACGCCGACCCGGCGGTCTCACCCGTCGCAGGCACACTGGAACCCGCCGGGTGACACCGCCGCGCCCGACGCCCCCGCGCCCGACCCCGTGATCTCGGCCAATGGCGCACATCGCAGGCGGCGCCGCGGCCGAATCGCGCCGGCACGGTAGATGCATCGCGCCGCGGCGGCGCATCCCGCGCCGGACAACAGCAAGAAGGAGAAGAACGGATCATGGAACAGGAGAACGTCGTTCAGGAGATCGTCTTCGAGGAAGTCGAGCAGCCGGCGGTTTCGACCACCGACAAGGCACACTGCGGAGACTGCGGCGAAGCCGAGGAGGGCTGAGCCGTGCGCCGCCCGGATGCCGTGATCAAACACTCCGCCGGGCGGCTCACCCTGCAGGCCCTCACCTCGAACTTCCATGTGCGGGTCAACGAGAGCGCCCTGACGGCCATCGCCCGGGCGCTCTCGACCCCTTCGGAGGACGGCCCCGGCCGCGCACTCGTCGAGCGCCTCGCCGCACGCGGTCTCCTGCCCGACGACCCGTCCGCGCCGTTCGAGGGCTTCGAACGACGCGATGCCTCGGATCTCGTCTCGGTGGAGGTCGAACCGGCCAATACATGCAACCTCGCGTGCAGACACTGTTTCGTGGCGTTCCGGGGCCGACGCATGACGGCGGCCGTCTTCGAGGCCGCGCTCGCGGGGGCGGTCGAGCTCGGCGCCGTCGAGATGGTCTTCAACGGCGGCGAACCCCTGCTGCACCCGAAGACGCTCGAATTCATCGAACGCGCCCGCGCCGCCCGCTTGCGGGTGGTGCTCTTCACCAACGGGACGCGCGTGACCCCGGCGGTCGCCGATCGCCTCGCCGCGGCGCGCATCGCGAAGGTGGCGATCAGCCTCGACGGGACACGAACCCGGCACGACGCTCTCCGGGGCGAGGGGGCCTACGACGCGGCCGTCGCCGGACTTCGACGACTGACTGCCCGCGGCGTGCCGGTGCAGGTCACGGTGGCCGTACACCCGGGCAACGTGGCCGACGTCGACGCGCTCGTGCGGCGCTGCCGCGAGACGTGGGGCGTGCAGTGGGTGCGCCTGACGACCATCGTCGCGATGGGCCGCGGGCGCGACCACCCGGACCTCCGGCCCGACGACGCGCTGTTCGCGCAGTATCACGAAGCGCCGACGTGTTCGGCGACGCCAGTCCCGGGTGCGCTCCCCTGTCTCGCGGGCGTCGACAAACTCTTCGTCGGCGCGGGGGGCGACGTCCACGGATGTCATCTCTTCGATCAGGCAGCCCCGATGGGCCTGCTGACCGAGCGTCCGCTCGCCGCGATTTACCGTCACCCGGCCGGGCCGCAAGCCGCGGCGCTGCACGACTTCGACCCGGCACGGCTCGCGGACTGTGTCGGATGTCCCGCCCTCGGGGCCTGCAAGGGCGGATGCCGGGCCCGCGCACATCGCATCGGCGGGTCGTTCGGTTCGCGCGATCCCGAAGCGTGCCGCGCCTGGCTGCCGCCCGCGGACGCACCGGCGATGTGACCGAGGTCAGCCGTCGCAGGCGTCGCCGCGGCCGTCGCCGTCCGAATCGAGCTGACTGAAGTTCGGGTCTTCGGGGCAGTTGTCACACGCGTCGCCCCGCCCGTCCTGATCGACGTCCGCCTGCACGCGGCCCTGACCCTGCGGGGGGGGGTTGGCCAAGTCCGGGCAGTTGTCGTCGTCGTTCGGGACCCCGTCGAGATCGTTGTCGTTCGGGTCCTCGCAGGCGTCGCCGATGCCGTCGCCGTCGGTGTCCTTCTGGCTGAAGTTCGAGACCGACCGGCAATTGTCGCAGGCGTCGCCCCGACCGTCGTTGTCCGTGTCCGTCTGTTCGGGGTTGAACGCCTCGGCGCAGTTGTCCTCCGCACCGGGCACGTCGTCTGCGTCGTCGTCGTTGGGATCGCACGCGTCGCCGACGCCGTCTTCGTCTTCGTCGGCCTGATCGCGGTTGGGCAGGTTCGGGCAGTTGTCACAGACGTCGCCCGCGGCATCCGTATCACGGTCGAGCTGGTTGTTGTTCGGGCGGCGGGGGCAATTGTCCATCTCGTCGAGGACGCCGTCGTCGTCGACGTCGCCGGGCGGCCCCGTCAGCTCGCCGCCGGCCGCGCTCCCGCCCGTCGCGCCCCCCTCGCCGGCGCCGCCCCCCGGCCCGGCCTCTCCGCCGACGGGGCCCCCTTCGCCGCCCGCGCCGCCCGTCTGCGCGAGGCCGCCGTCGGGCAGGGCGTCTTCGCTCTCGCCGAGGCAACCGCCGAGCGCGAGCGCGGCTGCGAGCGCAGCGACGAGCGCGGCCGGCCGTGTACCGCGGGAGAGGTCGGAGGAGCAGAAGGGCAGAGCGAGGTGCGCGCGCATGGAGTTCTTCCCGAAGAAGACGTGAGGAGCGATGTGCGGGGAACCGGCGCGGTATAGCGCAACGTCCGGCAGGCGGGCAAGGCGGCGCCCGCGGTTCAGGGTCGCCGCGCGAGGAGCAAGCCGTTGCGCGGCGTCTCATCGAGGCCACAAAACGTGCCGAGCGCGACGTCGAACCCCGCGGCTTCGAGCAGGGACGCACGATCGAGCAGCAGAAAGGCCTCGAGCGCCCGCGCGAACGGAAGCCGGACCGCCTCGCGGCGCAGAGCCCGCGCGAGACGGAGGACGCCCTGCGTTTCGTATGCACCCACTTCGCGGCCGGGGATGTGTTCGACGCCCCCGAGCCCGGCGAAACGGACGGCGAACTCGGCGAACGGCAGTGCCAGCCAGGCCGGCGGAAACGCGGGCATCCGACGATACGCGTCCCGACCGGAGGCCTCTCGGTGCCAGAGGTCGAAACCGAGGCGCCAACCGAGCGTCTGCCGGACGCGACGACGCTCCGCGGCGCCCCCCGCCGTCGGCAGACGATGCACGAGGTCGAGGTCGTCCGCATCCAGCACGAGCCCCGTCGCGCGGCCTGCCGCCGAAAGCAGAACGGACGTGCCGGGCGGGGTGCGGTTGTAACAGCAGGGCGAGACGGCCAGACGGGAGACGCCGTGCGCCGTTGCCGCGCGCAGGAGTGCCCCGTGCAAGTCGCCGCAGGCGTGCAAGGCGACGGCGGCGGCATCGGGCCGCACCCGCGCCGCGGCCGCCGTCGAACGGGCGTCGAGGGCCTCGAAGTCGGCTTCGAGTCCCTGCGCTCGTGCGAGCGCGGCGCCTGCATCACACAGCGTCGCGTCCCACTCGATCGCGCGCAGCGGCCGGCCGAGGGCCTCCGCGAGGGCCCGGCCGAGGTGCCCTTTGCCGGCGCACCAGTCCAGAACGTGCGTCTCCGACCCCGGCGGCGAAAAGCCGGCCAGGAAACACCCGACGAAGGCTTCGATCTGTGCCCGCTTCGCCCCGCCGATGCCGCGCGCCGCCTTCGCGCCCAGGGCGAACGGCAGCGCGGGCAAGCGGGGCAGGTCCGCAAGGGCATCGGCGGCGGCCCGCCAGCGCACGAGGCTCGGGGGGGCGCCGGCCGCGTGCGGGTCGTCGGGTCCGAACCGCGTGAGGTCGAACTCGTCGTCGGGTCGTGCGTCGAGCCAGGCCGCCACCTCCGGGTGCGCGTCTTCCCAGGGCATGTGTCGCTCGGCGAACGGCCGCGGGTGCCACAGATCGCGGTGCGCGTTCAGGCCGGCGGCGACCTCCGCGAGCCGCCGAGCGAAGGGACCGGGCACGCCTCAGTCCGCCGCATCGAGCCGGGCGATCTGTTCCCGCAGATCCTGCACCTCGCGCTGCCAGTATTGCAGCGTGCCGAAGTGCGGAAACGTCCGGGCAAAAACCGGGTCGCCGGCGTGCACCCGGCGGGCGATCCAGGTGGCATAGTGGATGAATCGCAGCGCGCGCAGAGGCTCGACGAGCCGCAGCCACGACGGGTCGAAGGCGCGCAGGGTGTCATAGGCCTCGACGAGCACGCGGCGCTGACGGTCCCCCTCGGCGTCGGCGCTCGGCACCAGCATCCAGACGTCCTGCACTGCGGGGCCGGTCACGAAGTCGTCGAAATCGAGCAGCATCGGACCTCGTGGCGTCATCAACAGATTGCCGCGATGGCAGTCGCCATGAATGCGATGCATCGGCACGTCGGTGAACAGCGGCGCCATGCGTTCGAGCAGGGCGGAGACCGTCGTCCGGTAGTGTTCGCGCACCTCCGGCGGCAACACATCGTGCTCGAGCAGGAATCGCAGGTTGTCGCGACCATACGTCTCGGGCGTCAGCCGCGGGCGATCCGGCGCGGGCGCGTCGGCGCCAATCTGATGCAGCCGCGCCAGGGTGCGACCGAGGACACGCAGCTCATCGTCCGTCGGCTCCTCGGGCGCGCGCCCCCCGACCCGCGGGAAGAGTGCGTACAGAATGCCGAAGGCCTCGCCGAGCGTGTCACCGGTCACCGGGTTGAGGACGAGGGGCGTCACGACGGGCACGTCCGCCGCGGCGAGCTCGGCGAGAAAGGCATGCTCGGCGCGGATGCCCGCGGGCGACCATCGCCCCGGACGGTAGAACTTGCCCACCACCATCGGGCCGCGGTTCGCGTCGCCGTCCGCGTCCGCGTCCGGCTCGAGTTCGAGCTGATACACCCGGTTCTCGTAGCTGTTCAGCGTCAGAAAGCGCCCGGTGCAGCGCCGCCCGCCGAACTCCACCGCGTCGAGGATGCGCTCGGGCGACAGGGCGTGAAAATCCGCCGCGCGGGGATGCGCGCCGAGCGCCGTCACGACAGGCCCAGGCGCTTCAACGCGAGGGGCAGGTCGTTGCCGGCGAGCACGGTGTCGCCGACGACCAGCACGGGGCGCCTGAGCAGGTTGTTGTGCCCGGCGATGAGGGCGATGGCCTCGGCGCGGGCCGGCTTCACCTTCGACATGCCGCGCTCGCGGTAGAGTTCATTGCGCGGGTTCAGGAACCCTTCGTGCGGGTCCTCGCCGATGAGCACGTCGATCTCCGCCGCGGTCAGGGGCCGGGCGTTGATCTCGCGGTCCTCGAAAACGGCACCGGCCGCCTCGAGGCCGGCCTTGAATCGCCGGCAGGTGTCGCAGGACTTCTTCCAGAGGAGCAGCGGAGTCGGGGCAGGGCGCATGCCGGCGGGATACTGCGCCGACCCGGCCCGGCGCAAGGGGATGTCGTCGGGCCGGTGCGGGGTCGGAATCGGCCGGGCCCGCCCGCGGAAACAAAAATCGCGCGGCCGGTCGATTTCCGTGAACCGGCGCGCCGCGACCGCCACTTCAGGAGTGTCGGGGGTGGTCCCCCGCCGCCCGAGTCGCCCCAATCAGACCTCAGATCGAACGGAGTCCACCATGCGTCGTCCCCTCACCGCCGTCCTCGCCCTCGCCCTGTCCAGCCTCCTGCCCCTGTCGGCCAACGCCGTCCCGGATTTCGCCGGCGACGCCGGGCCGGTCGCCGAACTCGAAATCGTGCAGAGCGCCGCCGATCGCTACCTGCAGTTCCACGGACGCGTCGTGATCCAGGTCGCGGACCGTCAGGTCGAGTACAAGTGGGGCGGCAGCCACTGCTCCAACCGGACGCTCACGGAGGCCACCGTCGCCGCGCTCCAGCGGGCCCACCTCGCCGGCGCGACGGTGCTGCCGCGCTACGTCGCCGGTCAGGGGTTGAACCGCTGCCTCGCGGGCTTCACCCAGACCTTCCCCTGAGCGTGCGGCGTCTGCCGAAGTGCCTGGCACCTCGGCGGGTCCCCGCGAAACCGTAGCGCGGTGCGGCCGCCCTGGAGTAGACACCGGCGGCATGAGCACACCCCTCGTCGAATGCGTCCCCAACTTCTCCGAAGGCCGTGACAAGGCCCGCATCCAGCAGATCGTCGACGTCCTCGGGGGCGTCGCCGGCGTGCGCCTGCTCGACGTCGACCCCGGGGCCGACACGAATCGCACGGTCGTCACCTTCGTCGGGCCACCGGAGGCCGTCGCCGAGGCGGCGTTCCGCATCACCGCTCGCGCCGCGCAGGTGATCGACATGCGCACGCACCGCGGCGCGCACCCGCGCATGGGCGCGACGGATGTGCTGCCCTTCGTGCCGGTCTCCGGCGTCACGATGGCCGACTGCGCCACCCTCGCACGGCAGGTCGGCGCGCGCGTCGGGGCCGAGCTCGGCATCCCGGTGTTTCTCTACGAGCAGGCGGCGAGCCGCCCCGAGCGCCGCAACCTGGCCGACGTGCGCCGGGGCGAGTACGAGGGGCTGGCGCAGAAGCTGACGGATCCGGCCTGGGCGCCGGACTTCGGGCCGACGGCGTTCAATCCGAAGAGCGGGGCGACGATCATCGGCGCCCGCGAGTTTCTCATCGCCTACAACGTGACGCTGAATTCGACGGACAAGAACCACGCCACGGACATCGCATTCGAGCTGCGCGAAAAAGGCCGGGTCGCCCGCCGCGGTCGCACGACGCCTTACTACTACAAGGGCGACGTGCTGACCTACGCGCCGGGGCGGTTCCCGTGCGGCCAGTGCGACTTCGACGGGGCGACGGCCGACGAGATCCGGCAACACACCCAGTCCGCTCACGGGTACGACCTCGACGCTCTGTTGCGTCTCAACGATCTCACGCCAGGCGACCTCGTCGGCCTCAAGGTCCACCGCGCGGGTCTGTTCAAGGCCTGCAAGGCCATCGGCTGGTACGTGGACGACTACAAGCGCGCCCAAATCAGCATCAACCTGACGAATTACCGGCTCACCGCCCCGCACGACGTCCTCGATGCGGCGCGGCGGCTGGCCGCCGAACGGGGGCTGGTCGTCACGGGGAGCGAGATCGTGGGGCTCCTGCCCTACGACGCGCTGATGGCGAGCGGGCGTCACTACCTTCGGGCGCAGGGGCGCACGGCCGGGCTGCCGCCGGTGGATGTGATGCGCGCGGCCATTCACTCGCTCGGGCTCTCCGATGCACAGCCCTTCGATCCGAAAACGAAGATCCTCGGCGCCCCGGAGGTGAACCCCCGCGCGCTGGTGCAGATGACGGTGCGCGATCTGGCCGACGAGGTCTCCCGCGATACACCCGCACCGGGCGGGGGCTCGATTGCCGCGCTCGCCGGGGCGCTCGGGGCCGGACTGGCCGCGATGGTGGCGAACCTCACGCACGGCAAGGCGGCCGGCCCGGGGGTCACTCCGGCGGACGCGGAGACACGAGACGCCCGTCTCTCCGATCTCGCGGAGCGCGCGCAGGAACAGAAGGAACGGCTGCTGACGGCCGTCGACGCAGACACCGATGCGTTCAACGACTTCCTCGCGGCCCGACGCCTGCCCGCCGGCACGGCCGACGAGAAGGCCGCGCGGCAAGCGGCCATGCAGGCCGGTCTGAAGCATGCCATCGACGTGCCCTGGGGGGCCGCCCGCGCGGCGTTCAAGACCCTGCGCCTCGCCGAGGCCGCCCTCGCCGACGGCAACCCCAACAGCGCCAGCGACGCCGCCGTGGGCGCGCAGATGGCGTTTTCGGGCCTGCGCGGGGCCGTCTGGAACGTGCTCATCAACCTGAAGGACATCGAGGACGCCGGCTACGTTCAGAAGATGCGGGCCGACGCCCGCGGCCTGATCGCGGATGGGCAGGTCATCCTCGACCGCGTCGTCGCGGAGATGGAACGTCGCCTCAGCGCCGGCGCGGGCTGACGGGAAACGGCGCGCGGATGTCCGGCTCGGGCGGCGGGTGAATCGTCAGCTCGGCGCCGAGTGAGGGTCGACGCGGCGGCGCCGCCGGCGGGGGCGGCTCGGATGCTGCCCGGGCTTCGGCGGCCTGTGCACGCGCCTCCGCGGCCGCGGCGCGTGCGGCCTCCTCTTGTGCCGCGCGATGGGCTGCCGCCTGGACCTCGGCCCGATGGGCCTCGTGCGCAAACCGGGCCGCCAGGCGCGAGCCCTCCTCACCCTCGAGCTGACCGGCATCCGTCTCGGCGCGGTGCCAGTGTTCGGCCTCGCGGTCGTGGTCGCCCGCCGTCCGCGCTTCAATCGCCATGCGCATCCACGAGCCGAGCCGCGACCGCACGATGCCGTGCGTCAACGCCTGGGTCATCGTGCGCGCCCGCTCGGCCGTCACATCGCCCGTCTCTTCGAGGCGAGCGACCGTCGCGAGCGCCGCGTTGAGGCCGCGGCGGATCTCGACGGCCTCGGTCTCCGGCGGGTTGGCCGCCTCCCCGACGGCCGCGTCCGTCGACAGCGCCTCGAGGGCCCGTCGGATCTCGTCGAAGGCGGCGGCGTCCTGCGGATTGTGCGCTTCGAAGGTGCGCATCTCGCCATACGCTCGGGCCGCCTCACGCCAGAAGAACCTCGACCACTCGATGCCGACGAGGGCCGGCGGCGCGGCCTCCGCGAGCATCCGGTAGCGACGCCCGCGCGCACGCAACGCTTCGAGCGCCCGGGCCGCCCGCTCGGCGCGCGTGATGAGCCCCCGCACGACGAAAATGAGCGTGACGAGGACGAGGGCAGCGATGATCCACGGGACGAGCTCGAGCATGCGCCCGCATGATCCGCGCAGTCGGTCGAGTCCGCAATCCGGCGCGGAGCAGTCGCACACGGTCGGGGTTCGGACCTCGCCCGCGAATCGACCTTGACGCCCCGCCCCGCTTGGTCGAACCCTGTTCTCACCGACAACCTGAGGGGAGACGTTCGCATGGAGCGAAACGACGGCCGGTCGCCTGCCCGTTTGCGGCCAGGACTCGTGCTCGTGTGGGCCATGGCCGCGGCGCATCTGAACGCGTGCGCCACGGATGCCGATGGCAGCGGTGGGACGGGCGGGGCGGGGGGTGATCCCGGCGAACGTCGGGACACCGGCACCCTCGACCTGCCGGACACCGCGGCGGGCGGGCAGGCCGCCGGGGGCGCCCCCGGCGGCGGCGAGGGCGGTGCCGGCGGCGGCGG
>JAKLJY010000101.1 GCA_023150895.1 Myxococcota bacterium | reverse complement strand
GGGCAATGACGTGGACGACGGCTGAGCGGTCGCCGCCGGTCAAGTCTGATCTTGGCGTGGATCGTCGAACGCATACGGCAGCTCTGTCGGACTGCGACGAGCATGCGCACACCAAGCGGGAGTGCGACCTCCGCGCCTCGCGGCGATTCGGTAAGTACCTGAGGGTCGCGAAGGGGGGGCGCTTGGAGATCGACCGTTCCAAGGTCGCCGCGGAAGCCCGCCTCGATGGCAAGTTCGTTGTCCACAGCAACGACGACACGATGACGGCCGAGGACATCGCGCTCGGCTACAAGCAACTGATGCGCGTAGAGCAGGCCTGGCGCACCCTCAAGAGCGGCCTGAACATGCGCCCCGTCCACCACTATGCCGTGCACCGCATCCACGCCCACGTCGCCATCACCGTGCTCGCGCTGCTGCTCGAGCGCGTTGCCGAGAGGGCGTGTGAGGACACCTGGCGCAACATCCGCGACGACCTGAAACAGGTGAAGCTCGTCGAATTGTCCGGGCCCAACGGGCGCATTCGACAGGTCACCGACCCCGCCCAACCTGCCCGTAACCGCCTGAAATCCCTCAAGATCGACAATCCACCGGTCATCCTCGACCTCGCCTGAACGCCTACGTACATGGGCCGATCCGGGAGATCGGCGATGGGACTACTGCGCCAACGGTTTTCGGCGATCATGTGCGTAGGAACTGTCAAAGTCGGGTCCGACTGCCGCACCGTGACCGGTGCGTCGGGCCGCCCGCAGCAGGAATGCACACCGCGAACGACGGCGCTGTACCAGTCCACCGTTCACGTCGTGCGAACGGACGACGGACGGACGGCCGAGTTCAATGGCAGCGTCGACCTTCAGATCACGCCGAAGCACGGGACGCCCGTTCTCTTCAGTCATCCGACTCTCGCTCGGCTGGACGGCGATGATCACTTCTTTGTCGCCGGCGCGAACCAGGCAGAGACGCGGTTCCCCGTCGAAGGGACCACAGTCGAGGTACGGCAGGTCCACCCGCTCTCCGGGGTTCTGTACGGCGTGGCCGGCGGCGCCCTTGGCGTGCTGATCGCCATTCTCGTGTTGTAGCCTGGCATGGTCCTGCCGTGAGCAGCCGGCCGTCGACGTCGGGGACCAGCTTGCGCCCCTCGTGACCCGCCGCGCCGGTCGTGCCAGGATGCGCCCATGACCATCACCGCCCGCCTGGATCTGCAGCGCGTTTTCGAGGTCGCCGCCGCGGCGCCGGAGGTCTTCGCCGTCCTCTCGGACGTGCCGCTCTCCGTCAGCCATTTTCCGAAGGTCGAGCGCCTGACCTGCGTCGACGCCGAGGACGCCCGGGGGCGCCCAGGGGCCGTCTACGAGTGGCGAATGGAGCGCGTCGGCACGGAGAAGATCAAGATTCAGACCGTCTACGCGTGCCGCTACGAGAGCACGTTCGACCCCGTCACCGGGCGCGGCACGGTGACGTGGACGCCCGTGCCGGGCGTCGGCAACGCGCTCATCGGCGGCCATTGGGCGATCGACGCGCGCGCCGCCGGCCCGGGGACCAGACTGACCCTCGTGACCCGCGGACAGCTCGACGTGCCCTTGCCCGCGCTCATGAGCCGCGTCGTCAGCCCAATCGTGACGGGCGAGTTCGAGCGCCTCGTCGGCCGCTACGTCGAGAACCTGCGCGCGCGCTTCGGCGGGTGACAGTCAGCGCACGTCCGCGAGCCGGGGGTCGGAGCGTCCCGCCGCACCCGATGCCGCCGCGAGTGTGACTGCGTCGCGACGATTGCCGAGCGCGCTGGTCGCGACCGACCGAGCGCGACCCGTAGGCAACGCGTTCGAGGCCTGGGCGCACCTTCTCGGGGGCGCTGAGGTAGCCGAAAGCCGGCGAGCGCTACGGTGGCATGCTCCTCGCACCTACTCATCGGGGCAGGACACGGGCGTGGTTGCGTTCGCTTCAGCGGGGGTACACATCCGGGCCGGAAACGGAATACATTCGATTTCGGGCACCCAGAACGGCGTCCCGTCCTCACGGCAGAACTTGGCCTCCCCGAAAGAGCGAAGCAATTCATCGAGGAAACAGCTGACGATCTCGTTGCGGCGCCAACAGCCCTCTTGCGGATTCCAGAAGGAGCCATAAGTGATGTGCGTTGTGCCGTCTGGACACTCGCCATCAACCGGCGATACGCACCCTGGCCCCGAATACACATCCGGCTCGTGCAGAAGGGCGTCGACGGACGCGTCGCCCGACGCGTGTTCGCCGCCCGAACCGCTTGCGCCGCCCGACTCGCTCGCACCGCCCGCGCCCGAGGCGTCGGGGCGATCAGGATCGGGGTCCGCCACGCACGCGGAGAGCGCGAAGACGCTGAGGAGGAGCGTTCGGCTCTTCATGGGCTGACCTCTGAGACGAGGAGTGAGTCCATCATGCCCGGCATGGCGGGGGCCTGCGCTGCTGACCGAGCGTTGCGCGCCCACGAGGTTCGCGGCCGGCACCTACTCATCGGGGCAGGTCACGGCGGTGAGTGCGGCGAGTTCAGCGGAGGTACACATCCGGGCAGGAAACGGAATACATCCGATTTCCGGCACCCAGAACGGCGTCCCGTCCTCACGGCAGGACGTATCCTCCCCGAAAGAGCGAAGCAATTCATCGAGGAAGCAGCTCAGAATGACCTCGCGGTGCCAGCAGCCCTCTTGCGAATTCCAGACGGAGCCATAAGTGATGTGCGTTGTGCCGTCTGGACACTCGCCATCGACCGGCGATACGCACCCTGGCCCCGAATACACATCCGGCTCATGCAGAAGGGCGTCGACGGACGCGTCGCCCGACGCGTGTTCGCCGCCCGAACCGCTCGCGCCGCCCGAACCGCTCGCGCCGCCCCCACCCGAGGCGTCGGGGCGATCAGGATCGGGGTCCGCCGCGCACGCGGCGAGCGCAAGGACGCTGAGGAGGAGCATTCGGCGTTTCATGGGCTGACCTCACCCGAGTGGTAGAGATACGCGAGGTAGACGGCCTCGCCCTGTGCTGGCACCGAGTATGGAATGACCCGGACCTCGAGACACTGGCCCGAGATATTCGTCCGGCGGATTCGCTTTCGATAGTCGAACGTGTGGTTGTGCTGGAGCTTCGCCGCAGGCCCGCCACCGGCGGGGCAGGTGTTCCAGAGCTCGAGCACGATGTCGGACGTGCTGCCGAAGTCCGTCGGCGTCCAGTGTGCGACGACCTTGAACTCGGTGGGCCCCGCCGGCTCGGGCCCGGCCCCGTTGACGGCGAAGGAGTACACCTGGCCCGGCATGGCGGTGACCACGTTGCTGGCCCAGTGGTACGGACCGACGAGGTTCGTGAGCGGCGCGTAGGGGCCGCGCATGCGGAGCCGCCCGAAGCCGGACTTCTTGTTCGGGCCGTTCGGCATGTACTGCGTTCCGCCGGGCGCCACGACGTCGGCGCCATCCCAGGCGTCGCCGAGGAGCATCATGTGCGCCATGAACCGGCGGCTGTTGAAGCCCGACGCCGACCCCGCGTCGCGGAAGTGCTCGAGGAGCAGCGCAGCGGACCCCGCGACGGTGGGGCTTGCGAGTGACGACCCGCCCCAACCGTTTTCGTAGCGCCCGTCGGGGCCGTTCCAGGTGTAGGGGTGCCGCATCCAGCCCGGCGCTACGAGGCTTACGACGGTGGCGGAGAACGCAGTTCCAGAGCGAGTGACCACCGGCATCCCGCCGAAAGTGAAGCTGCTAAATGGATCTCCGAATTCATTGATCGCCGGCGTCAGGCTGGAATCCCGAAATGCGGTGGCCGAAACGCTCGTATTCGTCCCCCCGACGGCCAGAATCTCGGGCCGCAACGCGGGCCAGGAGACCCCGCAGGCGTCCCCGTCCTGGTCGTTCCCCGTTCCCGAAACCAGGACGATGCCCGCGTCGGCCGCGTCCTTGATGGTGGCGTTCGCGCCGCCGCCTTTCGCCGGGTCGCACTCATTGTTGCCGAAACTCATGTTCACGACGTCCACGCCGTCCGTCACCGCCCGTTGAAGCGCGGCCTGGAGATTAGGGATGCTGTCCTGAATGTTGTAGTAATAGATTTCCGCCTCCGGCGCCGGCCCCGTTCGCGCAATCTGGTCCGGCGTGTTGATGCCCGGAAATGCGGGGTCCTGCCCCTGATCGATGCAGCCAGCCGCGACCGAAGCCACGCCGTTGCCGTGATTCCCCCCCGGGATGGGGTTTGTGTCGACGCATACACCCCCCCAGCACTTCATGATCTTCTTCACGCGGGTCGCGCCGCCGGGCAAGTCGAGCCACCCGGGGTGGCTGGGGTCGATCCAGTTCGGTTTGTATTTCGCCGGATTGCTGCTCTCCGACTCCATGATGGCGATGCGCATGGGCTGCGCCGCGTTCGTCCGGTTCTGGAGGTTGCCCTCCCAACCGTGATGGACGAACTCGCGCGTCATCAGGCCGTGTCCGTCGGACACGCGGTCGAGGGGGTAGTAATCGGTCGGGACGGCGGTCTGCTCGAGTTCCGGAGTCGCGATCGTCAGGCCCAAGACCCCGTCGAGCTCCGCGACGCGGCGGACCTCGCGCGCGGGCATCTGCACCGCCAGAGCGGGCTGGCCGAGCCACACGCGTCCGAGGACCTTGGCACCGGCGGCGGTCACCATCGCCTCGACGGGCGCGAGGAGCATCTCTGCCTCCATCTCGATCGTCTCGATTCGGGCGAGGCGATCATCATCGCTTGCCCCCGTGACCCCCTCGAGCAGCGCGCGCTTCGACTGAAGCTCGACGTCGACCGCGATGTGGACGTCGAGCCACGCCTCCGGGTCCGCCGCTTCCGCAAGCATCACCGCGGACGCCGTCTCGTCCTCGCGGGTCGGCATGCGGGGCGCGAGCACCGAACCCGAAGATGCATCTCGTTCGCGCCCCGCCGTGATCGCGTCGACCTCCCCGGCGTTCGCGGGCCTGGTCACGACGGCGTCGTCGTCCAGACGAACGTCGATGCACGCCTCGTCGCTGCATGATGCCGGCGCCGACCAGCTCTCAGCGGCCGACGGCCGCGGCGCCGCCAGCGACATCAGCAAGAGAGCGCCCACGATTGCCCGGACTGGACTGGACTGGACTGGACTGGACTGGATTGGTCGAAGTTTCATGATCGGACCCCTTTCGTTCGACCCGAGGTCACCGTAGGACGTTTCGGGAGACGGGGTCAACCTGCGGCGGTCCGAAACGTGTCCGGCTTGACGGAGGTCACTTTCGGCATGCGGGAAACGACCGATTCCAAGTGTCGGTTCGGCGCGCAGAGGATGGTGTCGGCCACGGGCAGCCCGCAGCCCGGTCATCGAACAGGTTGCAGCGAACGCCCGGGTTGGAAACTGCCGGCAGTTGCCCCCTTCCCAGCAGCGCGCGCGAAACCGGCCACCTGGCAGGCGGCGTCGGCATCGGAGCATGTCGTCGTAACGCCCGCCGGGTGCGGTCGCCCGTGTGGACCGCACGATGCCGACCCCAACGATGCGCGCACTTCGGCGCGTGAGGATCAGCGGACGTCGGGCCGTGCGTCCGCGCTCAGCGCTCGACGGAGAAGCGCAGCCGACCGCCGCTCAGGCTGAAGGTGTTGCCGACGATGTGGCTCCAGGCCGCGCCGCCGCTCACGGCCTGCGCATACCCGAGCATCGCCTGCTGCAACGAGACCTGCGTGCCGCGCTGCGCGAGGAAGTTGCGCGCGCCGGTCAGCATCTCGGCGTGCACGCGGTTGCGGATGTCGCCGTTCATCAGATCGACGACGAACGAGAACAGATTGGACTGACCGCTGAAGTTGCCGTTGAAGGTGGCGCTCGCCGCCTCGAACTGCGGCTGCCCGCAGGTGCCCACGCGCGCCGTCATCGTCAGGCGCCCGTTGAGGGGGCTGATGTTCAGATCCGGGTAGACGCGATTGCTCGAGATGAGTTCGAGGCCCGCTTCCTCGAAGACCGCGTCGAGGAAGACGTTGGACCCGGCCATGCCGAGGGTCATGCTCGTCATGTTGATGTCATTCGGGGTGTAGGTCGAGCTGCCGAACACACCGTTGTCGACGAGCGCCGGGCTGAGGGGGAAGGCCCCCGCCGCCATGCCCCCGAGCCGCAGGACGGCGGACGGCGTGAAGACGGCGCTCGCGCCATGGGCGCGCAGCGTCGAGCCCCGGATGACCGGATTCACCCGCGCGGCCAGATCCGCCGCCGTGACGGTGAACTCGCGCCGCTCGTGGCTGATGGTGCCCAGGTGGATCGAGTCGTTGTCGTCGAGGCCGATGAGACGGTCGATCTGAAACGCCCCGAGGTCGTCGAGCGTCGCGCGGGTGGCGATGCGCCGCCAGTATTCGTCACAGGCCTGTCCGGCGTTCTCCCAGACCGAGTCATCGGCGTTCTGCGCGTAGGCGCGCCACTCCAGAAAGCCGCCGCCGACCGCGAGGTGACTCGCGCCACCGGCCGTGCCCATGCGGGTCCAGGCCCCCGCCGGGTCGGAGGCCTGATGCACCGAGCCATCCAGATCGAGCCGCGCGAACGTCGGCACGGGCACGACCAGCGCGACCGTCGTCCCGCCGGCGATCTCGCGGGTGTTGGGGAAGTTGCCGACGAAAGTGTTGGGCATCGACAGCGCGCCGCCGTCGTTGCGATACAGTCGGCGCCCGCCGTCGAAGTGATAGAGCACGTTGCCGGCGCAGGTCAGGCTGCCCGGGCTCGCCAGCGCGCCCACCCGCTCCCAGGCCGCGCCGCCCTGCAGGTTGCGGTTGAGCCGCAGCGAGCCGTCGTTCACCCGGGCATAGACCCGGCCGTCGCTGCACCCGGCGATGTCCACCGCACCGGCGAGCGAGCCGATGCGGGACCAGGCAATGGTGGTGGCCTGTGCCTCGTCGGCGAGGACGGACACGGCGAGGGTCGAGGCGGCGGCGGCGGCGGCGATGAGAGAAGCGCGCATGGTGGACTCCAGGGAGGTCGGGGGTTCGAGGTTTCGAGAGCCGGTCGACATCGCCGGCCACGCCCCCCCTTTACGCAGGCGCTTCGGGTTCTTTTTTTTCAGCCGATCCGATTTCCCGGGGCGGCGCGATTTCCCGGGTCGGAGCGTGACTCTCCGACAGCGCTCGCCTTCGCCCCCGAGCCGGCTCAGCGGCAGGTGACCTCGGTCACGACGGGCAGTTGACACCCTGCGAAGTTCCTGTCGAGGACGTCGACGCCATTGAAGAGGTTGCAGACGATGTCCGGGTCGAGACACTGGGCTTCGCGCCAGCTCACGGCCTCGTTGAACCCGGCGTAGCGGCAGGCCATGTCGGCACAGCCTCGCGCGTCGACGCAGGCGTTCCAGCTGTTGCAGCCGCCGTGGTGGCCGAAAGCGTCCCGCGGCGCGAGCGGGAGAGCCGGACAGGTCTCGGGGGTGTCGAGGCACTCGTAGCGGCCGTTCACGCTCGCGCAGCCGGGGTCGTTCGGATGATCGATGCGCCCGTCGGCGTCGTTGTCCACGCCGTCGTTGCACTCGACGATGGGGGGTTCTCCGGACCAGGTGATCATCGTCTCCATCACTTGCATCGAGCCCTCGCTAAGGCCCTGGCCGTCCTGCCAGTCGGCCTCCACGAGCCACAACCGGCCGAAGCCGACGTCTCGATACCCGAGCGACACGCCGCCCGGGTCCTGCGACCACGTGCCGAGGGGCACGATGCCCGGGAAACGGGAAACGTCGAAGCCGCAGCCGCCGTTCCCGACCGGAGTCGGCACGAATTGAACAACCCCCCAGAATGGGTCGTCCGGCGAGAGCTGAACCTCGGGCATCACTTGATCCTGGCACCCGCCCGTCTGGTTCGGCGCCTGTACCACTTCAATCCCGGTGACCGCACTGAAGACTTCGTCGGAGACGCCGAACTCCGTCAGAATCTTGCCGCCGTTCTCCACATACTCGGCCCAACTGCCGTCGGCCGGCGGCGAACCGCCGCGCGTGACGAGCATGGCGAGCGTCGTGTCGTCGGGTGCACACCCGGCGGCGCCGACGAGGCCATCGAGCCGTTGGATGATGCGCTCGATGGGTCGCGCGGAGACACCGCACAGCAGGACGAGGTTTCGCGCGTCGAAGCACATCCCATCGCGGCACCCGCCGCCGGGGCACACGATGCCGCAGCCCCCGCAATTGCGGGGATCACGCGTGACATCGAAACCGTCGTCGATGATGCCGTTGCAGTTCTCGTCGAGGCCGTCACACGTCTCCGGCCGCGGCTCGACGCCATCGCAGGCGCCCCATTGCCGCCGGGCGTCGCAGATGCGCATGCCCGGTCGGCACACGCCGACGTCCGCGCCGCATGGGCTCGTCTCGCCGGGCTCGCAGCACCCGACGAGCCCCTCGTCGACGGTGCCGTCGCAGTCGTCGTCGAGGTCGTTGCAGATCTCGGCGGCCGGGGCCCCGGGGGTCGCGTCGCAGACGGTGCCCGCGTCGCCGCCGGCGCAGATCCGGACGCCCGCTCGCGCGCAGGCACCGAGGCCGACCGTGCAGGCCTCGCCGAGATCCGGAAAGTCCTCGTCGATGGCCGGATCGCAGTCGTTGTCGCGGCCGTCGCAGTACTCCGGCCCGCCGAGGTAGCGGGCGGGGTCCGTGTCGTCGCAGTCCTCGGCGCAGGTCGGGTATCCGTCGCCGTCGCGGTCGACGTGATTCTCGGCGACGACCGGCACCTGAGGGCAGACGTCGCAAGCGTCGCCGAGGTCGTCGCCGTCGGTGTCGAGCTGCGCCGGATCCGGGTTGGCGGGGCAACGGTCGCAGCGGTCACCGACGCCGTCCTGATCGGCGTCCGCCTGATCGCCGTTCGCCTGGCTCGGGCAATTGTCGCGGCCATCCGGCACGCCGTCCGCGTCGTCGTCGTTGGGGATCTCGCACGCGTCGCCCGTGCCGTCGCCGTCGGCGTCGGCCTGTCCGGGATCGGCGATGCCGGGACAGACGTCACACGCGTCGCCCACGCCGTCGGCGTCCCCATCGTCCGTGGCGCCCGCAATCGCGGGGCAGAGGTCGTCGCGGTCGGGTGTCCCGTCGCCGTCGGTGTCGCCGACGTCGCAGGCGTCGCCGAGCCCGTCGGCGTCCGCATCCGACTGTCGGGTGTTGGCCGCCGCGGGACAGTTGTCCGCCGCATCCGGCACGCCGTCGGCGTCGGTGTCGGGGCCGGGCGCCGCCGCGTCGGGCTGGACCGGACCCGCGTCCGTTTCGTCTGGACCGACGTCCGGCGCCGGGGGTCGCACGCCCCCCGAACCGCCCGCGCCACCTGCGCCACCTTCGCCACCGGCGTCCAGCCCTCCGGGCAAGGCACCACCCGCGCCGCCCCCGGCGTCAGCCTCACTCGCCGGCGCGTCGCTGCCGTCGGAGATGCAGGCCGACAGCAGCAGCGCTCCCGCACAGATCCACGCCACGCCTCGCGGTGCTGCGGGTCGTCGAGTCCACTTCGTCGTCGCGGTCGTCGTTTTCATGATCATCGCCCTCGCCTCGGTTTCAAATTCGAGTTCCCGGCGTTCGGCGCCGGTGCTCAACCGTAGGAGAAGAGGACGCACACGGTCAAGTCGCGCCCGCCGCCCGCCCCCCGCCCTCACCCGCCGAGCAGCGCCGCGGCGTAGATCACCGCCGGCCAGGCGGCGGCCCAGGCCAACTTCGGGGGCCACCTCAGGCCAGCGAGTCGTTGCACGGCTGCGGCGAGCAGAGAGCGGCGCAGGGCGCCGAAGCGATAGGCGCGGCGGGCCAGCGGCTCGGCGTGCTCTTCACCTCGCCGCCCGGGGTCGTGACCTCGTACTCGACCCGGCGTCCGTTCACCGGCGGCGCCTGCCCACAGCCGAAGCCTCGGGGGTGGCGGAATCCCGACGCCGAGTTGGAACGCGCCGCTGGACTCCCGAAATGTCCCGAAATCCCCGAAGCTCGCATGGACGTGGGCACCGGACGCGTAGCCGGTCCTCAAAGACAAGGACGGCAGGGCACCCGCAAATCGCAGCGGCGAGATGATCTGGCGAACGTGGTGGAGTCCTCACTCCAAGAAGTCGGGTCTCAAAGTCGTTGGCTGGTTCCGGTTGCCGTAGGCCACGCCGTCAGGGCGTCGGACCACCGTGGGCGGCCCAGAACGCCGCCGGAGTCACGATGGGCCACGCGGCCGAGAGCGCGAGGAGGTCGGCATCCCCCGTGACGAGCGACTCGGCCAACCGGGCCTCGAGCGCGGCCACCAAGGTCGCGAGGATCGGCTCGTCGGCGGGGTCGCGGAGGCCGGAACGCCCGCCCGCCCTGGGCACGGGCTCGACCACGTGCGCAACGAAGTACAAGCCGTCCACGAGATCGTCCATCTCCGCGTCGGAGAGGCCATGGCGATGGGACAGACGGGGAAGGACCCGGCGCAGCTCTGCCAGGATGTATGGGCTGAGGACGACGTCCAGCAGGCCGTGACGCCAGGCTTCGACGATTCGACCCGGGATGCTCGTGGGAAACGCGATGCCCGACAGGAGCACGTTCGTATCCAGAACGACACCGAGGTTTGCCATTTCAGCGCCCCTGCGGGCCGCGACCCTCACGCTCGCCGGCGACGGCGGCTTCGATCTCTGCGAGGCCGGCCTCTTGCGGCTCTGAAGCGTAGCCCCGCTCGATTCGGCCGCAAAGGGCATCGAAGCGAGCCTGCATCCGACAGATCCGCTCGAAGATTTGCGGATCCACGAGCACGGCCACGGACTTCCCGTCCTTCTGGATGACGATCGACTCGCGGCGGAACTGGACCCGGTTCAGCATCTCGCCGAGGTTCTGTCGGAACGCAACTGCTGAGGTTTGAGTGATCATACTGGTCATCATGATGGCGTCGCGCCCGCAACGCAATCTCGAGTCGCCGCCCGCCCTCACCCCCCGAGCAGCGCCCCGGCGTAGATCACCGCCGGCCAGGCAGCCGCCCAGGCCAACAGAAACCGGTTCAGGCCGAAGAGCCATGTGTTCAACAGATGAAACACGAGCGCCGCGGCGACGAAGACCAGTGCGAATCGAGGGTCGAGCAGCGCCAGGGGAAAGCATGTGTCGAAGAGCATCACGGCCCAGGCGGCGGCGCGCGCGACGGCCGGGCGCGCGAGGAGCCGGGCGGCGAGGGCCGGGGCCTGATAGCGTTCGGCCGCGGCGATCTCCGTGAGGATCTCGCCCGACCGCCACCGGGGACCGCGCAGCTTGACCACGCCCGCGATGAAATACGAGAGGGCCGCCTGCAGCGCGATGTAGAGGAGCGCGCCTCGGGCGAGTGCGGGCGACAGCGCGGCGGCGTTGAGCCCGAGCAGGACGACGAGTGTCATGGCATCGCTGCCGCCGTTGAAGGCCCCCCGCCAGCGCAGGGAGACGAGCACATGTGTCGCAAGCAGCACGGGCAGCGCGGCGGGGTGTGCCGTCGCGAGGGTGATGAGGGCGGCGAGCAGCCGGACGCGCAAGACGACACCGAAGCCCGGGGCGTCGAGCAGGCGGCCGAGCAGCGGGCGCAGGGCGGCCGGCAGCGCCCGCAGATCATCTCGCAAGACGGCGAACGCGAAGACACCATCGGGGCCCCAGGCCGGACGCAGGGCGAGCAGCTCCAGCGCCTGCAGCGCGCAGGCGAGGCCGACGAGCCGGGCCGTGACGTCGAGGACGAGCGTCTCGGGGCTCATGGCGGCGCGCCGTCGTCGCGGGCCGCCTCGGCCGTCAGCACGGGCGACTCGAAGACGACCTCGCGCTCATCCGGCGCGCATCGGGGGTCGTCGAGCACGAGGCGGATCTGAAATGCCAGCGCCGGCGCCGGTGCTGGCGCGAGCCCGGAACCAACCCGCTCGGAGACGAGCCGCCGGACGAGCCGGTAGGGCACCAGCGCATCGAGCGCGCGCAGGTCCCCCCGAGCCAGCGCGGCCTCATCGATCGTCGCGAGCTCGGCGACGAGCTGATCGACCAGGGAGCCGAACGCGAGCCGCAGGTTGCCCGCCGGGTTGTAGAGCAGCGCGAGCGGGCCGCGGCTCACGGGCGGCAGGGTGTCGAGCCAGGGGCCGGTCGTGCCGTCGGGGCCGACGAGCCGGTGCATCAGGCGGGGGGCGGGTCCCGTGTCCTCGAAGAACCGCCACGAGGGGAAGAACGCGCGGAACAGGTGCACCGCGGGGCCCCGGACCGTCGTCCGCGGCAGGAAGACCGTCGCAGCCAGCCCGAGCGCCAGCAGCGCCCCGAGCGCGGCGCTCACTTCTTCTTGCCGACGGCCTTTTCGATCTCGCCGTTCTGCGTCACGGGCGCGCCGCGCTTCAGGAGGTAGAACGGCCCGGACTTGCCGATGACCCCGAAGGTCTTCTTCTCGAGGGCCTCGCGCAGCTTCTTCTTGCCGTCGCCGCCCTCCCCCGCCGCCTCGACGAGGATGTATTCGGCGTCGAAGAGGCCGATGCGCAGCGTGTAGGCGTCCGGGCGGCTCGAAACGTGCGGCACGATCTTCTCGCCGGCGGCAATCTTGGCGTCGGGCGGGACCTGCGCGATGAGGCTGTAGAGCTGCTCGCGGCGCTCGGCGTCTTTGACCGAAGTGCCGAAGACGTAGGCCTCGAACCCGCCGCGGGCGGTGTTCTGCTGAAAGATCGCCCCGAACTGATAGCTGCACAGAAGCGTCGCCAGGGCCATCGACCAGGTGGCCGCCCGGCGCGCGACCGTGCCGCGGGCGGGGTCGGCGGGCTGCCGCTCGAGCCAGGCGAGGTGCAACACGACGCCCACGAAGAGCGGCCCCGTCCAGTGCGTCGTGTACTGGAACGACGTCTGAATCAGCGGTGCATAGCCCGTCGAGAGCAGCGTGAAGAAGAACGCCGGCAGGAAGAGAAACAGACCCACTGGCCTGCGCACGGGCAAGAGCACGAGCGGCACGAGGTACTGCAACGTGTAGGCGAACTTCTTCTTCTCGATGATGCTGTCGAGGGTGAACGCCGGGTTGGTGAAGACCGTCTTGATGACCCCGCCGAAGCCCTTGTCACCGGCGGGCATGAGGTCCTTGAACATGTAGGTGAACGTCTGTTTCGCGGCGATGAGCGGCATGATGAAGAGTTTCATCGCCACGAAGTACCCGCCGCCGGCGAGGGCCATGACCATGCCCGCGCGGGGCTTGTGCCCGGCGAAGAGCAGGTACACGCCCACCACGCCGAGCGCCGCGGCGACGTCCTCCCGCACGGCGAGCGTCAGGAAACCCATCAGAAACGCCGACTTGATGTGCCCGGCGTCGACGAAATACAGCGTAGACCAGACGAAGAACGGCCCCAGGCTCAGGTAGTGGAAGTCGTAGAGGTTCGCCCCGTGCAGCGGGGGGAAGAACAGATAACAGACGGCCACCATCGCTGCCGCGCCCGCCGGCAGGTGTCGCCGGGCGAAGAGATACAGCGGGATGGACGCCCCGCCCATCAGCACCGTCTGCATCAGCAGCAGCATCTCCGGCTGCTTCCACAGCGCGTAGATGGGCGCCAGCACATATGCGATCGCCGTGGCGTGATGCCCGAAGTGCGTGCCCTTCGGCCCGAACATCGGCGACGTCTTGAAGGGCTGCGCGTCCCCCTGCCACAAGTTCCACAGGAGGTTGTTCTCCAGCCCCAGATCGAAGCTGTTGGAGTGCAGGTTCCGGTGGTAGGTGATCGTGTGGAACGTGAAGAACGCGATGTAGCCGAGCGTCGCGAGCACGACGACGGTCGTCGGCACGAAACGCCGCAGGCCGGCGAGGCGTTCGAGGCGCAGGCGGGCCCAGGGCGGCCGCGCGGCGTTGAACAGCGGCGGCGCGTTCAGCGAGGCCTCGAACAGAGACCGCCCGCCGAGCCCGGCCAGCAGCGCGAGCAGCAGGAAGCTGATGTCGTCGGTCTTCCAGGCCTTCCAGACGAAGAGGGACGGCAGCAGCCACAACAGCAGCAGGGGCGAGAGGCGCACGCCGATGTCGTAGAGGCGCCGGGGGCGGGGTCCGCGCCGCAGCAGGATGAACACCGACAGGACGGCCACCAGCAGCAGCCCGGGGCCGGCCGCGGTGGCGAGCATCAGGCGCCGCGTGCCCGCCGGCAGGTCGTTCTTCGTCACGAACGCCAGCAGCTTGTCCCCGAAGGTGAGCTGCCAGGCGCCGAAGACCACCGCGAGCACCTCGGCGAGCAACAGCGCGAGCGCGCGGGTGATGAGGGTGAAATCCAGCGGGGCGCGGGCGGCGACGGGCGCGGGCGCGGCCGCAGCGGCAGTGACGGGCGCGGGGGTCTCGGGCGCCCAGAGCGGCGTAGGGCCTTGCGCTTCGACGGGGGCCATCGGAACGGACACGTCGGGCTCGGCCGGCGCGGCGTCCAGCAACACACCGGGGTCGTCGTCGAGATCGTCGTCGAGCCCCGTGTCGATGGAGTCCACGGCGTCGAGGGCCTCGAGCGAGTCCACGGGATCGGCGTCGAAGGCCGACCGCGCCGCGGCGGGCGCGGCGGACTCGGGAACGATGACGATGTCGTCCGTCGTCGCCGGGGCGGGCAAGGGCTCCGGGAGAGGCGGCGGGGTCGGCCGCCCGTCGTCGCCGGGCGCGCTCATCGCCCGGCCGGCTCGAGAATCATGACGACGTACCGGGCCAACCCGCGGGTGGGGTGGCAGCGCATCACCCACGACTGCGTGACGGACAGACCGGAGCCGTCGGCCAGGCGGGGGTAGTCGGGCTCGAAGCGCACGTGCCGGCCGCGATCCATGCGGGCGAGCAGGTTGTTCACCGGCCGGCCGGGCAGAATGACGACGTCCTGCGTGACCACCCGCTTCAACTGCGGGCTCGCCGCCAGCATGCGAAACAGACCGCGGGCCTCGTCGTCCGTCAGGTGGTGCAAGAGGCCGGCGAGGACGATCTTCGTGGGCGCGAGGGCCGCCGCGTCGTCCGCCGAAAAGAGACGGGCCTCGAAGCGGGCGTTTCGCGTCTCCGGGCGTTGTGCGGCGCGCTCGCGGGCGCGGGCGATGGCCACGGCGTCCGTGTCGAAGCCGTGATAGGCCGAGACCGGGCCCAGGTAGCGCAGGGCGTCGCCCGTGCCGCAGCCCACGTCGACGACGACGTCGTCCGGCCGGGCCTCGAGGGCGCCGTAGACCGGCGACATGTCGATGCCGCCCACCGCCAGCGGGCGGATGTGGTCGTAGACGAACGGGTGCCCGAAGACCTTCTGGTGGACGCGCCCGACGAGCCCGCCGAGCAGCCCGGGACCCGCGCCGGCGTCAGCCATGGTACGGCCCCCGGGGATCCTGCGGCTGCTCGTTCGGGGGGAAGTTGCGCGCCTCGCCGACGAGGTACAGCGGCCGCCGTTTGACCTCTTCGTAGATGCGCCCGATGTACTCGCCGAGGATGCCGGTCATCAGGAGCTGCGCCGACGAACCGAACGCGACGAGCATCATCAGCGTCGTCCAGCCGGGCACGACGCCCGTGCCGAAGAACTTCGTCCAGAGCGCCCAGAAGGCCGCGCCGATGGCCACCACGCCGGCGGCCATGCCCAGCCAGGTGGCGAAGCGCAGCGGCACCGTGGAGAACGACGTCACGCCGTCGATGGCGAACCGCATCATCTTGCGCAGGGGGTACTTCGTCTCGCCGGCGAAACGGGCCGGGCGCTCGTAGTAGACCGCCGTCTGCTTGAAGCCCACCCACGAGACCATGCCGCGCACGAAGCGGTGCGTCTCGCGCAGGGTGCGCAGCGCCACGACCACCTGCCGGCTCATCAGGCGGAAATCGCCGGCGTCGAGCGGGATCTCGATGCGGATCATCTTGCGCAGCAGCCGGTAGAAGGCCGCCGCGGTGACTTTCTTGAACCAGGTCTCGCCCTCGCGCTTGGTCCGCACGGCGTAGACGACGTCGAAGCCTTCGCGCCACTTCTCGATCATCGCTTTGACGACCTCGGGCGGGTCCTGCAGATCGGCGTCCATGACCACCACGGCCTCGCCCTCGGCGTAGTCGACCCCGGCGGTGATGGCGATCTGGTGCCCGAAGTTGCGCGCGAAACCGACGAGTTTGTAGCGGGGCTCCTGCGCGACGAGGTCCCGCAGCATCTCGCGGGAGCGGTCGCGCGAGCCGTCATCGACGAAGATGACCTCCCAGCTCTCCCCCACGTCCCCCAGGAAGGACTGCAGGCGCTTGTGCAGCTCCGGGATGACGGGCTCCTCGTTGAAGATCGGAAGCACCAGGGACAGGGTGGGTCGGGCGTTCATCGGGCGCGGCAGTATAGTGATCGGGCCCGAGGGTTCCAAACGGAATGCGGGGGCACAAAACGCGACATCACGGGCCGCGCCGCACCGCGGGTCGCACGGGGATGCCGGGGCGCGCGGGGGGCGGCTCCGTCTCGGGGGCCTTCGGACGCGGCGGTGGCGGCGGCGGCGGGGGCACCTTGCCGAGCGCCGCCGTCGGCGCACCGGGCGGCGGCAACACGAAATGGCCGGCCGTCGGATGGCGGGTGGGCGGGGCGGCCGATTTCGACGGCGCGGCGCCGGGCTTCGCGTTCGTCTTGCCCGCGCCCGGGGCCCGGGTCAGCTTCGCCTTCTTGCGCGCCTGCTCCTCGAGCCAGCCCGGGGTGCGCTGGTTGCCGTTGGCCCCCGGCGTCGAGCGCCGCAGCCAGTCGATCACTTCTCCGGCCAGCAGCAACCGCGCATCGGCGCCCACGCCGAGGTCGTCGCGCAGGTCGTTGAGCTCGCGCGGGTCGACCTTCAGGTCGTAGATCTCCTGCGTGCCTTTCTTCCAGTCGACGATGACCTTGAAGTCGCCGGGCAGCACGACCGCGTAGCCATAGCGCCGCTCCGAGACCAGCGGACGCGTGTACGGCGGATTCTGTCCGCGGACGTAGGGCAGAAGCGTCACCCCCATGTGACTGCCCGGCGTCGGTGCGCCCAGGAGGTCGAGGATCGTCGGGCCGAGATCCGTGAGCTGGACCCAGTGTTCGACCCGGCGCGGCTTCACCCCCGGCGTGCGGATGAACAGCGGGACGCGTACGAGCTCTTCGTAGAGCGTGGCGTTGTGGGTCGGCGTGTCGTGCTCGCCGAGGGCCTCGCCGTGGTCCGCCGTCACGATGAGCGCCGTGCGGGCCGCCAGGCCGCTCTCGTCGAGATACGCCATCAGGCGCCCGACGTGGGTGTCCACCAGCGTCAGCTCGGCCATCCAGCGTGCGTCATCGTCGCCCTTCGTCGTGACGGCGTCGTACGGGACGTGGGCGTCCATCAGATGCATGTAGAGAAACAGCGGCCCCGTGCCATGGGACCGCAGCGTGCCGATGGCGGCATCGACCATGGCGTCAGACAGCGGCCACGTCTGCCCCTTCGGCGGGGGGATGATCTTCTCCTCGGCGAAGCCCTTGAGAATGCCGACCTTGTTCACGAGCGCCTCCGCCTCGGAGACGAGCGTGACCGTCCGGACGCCGCGCGCACGCAGCAGCTCGGGGAAGCGTTTGGTCTTGTCCGCTTCGAGTCGGGGTCGGTTCGCCTGCGGGCCCGTCCAGCGAAGCTGCGAGAAGTACTTGCCGCTGAAGACCGTGCCGAGCGTGATGCGGGTGCCGGAGCCCGGGCTGCGGGCCTTGACGAAGTCCACCGCGGCATCGCGCAGGCCGAAGAGATGCGGCAGCCGCGCCCGGTTCGTCTCGTCGCGAAAGACGTCGTGCCGCAGCGAGTCGATGGTGACGAGCAGCACCACGCCGGACCCGGCGGGCAGCAGCGCGGGCTGGGTCGGCGGCGTCGATTTGGCGTCCGTCCGGGGCGAGAACCACGGTTTGAGCGCGGGCGGAATCTGGACCTTGCCGGTCACGGGCCGGCCCGTGTCGTGGCGGCCGAGCTCGTGGGCCAGCACCGCGCCGTCGAGACGGAACATCTCGAGGCGCACGGCGTTGGGCGGGCGCAGCGTGAGCGAACCGACCGCCAGCGCCGCCAGCGCGAGCAGGCCGACCGCGAGCAGACCGCGACGCAGGCGACGCCGCCGGGGCATCGAGGCCGGCCGCAGCCCCCCCGCCAAGGCCGACGCGAAGAGCGTCGTCGCCGCCGCCACCATCAGGAAGTGCAGGCCGGGATAGCCCTGGTCGAGCACCCGTTCGTGCGCAATCCCGGCCACGACGGCCGCCCCCACCGCCAGCCAGCGCCAGCGCGGTCGGGCGAATGCCCGCCCCACGGCATAGACCAACAGAAGCCCCGAGCCGAGCCCCGTGGCCAGCACTTGTGCGGCGATTTCGGCGCGCCCCGGGGAGACCAAGCGCTCGGACAGGCCTTCGAGGTCGTCGGGCAGCACGAGCAGACCGAAGAGCCCGCCGAGGAGCATCACCCCGAGCGCGCCGAACCAGCGGCGGCCGCGGACGAGCGGGCTCGCGACCAGGACCACGAGACCGAGCGCGAGGCCGAGCGCGGCGGCATGCCCGGCCGCATACAGATGGTGCAGGGCCCGCACGCGCAGACCCCCGGCCGGCAACGAGAGCGCCGCAATCCAGATGGCGTCGAGCCCGGCCTGCACGAGCCACGCGAGCAGGACGGCGGCCGCCCCGCTCAGTGATCGACCCGGCGGCGCGGCGTCGTCGGTCGGCGGCGCGGCGTCGTCGGTCGGAGCCGGAGGCGGGGTCGGAACCTGGGTCGGTTCGGGTGTCGGAGTGGTCTCGGTCATGCAACGGGCGCGGGACAGCGGGCGCGCATTCTGTACAAACCCGCCGGTTTGCGTCCATGCAGATCCTGTGAAGTTCCTTGACCCCTTCCCCGGTGGCTCCCAAGAATCCGCGCCATGTCCGCCGACCCGAACCCGTCACCGGAAGCGCACCTGAACGACACGCCCGCCGCTGAAGGCCCGACGGCCCCCGGAGACGCCCGGGTCGACCGAGCCGCCCTCGGCCTCGCCGGGGCCGCGCTGCTCGGCTGGGCGCTGTTCGGCCTCGCGAACGTCCTCGGCAACGCGCTGCTCGCCCGCGCCCCGGCCTCTCCCCTCGCCGCGGGCACGCGCGCGCTCGTCGGCGCCTACGACCTCGGGCACGCGCTGGCGGCCGGCCTGTGTATCGCCCTGCCCCTCGCGCTGTGGGCGCGCTTCGTCCGGGGCCGCACGCGCCTCGGGTGGGTTCTGCTCTTCGTGCTCGCGCCCGTCGCCGCGTACCCGCTGATCTCCGAGGACGTCATCGGCCCGGCCAACCGCTTCGGCAAGCTCGCCCCCGCGTGGCTGTGGATGATCGCGTTCGTGACGGCCCTGACCTGGGGCGTGCTCGTCGGTGCCGCCGTCGCCCGGCGGGTCGCACGACGGTTCTGGCGCGTCCCGGTCGCGCTCGGTGGCCTCGCGTTCGCGGCGCTCAACCACTTCGTGCTGCCGCGGGACTACCCGGGCGCCCACCTGCTCATCATGGTCGCGGGGGCGACGGCCGCGGGCATGGCGCTCGTCGGGTTGCGTCTGCCGCTCGGGCGCCGGGCCGGGCTCGCCGCGCTGGTGCTGGCCGTCGCGGGCGCCGGAGCCTCCCTGGCCGTGCCGCCGCCCAACGCCGTGCAGGCCCGCCTGCTGGACATCGAAGCCGCCGCCCTCACGGCCTTCGTCTGGCGCTCCGCCGACGATGCCGACACCTCGAAGGCGAAGATCCCCGACACGGAGTGGTTCAAGCCGCGCCATCAGGCGAAGCCGGTGCCCGCCTCGACGCCCGCGCTCGTGCCGACCGATGCCGTCATCATCTTCTACGGCGTCGACAGCCTGCGGCAGGACGCGCTGACCCCCGCGTACCGGCAATACATGCCGCAGATCATGAAGTTCCGCGACGAGGCCATCAGCTTCGATACGACGCGCGCCCCGGGCTCGCAGACGATCTACACGCTGACGCAGATCTTCACCGGGACGTACTTCTCTCAGCAATACTGGTCCTCGGCCGTGACCGAAGGCTACACGGCCCTCTGGCCGCACGAGGAGAAGGCGACGCGCTTCACCGAGGTGCTCGCGAAGGCCGGCGTGCCGACAGTCCACTACGGGCAGGCCGAGTGGTTCCTGAACCGCTACGGCATGACGAGCGGCTTCACGGAGGAGCGCTGGGTCGAGCCCCCCGCCGGCAAGCGCTGGAGCGAGATGCCCGCGGTGACGGATGCCATGATCGCCCGCCTCAGGGCCCATCAGGGCGGGCCCTTGTTCATGTTCGTCCACAACCTCGATGCGCACGCGCCGTACGAGCGCGTGCCGAAGAAGGGCACGGCCCGGCAGCAGTATCAGGTCGCGCTCGGGCTCGTCGACGAGCAGTTCGGAAGGCTGCGGCAGGCCCTCGTCGAGACCGGGCTCGAGACGCGGGCAGTCATCATCCTCACGGCCGACCACGGCGAAGGCTTCGGCGAGCACGGCACGAGCTACCACGGGCAGAACCTGTACGACGAGCAGGTGCGCGTCCCGCTCATGATCCGCTTGCCGGACCTCGCGCCGCGCAAGATCACGACGCCGATCTCTCTCATGGACATCGGGCCGACGCTGCTCGATCTCATGGGGCAAGAGACCCCCGCCCACATGATGGGACAAAGCCTCGTGCCCTTCCTGCGCGGCGAGAAGCCCAAGCTGACCCGCCCCATCATCGCCGAGGGGCGTCTCAAGCAGTCGATGGTCACGCCGGACAACTTCAAGGTCCTCTTCGACCAGCGCTCGGGGACGAAGGAAATCTACGACCTCACCAAGGACCCCAAAGAGCTGAAGAACCTCTACGACGAGCTCGGCCCGGAGGGCGAGGCGCGCATCGCCACGCTGCGGGCGTTCTTCGAGGTCCACAAGATCCGGCGGAAGGGGTACAAGATCCCCTACCGACGATGAACGACGACTTCCTGTACCGCACGCCCGCGCCGCTCGGCGGCAAACGGCTCTTCCGCCTCGGCCTCGCGGCCAACTACGGCATCGACGAGACCGGGGTGCGCACCGCGATGGACCGCGGGGTCAACACCTTCCTGTGGACGATGCGCGCGAAGGGCCTCGGCAACCCGCTGCGCGAGGCCCTGCGCACCCGGCGCGACACCGTCGCCCTGATTGGCTACGCCAAGCTCGGCTGGTTCGGCTGGGGCGTGCGGCGGGGCGCCGAGAGCCTGCTGCGCGACCTCGGCACCGACTACCTGGACACCTACCTGCTCGGTTGGGTGGGCGTCGGCGCCGCCTACACGCGCAGCACCGAGCGCGAGCTGCTGCACCTGCGCGAGAGCGGCAAGGTCCGGTCCATCGGCGTCAGCATCCACGACCGCGCGCGCGCCGGCCGCCTCGCCGCCGAGAGCCCGCTCGATCTGTTGATGATCCGCTACAACGCCGCCCACCCCGGCGCCGAGCGCGACATCTTCCCCCACCGCCGCGGCGACCGCCCCACGATCCTGGCCTACACCGCGACGGCCTGGCGCCGCCTGCTCAAGCGCCCCGCCGGCCGGGACGGCCCCGTGATGACCGCCGGCGACTGTTATCGTTTTCAGCTCTCGAGCCCGCACGTCGACCTCGCCCTCACCGGCCCGGCCAACACCGCCGAGGTCGTCGCCAACCTCGACGCGCTCGAGAAGGGCCCGCTGACCCCCGACGAGGACCGCTGGATGCGGGACTTCGGCCGGGCTGTGCACGGATGAGGGCCCGCCCGAGCCTCGGCGGCCCTCGACTTTCCGAAGAGGCCCCGTGACGCTCGCGCCGGGCACTTTGTTCCTCGAGCGGTACCGCGTGGGACCGCGCATCGGGCAGGGCGGCCAGGGGGACGTCTATGCCGCGGAGGATCCCATCCGTCGCCGGGCGGTGGCCATCAAGATCGCCCGGCGAGCGGTCGGCGACGCGACCGACGAACAACGCGCGCGCGGCCGGCGCGAGGTGGCCATCCTGCGGCAGCTCGACCGGCCGGGAATCGTGCGCCTCGTGGACGAGGGGCTCGACCCGGCGGGGCGCGAGTTCATCGTCACGGAGCTGATTCGCGGGCAACCGTTTCCAGGCCGGGCGCTGCCGTGCTCCTGGGCTGACCTCGAACCCCTGACGCTCGCGCTGCTCGACGCGCTCGCCGCCCTTCACACGGCGGGTATCGTCCACCGGGACCTGAAACCCTCGAACGTGCTCGTCGACGCCCAGGGTCGTCCCTGGATTCTGGACTTCGGCCTCGCCCACGTGCAGCGAACGGACGACCGTCTGACAGTGAACGGCGACATCCTGGGCACGCCCGCCTACCTCGCTCCAGAGCAGGTCGTCGACGAGCCGATCGGTCCCGGTACGGATCTCTATTCGCTCGGTGTCATGCTGTACGAGTGTCTTTCGGGCCAACTGCCCTTCCAGAAGGAGACACAGCGCGCGCTGATCCTGGCACGAATTCTGTCGACGCCGCCGCCGCTGGCCGTTCTGCGACCCGCCGTGCCGGCCCATGTCGCCGCCGTCGTCGACGAGCTCCTCGGCCGCCGACCTTCGCAGCGTCCGCGAAGCGCCGCCGAGGTCGCCGCCCGACTGCGCGGTGACCGCGACTTCGACGGCGCGGGGCCCGACCTGCCTTGGCTCGGGCCCGTCCCGGCGTTCTCCCGCCTCACTGCGCCCGACCGACGCGGCGTCATCCGGATCGGGGGTCCGCCCCGGTCCGGGCGGACGAGGCTTCTGCGAGCGGTGACGGACGACCTCCGGGCAAGCGGCGTCTGCGTCCACCTCCTCCTTCCGTCGACGCGGCCCTTCGGGTCCGTCGCCTGGCACCTGCCGCGCGAGCGATGGTCAAGGGCCGAGACCCTCGAGGCGGCGAGTGACCTGGTCCGCCAGGTGATCGTGGAGCACCTCGAGGCCGGTCAGGTCTTCGCCGTGGACGAGCCGGAGCGGCTCGACCCGTGGAGCAGAGCGGCGCTCTTCGATCCGCAGGTCGCCGCGAGGGGTCGAGTCTTCGCGACGGTCACGGCGGAGCCGGACGATCCCGCCCTCGACTGGCCACTGCGCGATCTCACGCTCGAGGCGCTCACCCCCCTCTTTTCGGGCCATGCGAGGCTCTTTCGCATTCCGCAACGGGCGGGTCGCGAGCTGCTTCGCCGGACCGGCGGTCGCGTGGGCCGGGTCGTCGCCGAGCTGGGGTCGTGGTTGGCGTTCGGGATTGCCCGTCGCGATGGAGACCAGCTGTCGATCGCACTCGAAGAGCTCGAGCGACTGGCGGGCGGCATCCGGGTCGTCGGCGCGGCAGATGCGCCCGCGGCCGCAGTCACCCCGAGCACCGCCTCCGACCTCCTCGCCTGGCTGGAGCTGGCGGGGGGTGAGGTGTCACTGGAGACGCTGACGCGTCTGATGGAGGTCCCCGCCTGGGTCGTCGAAGCCGAGCTGGCCGTCTCCGTAGCTGCCGGACTGGTGCAGCGAACGCTCTCGGGGCATTACACGGCCCGGACCGACGGGACGGCGACGTCGGGTTTCAGTGTCGGCCAGCGACGGGTCGCCTACCGGCGGATCGCGGACGCCGTGGCGCCGGATGCCGCCGCACGGGTCTATTACCTGACCGCCGCGGGCGAGCTCGAGTCCTCCGCCGAGGCCGCCCTGACGGCCGCCCGGGCGGCGATGGTCCGCCAGGAGAACGCGCTCGCCCAGGCGCTGCTCGCCGAAGGCCTGGCCGCGCTGCGACGATCCGACGTCACGCCACCGCCCGCGCTCGAGACCGAACTGCTGGCGACCTGGGTGACGCTCGCGTTCCGGGAGAGGACGGCTTCAGCCTACGATGCCGTGCGCTACGAACTGGCGCGGGCCCGGCGAGATGATGGCTTCGCGGGGCAGGCCGAGGCGCTGCTGCGAGCGATGCAGGCCGCCTCGAACGGGCACTGGGCCGCTGCACTCGAGACGCTCGACGCCCTCGCCCCCTTCGACGCCCCCGAGGTCGACCGGTGCCGGATGTCGACGTTGGGCACGATCGCCCAGCTGTGTCCGCTGCCGCTCGCGCAGACCCTCCTGGCGCGCCAGCGGGCCTGGGCGGCGACCACGACGCTCGCGGGCGCTGCCGCCTGGGCAATGGGGTGGGAAGGGTTGCTCATGTGGCGCCAGGGCGACTACGCCGCGGCCGGCCGCCTGCAGGAGGCCGCCGCCGCGGCTCACATCGACCCGACCGCCCGGCTGCAGGCGATGGCCAACGCGGCCTGGTCATGGCTCTACGCGCAGGCCTGCGAGCATGCGGAGCGGCTGGCGAGTCAGGCCCTGCCGGCGGCACTGGACGCGTCTCTCTTCCTCATCGCCGCGCGATTGGAGTGGGTCGTCCGGACCGCGCGCTACCTCCAGCGCCGGTTCGACGCGCCCGACCGAACGCTGGTCGCGGCGGCCCGCGCGCTGCACCAGCCTTCCATGGAGGCCGAGATTCTGCTCACCGAGGCGGCGATGGCCTGGCGAACCGAGGACCGAGCCGGCGCACGCGAGCTGGCGCGCCTGGCAGAGAACGCCTATCGCGCCGCCGGCCTGCCACACTCGGCGGACCTCGCGTTGGCCCTCGCCGGCGCCAACGGCGAACCCCTCGACACCGGGGCATTCGCCGACGCAGTTGCGCGGGCCGAGTCGTCCCCGGCATCGCTCCGGTGCCAGATCCTCGGCCTGCTCGGGTGCGCGACGGGCGAGGCCGACCTCATCGAGGCGTTCCGGGCGGTGCTCGCCACGCTCGCCCCCGAGGAGCGCACCGTCTGCTACGACCTCGCCTCCGCCGACGAGCTCGCCGGATGGCTGGCACGGCAAAAGCCCGAGTCCACGAATCAATTGCATTGACGTGCGGTCGCCGCATGCGTAGGCAAGACGCATCTGCCTGCCACGCCGGAGCCATTCATGTTTCGAAGCGCCACGGTGCTGATGCTGATGTTCTGTGCGCTCCCATCGCGGGCGAGCGGGGCCGACATCACTCACACCTATCCGTTGCCGGATGGGAGCTATTCGTTGGTGCAGGGCGGCAAGACCGTCGGCCTTCTCCGGTCGTCGGTCGTCGACACGACCGCCGGAAAGCGCCGCGTTCACATCGGCGTCTTCTTTCAGCGCACGGGTCGAACGTATGTCTTCGGAAACGCCACGCTCTTCAAAGCAGACACCGGCGCGTGCAAGGCGAATTCAGACCCCTCGGACTGGATGGCGTGCGTGGCGAAGAATGCGACGTACTTTGGCCCCCACACGGCGAACGACATCGTCGGATGTGCCGAGGCGACGGAGAGCGAAGGAGCGTCGAATTCATTCTGTTTCGACCCGACGACGCCGTCACAGACCGGCGTCGGCATCGCCCGCGTGTTCGATGCCGGCGGCACGACGCAACACGGGGTCTTTACGAAGGCGGTATCCGTCGCTTCCGTTGCGGGCATCCCCGTGCGGACGTTCGAGCAATGGGCCGGGCGAAACATGACGGCGACCCCCGCGCCGGGGGTCGGCGCGGCGACGGTCTTCCCCAGTACGGACGCCGAGAGCCAGTGGAAGGCCCTGCTTTCGGCCTTCGGCGGAGCCGTTCCGAACCTTTTCCGCGTGAGCTACCAGCGATGCACGGGCGGGGTGTGCACGTTCAAGAAGGAGTCCCCATGAGCACGACTCGCCGCCCGTTCACCGCGCTCCTGGCCCTCGGAATCGTGGGGTGCTGCGGCGCCCCGCCGGCGCCGACCCCCACCGACACGGGCTGGGCGGAGGGTGGCTACCGCGTGAAGCAGCCCGGCGAAGACACGATGAAGGAAGTCGGCCGGATGCTCGTCATCGGGCAAGGGTCGGGTCAGACACGGCGCATGCTCCTCCACGACAGCTTCGTCGCTTACGGCGCCACGACCTACGAGCGTGATCCCGACGAGACGTCGATCACCCCGGATGACTGGTTCGAGAAGTACGAAAAGGCATACTCGGCTCCCGCGGATCTCTCCGCCTGCACCTTCTTCGGCCCGACGCCAGGCTCCACCGCGGCTCCGGAGGGCGTGGCCTGTCGAGAGGTCGACGCGGACGACACGGTCCCGGAGGCGGGCACGACCACGGACTCGCTCCTGCCGGACCCCCAGACCCCGGCCCTCGCGCTCGTTCTCGTGTACAGCCAGATGTCCACCAACGAACGCACGTCGCCCGATCGCAGTGCGCACCCGCGCCTGCTCATCGAGCAATGGGCGACGCCGCCACAGCAGCCCCGCGCCCTGGCCATGAACGCGGTCAACCTGCGGCCCGTCGCCGGCGCTGTCGCGACGTTCCTGGTCGACCGGGGGGAGCTGGGCTATGGCCTGAGTCCGCCCCTTCTGACGGTGTTTCGAGCCCGCTCGCCGGGTCAGAACGAAGAACTGGCCTGGAAGTGAAGCGCGCAGCGATCGTCGCTGCATGCCTCGGCGGCGCGACCCCGGCGTCCGCCGCGCGCTACCCGGCCTGTGCCGCGGACGCGACGGCGGCACGGTTCGCGGTCTTCGCGCCGGACGGGCCCGAGGCAGTGAAGCTCCCGACCGTTCCGGCGTGCCGAGACGCATGTGTTGCGGCACGTTTCGAGCATCTCGGGGTCGTCGTCTATCGCGCGGGAGCCGCGTGCCGTCGGGCCTCGAGTCCGGCCGGCGGCGATCGGACGTTGCCGACCTCCGGCCTGCTCGGGGCCGTTCCGCTCGAGGCGCGTTGGCCCTACCTCCTCTTTTTCGCACCCTGGCGTCTCCTGGAGGCCTACTACTCGGCCATCGACCCGGAGGACCGGTCGTGTGGCCAACGCATCACTGCTGCTGCGGCGGACGCCGCCATCGTGTTCGCGGACGCCCGCGAGGACGCGGAGACGGCGGCTGTTTCCGTCATCGACGACTTCGTGTCGGGCGACGCGCCGTGCGCGCACCCGACGAAGTGCCTGACCTGGCGCGGTGTGCTCTTCCCGCCGTCGTCGGCCGTGGCGGTGGGGCGCGCCGAGAAGGCCGACAGTCGGCACGGGCATTGGGTCGCCTGCTCCGCGGCTGCGCCCCGGGTCGACGCGGGCTCGCCCCCCTCCCCCGCCCCGGGAGCCACCGTCACGGGTGTATGCTTCCCCGAGCCGAAGGACGAGTTCGCTCTGCTGTCTGCGCTGGAGGCCGTCGTCGCACATCCGGGGTCATCGAAGGTCGTCGCACTGCCCTTTCAGTTCCACGCGGGAGAAGCCGAATTCTGGCAGGCCGTCCTCGGCCATCAGGCGTCGACGATGACACTCGTCACGGGATCTCGAGCGTTAGTCAGCGACGCCACGGTTCTCGTGGGGGTTGCCCCGAACGAGGCCGCGACCGTGCTTGCCTCCCGGATCACCTTTCGCGACAGCGCGAGCGAGTCCTGGGGGGTGGGTGAGGCCGCCGGCGCGCTCGCCCGCCTGGTCGCGAACTGTCCGTGTGTCTCCGGAAGCGCGTTGTCGCCGTTGCTGACGCTGGGCGACGACTTCGTCCCGAGTCTTTTGCCGTGGCTCAACTTGCCCCGGGCCCTGGACGCTCTCGCGGACCATTGTCCCTGCCCCGTCGTCCCCTGACCTCTCAGCGAGGCAGGACCGGGGGTGAAGGCTTCACTCCTCCGAGCTTTCGGCGGCGGACGCGCACCCGTCGTCGTCGCCGTAGTCGATCCGGCCATCGCCGTCGTTGTCTCGCCCGTCGCTGCATGCGGGCCTCCAGGCCGGATCCGTTTCGCTGCGGGTCCCTCGCCCCGGGCAACCCGGATCTTCGGGGAAGTCGACATGTCCGTCGCCGTCGTCGTCCAGACCATTGCTGCAGTCGCGCGGCGCCGGCGGATCGGTCTCGTCGTCGCCTCCGGCGAACGGACACCCCGGGTCCTGGGGAAAGTCGACTCGCCCGTCCCCATCGTCGTCGACGCCATTGTGGCAGGCCAGCAGATACTCTTCGCCCGATTCATCGGCGTCAATCGGGCCATCGCACCCGGGATCAGCGGCGTCTGCGCGTCCGTCTCCGTCGTCGTCCACCTGGTTGTTGCACGCGGGCGCGCGCGGTGAATCCGACTCATCGGCATCGGCCGGCTGCGCACAGCCCGGTTCGACCGGGTAGTCGGTGTAACCATCGGCATCGTCGTCGATGAAGTTCCGACAGGCGTCGGCCCCATGACAACTCACGTCGGGCGGATCGTCCGCCCCGTCACAGTCGCCATCCCAACCGTCCGAGCAGAACTCGAGCTCACCCTCGACCTCGCACGCGCCCCATGTCCCCTCGACGCACCCCTGCTTGCCCCGTCCGCACGACCCCGCACAGGTGCGGCGCTGACCGGGGCCGCACTCGGCCGGGATGCACTCGCCGCCGCGGCAGAGTCCGGCGCAGTCGCCAGCCCCGGCGCACCCCACCGGCGCGCCCGGCTCGCGGACCACGAGCACGAACAAGGCAGAGCCGCCGCAGGCTTCGGAGGACCGCCCGATTGCATCGCTGACCCGAAGCGCGAGGTGGTAGGTCCCCGGCGTGTCGGGCGCGAAGACGGCGGTCGGCGTCGCCAGGTCATCCGGGACTCCGTACTGCTCGCCCGGCTCGATGGACTCGAAGACGAAGCTCAGGGAGGTCTCGGGTCGAGTCGTCGTCACCCACTCGTACTGCACCGGGCGTCGCCCCGGAGAGGTGACATCGAACGCCGCGGAGCCGTCGAGCACGACGACCTCACCGACGTCCGCCCCACGGCCCGGCTCTGCGCGGGCCTGCGGACACACGTCCGTCCGGGCTTCGCCCACGAGACGCGTCTCGAGTCGCGGCGCCGTGGGGTCGTTCGACTCGATGACCAGCGTGGATTCGATCACGCCCGACGAGATCGCCGTGAAGGACACGGCGAAGGCACGCTCCGGTTTCGCACCATTCGGCTCAGCACCCGGAAGAAGGACCGGGAACTCGGGCCGGGTCAGGGCGTCGAGCGCGAACTCGACCGGGCCGTCGAGCGAAATGCTCGTGATCTCCAGCTGTCCGCCTCCGCAGCTGCGAACCGCGAGCCGAACGGTGTCGATGTGACCCGGTATGCCCCCCATCGGTCGTATGGGGTCGAGTTCGACACAGGGAGCGTTCGGATCGCGCAAAACGGCATCACGGTCTGCCATGCTGACATCGGGACGTCCTCGACTCGCGTCGACCTCCCCGTCGAACGCATCGGGTGTCACGCCGAAGTCGCGAGACACGTCGATGCCCGGCGACAGTGCGTCGTCCGGCGCGGCGCCCTGGTCAGGCGCGTCTTCTCCCGCCTGCCGGCATGCCATCGCCGTGAGAACACAGGTCAGCGTGAGAAGGCAGAAGGCGTAGGGCTTCGCTCGCATGAGCTTCCTCCCGCGGCGGCGAGAGCCGCGCCCTGGCCCGATATACTTCAATGCGTCCTACGTCAAGCGTGACGTGCAGGATCCGAGCGATGTGGCGTCAGCGCGCCCCTACGGGCTGAACCCGAGCCACGCCCGACGCATCAGCGAAGCCACGACGACGGCGAGTCGCTTGCGGGTCGGTGCCACGCCGCGCAGCTCGACGCGGGTCACCGCGCGCGACGCCGAGGCGACGGTGACGTCGAGGCGGTTCTGTTCGGGCCGACAGTCGACGAGCAGCACGGCGTCGTGGTCGTCGGGACCGCGCGAACGGAGGCGGGCGAGGTCGTCGGCCGACCACGCGGAGACGGGCTCGCCGGCGGTCTTGCCCACCCGTGCGCGCGCCGCGGTCTCCCCCATGCGGGTCAGCTCGACGTAGTCGGCGCGGACGCGGGCGACGAACGTCTTGACACACTGCTTCGACGCCGGGGTCGACTCCGCGTCCGGCGTGACGTTCACCAGGAGTGTGTCGACCGGCCGGTCCCCCGCCTGCGCGGCGGGTGAGAGTGTGCAGGCGAGCGCGAAGCCGACCAGTGTTGCGAAACGACGGGTCGTCATTTGTCACTCCCTTTTTTGGCAGGGGTGTCCTGCGCGGTCGCCACAGTCGCCAGATCGGCGAGCGTGCCCGCCAGGGTCGAATCGCCGAACGACAGGCCTTCCGCCCCCTCGAAGCGCTCGGCGTAGACCGGCGCGACCTCGGGCGGGCGGAAGACGAGCACGGAGCCGAGCCCGCTCGACCGGCGGGCGTCCGCCCCCCCCGTCGGCGGCAGGACGTGCAGCAGGACGACGACACCGCCGGTGCCCCACTCGGCGGGCAGCGCCGCAGCGGGGGCCCCGCCGAACAACGCCGCCTCCGCGGGCGTGGCGTCCACCCGCGTCACCGGGCCGAGCTTCCGGCGGGTCAACGCAGTGACGAGCGCGTCGAGCGCCCGCGTCTCCGAGCGCAGCAGACCCTCGTGCCGCACCACCACGCGGACGCCGGGCGCGGCAGCAGCAGCCGCGGTCGGGGCGGGCGCCGTCGGCGCGGCGGAGGCCG
>JAKLJY010000100.1 GCA_023150895.1 Myxococcota bacterium | reverse complement strand
TGCCGGTTGGTTCGCGCATGCGGGCTACCGTGTTTGAACCAACGGACCTTCGTCTCAACTGGAACCGGAAACGCTGTCAGGGCGCGAGGGACGCGCTCACGGATCCCAGATAGACCGCCCCGGACTTGATCGATCGGGGGTAGATGAAGTCGCAGATGCGAATGCAGGCGTCGTAGACGTCGTCGCAGACCTCGGGGTACTGGCCGAACTGGCAGTCGAGGTATTCGTCGGCACAGCCGTCCCAGCAGCGGCGCTGCTCGGGGGTGGGGCCACCGCCCGCGCGGAGGGCCTGCGCCGTGGCCTCGACGTCCAGGCTGCCCTCGGCCGAGGGCGCAAGGGCGTGGAAGGCGGGGTCGAGCGCGATCGCGCGCAGCAGGCGAGCCTCGGCCCAGGGCGCCTTGGCGCCGTCGACCGTCACGCCCCGGGTCTCTTCCGAAGCGAGCGCAGCGGGCGCGGCGGGCGCAGCGCCGAGCGACAACAGCACCTGCCGGCCCTCGGCGTCGAGCAGTTCGAACGCCAGCGTGGCGCCGCTGCCCAGCCGGGCGACCTCCCCGCCGATTTCCCCGTCGGTGTCGATGAGCCGCGCCACGAGGTCCCCCGGCCCGGTGGAAGCGACCTCGTAGGCCGCGACGCCGAGCGCCCGGACCTCGGCCCCGGCGGCCTGCCGGTCGGCCACGGCGGTTCCGGTCGACCCTTCGGGCGCCGCACAGGCGGTCACGGCAGCGGAAAGGCCGGCGAACGAGACGAACGTGGCGACGAAACGGGAAAAGCGCATGGAATTCTCCTCGGAAGTCGACCCCGAACCGTTCGGGGTGGCGTCCGAGGCATACCGGCGCCGGCGGGAAGTCTTTTTTCGGGCTGGAATCGCGTGGCGTGGCCGATGCCGAGATCTCCGGCGCTATCACTCCGGCCGGTCGGGGTCCGTCGGGCAAGGCTCGAAGGTGTCCGACAGGGGGCCGTGCATGCCCTCGTCGTCGATGGGCAGGCAGACGATGGGCAGCGTGCGCTCCCAGGTGCAGCCGTCCTCGACGACGGCGCCGCTCGCGTCGATGCGCTGCAGGCAATCCATCGGATGGCAGGCGCGCCAGCCGATCTCGAACGACGAGTGGTAGAGCCGCCAGGTCGTGCCGTCGAGATCGGCGACGATCTCGTCGTTGTGATGATTGCCGCCCCAGTCGTAGCTCGCGGTCACGGGGGAGACGAGTCCGTCGACCGAGAGCCACGCGCCCGCCGGTTCGTACAAGGGGGTGCCCCAGGACGTCACGGCCATGGGATCGGCGCGGACGTAGAGCGCGCCGACGAAGTCCCCGTAAACGACGGTGCAGACGTGATCGACCTGGTCGGCGGTGGTGCTGTCGAAGCACTCGTCGCCCTCGGCGCAGGGGACCTCCAGGCCGCGCTGCGGGACGCGGAGTTCGAAGCCGTACTCGTCGATGTAGCCCGCACCGCCGGAGCCGCCTTCGCCGCCGGAACCGCCGGAACCGCCCGCAGAGCCGCCGGACCCGCCCGCGCCGCCCGCAGAGCCACCGGACCCGCCCGCCGACCCGCCCGGGCCGGCGTCGATCTGCGCACCGCCCGTGGAGCCACCCGCAGCCCCCCCCGTCGAGCCGCCGGTCGCGTCCCCCGAGCCATCGTCGTCGCTGCCGCAGGCCCAGAGCCCTCCGATCAGCATCAGGCAGAGTCCTGCGTGTGCCCCGTTGATTCCGCGTGCCATCTTCCTCTGTACTCCCCAGGTGAGTGATCGCGTCTTTGCGTTTCTGGTTTGCCCGTCCCGAGAGGGCCCCGGGCGGCCAAAGAAAGACTCCGCCATGTCCCCGGTTCATTGCCAGTTCGGGTTTTCGAGGATCTGTTCGACATCACGCGCGGCCCCGATTGTGTGGGTGGCCGTGCTCGCCCTGCTCGTTCCGAGCCTGGCGGGCTGCGGTGGTGATGGGGCCGAGGGCTCGGCCGACGCGACCCCCGACGCCCGGCCCACACCCGGGCCCGACGCCCTCACCGGCGACGCGATGCCCGAGGCCGACGGCGCGCCCCCCGAGGGCGACGGCGCGCCCCCCGAGCCCGACGCGGCGCCCCCGGACGGCCCATTGACCCTCGTCGTGACGGGTCCGGACGGCGCGCGACCGGCCGCCCTGCGCGCCTTCTTCGCGACGGATCCGGCCGCGCCGGCCTTGGCCGTCGCCTGCGCAGTCCCCGGCGCGGCGGAGGTGCCCGGGGTCCGCTGCGTGCCCGAGGGGCTCATCTTCGAGATGCGCCCTTCGACGCTCGACCTGACGCTGAAGGCCCCCGGCCTCGCCCCGCTCCGCGTCGTTCTGGGGCCCGCGGAGACGACGGGGCCGACCGTGGCGCTCGCCCTCGACGCGCTGCCGGCCTTCGAGTCGACCGCCGACTACACGACCGGTTTCGGCCCCGACGCGACGCAGGCCGACCTCGAGGCCCTGGCGTTCTCCAGCGCCGGCGAGCTGGGTCCGACGCGGGTGGTGAAGTGGTACCTCGAGGGCCTGCGCTCGGGCACGCCGCAGCTCTGGCTGCAGAACACCGCCCGGCACCGCATCCACGCGGACTTCGTGCGCACCGTGCTCGGTCGGCCGGGCACGGCCTCGGACTTCGAGGCGGCGACGTATCACGGCACGGACCGCGACGCGATGGCGGGCAGCCTGATTCTCTACCCGGAGCTCGCGCTCGACGGCGGCCCGACGGCGCCGCTCACGGTCGAGCTCTTTCCCAACGACGACGCCACGCCGGAGATGCTGCTGACGGCCTGGCTGGCGCTGGAGGCGCGGCTGCCCTTCATGCTGCGCGACGGGCTGCGTCCGGAGCTCTACGCCGTGCCGGGGGGCGAGGCGCAGCAGCGGGCGATGGACGCGGCGGCGCGGACGTGGGACGTCGCCGGCGCGCGGTCCCTCTCGAAGGAGGCGCTGTATGCGGGCATCGACGCGCAGTACCTGAATCACGGCGTCGCTTACGGCACGCTGCGTCTGTTGACGCCCGAACAGCTCGAGACGGAGATCGTCTCGTTCGAGGACGTGCTCGTACTGCCGCGCCTGCCCAACGAGCTGCCCCTCGTGGGCGGGACGATCACGGGCGAGCTGCAGACCCCGCTGGCGCACGTCAACGTGGCGGCGCGCGCGCGGCAGACGCCGAATCTGGCACTTCTGAACGCGGCGGAGGACCCGCGCGTCGCACCGTACCTGGGGCAGTTGGTGCGGTTCGAGGTGGGTCCGGGTCGCTTCTCGCTGGCCCCGGCGACGCTCGACGAAGCGCGCGCCTACTGGGCGAGCCGCACGGACCGGCCGCCGTTCGCGCCCGAGGCGGATCTGGGCCCGCGGGGGGTGCGCCCGCTGGAAGACCTGGGCTTCGCCGACGGCGCGCGCGTGGGCGTCAAAGCAGCCAACGTCGCCGAACTCGGCCGCGTCCTGGGCACGACTTCAGACGACCCGGCCGCGGCCGTCGCCCCCCGGGGGTTCGCGGTGCCCTTCGGCGAGTTCGAGCACTTCATCACGACGACGCCGGTGCCCGAGGGGCACTGCGCCCTGGCGGAAGAAGACTGCCTGGAGGAAGGCCGCTCGATGGCGACGTGCGCGGCGGCGCGGGGCCTCTGCACCCCGGCCGAGGCCGCCGCGGAGACCATCGTGGCCTACGCGCAGCGGCTGCCGACGGAGGCGGCGTTCACGACGGACTCGGCGGTGCGGGAGGCCGCGCTCGACGGGCTGCGGTGGATCATGCGGCACGTCGACGTCGACCCGGACTTCGGCGCCGAGCTCGACGCGCGCATCACCGAGCGGTTCGGGTCGGCGGGCGTGCGCTTGCGGTCGAGCACGAACGCCGAGGACCTGGATCAGTTCACCGGCGCGGGGCTCTACGACAGCACGACGGCTTACGGCAGCGGGGGCGAGCGCGCGTCGAAGGAGATCCGGAAGATCTGGGCGTCGGTCTGGAACTGGCGGGCCTTCCAGGAGCGGGCGTTCTGGAACGTGACCCACGACGCGGTCAAGGTGGGCGTCCTCGTCCACGATGCCTTCCCCGACGAGCAGGTCAACGGCGTGCTGATCACGCAGAACCTGGCGGATCCGCAGATTCCGGGCCTCTACGTCAACGCGCAGGCGGGCGAGACGTCGGTCACCAACCCCGAGGACGGCGCGGTGCCCGAGATCTTCGCCATCGTGCTCGGCCCCACCGGCCGGCCACAGGCGGTCCGGCAACGCTTCTCGAGCCTGAGCCCGGAGACGCCGCTGATGACGGACGACGAGATCATCGCGCTGTACCGGGCCGCGCGGCGCGTGCAGCAGCACTTCGCGCCGTTGTACGGGCGCGACCCGGCGGGCTTCGCGCTCGACATCGAGTGGAAACTGCACGGTCCGGAGCGGCGTCTCGTCTTCAAGCAGGTGCGGCCCTACGCCGCGCCCCCGGCCCCCTGAGGATCGTCCCCATGCGCCAGCACCGCCTCCACGTCACCGCCGCGGACGGCACGCCCGTGGCTTGGGGCAGCGCCGGGCAGGGCGATCCGCCGCTGCTTCTGTGCAACGGTCTGACGACCAACACGCTGTTCTGGCGCGTTCTGTTGCCGCACCTGGAGCAGCGCCACCGGGTCGTGACGTTCGACCTCAAGGGACACGGCGACTCGGGCCCGGCCCGCAGTCATGCGGGGGCGAGCATCGCCGGGGTGGCCGACGACGCGCTGCGCGTGCTCGACGCCGCCGGCGTGCGCGAAGCCGTCGTGTGCGGCTTCTCGATGGGGTGTCAGGTCGCCGTGGAGATCCACCGCCGCGCGCCGGACCGGGTGCGGGCCCTGGCGCTGCTCCTCGGCCCGGCCGGACGCGTTTTCGACACGGCCCTCGGTCCCGTCGGGCCGGCGTTGCGGCGGCTGTTGCGGGTGACGCCCGATCCCGCGATGTCGGTCCTGATGCCCGGCATCGCGCGGCTGGGCCGCACCCCGTTCGGGCCGTGGTTCGGGCGCAGGACGGGGTTGGTGGGCGACGGCGTGGCCCTGGAGGATCTGCACGGCATCGTGGGTCACTGGGGGCACCTGCACGCGCCGTCGATGCGTCGCCTGGCGCTCGACGCCGCCCGGTACGACGCCCGCGCGCATCTGCCGGAGATCCGGGTGCCCACCCTCGTCGTGGCGGGGGATCGCGACGTCTTCGCCCCCACCCATCGGGTCGGCGAGCCGCTGCGGGCCGCCCTGCCGGACGTGCGCTATGCGCGGCTCCCCCACGGCACCCATGCCAGCATGCTCGAGCACGCGACCGACGTGCGGGCGGCCCTGGAGGGGTTTCTGACCGAAGTCGCCGGCGGGGCGTCTCAGTCCGGGAAGTAGAGCGGCAGGCCGAGCGCGCGGGCCCCGTGGGCCATCTGCGGATCGTACGTCGCGAGCTGCACTTGCTGGCCGTGCCCGCGCAGCGTGTGCGCCGTGGACAGATGCAGGGCGTCCAGCGTGCGCACCGGCGTCGGGAAAGGCCGGTTGGCCCGTTCGAGCACCGCGGGCAGCAACTCGACGAGGCCGACCCGGGCCAGGATGTCCCCGGCGTGCATCAGCGGCACGCCCCGGGCGTTGAGGCGCAGCGAGAGCTCGTACTCGAGGAGCCGGCTCGAAACGAGGGGCTGCTCCCAGAAGGCCGGCTCCGGCCGCCGCGCCTCGTCGAAGAGCGCCGCGAGGGCCACCGAGGTGTCGAGGTAGATCATCGGGCGCGGTCCTTCGACAGCTCGGCTTCGAGCTCACCGACCATGCCCGGCGCCGGCGCCTGGAACGTGCGCTCGACGCTGGCATCGGGGGCCTCGGCCACGGGCCCCACGAAGGCGGGCGCCGAGCCGTCTCGAATGAGCGGCGGGCGCACGAGGCCGGTGTGGACGAGGTCCGCCCAGAGCAGATCGGCCTTCGGGCGCGGTTGCCCGGGCGGGCTGATCTCGGCGACGACGACGTCGCGGTCGGTGACCAGGACGACCTCGCCCGCGGCCACGACGCGGATGTACTCGCTCAGGTGGTCGCGCAGCTCGCGGATGCCGACGGCACGCATGAATTGCCCTCACTCGCAGTTTGGATCGCATGGTAGCCACCGGTGGCCACATTGCGCAACCCGTGAGAAAGCGCGCACGCCCCGGTGACACCCGGGCGATTCTGCTACCCTCCCGCGCCGTGAACGACCTCCGCTGCCCCAAATGCGACACCGTCCCCCCCGTCGACGCCGGCCCGATCTGCGTCCGTTGCGGCGACACCCTCTATCTCGACGAGGGCGGGCGCGCCCGCGCCGCGCGCGACCCCTACATCGGGACGCTCGTCGCGGGTCGGTTCGGGCTCGAGGCGGTCATCGCCCGGGGCGGGATGGGCGTCGTCTATCGGGCGTTGCAGTTCCCCATCGGGCGGCGGGTCGCCGTCAAGGTCCTGCGCCGCGAGCTCTTCGGCAGCGCCGCCGAGAGCGATCTGCTGCTCGACCGTTTCCGGCGCGAGGCGTTGATCGTCAGCCGGCTGAGCCACCCCAACGTGGTCATGCTCCACGACTTCGGGGAGTGCGGCGACGGCAACCTCTTCATGGCGTTCGAGCTGCTCGAAGGGCCCACGCTGCACGAGGTCCTGCGCGATGGCCCGCTGCCGATCGCCCGGGCGCTGCGCATCGCCATGCAGCTCGCCGCCGGCCTCGAGGCCGCACATGGGCACGGCATCGTCCACCGGGACCTCAAACCCGGCAACGTGATGCTCGTGCAGGATCCGGGCGATCCCGGCGGCGAGGAGGTCGTCAAACTCGTCGACTTCGGCATCGCGCGCCTGAGCGAGGCCGACGCCGTCATCGACGAGCGCCTGACGCTGACGGGCAAGCTCACCGGCACGCCGAACTACATGAGCCCGGAGCAGATCCGCGGGGAGCCCGTCGATGCCCGCAGTGACGTCTACGCGCTCGGGCTGATCCTGCACGAGATGCTCACCGGCCGGCCGGCATTTGCGGGTCGCACCCCCATCACCATCGTGATGGCGCAGCTCAACGATCCGCCGCCGCGCCTGCGCGACTCGGTCGGCGGGCGCCCCCTGCCCCCGGGCCTCGAAGAGGTCGTCGAGCGCGCGGTGCGCAAGTCCCGGGGCGAGCGGTTCAATCGGGCGACCGATCTGCGGCGCGCCCTCGAAGCCGTCAACCGCCGAAGCGAACTCTCGGCGCTCTGGGCGGACAAGGGCACCGAGCCCGAGGCCGTGTTCGCGGCGCTGCGCGAGCACGCCGACGCCATCGTCGACACCATCGTCGACGACATCAAACACAGCGTCGAGAGCTACCGCACGCAGTCGCGGGCCGACGTCCGCCAACGGGTCGGCTTCTTCTTTCAGTGGTGCACGCAGGTCGCGCCGGAGGAGGCCCCGCTGGCGGCCTATCTCGACCGCGTCCATCGCAGCGGGCTCGTCTCCGGCCTGAGCATGGCGGACATGATCTCCGCGTTTTCGCTGGTCTTTCCGGTCGTGCGGGTCGTGGTCGAGGGCTTCGATGCGGACGCCCGGGCCCTGGTGCAGCGCCACTGGAGCACGCTCGAGCGCCATTTCTGGTTGCTCATGCGGGTGGTCACGGCCCGGTTCGAGGCGGTGCTCGCCGATCCGGCCCGCGACACGTGGGTGGACGGCAAAGTACCCGTCGCCCCGCGGGAGACCGTGCCGCGCCACCGTATCGCCCCGGCCCCGAGCGCGGAGTCGCAGACGCCGGCAAACGAGACGCCCGAGTCCGGCGAGTTCTTCGAGAACGTGCTGGCGAGCATGCAGAGCGGCGTGCTCGTCGTCGACCTCGGGCGGCTGGCCATTCGAGCGGCCAACCCGGCGTTTGAACGCATTCTGGATCTCTCCGCCCGGGACCTCGTGGGTCGCCACGTCCTCGATGCGTTCCGGGCGATTCGAGGCGCCGACGTCGCCGGGCTCATCGCGCAGTTGCAGGAGCGCGGCGAGCTGCCGCCCACGAAGATCCGGGTCCGCACGCCGGGCGGGCGGGATCGCTGGATTCAGGTCCGCGGCGGTCTGTACCGCGACCAGCAGAAGCGCGCCCGCGGCGTCATGATCCTCATCGACGACGTGACCGAGCGCGAGTTCCTCGTCGACAGCTTCCGCCGCTACGTCGGCGCCGAGATCGTCGAGGAACTGCTGGTGACGCGTCGCGGCATTCAGCTCGCCGGCCAGAAGATGGAGATCACCGCCCTCTTCGTCGGGTTGATGGGGCCCGAGGGGCCGGGCTCCGTGCCGGACCTCGCCCTCGACGCGCGGCCGGAGGAGACCATCGCCCTGCTCAACCGCTACTTCGCCGTCGTCGTCGACGCGGTGACGGCCGAGCGCGGCCTGGTCGACACGTTCGTCAAAGACCGCGTCATGGCCCTCTTCGGCGCGCCGTTCCGGCACGAGGACGACCCCTTCGCCGCCGTTCGTGCCGCGCGGCGCATTCGCGATCAGGTCGCGCTGCTCAACGCCGAGCTCGACGCCGGCGGGCACGCACCGCTGCGGCTCGGCATGGGATTGGCCACCGGGCCGGCCGTCGTCGGCAACGTGGGCACGACCGAGCGCGTGAACTACACGGCCCTCGGCGAGGTGGTGTACCGCGCGGACCGCCTGCGCACCCGCGCCGCCGCCGGACAGATTCTGCTCGACGAGGCCACCGCGGCGGCGATGAGCGGGCGCGTCCCCCTCGATCCCGTCGTCACGATCGAGGGCCGGGCGTTCCAGGTCCGGGAGACTCGCTGAGGCCCCCCGGGTACCCCGGGACTCAGGTTTTGTCGGCCACGCGCCGAAACCGGGCGGGATGATTCGACTCGTCGCCCTCCTCGCGGCCGCGGTCACCCTGGGCGTCTTCGGGGCGACGCTGGCGCACCATCTGCGCGCGCTGCCCGCCGACGTCGCACGCGGCGTCACGCTCGGGGGACTCTCCGGGTTCCTGGCCGGCCTGATCTGGCTCGGCGTCGGGCTGACCCTGCTTTTGCAGCGTCCAGCGGCCCGACCCGAGCGTGCGTTCTTCGGCGCGGCGATCGGAATGTCCCTGGCGCTTTTCCTCGACGCGGGCGGGGCCAGCACGCTGGGGGGCGGGTTCGCACTCGCCCGCGATGCGGCGGCGACGGCGGGTGGCCTGCTGCTGGCCATCCTGGCGACCACCATCACCTCGCCGACGCCGCGGTTCGCGCTCGTGGCGGCCCTCGCGACACCGCTGGCGTGGTTCGCGCTGCCCCGTGCGCTGGCTTTCACGGCGCCGGCGGTGGCGGCCCTGCTCATCACCCTGCGCGGGCGACAGTCCGGTCGCGCCTTCACGACGCGCCAGCAGGCCACCTGGCTCGGTGCGGGCCTCGTCGCGCTCGTCGCCGGGGCGATGACCGGGGCCGTCTTGTCACCGGCGGGCAGCGCGTTGGAGGCCGCGTGGGCGCGGGACCTCGCGGCGCTGCTCTCGCTGGCCGTCCCGTTCACGGCCGCGCTGTCGCTCCAGAAGGTCCGCCTCCTCGAGGCCGACCGCATCGTGACGACACTGGGGGTCGGGACGCTGCTCGCCGCCGGCGCCCTGGTCGCGACGGTCGCCGTCAATGACTTGCTGACCCCCTTGCCGGTCGAGCGCCGGGCGCTGCTCACCGGGGCATTCGCCCTGCTGGCGATGCTGACCGCGGCGCGCCTGCGTGAGCCCGCCGCCGCCCGGGTGCTCGATGTGCTCTTCCCCGAGCGGAGACGACTGCGGGCCGCGCTGCAGGACGCCGGGGCCGACGTGTACACACAGCCCTACGACGTCTTCGCCGCGCGGCTCGCCGATCGGCTCGGGCGGGCGCTCGAGGCCGACGTCGTGATCTGGCACGTCGACGGCACGGGCCGCCTGCGTGGCCTGCGCGCGGACGCCACGCCGGAGATCGCCGCGCTGCGGCCGCAGGGGCGCCTGTGGGCCCTCTGCGCGGTCTTCGGGGCACCGCTGTCCGCCGACGACCTCGCCGAGGTCCCGCTCGAACCGGTCGAGGCGCGGTGGCTGCACGGGCACCGCGAGACGGCCGCCCTGCTGCCGCTCGTCTTCGACGACCGGCCCGTCGGTTTCATTCAGCTCGGCTCGCCCGCGTCCGCGGCGGGTCGATCGGGGTTCACGGACGAGGCCTGGCGGGGCCTCGCGGAGCTGGCGGCGGACCTGGCCGGGGCCTTCGACGCGAGCGCCGCCCGGGCCCGCGACGAGCTCGAGGCCGTCACCGCCGCGCGCCTGGCCGCCCACCGGGAGCGCCTGCGTCGCGGTCGGGACGCGCGCATGCTCCAACGGGGTCTGCAGGGGGTCGCCGCCCACCTCCGCCGCCGCGCCGCCTCGTTCGAGAGCGACGCCACCGACGCCGGCGCACAAGCCAACGTCTGCGAGGTGCTGCTCTCGGAATGCGCCGCCTGGGAGGCCGCCTTCGAGCGCCGGTTGCAGGCCCTCGGGCCGGTCCTCGACACGGTCCTGCTCGCGCGGGCGGATCTCCTGCGCAGCGCGCGGATCGAAGTCGACCTCGACCCCGACGCCGCGGCCGCGCTGGTCTTCACGGACGCCGACGCCCTCGCCGTCGTCCTGCTCGAAGCGCTCGACGGCATCCTCGGCGTCCTGTCCCACTGCGCGGGCCCGCGCCTCGTCCGCATCACCGCCGGCCCCCTGCGTGAGGCGCCGGGCTTCCTCGAGTTGCGCCTCGAAGACTCCGGCCCGCCCCGCACGCCGAAACCGCCCGGCGCCGGCCGCGACGACGGCCTGACCCCGGGTGTCCTGCGCTCCCTCCACGCCCGCGCCCGCCAGATGTCTCTGCCGGACGCCCACGCGACGTGTTTCGAGCTGCCGATGACGGTGTATTAGGCGCGGGCGTCAGAGCCGAATGACCCCCGTCCCGCCCGTCGAAGTCTTCTTGGCCTCGCAGATGTAGATGTTGTCGGCGTTGTAACACCGGGCCACGTAGTCGCCGTAACAGCAGAACTGACCGCCGTTGGTGGGGCAGCAGGACGTGCTCGTGCTGCCGAGGCCGCCGCCGATGCGCGCGGCGCTGCGCTGGATCTCGAGGGTGTCTTCCAGGCCGTCAGCCGCATCGTCGAGCCGGGCCTCGAACGCCGGGTGAAGCAGAAGCGCGGCGCGCTCGCCGAGGACCGCGGCGGCCTCGGGGGCGTCGTGGGCGTCGCGGGCGGGATACAGCAGGGCCTCTTCGCCCTCGATGCCCTGGAGCCAGGCGGCGCCGTCGACCTCGTCGGCCGAGCCGGCAAACGCCCCGCGGGCGTCGAGCAGGACGCGGCGCGAGCCCTCCGTTTCGAGGGTGAAGTGTTCGTCGTCGATGGTCAGTTCGAAGCGGGTCCGCGCGCCCCGGTCCGCTCGGGCGGTGAGGTGCACGTCGTGGGTGCGGCCGTCGGCGGTCTGCACGGACAGCGTCCGCGGTTCGATGGGTGCCTCGGCCGAGGACGCCGACCGGGCGTCGGGCTCGCAGGCGAGGGTCAGGCAGGCAAAGGTCAGGCAGGCAGCAGCAGCGAGGCTTCGGCGCATGGGGGCTCTCCGTTGGGGGTGTGCCCGGGGATACCGGCCGACGCGGCGATCTCTTTTTCGACTCTTCTCGGAAATCGGCCCGTGCCGTCACTCCCGCGGGTAGCGATACAGGGGCACCGTGGCCTGCCCGGCAGACTCGCTGAGCGAGAAGAAGCTGCCGCTGCCGTCCCCGTCGAACGCGAACGACTCGGCCTGGATCTCACCCGCCGGGATGCGGCACCCCTCGCCCGCCACGGCCTCGGCGACGGTCGCCCCCGGCGCGCGGGGCCAGACATAGGCATCGCCGTAGCGGCGCACGCCGACGAAGCGCCCGTCGGCGGAGATGTCGCCGCCGGTGGCCTGACTCTCGCCGCCCCACGGGAGCTCGCCGGCGATCTCGAGCACGTTCGGCGCCGCGGTGGACAGCGGCGCCGGTGCGCGCAGCAGCAGGGCCGGCGTCGTGTGTTTGGTGACCAGATACAGATCCCCGCCACGGGGGTCGACCATCATCGCCTCGACGTCCTGCCGCCGACCGAGCATGCCGTCGGGGAACCGCAGGACGAACGTCTCCACCGCGACGCCCGTCACGGCCACGAACGCCTGCCCGGGCGCGACGGCCGGCTCCTCCGTCCGAAACACGCGCAGCTCGCGTCCGCGGCAGTCGCAGATGCCGCCGCACCGGGCCTGAATCGTGGGGCAACCCGCGCAGTCGCCGGTGTCCGCATTCGCCGCGGAGCAGCCCCAGATCCGATAGTTGGCGCCGACGTCGCCCAGATAGAGGTAGTTTCGGCCCGCGATCGGTCCGGGCCCCATCGCCAGGCCCTCGATGTCCGCCGCGGCGGCGATGTCGAGTTCGTAGGACGCCAGATACGTCCCGTCCCGATTCAGCGCGAACAGGCGGTGGTCGTTGCCGTTGTCGTTGTGGGCCCAGAGCACGTCCGGGTTTCGCCGCGAGTGCATCAGCCCCGACGTCTCGACGAGGCGGGGCTGGCCGTCGGCGTCCCGGGCGGCGACCGTGCCGATCTCGACGCGGTCGCCGTAGGTGCACGCGAAGGGGACGTAGGCATCCGGGAGGGCGGCGTCCGGGGCGGGCGGCGGGCCGCCGTCGGTGACGGGCGACGGTGCCCTGGCGTCGGTCGGGAGGGCGTCCGGCGGCAGGGGCGTGCCCTGGTCTATGATCGGGCGGACGGCGTCCGGCGGGCGGACGGCGTCCGGCGGCGAGCGCCCCCCGTCCGCCTGTGCTTCGGGGCCGGGTGGACCGGGCGGGCCGCGATCCGGCGCCGCGGCGTCCGTTTCGAGCACGGCGTCGACCTCCACCGGGGGCGACGACGAACCGGCGCCCCCGCCGCAGGCCCAGAGCATCCCAGCGAGGGCCACCGCCGCCCGCGTCGCGCGCGTCGTCGTCAATGCGACCCCCTCCGTGGTCTGATGCGGCCGGAAGTGTACGCCGAATCCCGGGCGAGCGCGTGGTCCCGTGGCGCCCGTCACTACGAGAGAGACCAACGGGCGGGCGATCGCGGCGTCGCGAGCGGGGCCCGCGGCCGACCCCCCACGGGCGGGCGTGCCGGCGACGAGCTCCCGGGCCCGCCGTCGGCGGTGTTCGCCGAGTCCCCGGGGATGGCGCGCGGCGCGCGGCGGTCGCCTTGCCAGCGCCCCCGCAAAGTGCGAATGCACGGGAGCCATGCATCCCTTCCGCTTGCCCGTCCCCTTCTTTGCCCTCGCGCTCTGCGCGTGTGGCGGCTCGCCCCCGGTGGTGCCGCTCGATGGCCCGGCGACGACCAGCGCGCCCGTCCCGTCGTGTGAACGGGCTCTGGAGCACTACCTCGTCATGAGGCGCAGTGAGGGTCAACCGGATCCGGACGAATGGGTGCGGCCGGACTTCCTCGGGCTCTGCGAGAAGGCCGGCCCCACGGGCGTGGCGTGTGGCCTCGACGCGAAGGTCACGCGCGACTTCGCCCAGTGCTTCATGCCCAAGGCGGCGCCGGTTCCGCCGGGCTGCGAACGGTCGTCCGAGACCGGTCCGGTTCTCGTGGCGCCGGGATACCGCTGGGTCGGCGCCGACACGACGCGGTTCAGCGATCGGACGTCGTCGTTCGCCGACCCGTACGAGACCTGCGGCCTCTACGCGGGGCTCTCGCTCCTGTCCCGGCTGCGGTGCGACGACGGGCGCTCGCCCTTCGCGTCCAACCGCGAGGCCCACGACGCGCGCCTGAAACCGGCCCGTCCGGGCGGCCGCTGCGGCAGCTTCGTCGACGCGTACGAGGCGAAGTGCCCGGAGAAGACCTACGTGGTCCACATCGACGCGTACGTGTGCGAACCGGGGAAGTGGCCGCACTGAGCGGCGACGCGACGCCCCCGCCCCGACTTGCCAAAACGCTCGGGCCGCGCTTCTCTGTCGGGCCGCGCTCCCCGCGAAAGCTCTTCCATGCCGACCCGTCTGACCACGCTCTCCCGTCTCCCGCTCTCCCCCTGCGCGGCCGCCCTCGGCCTGCTCGCGTTCGCCTGCGACGCGGGCGGCTCGGGGTCCACCGGCACCGGGGGCGCGCGCGTCCCCGAGGACTCGGCCACGGGCGGCGCGGCCAAGCCGGATCGCACCGGCGGCACCGGCGACGATGCCCAGCTGCCCCCGCGCGACATCGTCCATACGGAGCTCGCGCTCGATCTGACGGCCCGGCGCGGCCGCGCGACCGTGACGCTTGCGCGCGGCACGGGCCCGGCGCTCTTCGAGGTCGGCGACCTGCGCGTCGAGGCCGTGCGCACGCCGGACGGCGAGACACTCCCCTTCACCCGCCCCGCCCCCGCGCGGCTGCTCGTCTCGGCGCCCACCGCGCGCACGCGGCTCGTCTTCGAGTACGGCTTTTCGAAGCACGGTCAGTTCAACGGCTGGGATGCCACCCCCGGCCTGACGTTCCTGTGGCCGGCGTTCTGCGGCAATCTGTTTCCGTGCCACAGCGACCCGGCCGACGGCACGACGTTCACCCTGTCGGTCGGCGGCGTGCCCGACGGGCAGACGGCGGTATACCCCCGCGAGATCCCGGCGCCGGCGCCCGCGTACCAGATCGGACTCGCGGTCGGCGACTACGCATACACCCGCCTCGGCGAGACCGCGGCGGGTACGGAGATCGGCCTCTACACCCCGCCCGACGGGCTCGAGACGGCCCGAACCGGCGCGGCGTCGCTCGTGGGTCACTTCGACTGGCTCGAGACGACGGTGGGGCCCTATCTCTTCGGGTCGAAGGCCGCGTCCGTGTCGGTGGACTGGGGCCCGGGGGATTTCGGCGGCCTCGAGCATCACCCGTACTGGCACATCGACGACGGGCAGATGGGCGACGCCAACACGCACGCGCACGAGGCGGCCCACGGCTGGTTCGGCGGCGGCGTCCGCATCGCCTGCTGGGAGGACCTCGTGCTCTCGGAGGGCACGGTGACGTACCTGGCCGCCCGGGCCATCGAGGCGGTGGATGGGCCCGAGGCCGGCGCGGCGCAGTGGGCGCAGTACGAACACGACCTCGGCGAGCTGGTCGAGGGGGGCGACGACACACCCGCCTGGCTGCCCGAGACGTGCAATGCCATCGACCTGACGACGCACCCCCTGTGGTCGCTGGTCACGTACTACAAGGGCGCGCTCTTCCTGCGGGCCGTCGAGGAGACCGTCGGCCGTGGTTCCCTGGATGCCGCGCTGGCGGCCTTCTACCGTCGGCACGGCGGCAAGGCGGCGGCCCGGATGCAGGACCTCCTCGACACCCTCGAGGCCGAGACGGGGTTCGACCCCGGCCCGCTGGCGACCCGCTGGCTGCGGGAGACCGGCCTGCCGGCGGAGTAGGCCGCGGCACATTTTTTGCGTCCCATCTGTCTCCAACCCCGAACTTCCGCGTCCCCTGGTCATCGGAGTATCCATGCGCCGCCCGTCCCGCACTTTCGCGCTCACCCTCGCGTTCGCTTTGCCCTTCACCGCCTGCGGAGACGCCGGTGACGGCACGGAGAACGCCCCGGGTTCGAACGGCAACGACGCGGCCGACACCCTCTCGGTCGTCGAGCCGGGCAAGGAAGACAACTTCCTCTCCCTGACGGCCCGCGAGTACGCCGTGACCGGCGCGACACAGGTGCGCATCGAGGAGAGCTACGCCGGCCGCACCGCCGCGGAGCGCCTCGCCCGCGCGCGGGAGCTGGTCTCGTACCGGCACGTCGTGGTCGGCTGGTTCCTGTCGCAGTATCTCGTCGAGAAGGAACGCAAGGATCCCAACGCCAAGTACGGCGGCTTCCGCTCACTGACGAAAAACGGCAGCTACGAGGACCTCGATCTGCGCCCGGTGGAGGGCGATCCGCTGGCCTTCGAAATGACCTTCCGGCAGATCGTCGGCGGGCCGGTGGACCTGCTTTCGGTGATGCCGACGCAGATCTCGCCCGAGGGGCGGCGATACTTCGACCTGCAGATCGGTCGTATCTCGACCGAGGACATGCAGAAGCTCGAGATCAACGCCGAGTGGTACCGGCAGGCCCCGTGGGAGGGCTTCGATCCCGCGAAGGTCTCCGCCGACCGGCTAGAGACGGTGCGTCTGTTCGTCGAGCCCGAGGCCCGCAGCACCGATGCCTGGTTCGACTACGCCGGTCTGATGGACGACGGCGTGCTCAGCGTCGACATGCACTTCGGCTGGGACTATCACGCCGCCTATCACCTGAAACACAGCCGCGAAGTGTACGTCACGCTCGTCGATCGCGGCTTCGCCTCGCCCGTCGCGAAGTACGAAGACCTGAAGCGCGACAGCGGCCCCCTCACGACGACGGTCCATACGCCGAATGGCCCGGTCGAGGTGCGGGTGCGTCTCTTCTGGGGCAAGCCCGGCACCGAGACGGATCCCGACACCGATGCGGGCGGCCGCCTGCTCGAGGCCGACTTCCGGCAGAGCCTCGCCGAGAGCGACATCATCGTCTTCTCCGGGCACAGCGGGCCGTTCTACGGCTTCGCGCTCGCCAACTGGAAGAAGACGTCCGAGGGCGACGTCGACGACGCCGAGCTCGCGACGGCCGAAATGCCGACGGGCCGCTCGCAGATCGTCTTCGCCGAGGGGTGCGACACCTATGCCATCGGCTCGGGCTTCTTCCAGAACCCGGCGAAGGCCGGCGGCGAAGGGCTCGATGTCATCACGACGACGTCGTTCAGCAACGCCGAGACGGCGAGCCCGGTGCTCGACTTCCTCGATGTGTTCATCGAAGAGGGCCCCGACGGTCACGTCATCGCCCGGCGCGTCTCCGAGTTCCTGCGCACGCTGGACGGCACGTCGCCCTGGTTCAGCACCATGTACGGCCTGCACGGCATCGACGACAACCCCCGGCGGCATCCCTGGGCGGACGCGGGTCTGTTGTGCGAGGCCTGCCGGGCGGACGGCGACTGCGGCGCCGGCGGCCGCTGCGTCCGCATGGACGGCGCGCGCGTCTGTTCCGCCGAGTGTACGGCCGACGACGCCTGTGAGACGGGCTTCATCTGTCAGAGCGCCGAGGTACGCGGCACCATCTCGACCAAGGTCTGTGCCACCCCGCGCGGGGCCTGCGATGTGACCTCGGCCGCCCGCAAGGCCGCCCTGGTGCTCGACGCGGTCGTCCCCAACCCCGATCGCGACCTCAACGGCGACGGCCGGGTCGACGACCGCACCGACGAGTCCGTGACCGTCCGCAACGCCGGCGGCGCCGAAATCGCCATCGGCGGTTATGTGATCAGCGACGCGGTCGGCCCGCGCTTCACCTTCCCCCGGGGCACGCGGCTGGCGGCCGGCGCGAGCCTGACCGTCTTCGGCGGCGGGACGCCGGCGTCCGGCGGGTTGGTGGCGCCCGACGGCCTCTCGCTGAACAACGGCAGCGACACCGTGCGCCTGCGCGACGCCCGCGGCGGCCTCGTCGACACCCTGCGGTGGCGCTCGACGCCCCGCCCGGGCTTCGCCGTCCGCCACTGACCCCGAGCGCGACCCGCTCACGGCAAGGGCGGCGTCTCCAGCACCGCATAGGGGTCGATGATCTCGGCGAGGCCGGTGTCGACCCAGGTCTGCAGGAAGTGCGTGGCCTGCAGCAGGCCCTCGGTGCTCTTGGCGAGGTTGTCGTGCTCGGCCCGCACCACGGGCTCGCCCGCGCGCTCGACCACGCGGTCGAACTGGAACAGACCCGCCGTCGTGCGGCCGTCGTCGAGGTTGCCACGGACCGGGGCGCCGTCGAGCACGGGCACGATGCCGACCGGCTGAAGCACCGGCGGGATGTGCGGAATGCCGAGCGCCCGCGCCAGCGCCCGATTGCAGACGTTGGGTACGATGGCGTCGTCGAGCGCCATGTCGAAGAGCAGGTGGGGCGCCCGGTCCCCCGCGCCGGGCAGGCGGTCGCGCAACACATGGGGCGCGTAGTTGGCCGCGTCGCCCCGCTCGATGAGGGTCTGGAGTACCGGGAAGAAGCGCGCGACCTCCCCGGGCGGCGTGCCCGGCGGCGTCATGGCGCGCACCAGCACACTGAAGGTCGGGCCGTCCGAGATGATGGACGCCACGCGCCCCCCGGGCACGGAGAGCACGCCGAGCCCCACGGCGGGCGAGAGTGCAAGCAGCTCCGGCCCCATGATGCCGCCGAGGCTGACGCCCAGGTAGGCCAGGCGCTCGGGCTCGACGTCGGGCAAGGCGTCGCCGTCGAGATCGCCGTCGTCGAGCAGGAGGCGCACGAGCTGGAGCTTGTCGTAGGTGGCCTGACGCCAGTGGTCCCGGAGTCTGAGCCCGTCGAGGGACTGTTCCAGAATGTCGATGCCGAAGAACCCCGCGATGCGCACGATGTCCGCGTCGCCCTCGGCCGTCGGGTGCTGACCGTGTGCGGGCGCGTCGATGGCGACCGTGATGAGTCCCAGGGGCGCGGCGAACTCGGCCAGCGCCGCGGCCTGCCCGCGGTCCGACCCCAGGCCGTGCCCGAAGAGGACCGTGGGCCGGGGGCCGGACGGCTCGGGCGTCGGCGGTGGCAGAAACGCCCTTACCGGGAGATCGTACATCCGCGTGGGCGTCGTCCCCGCCACGACCTCGTCGACCCGGTAGTCCGCGGCCGTGAAGACACCGTCACAGATCCGGAACAGCGGCTCGTCGCGGCATGTCGGCGGGGTCGTCCAGCCGACGCGGCGCGTGTTCACGTCCGCGGCGATGGCGAGCGAGGTCTCCACGATGCTCTGCGTGGTGAAGACCGTTCCGCCGACGAAGTCCTCCACGGCGGTGGCGGTTCGGTCGAGCAACGCCCGATAGCGCGGCGCCAGCGGCGCGAGGCGCGGGTCGAGCGCGGGTTCGGGCTCGAGCAGCACGTCGAACGTCGGGCTCGGATCGACGCACCCGCCGTCGGGTGTCCGCAGGGCACGCGTGACCACCACCCCATGCCGCGTGGCCGGTGCAAGGGGCACCATCGGCCACAGGATCAACGTCGCGCCGTCGTCCGCCGTGCGGATCTCGAACGGGACGTCCGTCGCGACGTCCCCCGCGAGCGAGACCAGGCGCAGGGCCCGCTCCGGGAGGTCCGCCGAGGCGACCGGCCCGGTGAAACGCAAAATGACACCGGCCGTCGTGCCCCACCCGTCGAGCGTCTCGAGCTGACGGAACACGGACTCGTAGCCCCCCACGATGGCCGGGAGCCAGGGGGCGAGCTCGGGGGCCATGGACGGCCGCAGACCCGTCGGGGTGCCCGGATCGGGCCGTGTGTAGAAGTCGTCGGGGAACGTCTGCAGCGCCGCCCCGGCGAGGGGGTCGTAGGCGAACTGCACGGGGCAGCTCGGTGCGGCGTCGGGCCCCGCGGCGTCGGGAGGCGCGGCGTCGGGCCCCGTGGCGTCGGGCGGCGACGCGTCGAGGCCGGCCGCATCGGGACCTCGGGCATCGGGCGCCGCGGCGTCGACGTCGGGCGCGTCGGTGGCCGGGGACGCATCACACGCGGCGCTCCCGAGCACCGCAGCGACGAAAACCGTCGCGGACTTCAGGCGCATCGCTCGACCTCCGGCTCGGGCTCGGACTCTCTCTTTGAATCCATCCGTGTCCCGACCCATGACACGGCATTGGCGCGCGCGCAACGGTCGCGGCCCCTCGATTTCCGCTGCGCATCCGCCGATGACGGAGGCGTGCAGTTCGCGGATTCCCTCAGCCCCGCCGCCGACGCCGCCTACGAGATCGAACGCGCGGGCGTGAACGCGCAACGTCTTCGGTGGTTCTTCGGGCCCCTCGTCGCGGTTCATCTCCTGCACATCTTCGCGTTCCTGATCTTCGAACCCGGACCGAGCGACCGCGCCGCCGCCGTGCTCCTCGACTGGCGCCTCGACCTCGTCGTCGCGCACACGCTCTGCGTCGTCGCGGCGCTGGCCGGCGGGCTCGCCGGCGTGCTTTGGCAGCAGGGCTGGGCCCGGCGCGGGGTCACGCGAACGATGGACGCCGTGGCCGTCCTCTACCTGTTCGCCGGGGCGAGCATCGCGGCCATCGACCAACAGGTGACCTCGGCGGTGACCCCGTACATCGTGGCCTGTTTCGGGGTCCCGATGGTCATGCGGACGCGGAGGTCGCAGGCCATCGTCGGGCAGGCCCTCGGGGCCGCGGGCTTCTTCGCCGGGCAGTACCTGATGCAGCCCGACGCCTCGATCAGGCTTTCGAACGCCGTCAACGGGACGATGTCGGCGGTGCTCGGGCTCATGCTGGCGGTCTTCCTCGACGCGGCCCATCGGCGCGACTTCCGCCACCGTTCGGTCATCGCCGAGCAGCAGGCGGCGCTAGCGGCCAGCCTGGCCCACGTGCAGGCCCTGGCCGCCGGCGCCGAGGAAGCGAGCGCCGCGAAGAGCCGTTTCATGGCCAACATGAGCCACGAGGTGCGCACGCCGCTCAACGCCATTCTGGGCCTCGGTCGGTTGCTCGCGGCCGAGGTCGAGCTCCCCCGCCACCGCGCCTGGCTCGCCTCGCTGACGGGCGCCGGGCGAACCCTCGCGGCCATGCTCGAGCGCGTGCTGGAGGCCTCGCGCCTCGAGCAGGGCCCCATCTCCTTCGAGCCGGACGAGACGGACGCGGTGGCCCTCGTCCGGGAAGTCTGCGGCGCCTTCGAGCCCCGGGCCGTCGAGAAGCACCTCGCGCTCGCCTTCGAGGTCGAGGGGCCGCCGCCCCCGCCGGTCTGGCTCGACGGCCTGCGGCTGCGACAGGTGCTGTTCAACCTGCTCGGCAACGCCTTCAAGTTCACCGAGCAGGGCGGCGTGACGGTCACGCTGCGGGGCGAGACGCGGCCCGACCACACCTGTGACCTCGTCATCGCCGTCGCCGACACCGGCATCGGTATCCCCGCCGAAGCCCGGGCGCGCATCTTCCTGCCCTTCGTGCAGGTGGAGGGCCACGGCCGCCCGGGCGCAAACGCCGGCGGCGTCGGCCTCGGGCTCGCGATCGTTCACGGGCTCGTGACGCAGATGGGCGGCGAGATCCGCGTCGAGAGCGTCGTCGGCCAGGGCACGCGCTTCGAGGTCGTCGTCCCGGCCCCCCTGGCGCCGGCCGCGCGGACGTCGGGCGGTGACGCACCGGCCTCCCGGGCGCCGTCGCCGCTCCCCGCCGGTGCGACGCTGCCCCCGCCCGCCGTTCCGTTGCCGGCGTTCCAGGCGGGTCGCGCCCTGCCCCCGGCCATCGTGGCGGACCTGTGCGCCGCCCATGCCCAGTGCAAACGACGCCACGAGATCGACGAAATCGCGGCCTTCGCCGACGCTGCGGCCGAAGCCGGTCGGGCGCACGGCAATCCGGCGTTCGAGGACTTCGGTCGCCGCCTCCGCGCCGCCGCGGACGCGTTCGACGTCGGCCCGATGTTCCGGTTGATCGACGCGTTCCCGGACCTGCTGGCGGCCCTGCCCGACCCGCGGGCAGACAGGAGTGAACCTTGAGTCCGCCCACCGCCCCCCACGGCCCACTGGTCCTCGCGGTCGACGACGAGCCGCGCAACCTGCAGGTCATCGGGCCGTTGCTGAGCCGCAACGGCTTCCGCGTCTCGCTCGCCCTCGGCGGGGCCCGCGCCATCGCGCTCGCTCTGGAGGCCCAGCCGGACGTGGTGCTCCTCGACGTCTCGATGCCCGGCATGGACGGTTTCGAGGTCTGTCGGGCGTTGCGCGCCGATCTTCGCACCGCCGGTCTCCCGGTGATCTTCCTCACGGCCCGGACCTCGCGGGACGACGTGCTCGCGGGCTTCCGCGCCGGCGCGGTCGACTACGTGCCCAAGCCCTTCCACGACGAGGAGCTCATCGCCCGGGTCAGCGTCCACGCGCAGCTCCGCCGTCTGCGCGGTCTTCTGGTGGTCTGCTCGCACTGCCAGCACATCCGCACCGACGGCGATCAGTGGGAGCGTCTCGACCACTACGTCGCCCGTCGTTCGGACGCCACGTTCAGTCACGGCCTCTGCCCGACCTGCGAGGCGAAGTACTACCCTTGACCCGCGCGGTGTATGCTCGCCGCGCATGTTGAAAGCTTTCTCCGCGGGACAGGTCACGGCCGACGTGCTCGCGCACCTCGAGCGGCGACGCCCGGCCATCGTCGGCGACGACGCGGCCATCCGTGCCGAGATCACGGCCGCTCTCGAACCCGTGCGACGCGAGTATGCCGAGTACGATCTGCCGGACCGCTACCTCGACGCGCTCACGGCCGAGCTGCTCGGCACGATTCCGGCCCGCTGGCGGCAGGTGGCCGAGCCCTTCACCGCGGACGAGCGCCGCGGTTTCGGCATCTGGCGGCACGGCGACGTCGTGGCTCGCCTGGCCTTCGTCGGCATCGGTCTGCTGGCGAGCGTCTTCGCCGCGCGCATTCTGCCGAGCTGGCAGAAGTGGCTGCCGTTTCTGTTCACCGCGGGCGCCTGGTGGTTGCCCGATCTGCAAATCGGCTCGCGGCGGCGCCGCTACGCGCAGCAGCTCGGCGAGATCGTCGCGCAGATGGAGCAGGCGCAGCGGCAGCTCGAACGACAGGTCACCACCGAGGATCTCATCGGCGACGTGGATCGACTCCGTGCGGCGCGGGCCCGCACCGAGTCGACGGGACACGAATCCCTCGCCCGGACCGAGTCCGAACGCCCGAAACCCTGATCAGCGAGGTCGCGCATGTCCACCCCGATCACCCCGAGTCGAGCGCCATCGCTCGGCGGCTTCTTCCGTGGCCTCTGGCGCGTCGTGCGGTTCGTCTTCGCCCGCAAGATCCTGTGGATCCCGCTCGTGACGGCCCTGTCGCTGCTCATCGGATTCGGCTCGTTCACGTACTACGTCCCGCCCGGTCACGTCGGCCTGATGCAGACCATCTACGGCGCCGACGCGGGCATCCGTCCCGAGCCGCACATCGTCGGCCTGCACTTCGTCAACCCGCTCAGCGAGCGGATGCACGTCTTCCCGACGGACCTGCAGGTGGTCAACTACAGCGACTCGGCGAGCGAATCGAGCGAGGAGTTCCGCAGCACGCCGTCGATCAAGATTCAGACGAGCGACGGGTATCAGGTGCAGCTCGACGTCTCGGTGCTGTACCGCATCAAGGACGCGCACAAGGTCTTCACCGAGGCCGGTCCCGGCCGGTCTTTCGAAGATCGTCTGGTCATCCCGCGCGCGGACCGCACCCTGCGCAAGACCCTCGGCGAGCTCAACGCGGAGCAGTTCTACCAGGGGCCGAGCCGCATCGAGAAGTCGCGCCTCGCCCACGAGGAGCTCGCCGCGGACCTGGCGGCCTACGGCATCGAGGTCGACGGCGTCCTGGTGCGCAAGTACACCTACGACCAGAAGTATCAGGAGATCATCGAGAGCCGGAAGATCAAGGACCAGACGGTCTTCCTGCGGCAGGCCGAGGCGAAAGCCGCCATCGAGGAACGCAAGCGCGACACGATCATCGCCGAGGGCAAGGCCACGGTCGGGGTCGAAGCCTCGCGCGGCGAGTCCGAGGTCCGCAAGCTCGACGCCGACGCGGATCTCTACAAGCGCAAGCGGGACGCCGAGGGCAAGCTGCTCGTCGAGCTCGCCGAGGCGCGCGGCACGCAGCTCGAGAACGACGCCCTCCAGGGCGCCGGCTCGGAAAACATGGTCGGCCTGAAGATGGCCGAGGTCCTCGACGGCCTGCGCGTCCTCGTCCTCCCCACGGACGGCGAGCGCGGCCTGAACCCGCTCGATCTCGGCAGCCTTCTCCAGAAGTTCGAGGTGAAGTGACATGCGAAACCTGCGCCTCATCGCCCCGTTTCTGCTTTTCGGCGCGCTCACGCAGGGCTGTGCCACGCACTCCACCGGCGAGACCGAGGTCGGCGTGCTCGTCTGCAAATTCGGCCTCGGCTGCGCCCATCAGGGCGTGCAGTCGGTGGTCTACCCGCCCGGCTCGACCAACTTCTTCGCGCCGCTGGTGCGCGACTTCTACACGTTCGACACCAAAGTCCAGAACCTGCGGATGTCGGCCAAGAACGCGGCCGACGGCAGCGGTGAGGGCAACGACCTGCAGTTCAAGACCACCGACGGCTCGGACGTGAGCATGGACGTCACCGTCGTCTGGGGGATCGACGCCCAGATGGCCCCGTCATTGCTGGAAACCGTCGGCAAGGACACCGAGGAGGTCAAAGAGAAACTGGTCCGGCCCATGGCGCGCACCATCGTGCGCGACGTCCTGAACCGACTCGACAGCGAGTCCATCTACAACGCGGACAAACGCTTCCAGGGGGCCGAAGAGGCCCAGCGGCAGCTCGCGACGGCCCTGACGCCCTACGGGGTGCTGGTCTCGCAGGTCATTTTGCACGAGCACCGGTTCCCGCCGGAGTACGAGAAGATCATCCACGACCGCAAGCTCGCCGAGCAACGCGCCGAGCAGCTCAAGAGCGAGGCCGAGGCCGCCCAGCAGGAGGCCCTGCGCGACCTCGAAGGGGCCCGCGGCAAGGCCGCTTCGGATCTCGCGCAGGCCCAGGGTGCGCTCAACCGCACCAAGCTCGAGGCCGACGCGCGGTACTACCAGAGCCAGCAGGAGGCCGAGGCCATCGTGGCCGAACGCCAGGCCAAGGCCCAGGCCATCGCCAAGCGCAATGAGGCGCTCCGCGGCGCGGGCGGTCGGGCGATGGTCAAACTGCGCATCGCGGAGGCCCTGCAGGGCAAGCAGGTCGTCCTCGTGCCCGGCGGTGGCGGCGGTCTTCAGCGCCTCGATGTGAACAAGCTCCTGGAGTGGTCATTGGCGACTGAGGAAGCCACGAAGGCTGGCCAGTAGTTCTGCCGACTTCTCCACGAACACGCCCCACATTCCTCACAAGCTCCGAAATCTCCTCACTCACTCGTCAGACCGCCCGCACACGCCGTGAGTTTTTCACGGGCGGGCGCCCTGGCACACCCCCTGCAATTCGGCCCCGGCACACAGTTTTCCACGCTCACTGGAAACCCAAGCCCGGAGGCCCCCATGATCCGCCAGTCCCTTCGTGATCGCATCGTCGCCAACGTCCGCAAGCTCGACACCGAGGTCAACGCCGTCAAGCAGGCCCCCAAGGGCGAGACCAAGTCCCAGGCGCCCCGCACGGTGACCCTCTTCGCCGGCTGAGCCCCACGGCGCCGACGACGTTGACAGCGCCCCGAGGCCGGGCGAGTGTCGTCGCACATGGACGCGGCCGACCTGACCCTCGTCCGGGACGCGCTCTCCGCTTCGACGCGGCGGCGCGTGCCCGACCCCGACCTCTGCGTCCGCCTGGAACGCCGGCTCGCGCTGTTGTTTCCCGACGCGCTCGACCTCGACGACCTGCCACCGCCGCTGGTGGCGCACCGCGTGGCGCTGTCCCTGGGGCTGTCCCCGGGTGTGGCGGTGCCGCTGACGGAGGCCGCCTGCTACTACTACGCCGCCGCCGATCTCGCCGACGACCTCGTCGACGAGCCGGTCCCCGGGCTCGAAGGCCAACTCGGCCTCAACGATGTCTGCGCCTTGCTGTTCCTGTTTCAGCTCGCGGCGCTGGAGATCCCCGATCCGCGCGCGCCGGCGGTGGCCCGCCTGTACCTCGAGGGCGGACTCGTCATGGCCGCCGGGCAGATGGACGACCTGCGATTCACCGACCTCCCGGGCGGTGATCCGGCACGCATCGCGCTGCGCAAGACCGGGGGCGAGCTCGCAGCCCTGCTCGCCGCACCGGCCCTGCTCGCCGGCCGCGATCCCGCCCCGTTCGCGACGTTCGGCCGCGAGATCGGGGGGCTCGTGCAGGTCTTCACGGACTACCTCGATCTCTTCGCCAAGGAGAACAGCGACGACTGGCGCGCGGCCAAACCGACGCTCCCCATCCGGCAGGCCCTCGCCCACGGCGTCTTCGGCGCGACCGCGGCGCGCCTGCTGGCGGGGGCCCGGCGCTCCGTCTCGCGGCAACAGGCCGCCCGCTGGTGCCTGATCGCGGCGGGCACGGCCGAGGCGTGGCGCTCGTTCGCGAATGAGCGCCTCGAGGCGCTCGAGGCCGCGCTGGCCCTGGCCGGGGCGCCGCCGGTCCTGCGCGCGCTGCTCGACGAGACGCGCGAGCTGACCTTCGCCGTGGACGACGCGCTCGCCGCCCTCGGGGCCCCGCCGACCGGGGCGCTCGATCCGGATCTCCCCGACGAACGCGCCGCGTGTCGTCGCGCCGCCCGTGCGTTTCTGGACGCCGATCCGACGGCCGACGAGGCCACGGAACACCATCGCTGGGGCCTCTTCGGGCGCCCGACGGTGGTGGCCGACCTCTTCGGTCAGCTCGTCGTGGCCGAGCACCTGCGCGCGGCCGGCGAGCCGCCCGAGCGCTTCGACCCCTGCGCCACTGCTGCGCTCGCCCGGCGTGATCCGGACGGCTGGCGCTACTACCCCGGGCAGCGCGAGATCCCCCCGGACGCCGATCTGACGGGGCTCGCGCTGCAGGTCCTCGCCGCGCGCACGCCCAGACCCGAGGCGCTCGTCGAAGCGAGCATCGCGGCCCTGCGCCGAGACCTCCTCGAAGACGGCACCCTCCCGACGTGGCTGACGGCGGACACGCCGACCGGGGCCGAGGACGGCCCGTTGCCATGGATCGGCGCCCGCTGCCCCGCCTCCATGGCCAACGCGGTCCTCGGGTGGCACCGCGCGCTGGCCGGGACGACACCCGTCGATCGGGACCTCGACCGCGCGGTCGCCCGGCTCGCGGTGTGGTTCGATGCCGACGAGCCGCCGCCGTCGGCGTTCTACGGGCCCGTCGTGGTGGCCGCGTTGGGCGTGCTGGCGCTCTCGGGCTGCGCGCCGGGGCGCCACGCCGGGGTGATCGCCCGCCTCGTCGCGTTTCTGCGCGCCCGCCTTCGCCTGTCCGGCGAATTCGGCTCCGTGCTCGAGACGGCCTTCGCCGCCGTGGCGCTCACCGCCGTCGGGGCCCTCGGCGCCGTCGAGGCCGATGGGGTGCAACGTGCCCTCATCGACGCCCAGGAGGCCGACGGCGGCTACCCGGCCTGCCCGTTCTACGTGACGGTCGGGGCCCACCACGAGCCCGGCACCTACGGCGCCCGCACCGTCACGACGGCGGTCGTCCTGCGGGCGCTGGCGGCGCTCGAACGCGTCGGGGCGCGGACATGAGCCCCCCCGCGGAGGCCGCCGATCCGGTCCGCGTCTCGCGGACGCGGGCGTTTCTCTTCACCCACGCGTTGCTCGCCGTGCTCGTCGTGGTCGTCGCGGTGGTCCAGGACGTCACCCGCGTGGGCGCGTCGCCGGTGCTCGCCCCGTGGATCGGCCCGGCGGCGGGCGCCCTCTCCGGTCTGCTGGCCTGGGCCGTCTTCGCCCGGCTCGGGCCGCGCCCGTGGCTCATCCCCGGCCTGCTCGCGGTCGACAGCGCGGTGCTGACCGTCGCCAACTTCGCCCAGGGCGAGGTCGAGACCCCCTGGAGCGGCATGTGCGTGCTGATGCTCGTCATGCTGCCCCTCTTCACCGGGGGCCAGCGCGCCGTCTGGGCGCTGGCGATCTTCCAGATCGTGTTCTTCGGGGCGGCCATGCAGCTTCGGGCCGAAGGGGTCATCCCGCCCGTGTTCAGCACGACCGACTTCGCCCACGACGGCGCCTACGTCATGGGTTCGATCCTCATCTTCGCGTTCGTCTGTGTGGGCGGGGCCATCCTGGCCGGGCGCACGAGCGTCGACGTGCTCAACAGCCAGGACCAGCTCCGACGCGAGATCGACCGGGCCGTCGCCGCCCTGAAGGCCGCGCAGGCCCGCATCGTGCAGCAGGAGAAGATGCTCGGCCTGGCCAAACTCACCGCCGGCATGGCCCACGAGATCAACAACCCCCTGACGTTCACCCTGACGAACCTGCGCAGCCTCGAGCGCGACATGGGGGACATCCTGGCGCTTCAGCGGCGGTACGACGAGGCCCTCGAGCACCTCGCCCCCGCGGCGCCGGAGCTCTACAAGAAGCTCAGGCGAGCGCGCCGTGACCTGCGCATCGACGATCCGGAGGCGATCCTCGGCGAGCTGGTGCGCGACGCTCAGACGGGCGTGACCCGGGTGCAGACCATCGTCGACGACCTCAAGACGTTCGCGCGCATGGATGAAGCGCCGTTCAAAGCCATCGACGCCGAGGCGTTGCGGGCGGGCATCGACTCGACGCTGCGCATGCTCGAACACGTCCTGACCGGGCGCGCCCGCCTGGTGGTCGAGCACGGCGACACCGGCACCGTCGAGGTCGCGCCGGCGCTGCTCAACCAGGTCGTGATGAACCTCGTCCAGAACGCCGCGGAGGCCGTGACCCCGCCGGACGGCCTCGTGCGCGTCTCGACCCGTCGGGAGGGAGACGCGCTCGTCATCGAGGTCGCCGACGACGGCCCCGGCATCCCCCCCGAGCTGCGCGAGCGCGTCTTCGACCCGTTTTTCACCACGAAGACGGTCGGCGAGGGCACCGGGCTCGGCCTGAGCCTGAGCTACCAGATCATCGATCGCCACGGCGGTCGCATCGAGATTGCCACGGCCCCCGAGGGTGGGGCACTGTTGCGTACCGTGCTCCCGACGGCCGGGAGGTCCCCTTCGTGAAGCGGAGCCCCAGTCCATGAGCGAACGGACCGTCAGCCCTGCGCCCGGCGCCCCCCTCGACCCCGACGACGATCAGGACGATCGCGAGGGCCCGGCGCACACGATCCTCGTCGTCGACGACGAGCCCATGACCGTCTCGGCGCTGCGCCACCACCTGCGCCGCCAGTACACCTGCCTCGGCGCCACCAAGGCCAGCGAGGCGATCGACCTGCTCGAGCGGCACGACGTCTCCATCGTCATCTGCGACGAGCGCATGCCCCACATGGCGGGCCACCAGTTTCTGGAGAAGGTCTCCGCGCGCTGGCCGCACACCAGTCGCATCCTGATGACGGCGTACGCCGACTTGCCCGCGCTCGTGCGGGCCGTCAACCACGGGCAGATCCTCGGCTATCTCTCCAAGCCCTGGCATCCCGACGAGCTCGACACGGTCATTCGCAAGGCCGTCGCGGTCCAGGACATCATCCGGGACAAGCAGCGGGTCCAGGCCGATCTCGAACGCGCCAACGACGACCTGCGCCGCGTGGTGGGCAAGTTGCGCGACTTCACCCATGCCGTCGCCCACGACCTGCAGGAGCCCCTGCGGACGATTTCCGCCTACGCGTCGATTCTCCAGGACGACGTCGGCCCCGGTCTCGAGGCCGAGCCGCGGCAGTTCCTCGCGGGCATCTCGCGCTGCTCCGAGCACCTGCGCAGCCTGATCGACGATCTGCTGCAGTTCAGCGAGATCGAGCGGCTGCCGCTGCGGCACGTGCCCGTCGGCCTCGACGACGTCGTGTTGCAGGCCCGGCGCCTGCTCGACGGGGTCCTGACGGCGGGAGACGCCGAGATCCACGTCCACGGCCCGCTGCCCGCCGTGCACGGCGATCCGGGCCGGCTCGTCGTCCTGTTCCAGAACCTCATGTCCAACGGGCTGAAGTTCAACCGCAGCCGGCCCCGGCGGGTCGACGTCCACCCCGAGACGGCCGGCCATGGCCGGGTGGCCATCACCGTGCGCGACAACGGCATCGGCATCGCACCCGAGCACCACGACCGCGTCTTCCAGATCTTCCACCGGCTGCACACCAAGTCCGAGTACCCCGGCACCGGGGCCGGACTGGCCATCGCGCGGCAGGTGGCCGAGGTCCACGGCGGCAGCCTGACGCTGTCCTCCGCCGTCGGGCAGGGCACGACGTTCCGGGTGGAGCTCGCGGTGGGGGGCGGCGCGGTCTCGGACCGCCCCAGCCTCAGCGGGGTGTCACGCTGAGGGTGTACGCCCCCCGGTCGGGGTTGGCGCCGCCGGCGTGTCCGTCGACCACGATGTAGAGGACCTCGCCCGCCTCGAGGGTGGCGGTGGCCTGGCTGAGCGGTGGAAACGCCGCGTCGTCGTTGCACGAGATGGCGGCGGCGTCGAGACAGAGCGCCCGCAGGGCCAGGATGGTGTCCCACTTCGGGGTCGTCGATTCGGTGTCGACGCGCCAGGTCCCGGCGCGCGGGGCGACGAAGCGGTGCAGCACGTCCGGCGAACCGGTGCCGCCGCAGGGGCTGCTCGTCGAGTCGGCGGCGGCCGTGGTGTCCCCCGCGTAGGTGAACCCTTCCCCGTCCGGGTGGGCGTTCACGTCGATGGCCGTTGCGAGCACGTCCGCCGGACAGTCGATGACCGCCGCGTCGGGGAGGGCCGCGTCGGGGAGGGCCGCGTCGGGCTCGGCGCCGCCTGCGCTGCCGCCCCCGGCCTCGCCACCCGTCCCGCCCGAGGCTTCGCCCCCCGTCCCGCCCGAGGCCACGCCCCCCGTCCCGCCCGAGGCCACGCCCCCCGTCCCGCCCGTGCCACCAGAAGGCGTGCCGCCGTCGGCCTCGGACGCGTCGTCGCTGCTGCACGCGCCGACGGCGAGTGCAGCGGCGAGGGCCAGATGAATCGCCGTGAGTTGCATCGGTGACCTCCGCTGGTCGATGGTTGCCTTCTTCGCCGGGTACGATGCCGGCACGGGGGATGCAGACGCAAACCCATTCAGAGATTCGTCGTCGAAGGACATCGGAGCCTCACGACCCGCGCCGGCCCCGGGCCAGCGCGTCCACACACGCGCGGAAGGAGAGATGCCATGAGAGACGACCAGCGCAGACCACGAGCGAGCGATCGGCCACGACCGGCTCGCCCGAAGAACGAAGCGCGGTTTTTCGAGAGCGCCCGCCGCGGAAATCCGTGGCGATTGCCCCTGACGAGCGCCGGGTGCCTGCTGATCGGCCTGCTTTCGGCCTGTGACCCGGCCGATCCGGCGGGCGAGGTCGACGCCGGGGCGGGGGGCAACGCGGGCGGCAGCACCGGCGGCAGCGCCGGCGGCGACACCGGCGGCAGCACCGGCGGGGGCATCACCGGCGGCAGCACCGGCGGCTCCACCGGAGGCAGCACGGGTGGCTCCACCGGCGGCAGCACCGGCGGCTCCGTCGGCGGCTCCACCGGCGGCTCCGTCGGC